>NZ_JBHVQB010000006.1:195433-510995 GCF_042887015.1 Paenibacillus sp. NPDC057967
GAGCAGGCACGCGTACCTACGGCCCGGAGAGTCTGACGAGCGGAACAGCATCATCGGCGCTGCCGTTAAAAGTAGGCAGCAACCGCATAGAAGTGACGGTCACTTCGCCAAGCGGTACCGAGAAGACGTACACGGCCACGGTGACGCGCGCGGCAAGCAGCAATGCGGACCTGAGTGGACTTGCGCTGTCGGAAGGAACGCTGAGTCCATCGCCATTCACTCCTGCTACCACAGCTTATACGGCGAGCGTAGTTCATAGCATTAGCGGCCTGACCGTGACGCCGACACGTGCAGATAGCGGCGCAACGTTAAGCGTCAGCGTATATGATGGAGCAGGCACGCGTACCTACGGCCCGGAGAGTCTGACGAGCGGAACAGCATCATCGGCGCTGCCGTTAAAAGTAGGCAGCAACCGCATAGAAGTGATGGTCACTGCGCCAAGCGGCGTGGAGAAGAAGTACACGGTTACGGTAACGCGTGCAGTGAGCAGCAATGCGGACTTAAGTGGACTCGCATTGTCCGAAGGGACGCTGAGTCCATCGCCATTCGCACCAGCGACAACAGTTTATACGGCGAGCGTAGGTCATAGCATTAGCAGCCTGACCGTGACGCCGACACGTGCAGATAGCGGCGCAACGTTAAGTGTCAGCTTATATGACGGAGCAGGCATGCGTACCTACGGCCCGGAAAGTCTGACGAGCGGAACAGCATCATCGGCGCTGCCGTTAAAAGTAGGCAGCAACCGCATAGAAGTGACGGTTACGGCTCCAAGCGGTTCGGAGAAGACGTACACGGTCACGGTGACGCGTGCGGCTAGCAGCGGATCTGTCGCAGTTCCTTCCAAGCTGCTAATTGACAATAATGGCATTTGGGTAGATCCGGATTCATTAGATATATTGAAGGCCTCAGTAGTGTTGGAATCAAAACCAGGTGACAAGAGCAGCATCTATGTCACTCTTCCAGCTAGTGTGCTGGAGGACTATTCGAGTAAAAATCGGAGTTTATTAATCGAGATCCAAACCACTTTCGGCAGTCTTCTTGTTCCGGTCCAGTTGGCTTCGCTGCTTCCAGAGCTGAGCGAGCTGCTGGCTGCAAGCCATACGAATGCCAGCGAAATCGGTTTTAAGATCACGCTGACTGACAAGTCAGGGGACCAAAACATTCTTAAACAACTAGCGAGCCAATATCCGCAAGCTAAGCCCTGGGATGCCATGGCAGATTTTCAGGTAGAGATTGTTAATATCAAAACGGGGCAAACGATCGGGAAAGCTGGTTCAAGCAGCCAAGCGATAACCAAACTCCTTCCTATATCGAATCGGTTTACGACCGTGCCGGTCTTATGGGGTGCATTCCTCTATGAGGAATCGACCAAGACCTTTGCTTATGCACCTGCCCGAATCATTAGGATTGACGGCAAGCATTACGCGGAGATACGCTCCAATGCCAATACGACATATGTGGCGGGCGAGCATCAGGTCAGCTTTGCCGATACACAATCTCATTGGAGCCGAACGTACGTGGAGTTGGCTGCTGCCAAGGGGCTTGTCGAAGGCAATGGGGGCGGCCGTTACGCTCCCGATCAAGCCGTAACCCGAGCGGAATTTACCGCTATGCTAGTGCGTGCGTTGGGACGAAATACGACTGTGGATCGTATCGCATTGCCTTATCAAGACGTACAGTCTGATACCTGGTACTTCAGTACCGTTGCCAATGCCAAGAAGCTGGGACTTCTGGGCTTCGCCGGCAATCAGCAATTCCAGCCGGGTCAGGCGCTTACTCGTGAGGAGATGGCCGGCATGCTTGCGGCAGCGTTGAAGCTGGAAGGAATAACTGGATCTGGTGTTGCCTCTGCAGCATTAGGCCATTATCAGGACGTAGAGAATATTGATCCCGCAAAGTTGCAGGATGTGGGAATGATGGTGGGGCTTCAGATTATGACCGGAACCAGCGAGGAGTTGTTTAGCCCAAAAGGCGACATTACACGAGCGCAAGCTGCGACGGTGCTGATTCGTGCGTTGCAAGTGTTAGGATGGATTAATAAGTAATGCCTTGCAGGTGCGTGGATGGTTGATTGCCGTCCATGCGCCTTTTCATTATGATTATATTTATACTCTTGGAGAAATAAGGTATGATCTAGCTATTCAGATGGATTGCAAGAGATGGTGGTGAAATGGATGTACGAGGAACGGACGTTGCGTTATAAAGACTTGCTTATTCTGAAAACAATCGCAGAAACCTTGAACCAGAACCATGACATGAAGCCGATGCTTCAAAGCACGCTGGAGAAGCTGCTGGAACTGACCGGGCTGAAGACGGGCTGGATCTTTCTGGCGGATGATGAGCCAATCTATCATCATGTAGCGGATCATAATCTGCCTCCCGTGCTTGCCCGGAATAACAAAGAGTCTATGCGGGGCGAAGCCTGCTTTTGTCTCCAGCTCTATTGGAGAGACTCGCTTAATCAAGCGGTCAACATCATAGAATGCGAGCGTCTTCATAATTCTGGCGCACAGCTTGGCGATACGAATAATCTCACCCATCACGCCACGGTACCGCTGACGATATGCGGGGAGCGCTTCGGCTTGCTCAATGTGGGATCGCCTGGCAAAGAACATTTCAGCGACGAAGAGCTTGCCCTTCTTGAAGGGGTGGCTTATCAGATCGGCACAGCTGTGGAGCGCACTCGACTGCTTGAGCAAAGGGAGAAGCTCGCCGTTGACAATATTGCGCGCTATATTGTGGATTATTATAACAGCACCAAAGAAGTAACGCGGCATATTTGGTCGATTAATAACTTAAGAGAGCTGCTGCTCACGGTTGTATTGAATATTGGCACGTATTTCGACTGGCCTACGGTGGCGATCGCCGCTCATCATGGCAATCGGCTAACGCTGCGCGCTCTTTATGACAACGAGAGTGCAAGAGTCTTGAATGAATCCAGGTTCTATACAGAGAAAGAATCTTCGGATATTATTCATCAAGCATTTCTTGAACAGACCGTATGCCAGAGCAAGGATACCCCCTTTTCCTTTGCCGCACTACAACCTAGCCAAAATAGGTTTTCGATCGCGATCCCTCTGCAAAAACAAGAGCCGCTACTCGGAAACGAACCGCTCGGGGTGCTTCTTATCGGCAGAGAGTTGTCCACATTCAGCGAACTGGAGATTAAAATCTTAACAACGTTGGCGGATCATATTTCATTGGCAATGGAAAGAATCCGCTTGTACGACGAATGGCAGGATCTGCTGTTATCAGAAGAGCGGAACAGGCTCGCGCTTGATCTGCACGATTCTGTCAATCAGAAGCTGTTTTCCCTATCGCTGACTGCACAGGGCATTAAAGAGCTGCTGAGGGACGAAAACCCGCTTGTCGTGGACGGAATCAGCGATATTCAGAAGCTGTCGCAAGAGACATTGTCCGAGATGCGCACATTGATCTGGCAGCTTCGCCCGTACAGTGCCGAGAAGGGAATGCTTGCTTCTTTGAAGGAATACGCTTCAAAAATCGGCATTCATGTCACCTTGCAGATGAAGGATGATGTGCAATTCACCGAGAAGGTAGAAAAAACCTTGTGGCGGATCGGACAAGAAGCAATCAATAATGTGAGCAAGCATGCCCGGACGAATCGCGCTACGATCAAGATTCAGTCCAATGAAGACCATATTCAAATGAGTATCATTGACCATGGCTGCGGGTTCGAGCTCGAACAAGCAGAGACGAAGCTCGTGACGCTTGGCATTAGCAGCATGAATGAAAGAGCGGCTCAAGTCAATGGCAGCTTGAAAATCAACAGTACAGAAGGCAAAGGAACCATCGTTACCGTTACGGTGCCGCGCTCGAGGGAGAACTAACATGAAGACCATAAAAGTGCTGATCGTAGATGATCATTTGGTTGTACTCAGAGGACTGCGGTTCTTCTTGCAAACCCAGACCGCAATTGAAATTGTCGGTCAGGCCCAGAACGGGGAAGAGGCCCTCCAGCAGGTGCAAACGCTGAATCCCGATATTGTGCTCATGGATTTAATGATGCCGGGAATGAGCGGGATTGAGGCAACAAGGAAAATAACGGAGCAGTATCCGAAGGTGAAAGTCATTATTCTGTCGAGCTACTCAGACCGGGAGTCCGTGCTGCAAGCGATCAAGGCAGGCGCCATCGGCTATCAATTAAAGGATGTTAGACCGGAAGTATTAATCGAGTCTATACAGGCTGCGATGGATGGCAGAAAGACGCTGCATCCGGAAGCCACTCATCAGCTGATGTCCCACGTAGTCAAGGAGAATGATGAGGAGAAGCGAATCGACGTTCTCACAGCGAAGGAACGAGTAGTCTTGCAGCATATTACGCTCGGTCAGAGCAATAAGGAAATTGCGGCAGATCTTCATATTTCAGAAAAAACAGTAAAAACCCATATTACGCATATATTAGCCAAGCTTGAGATGCAGGATCGCACACAAGCTGCACTGTTCGCGACCAAAAACAAATGGTTCGGCTAATGGAAGGTCTTAGCCAAGGTCTTATCTTCGGATAAGACCTTTTTCTTATGTGTTTATTAGACGGATGCAGGACGCTACGAAGTGGGAATTGATGTAAATTTAGAAGTGTTCAACATACAATGAATCGATCTAAGGAGGATGGAACTTTTGACTATTCTAGTAACGGGTGCAACCGGAAATGTAGGACGGCATGTTGTTGATCAGCTTGTCCGTTCGGGCGCTCGCGTCAGAGCCCTTACGCGTAATCCTGCAACTGCTAATCTGCCACAGCCTGTGGAGGTTGTATATGGGGAGTTAACCGATCCGCAGACCCTTGTTCCGGCACTGAATGGAGTAACCGCCATGCATTTGATTACCTTTAACGGTGCCGACTCCGCTCCGCTGCAAACCGGGGCTGAAATCGTAGCGCTGGCTGAAAAGGCTGGCGTACGAAAAGTGACGCTATTGTGGAGCGGCGAGAGAGGCCCGGTAGAAGAGGCGGTAGAAGCAAGCAGGCTGGAATGGACCCATCTCCAGCCGCCTGTTGAATTCATGTCCAATGCAAGAGAATGGGCGGAATCCATTCGATCGGAAGGTGTGGTCAGGGGGCTGAACGGTCAAGTATTAAGTGCCATGATTCATGAAGCGGATATTGGCAGCGTCGCTGCAACGGTGCTTATGGAGGATGGCCACGCCTTTAAAAGCTATACGTTGACCGGGCCTGAAGTGTTATCCATATCTGACAAGATACGCTTAATGAGTGCAGAGATTGGCCGGGATATTGGGTTCGTTCAATTGTTAGAGGAGGAAGAACGAGCCAAGATGCGAGAGGCCGGTATTCAGGAAGACGTCATCGATTATGTCGTCGGCTGGCACGCTAATCCGCCTAAGGAGTCTTATCAGGTCTTGCCGACTGTAGAACAGATTACGGGGCGTCCCGCGCGGACGTTCGCACAATGGCTAACCGAAAATAGAGAACAATTTATATAAAAGGGAGATGAAGCAAATGAGCGAGCAGCTTAAGATTGGCATTATATTGGGGAGTACCCGTCAAGGACGGGTGAGCCCTCAAGTCGGTGAATGGATTAAAGGCATAGCCGAAGGGCGCAGAGATGGACACTATGAGATTATTGATATAGCCGATTATAAGCTACCCTTTATGGGAGAAGGCGATCCGCAAGATGCGGGCGTGAAGTCCTGGGCGCAAAAAATCGATGAAATGGATGGATATATATTCATCGTTGCGGAATACAATCATAGCATAACCGGGGTTCTGAAAAATGCGCTCGATTCGGCCTATCATGAATGGAATAACAAAGCAGCCGGAATAGTGAGCTATGGCTCGACCGGAGGCGCTCGTGCAGCCGAGCATTTGCGGGGGATATTAGGTGAATTGCTGGTAGCGGATGTACGCGTTCATCCTACCTTGTCCATCTTCACGGATTTTGAACAATTCCATACCTTTAAACCCGCCGAGCTGCATACGAAAACCGTTCAAGATATGTTGGATCAAGTGACAGCCTGGAGCGGCGCATTAAAAGGATTGCAATAATTCCGGGTAGCAAGGGGAAAAGAGTATGATGAAGCATAGTGATGGGGATGGCGGTTATTGGTCGGCAGCATACCTTAGAATCTGCATGTGCAATATGCTTGTCTTCTTGTCCTTTCAGATGCTGCTGCCTACGCTTCCCGTTTATCTGACGGACACCGGTGTAGAACGGACTGCCGTAGGGCTTGTTGTTGCCATTATTACAGTTGCAGCAGTCCTCATCCGATTATGGACGGGATATGCGCTGGATCACTGGAATCGAAAGAGAATCGTTATCGCGGGATTGCTGGCATTCCTGCTCGCATCTCTTGCTTACATGCTATCACCATCGTTGGGCTGGATTATCGGCTGCAGTATCGGACTTGGCATCGGCTGGGGTATCTTGACTGCCTCTTACGCAACGCTCGTGTCCGATCTGATTCCACCAGGTCAACAAGGAGCGGGCATCGGCACCTTTATGTTATTCGGCCTGGCCAGTATGGCGGTCGGTCCGTATGCGGGCGGGTGGATATATGGGCAATTTGGTGCATTGGCGTTGTTCATGGCGGCTTCTGCGGTTGCCGTGCTACCGCTAGTGCTGTCCTTAAGGGGACGGAATGAAGGGAAGGCTCCCTCCCAAGCGATTGCTCCCTCTGGACGCCGTTCGCATGCAATTCTGGCGAGCATGTTTGAGCGCTCCGCATTGCTTCCGGCTGCGCTGCTTATGTTATTCACATGCTGCTATGGAGGCATTCTGACATATGTTGTATTATACGGACAGCAGCTTGGCATCATAAATGGCGGGATATTCTTCCTGCTGTCTAGCGGCGCCTCGATTCTAGTAAGACCACTGGCAGGAAAGCTATTCGACAGGAGAGGACCTGCGTATGTTCTCGTGCCCGGCATTATGCTTGGCATTGTTGCTTTAACTATGTTGTCGGCAGCAACAGACTTCTCGTTATTTGCACTATCAGCCTTTGTCTATGGCTTGTCGTTCGGAGCCGTACAGCCTTATATGCTGGCATGGACGATTCAACGGGCGTTGCCAGAGAGACGCGGTGCGGCCAATAGCACTTTTCTGATCGGGATGGACATCGGCATAGCAACAGGCTCAGCTTTGCTTGGACTAGGGGTCAAGAATGGCGAATATGCTCCCCTATTTGGCTTATGTGCCGGTATTCTTGGCGTACTTCTTCTCCTCTATGTCGCCAATCTTGTCTATGTGAGACGGAGTTCTCGTTCATCAAGCAGCGAGCATTAAGAGCAAAACCTATTGATTGGATTAATAAAGACGAGCACCGGGAATCCCGGTGCTCGTCTCTTTCATACGCAGGGTTCTGCGTTTTGGTAACTTGGGAGCCGATTAGCTTCTTACGAGATTCGCAGCATGAGTCGCCCGATTTCTTCCGCCGCTCTTCGAAGCATACAAAGCCTGATCGGCTTGATTCAGCAGCGACTGCTCCGTATCTCCGCTTGTTGCGGTAGCAACCCCGATGCTGATCGTAATCTGGTATTCGCCCAGCAGCGTCGAAGCGGTGGTGGCACAGTATCTGTCCGCTATGGATAGGCCTGCCTCTTGATCCGTATCCGGCAGCACAGCGACAAATTCTTCGCCGCCGTAGCGGGCGACAATGTCGTTCTCGCGGGACATCGACTGGAGCAAGCGGGCCAGGTTGGTCAGCACCAGATCGCCGACGGGATGTCCGTACGTGTCATTGATTTTCTTGAAATGGTCAATATCGATTATGAACAGCGAGAACGGCAGTCCTTCTTCGCGATAGGAGGCAAGAGAGGCCAATAGCTTCTCTTGGAAGTACCGCCGATTCCCAAGCCCGGTCAGCGTATCCGTCCAGGCCATCGCCTCCAGCTGATGATTGATCCGCAGCAGCTCTTGCTGCTTGACCTCATATTCGGCATGAAGCAGCTCCAGCTTCTGATTGGCTTCGTTCGTCTTCTGGTACAGCTCCTCCAGCTTTGCTTTGCTCTGCAGCACATCCTTCTCATGCTCAATACGCTTGCGCATAGCGAGCACGACGCAATCAATGAAGGTTTCGCCGCCGCGCTGCTGGCGGACGCCGTTCAGCAGGACGGGTACATCCTGCCCGGCGATAGTCCGGAAGGAGACATACATCTCGTTTACATGTCCGTGGAGCTGAATATAGGGATAGAAATAGGTGTGAAAAAACAGCTTGTTCGTCACGGACATCGTGGTTTCAAGATGCCGCCCGAGCAGCTCGTCGCGTTCGTAGCCCAGCATGTTCAGCAGCGTCCCATTAGCAGATTGAATAATGCCCGCGCTTGAGATGGAGAAATAACCGCAAGGAGCTGTATCTAATAAAATATCCATATACAACCGTCAGCCTTTCCATAGTAGTTAGCCGCTTGCCGCCAAATAATGTTTGATCAGCTCCGTTGTTTCCTTCGGATGGCTGAGGTGCGGATAATGGCCCTTGGCGGCCATTTGCCGAAGCGTGCTGTTTTTCAGATGGGCATGCAGGTAATGCCCGACTTCGACGGGAGCGATGCTGTCTTCCGAGCACTGAAGAATGAGTGTAGGAATCGATGATTCCTCCAGCTCTACACGGCAATCGGAATAGAAGGTGACTTCCGCGAATTGTCTGGCAATATGCGGATCTCTGGAGCAAAAGCTCTGCTCCAGCTCCTCCGTCAGCTCGCGGCGCTCGGAGTTCATGACGATCGGTGCGAGATAACTGGCCCAGCCGATAAAATTCATTTGCATCATTTGGAGCAGCTCGTCTATGTCCGTTCGCTCGAACCCGCCGATATAATTCGGCAGATCGTTCACGTAACAGGGAGAAGGTCCCAGCATGACGATGCGGCTGAAGTGATGAGGCTCGCGAATGGATGCCAGCATACCGATCATGCTGCTGACGGAGTGGCCGACGAATACAGCGTCTCTCACATCAAGCGCCTCCATAATATCCAGCACGTCTTGCGCGTAACCTTGCAAATCATTATATTTTTGCGGATCATAATAATGGAGTTGAGAGTTTCCCGAGCCTACATAATCAAATAATACAATACGATAGTTGTCGGCAAAGCCGGGTACGATATAGCGCCACATGTCCTGGTCACAGCCGAAGCCGTGCGCCAGCATCATCGTCTGGCTTCCGGAGCCCAGTATCTTAACATTATTTCGTTCAAGAATATTCACAGTCATAGGGGAATCCCCTCCGGGTCGTAGATTATCAATGATAGGGAGAAGCTTATACCTATTATATCGGATATACAACTGAAATGAAGGGCAAAAAATTACAAAATTCGCCATGATAATTATGTTTTTTCCTTAGTTATGCCATATCGTTCTAATTTAATTTTAAGCTTCCTCGCTTATACTGAATGCATTCTTAGACTCGGAAAGGTTGGAAAGGTATGCAGGTGCTGGTAGTTGAAGACGATGTTTCGTTAATGCATGCCGTCTCCAGCGTATTTCGGGAGGAAGGCTTTACGGTCCACGAATCGTTATGCGGTGACGAAGGTTTGTTCATGGCCGAACAGGACATCTATGATCTGATCATATTGGATGTGATGCTGCCGGGCATGAGCGGTATTGCACTTATTCATCATTTAAGGTCACAGGGCATCATGACGCCCATTCTGCTGCTCTCGGCGGTGGACGTTATTGAGCGCAGAGTTCAGGGTCTGGATGCGGGGGCGGATGACTATGTGGTTAAGCCGGTTGCCTTTCCTGAATTGCTGGCTCGTTCAAGAGCGATTCTGCGCAGACACGGCAAGCTCGGGGACACAGGGGACATCAGAGTGGGAGGAGTGGTCCTCCGGCCTAGAATTCAGGAAGGATTCGTGAGCGAGGTTCCCCTGAAGCTCTCGGCCAAAGAATATGAGCTGTTTGAGTTTCTTCTTATTAATAGGAATCAGATATTGACGCGCGAGCAGATCTTGGATCGAATATGGGGATTTGATACGGATTCGGGGGCCGGTATCGTGGATCTGTATATTCATTATTTAAGGAAGAAGCTGACCGCGCAAGGTTTTTCTGATCTGATCCAAACGGTTCGCGGCATAGGCTATATGGTAAAGGGGAAAGCCGATGTTCCGAAAAACGAAAACTAGGCTGACTCTGCTGAATGCATCCGTCATGTTCCTCATTCTTGCTTTGCTCGGAACGAGTATGTATGTGTACTTGCGTACCGCTATTATAGGGAAGATCGATCATGCCATGCAGACACGGGCAGCGGAATATTCATCGCAGCAACTAGAGAGGGCCATTTCCATCACCGGGGGTGTTGCGACCCGCATTGCGTCATTAGGGACTTGGAGCACGACGGCCAGTACATTTGAGCGTACGATTAATTTGATTATTTGGGATGAGGAGCATCACCCTTTAACGACGCTTATACCGGAAAGATATCCCTATCCGCTTGTGGAGAAGCTGAAGCGTACATTTCATAAGACGGAGTTGTTCAACGTTCGGCATGACGGGGCGGTGTACCGGGTCATTAATATTAAGATTAACGCAGACAATGCGAAGCGGCTGAATTATCTTTCCGTACCGGATAATGATGACAGCTACATACAGTTAATCAGCGATATCAGCACGGAGATCGGCATGTTGAATGTTGTACTGGGACTTATTATGATTGGCATTGTGTTCGGCGGGGGCGTATCGGTATTCGCCGGTTTGTATTTGGCTGATCGAGCGCTTGTGCCCATTCGTTCATCCTGGGAAAAGCAGCAGCAATTTGTGGCCGACGCGTCACATGAGCTGCGAACTCCGCTGGCTGTATTGCAGACGCATACGGAGCTGCTGCTTCGCCACCCTGACCACACGATTGAGCAGGACAGTCGTGAAATCTCAACGATACTGAACGAAATACGGCGAATGAAGAAGCTGGTTAACGGCTTGCTGACTCTGTCGCAGACCGATGCGGACAAGCTTGAGCTTCAGATGAAGCCGGTCTCATTAGGGCGTTTGGCGGAGCAGGTGCTGGAGCAAATTATGCCGCTTGCTTCTCTGAAGGATATTGCCTTATCGTGGCAGGTAAATCCTAACATTATGGTATATGGAGATGAAGAACGCCTTCAACAATTGCTGATGATCGTATTGGATAATGCGATCAAGTACACGCCGGGGGGCGGGAGCGTTCATTTGTCGTGCAAGACAGCTTCGGGGCATGTCATCTTGACGGTCAAGGATAATGGAATGGGCGTAGCTGCTGCGGATTTGCCTCATATCTTTGACCGGTTTTACCGGGGAGACAAGGGGCGCTCCCGCACAGAAGGAGGGGCTGGCCTTGGACTCTCCATTGCCAGGTGGATTGTATTGCGACATGCCGGGAAGATTGAAGCAACCAGTATTCATCAACAAGGCATGAAGATCACCCTCACACTGCCAGCTATGTAGCTGCCATTCATCAGTCGGTGAGCCTCACTTTTAATCCATTTGTCTATTAACCTCCATTCATGGAGGTTTTTTTGCTGTTCTGGCTCCCAATCAGGCAGTGCTGCTGCCGGTCCGCGTGCGGCATTACACAGAAATGCCATCATTCTTTAAGGTTCGTTTAAAGTTCTCTAAGACAATTCTAAGAGAACACCTTCATGCTGACCTATAGATATCCATTACAAGCTTGAAAGGGGAAATAAAGAATGAAGCAAATGTTAGGAAAAGGGGTCATCTATTGTTTACTGTTCGTCATCGTTTTGGCGGGTTGCAGCTCGAATAATGGAGAGGGCAAGTCTCAGGGAATCGACCCGGACAAACCGGTAACGTTAAAGGTTGCGTTCATCAATGAGCAGATGTTCTACCAAAGCTACGGCAATGTGTTCAGCGCTAAATATCCGAATGTGCAATTCGAGGTCATCTCGACCATGGAAGCGGCTATGAGCAAAGATCCCACGCAAGCGATGATCGATCTGATCGACAAGAATCATCCGGATGTCGTCATGCTGACTAAGGCGCAATATGAAGCGCTGGCGGCGGAAGGGAGGTTATACGAGCTTGACTCGATGGTCACGCAAAGCGGATTTGATTTGGAGCAAATGGTGGAAGGTGTCGTTCAATTGCTGCGTGATGCTGGCGGCGGCAAGCTCTATGGACTTGCACCTACATTCAACACCAATGCGCTGTACTACAACAAAGATTTGTTCGCCAAATACGGCGTGCCAGAACCAACGGATTTCATGACTTGGGAGGAAGTGCTCAAGCTGGCTGCCAGATTCCCGACTGATGGCGATGCCGAGACTCGGATTTACGGTCTGGCAAGCTCCATGTTTGCCGAAGATGCGTTCCAGCTCATTAAGGACATGGCAGCTGCCAAAGGCTTGAACTATTTGAACGCGGATGCGACAGAATTGACGATGTCGGAGCCGGAATGGAAGGAGATCTTCCGTGAGGTTGTGGAGGGCTATCAGAACAAGACGATTCATCAACCTGAGCCGCCGCAAGGAGACGGGGGGATGATATTCTCGCCAGACAGTATGCTCTTTAATAATGGACGGGCGGCGATGGTCATCGATAACTCCAGCATGATTAATTTTGGAGGCGGAGGCATGGCCATAAGCACAGTCAGATCGAGTGACGGCTCCGATTCATCCAGCAGCCAGCCGGAAGAAGTGAACATGGGAGTTGTGACAGCTCCGGTTGACGCCGCTACGCCAGATATGACAAGCACTTATACGGTATCTCAAATATTCGCCATCAACGCCGCTTCGTCACAGGCTGATATGGCATGGGCATTTATCCAGTACGTTCATGGGGATGAAGCTGCCAAGATTCGCTCGAACACAGCGATGGATCTGCAGTCACGCCTTGGCTACGAGACGAATTCCAATGGCGTAAACCTGGAGCCGTTCTATAAGCTTAAGCCGCTCCCGATGGAGACAACGCAGTGGTACCCTAAGGGTTTCCGCAGCAGCTTCGCAACGATTGCCAATGAAGAGATTAGCGCCGCGTCAAGCGGAAGCAAAAGTGTGGATGAAGCGTTCGAAGCTATTGTAAGCAGAGGAGCGGATGCGCTGGCTGAAGCCAATCTGAGCGGAGAGAAGGAGCAAGGCGGGGGCGGAGGTGGCGGTTTTGCAACAAGCCTCATGTTCGCAGGATAATCGGGATCGGAATCATCTGGAAGGCGGGCTTGATTCATGTTCGCAGCCAATCGTCAGCTTATCTGGCATCTACAAGACATTTCGTACGGGTTCGACGGAAATTCAGGTGCTAAAGGGGATTGATTTCAGCTTGAACGCCGGACAGCTTGCCATCCTGAAGGGCAGATCGGGTTCAGGCAAAACCACATTACTGAACATAATCGGCGGTTTGGATTTGCCGACTGAAGGCCAGGTTCAGGTTGGCGGACATCAATTTCATCAAATGGGAGACAAGCAGCGCACCCATGTCCGTAAAAGCGAAATCGGGTTCATCTTTCAAGCCTTTGCGCTGCATCCCCTGTTGTCGGCTTGGGAAAATGTTGAACTGGGCTTGCGATTATCGGGCGTTCCGTCTGCGCAATGGAAGGATAGAATCGATTATTGTTTGGAGCAGGTCGGGATGACACAGAGGGCGCAGCATCGCCCCTATGAGCTGTCGGGAGGGGAGCAGCAACGGATAGCGATTGCCAAGGCGATCGCCCCCCGGCCCCGGCTGCTGCTGGCGGATGAGCCGACAGCGGAGCTGGATACTCGTATGTCAGAACGGATTATGCTGCTGTTCGAAACGCTTCGTTCGGAAGAGAGGATGACGATAAGTATGACGACACATGACCAAACGATGCTGGAGGTGGCTGACCATGTCTACGAAATGGCGGATGGTAGACTGGGCTAGGCGCCATGGGCGCAACATGCTGCTTGGTGTATGCTGTGCGGGATTGATCGTGTCGACTTCCGCTTGCAGCTTCTCGCCGCAATCGGAAGAAGCAGAGCTGATTGAGCTGATCGAGCCTCCCAACATTTCCAAAAAACCGGAATATAAAGTAGCCAAAGCGACGATCGAGATTAAAGTGAATGCGACGGGCAAGCTGCTGTCGAAGCGGCAGGAAAGCTTGCATTTCCTATCAAATAGCGGTCAAATTGCTGAAGTGCTCGTTCAACCCGGCGATAAGGTAGCGGCTGGGCAGCTGATTGCTGTCATAGATACCGGCACTCTTGAGAATCAAATCAAACGCAAGGAGATCGAGATCAGGCAGGCTGAGCTCAACATGATTGAGAAGATCAGAGCGAATACCCATAGCGAGGTTGACGACTTGAACTTCGAGCTCCTGAAGAGCGAGATGGAGGAGCTGAAGGCGCAGCGGGATGCCTCTCGGCTGACCGCCCCGTTCAGCGGCACTCTTGTTTCCTTCAACAAGAAAATAGGAGATGCCATTAAGGCGTACGAATCAGTTGGCGTGATATCGGACATGAGCACGCTAACGGTCGCCGTCAAGTTCTCTGCTTCTGATCTGGAGAAGATCGCGTTAGGCATGGAGGCGAGCGTGAACATTAATACGGCGGGTACTCATCCTGGTAAAGTCTCGCGGATGCCGTTAGCCAGCGAGTCCGGAAATAAGGATGAATCGCTGGATTCGTATGTTCTAATCGAATTGGATCAATTCCCGGCAGATGTACAAGCCGGGACGCCGCTCAGCGCTTCTGTTGTGACGGAACGCAAGCAAGATGCGGTGTTGATCCCGCCGTCCGCGCTGAAGAAAGTATCAGGCAGAAATTATGTGCAGGTTATGGATGAGGATGGCAATAAGCGTGAAGTGGATGTTGAAGTGGGGCTGACAACAGCTACCGAGATAGAGATCTTGAAGGGGCTTGAGCCGGGTCAGAGGGTGATTGGGCAATGAAGCCGCTGCTTCGATTTCTTCGGCGTAAAATGTGGAACAACCGTCCGCTGACGATCAGCTCTTTTATTGGATTATTGCTTGCCGTTTCATTTACAAGCAGCATTCCCTTTTATACGGACCACGCTTTGTCCAGGATCATCAGCACGACGCTCCATGAAGAGGGTTCGGGTGCGCCGCCGGGTTCGCTTCTGACAAGGTATCAACCGATGCGCAACGATCCTGCCGATCCAGAGGCGCTCGCTGCCCTGCACGACTATATGATGAACAAGCTGCCAGAGCAGATCGACTATCCGCTGCTGCAATCTATCGCTACCTACTCCGTCACGCAATCGCAGCTTCGGCTAGATGTATCAGGGGGCGGCACAGATAATCGCAGAAGGCAAATGTCGCTTATGTCCCAATCGGGATTGGCTGAACACATAGAGATTACCAGCGGAGCGATGTATGGAGCTTCACCCGGCAACGATGGGATTATTGAAGCGGTTGTCTCGGAAAATGCGCGAAGCCGGAACTATCTGGAGGTCGGCGACGTGTATCAATATACGCTGCCTACAGCCAAAGGCAATAAGGTCTTGCGTATCAAAATCGTAGGGGTGTTCCAGCCGAAGGATGCAGAATCGCCTTATTGGTATCAAGGGCTGGATGTCTTCTCGGGCACTCTGATGATGGACCCGGATGTATTCTCGGAAGAGCTTATGTCGAGCCTGTCTGCTTCGGTCAACACGGTGAACTGGTATGGGCTTTATGATCTGCAGAATCTTCAAAGCGGTGATTTGAGCAGGCTGGAGAAGCTCTTGCAGAGGCTGGAGCCGGATATGTACCAGATGCTGCGCAATAGCCGGGTCGATCTAAGCTTTCTGGATCTGATCCGAACGTTCAAGAAGGAAAGCTTGCAGGTGCAAATGACCTTATTTACACTGGCTGCGCCTATGCTTGCACTCTGCTTCTATTTTATCTATATCAATGCCAGACAATCTCTGGAGCGGCAGCGCAATGATATTGCGGTGCTTCGCAGCCGCGGGGCGGAGATGCGGCTCATCTATGCCATCTTCCTGCTCGAAGGAGCGTTGCTGGGTGCGATCGCATGGCTTCTTGGCATGTTAGGTGCAGCAGGAATGGCACGGCTTATGGTGACAACGGATGGATTTATGCAATTCGCGATCGGCAAGGATGCTGACATCGGATGGAGCGATGCTGCCGGCTTATACGGACTCGCTGCCGTTGCGGTGGCCATTCTAGCGGGATTGCTGCCTGTCGCGGGTTACGGCAGGCAGTCGATCGTCGGGCATAAGCAGGAGCTGGCAAGAGCCGACCGGAGGCCATTATGGCAGCGTTGGTATCTCGATGTCGTGTTGGTGCTTGCTTCCGGTGCCGGGTGGTATCTTTTCCAAAGCGGTCAGCTGCTTGCAGGACAGCAATCCCAGTCCGGCGGCATGCAGATTCATCCTGCGTTTTTCTTTGTTCCGGCTGTCGCCGTCTTCTCGGCTGGACTCGTCAGTCTTCGTTTATTCCCTTTGCTGCTGAAGCTGCTTCATCGGATGCTGCGAAGATGGCTTCCGATTACGTTTCACCTTGCGCTCGTTCAGCTGTCCCGTTCGCAAAGGAGCTATTTTCCTTTAATGCTGCTGCTCGTTATGACGATGGGACTTGGCATTTATCATGCTTCGGCGGCGCGAACGATTGACAGGAATGAAGGCGAGAGGATCATGTACAGCAATGGAACCGATGTCGTGCTTCAGCCTGTGTGGGAAGGAAAGCTCCAGCTGTATGATGAGAACGGCAACTATATCCCTGATGATCAGCCCAGGGATACGATCTACACGGAGCCACCCCTCGCCCCGTTTGAAAAGATGCCGGGTGTGAAATCGCATGTACGTGTGCTTCAAACAGAAGGGGATCTTGCTGTGGCTGGCAAGTCGCTAGGCAAAGGGATGCTGATGGGCATCGACAATGTCGACTTCGCAAGCAGCGCATGGTGGCGGCATGATCTGTACAAGGCGGCACATCCCTTCCATCTGCTGCGCTGGCTGGGCAACTATGAACAAGGAGTCATCGTATCCCAATCCTTCGCCCAGCGTAACGCCTTGAAGCAAGGCGACCTGATTCAGATGACCGTACAGAAGGTACCGATTGAATTTGTTGTTGTGGGCATCACGCAATATTGGCCTTCGCTGTCTCCGCAGCAGCCTTTCGTCATCGCCAATCTGGATTATGTATACGATCATATTCCGCTTACTCCTTATGCGCTTTGGCTGGATATGGAGGATGGCGCTAAAGTGATGCCGGTCGTGAACCATTTGCGCGAACAAGGCATTGAAACTTCCAGCTTGCGGGATGCGCGCAATGAACGGATTTTGCAGAAGCTGCTTCCTTCCAGGGAGGGAACCTACGGCATTCTGACGCTTGGTTTTATCGTATCGGTCGCCGTATCTTTCATCGGCTATTTGCTCTTCTGGATCTACAGTCTAGCGAGAAGAACGGTACAGATGGGCATATTGCGCGCTACGGGTTTGGCGCGCGGTCAGCTGACCTTCATCCTGCTGCTAGAGCAGCTGCTTACAACGGGACTCGCCATTGGGCTTGGACTTGGGATCGGCCGCTTGGTCAGCAAGCTGTTTCTGCCGCTGCTGCAGACTAGCGGAGGGGCTCAGGTGCCGCCGTTCACGATCATATTCGAGCTGAGGGACACGGTGCAGCTGCTTGTCATTGTGCTGGCCATGCTGTCCATTGGAGCTTGTGTGCTGACTGTTCAAATTTGGCGTCTGCGCGTTCATCAGGCCGTGAAGCTGGGAGAGGAAAGGTAGGGATTGCATGATCGATTGCGAAGGATTGGTGAAAATCTATAAGTCGGACGATGTAGAAGTCGTCGCCCTGCAAGGGCTGAACTTGAAGGTTGCACATAAAGAGATGATTGCCATTATCGGCAACAGCGGCAGCGGTAAGTCGACGCTGCTTAATATATTGGGCGGTCTGGATCGCCCTTCAGCGGGCAAAGCAGTCGTAGGAGAATGGGACTTGCTGCAGATTAACGAGAAGGAGCGGGTCGCCTACAAGCGGAATACCGTGGGGTTTATATGGCAGAATAATTCCCGGAATCTGCTTCCTTATTTGACCGTGCTGGAAAACGTGGAGACGGCGATGATGGTTGCCGGGAAAGTCGACTCAGCGTACGCCAAGCAATTGGTCGAGTGGGTAGGATTATCTCATCGAATTAACAATAAGCTGGTTCAGCTGTCCGGCGGGGAGCAGCAGCGAACGGCGATTGCCATCTCGCTGGCCAATCGCCCGTCTCTGCTGCTGGCAGATGAACCAACCGGTTCTGTAGATGCTCAGACTTCCGACCAGATCATGAACATATTCCGCAGCTTGAACCGGGAGACGGGAGCGACAATTGTTATCGTCACGCATGATCTGTCCTTGGCGCGCAAGGTTGATCGGGTCGTTGCGATTCGGGACGGAATGACAAGCTCAGAGATGATTAAGCGGTCGGCATCACAGTCGGAGCAGTCGTCTCGGGCAAAGGAGGAGCACGAGGAGTATGCCGTCGTAGACCGGTTCGGAAGACTGCAGATTCCTGAAGAGCTGAGACAGAGGCTGGGTATTCAAAACAAAGTGAAGCTGTCAGTTGAACATGCCAAACTAATGCTGGAAGTGCCTCATACAGAATAGAAGGGAGAAATGCTTATGTCCTCCACCCAATTTGAAACGCTCGTACAGTCGCATTTGCCGGAATTGCGCAGGTACTGCCGCTACTTGTCAGGCTCCGTATGGGATGGCGAGGACCTCTATCAGGAGACGTTGGTCAAGTCATTCAGCTATTACGTAAGGAAGGGCGATATCAAGGAGGTCAGACCTTTCTTGTACCGTGTAGCCAAAAATCGGTGGCATGACGAATACCGGCGAAGCGGGCCGGGGATACAGGAACTGGATACGGCAGAGACGGGTGCTGTCACGGATGTTGATTATGCGGAAGTGCGAGGCTGGATGGAGTGGGTGGCTCGTTGTATGCCGCTCAGGCAAGTCGTTGTATGGCTGCTGGCCGATTATTTCCGCTATACCATGAATGAAATCGCCAGCGGGTTGTGTACGACCATGTCAGCAGTCCGCTCCATCTTGTTCCGTGCACGATTAAGGCTGCGGGAATGTCAAGCAGCTCAGCCCGATGCTGTATTCGCTGCTGATCGTAAGTCTGTGAGAGAGCTTTCCCTTCCGATCGAGAAATTGGTCTATTGCGTAATCAGAGACAATCCGGAGCCTCTGTTCCGACCATGCAGCCAATTGAGAGCTAGGATAGAGTAGAGGATTGAGAAACGATCCGCCGATCGAGGGGTGAAAGCTTTTGGGTGATAGTATATGTATAATTTTGGATAAAAAACCAACCAGTAGAACTGGTTGGTTTTTTGTAATCATAATGTAATACGATTTGCCTAATATCGTATGCTTAATGGACTATTATTTTGGGGAAATGGTCTTATAATAAGAGGTAATAAATCTATTTTCATGTAGAGCTGCATAAAGATAAAGAATTGCATTTGATTTTGAGGAAAAGGAAGGATCTACATGCCCCCATATTATTTCACTGAAATCTGGACACCTCTTAAACTTGTAGGTGTCCGCTTGTTTAGAGATGATGACCGGGAGGTGTGGATCAAGATTGGGAATCACAAGAGACGCAAGCTGCGTTCCAAGTCGTAATCATTCAGCTTGGTTCATCAGGATTGCTCTCCTATACATAGGATTAGTATAGAATCAGCAGCCCGATGGGCTGCGATTTTTTTTGACAGCATAAGTGAAAATTATGTATTCTTTATGAATTACTGGCATGGTAGCGGAAGTATGCGTTAACAGATTGGCCAATGGACGAAGCGGCTAGCCGCCTGGTGAATGCTATAGTTGCATTATCGAAAAGCATATAGTTTGGAAGGGGGATGAACGGTGTCACTGTCAAACAGAGGTTATGCTCATTATCCGATGAGTAAGATTGCAGCAGGCGAGGTCGCCTTAAGGGATGATCGGAAGAAGACGCAATGGACGGAGCAGGTGGATTCCTTTATGCTCGCACCGGTTCCAGTTACGAATGAGTTGTATTATGCCATCTTGCAACAGTCTATTGAACCGTATGTTCTTCCTGGGGCTCCGGTTGTGGAAGTGTCATGGGACGAGGCCATCTTTTTTTGCAATTTGTTTTCCCGGCATTCAGGTCTGCAAGAATACTACTCAATGAATGGCGGCAACCATGTCGATTGTAACCTGGACGCCAATGGCTATCGACTCCCGACGGAAGCAGAGTGGCAATATGCGTGCAAAGCCGGTACAACCGGGTACCGATACGGCGAGCTTGATGACATCGCTTGGTACCGGGACAATGCGGAGGGCAAAGTGCAGGAGGCAGGCAGCAAGCAGCCTAACGCATGGGGACTCCATGATATGCTGGGCAACGTATGGGAGTGGTGCTGGGATCTCTATGATGTGAACGTCTACGGCACCTATAGAGTATTCCGCGGCGGGAGTTGGGCGGAGGAGGCCAGAGGCTGCGGAGCGACATGCCGCCGCCGCAGCCATCCGACATTCCGCATCGATGATCTTGGATTTCGAGTTGCGAGATCCTTTTAAATTGTAGAAAGAAGGTGGGGGAATCATGGTTTGAAGGTATTGGCAATCATGATGAGTGGAATAAAACCAACCTTTCATTCAAGAAGATTATGAAGTAGTCAGGATGACTAGAAGCCTTTTTGAAGATATGAATTTTCAATGGAATAACCATACACAAGGGAACCTCGTACAATAGGGGTTCTCATTATTTTTATGGAAAACGGTCATGGATCTTTGATATAGCCTGTTTATAAAGGGAAGTGGTACTATTTAACTAATTATATGGAATCGTTAACAAAAATGATAAATTTTCGCCGTGAATGGCATCAGTCGTAGAGAGGATTATTTTGAAAGCAGCCAAGAAGGAGTGGGATGAATGGAAGTAAGCCATGCAAGCTCGATGACGGCGGTCTTTCGCGAGGCGCTGGAGATTTTTGTAGAGAAGATTAAAGGAGATGACCAAGTGATAGCCGCGATTCTGCTTGGAAGCATGTCCTATGATCAGGTATGGGAGAAGTCCGATATCGATCTCAAGCTTATCGTTCATGATCAGAAGCTGGAGACGGTCTATACCTGCTTTGTGGAAAAGGATATTCCGATCAACGCGAGCATTCAGACGCGCAACGAGTTCAAGCGCTGGATGGAGCGCTCCATGCAAAGCGCCTTCAGTCACTCTATGCTGGTGAGAAGCACGCTGCTCTTCACGAAGGATGAGTCGATTATCGAATATATGGAGCAAATCCGCCACGTTGGCAACCGGGACCGCGAGCTGCATCTTGTCATGCTAGGCTGCCATGCCTTGGGAATGCTCGCCAAAGCGGAGAAATGGCTGTACGTCAAGGACGATATGATCTACAGTGCGGCATGGGTGATCAAGATGGCGGATGGGCTGGCCCAGATTGAAGTGGTTCTTCAAGGCGAGGTTCCTATGCGCGAGGTCGTTCAGCAGGCGCTCCGCTTCAACCCGGACTTTTTCAATGTGGTCTATACGGAGCTGGTAGGCGCCGAGGTGAACCGGAGCAAAGTAGAGGCCGCTTTGCGGCTTGTTGATGGCTATTTGAAACAGCGGGCGGAAGCGATGTTCCAGCCAATTATCGCCTACTTGAAGGAAGAGGCGGACATTCGCACCGTTACGAATCTGGATATGAAATTCCGCATGCTCATCCCGGTTGAGGCGGGTCCCATAGCATCGGCTTGCGACTTGCTTGCCGAGCAAGGCTTGATTACCAAATGGGAATCGGAGACGAAGGCTACGCCAAAGAGCAGAGTGCCGCTGCTTGAACCCGCCTATGCGTATGATCGTGACGAAATGGAGATGTGGATGAACGGATGAAAACATTCATTGAGGTACGCGGAGCCAGGCAAAACAATCTGAAAAATATCGACGTCAATATCCCGCGGGACAAGCTCACCGTTATTACCGGCGTCAGCGGCTCGGGCAAATCATCGCTTGCGTTCGATGTCATCTATGGCGAAGGGCAGCGGAGGTTTCTGGATTCGCTGTCTACCTATGCCAAGAGCCGGATGAGCCAGGTGAAGAAGCCGGAGGTCGACTTTGTGTATGGACTCTCCCCGGTCATTGCTATCGAACAGAAGAAGGGCATTCTCAATCCGCGCTCCACAGTCGGGACGATGACGGATATTTATGATTTTCTGCGGCTGCTCTTCGCCTCGACGGGCGAAGCAAGCTGTCCGCTATGTGATCATCCCATTCCGATCCGTTCCTCCTTGCAGATGATCGAGCATATTCAGAAGCTGCCCGAAGGGACGGAGCTGGAGGTGCTGGCGCCGGTATACAAGCTGTATGGAGAGACGTATGAGACGACCTTTGATGAAATCCGCGCCAACGGGTTCCGTACACTCTTGATTGATGGCGTACGCACCCATCTCACCGATCATGTCGAGCTGGAGGAGGAAGCGGAGTACCGGATCGAGATTGTCGTGGATAAGGTGATTGTCAAGCCGAATATTTACAAGGTGCTGACCAAGACGATTGAAAACAGCCTGAGCCTGGTCGGGGAGGGCTTCATCCGTTTCGAGATTGTTGCTGTCCCAGAGGGGGCGACATTCGATGCGGAGAAGTTCTACGGACAATTCGCCTGCCCGGAGCATCATCTGACGATGGGGGAGCCCCAGCCCCATTATTTCTCCTTTAATGATAGCGACAGCGCATGCCGAACCTGCGGCGGCCTTGGCACGTTCATGAGAGCGGAAGCCCGGTTTCTGGTGCGGGATAAGAATAAAAGCATTCTGGCTGGTGCAATCGAACCCAAATTGCTTAGTACGTCCAGCAAAGGCACCTGGATCTGGTCGCTGGTGAAATGCATGGCGAAGCATTACGACTTTGATCTGAATGTGCCCCTGAAGGACATGCCAGGCCCTGTGCAGGACATGTTGTTTTATGGGACGAAAGGAGAGAAGTTTCCGTTTATCGCCGACGAGAGCTCAAGCAAGACACAGTTCCGGCATGAGGGCAAGATGATGACCTTTGCCGGATTCGTACATATCATCAACTGGTGGTACAAGCTGTTCTTGAAGCGGCAGGGCAGTCAGGGCGAAGCGGATTTCTATAAAAAAGTGATGATCGAGCATACCTGTCCGGATTGTGAGGGGAAGAAGCTAAAGCCTCAGCGGCTTTGTGTCCGCGTCGGCGGCGCCGATATTCATGAGATGAGCGTGATGCCGCTGAGCGAGCTGAAGTATTTCTTAGGGCATTTGAGCTTTAGCGATACGAAAGCCCGTGTCGGCGGACAGATTACAAAGGAGATTCTGACACGTCTGGACTTGCTGCTCGATATCGGGCTGCATTACCTTAGCTTAGGTCGGCGGTCCGATACGATATCGGGGGGAGAGGCGCAGCGTATTCGTCTGTCCACTCAGATCAGCACGGGACTAATGGGCATGCTGTATGTGCTGGACGAGCCCAGCATCGGACTTCATGCGAGAGACAGCGACCGCATGATCAACACGCTGAAGAAGCTTCGCGATCTGGGCAATACCATCATCGTTGTGGAACACGATATAGATACGATTCTGAGCGCGGATCATATTATCGAGATTGGGCCTGGGCCGGGGAGGGACGGCGGCGGACTAATTGCGGAGGGCAAGGCGGAGCAGCTTGCGGCATCGCCGGCATCGGTCACGGGCGCATTCCTGTCCGGCGCGCGGATGATTGGGATTCCTGCTCAGCGGCGACCATTAACGGGGAAAGCTATTGGGATTCGTGGAGCGCGAGCAAATAATTTGCAGCAGGTGGACGTGGATATTCCGCTTGGCGTTCTAGCCTGTATCACGGGCGTATCGGGTTCGGGCAAAAGCACGCTCATTAATGAAGTGATGTGCAAGCAGTTATTCTCCATCTTCCATGATGCCAGAATCAAGCCGGGCGAGCATGACTCGCTGACGGGGCATGAGCATTTGACAGGCATTATTACGATTGATCAATCTCCGATCGGCCGAAGCACACGCTCCAACCCGGCGACCTATGTCGGATTGTTCGATCGGATACGCGAGCTGTTTGCAGAGGAGGCCGGGACGGCTGGCAGCCGATTGACCAAAAACGATTTCAGCTTCAACCAGAAAAACGGCGGTCGCTGCGAGAATTGCCAAGGCGAAGGCATCGTCGTGACGCAATTGCAGTTCATGCCGGATGTCGAAGCGATCTGTCCGGCGTGCAAAGGGACCAGATTCACGGATGAAGTGCTGGAGATTAAGCTGAGGGACAAGCATATCGCCGATGTGCTGGATATGAGCATTGAAGAAGCGGCGGGTTTTTTCGAGGGACAGACCTATCTTCAGCATAAGCTGAAGGTGCTTCATCAGCTTGGCCTTGGTTATTTGAGACTGGGGCAATCCTCGACAACGTTGTCCGGCGGCGAGGCGCAGCGGATCAAGCTGGCTTATGAACTGGGCAAGCTGAAGCGGGGCAGCCATAATCTGTACGTGCTGGACGAGCCGACGACCGGCCTGCATCTCAGCGACATTCAGAAGCTGATCGACTGCCTGCAGCAGCTTGTGGATGCCGGACATTCGGTTCTGGTCATTGAGCATCATCTGGATTTGATCAAGGTAGCTGATTATGTGATCGATATGGGACCTGACGGCGGAAGTAACGGAGGTCAGGTGGTAGCAATGGGCACGCCTGAAGAGGTAGCGCGGGTGGAGCGATCGCTTACCGGGAAGTTTCTGGCCCGGTCGTTAGGGCGGCATGTGAGAGGCAAAGATGTGAAGGACAGCCAGCTTATATACTAGACAGTTGAATAATAGATGAATAGATGAATAGATGAATAGATGGATAGATTCATGCACAAGAATGGAGTCCAGTTGCATCCAGTGCCAAGAGGGATGACGAACGATAGCGCCTCCTATCAACCGGAGCATCATGATTATGGTATCATCGATTTTCCGCTCTATCTTTTTGGTGTTGCAAGTGTAAAAGTAAACCAAAATCGATCCTGTCCGGGGTCGATTTTTTGTTAGTTCATTTCCCGATAGGAAGGATGACTGGGCTGGAAGGAAAATTATTATTGACATTGATAATAGTAATCATTACAATCAAATGGATTATGATCGTAACAATTACTATTAAGGAGAGGGTCCAAGAATGAACAAACAACACAAGCTTGGTCTATTGGCTGCTGTATTGGTCATAGCATTGCTTACTGGATGCAGCAGCAACAAATCCGGCACGGAGGGGGTAAGCGAGCTGATTTTTGCCACGGCGAAAGATATCAATGACATGAATCCCCATCTCTATACGGGATCGATGGCTGCGCAAGGAATGGTCTACGAATCGCTGGTGGAGCACACGAAGGATGGAATCAAACCCTTGCTTGCGGAATCATGGGACATATCCGGCGATGGAACAGTCTATACCTTTCATTTGAGAAAAAACATAACGTTCCATGACGGAGCACCGTTTAACGCCGAAGCAGTCAAGCAGAACATCGAGGCCGTACAGCGCAATGCCGCCAAGCATACCTGGATCAAGCTGTCCACGAAGTTATCCTCTATCGATGTCATAAATGAGCATACGGTCCGGCTGACATTGGATGAGCCGTACTACCCGGCACTGCTGGAGCTGTCAATGACCCGCCCTTATGTATTCCTATCCCCCAATGACTTTGTGAACGGCGAGACGAAGGACGGCGTTTCGGGCTATAACGGAACGGGTCCTTATCGGCTGGCTGAGCATGTGACGGATCAGTATGCCCGTTTCGTTGCGAACGACCAGTATTGGGGCGGGGCGCCGCAGGTGAAGGGCATTACAGCCAAGGTGCTGCCTTCGGGCGAGACGACTTTGCTGGCTCTACAGAAGGGAGAAGTCAACTTTGTCTTCACCGACGACAGAGGCGCCGACAGCATCGATGTGGAGGCGATGGAGCGGTTGACGCAAACCGGAGAATATCAGATCATTCGCAGCGAACCCATGAACACCAAGATGATTGTTGCCAATAGCAGCAGATCGGATAGTCCGGTCAGCGAGAAGGCGGTACGCGAGGCGATCTGGCATACAGTCGACCGTGAGACGATTAGCCGAACCATCTTCAGCGGGACAGAGACGGCGGCGGATACCTTGTTCTCCTCCAACGTCCATTACGCCGATGTTGAGCTGCAAAAGAGAGCATTTGATCCGGACCGGGCAGCTCGGCTGCTGGAGCAGGCGGGCTGGCTGAAGGAAGACGGCGGTGACATTCGGGCAAAGAACGGACTTCCGCTGACGATGAAGCTGTATTATGACGTCAACTCCTCCTCGCAGAAGACGCAAGCGGAGCTGCTTCAAAGCGAGACGCTTAAAATCGGCATCAAGCTGGAGCTGATCGGCGAGGATTCCACCTCTATTGCCAAGCGGAGATCAACCGGTGATTACGATCTTCTGTTCAATCAAACGTGGGGCCTTGCCTACGATCCCCAAAGCACCATAGCGGCATTTGCTTCGGAGTCGTCCTATCGGCATACGACAAGCGGTATTCCTCAGGCAGAGGAGTTGTACCGGAAGATCGACGAAGTGATGATTTCTACGAACGAGAATACACGCCAAGCGCTGTATGCTGATATTTTGACGATTGTACATAATCAGGCAGTCTTCATTCCGCTTACAAACGGCAGTGTAACGGTTGTAGCCCCTGCTTCACTAAAAGGCGTGACCTTCAAGCAAACGCAATTTGAACTGCCTTTCGAAGGCATGTATTTCGAATAATGAGCCCGGATATTTAACGAATGAGCAACTATATCGTTAAGCGCATTGCCATGACGTTGCCGCTGCTGCTGGTTATTTCTTTTTTGACCTTTGTGTTGAATCATCTCTCTCCTATGGACCCTGCCGAGGTTGTGCTGCATGCGCAAGGGGTGCCGGTTCTGACGGAAGAACTGATAGCCGAGACGAGAGTGAAGCTCGGTATGGACCGGCCTTTGCTCATCCAGTATGCCGATTGGCTGCTTGCAAGCCTCCAGCTTGATTTTGGCCATTCCTTTGTGACGGGAATGCCGGTCTGGTCGTTGTTAGGTCCCGCTTTTCTCCATACGGTCAAGCTGACATTGGTTTCATCGTTATTGATTATGCTGATGTCGATTGGACTTGGTATCGTCTGCGCCTTGCGGAGCGGCAGATGGCTGGATCTTTCCGTACGGAGCGTGTCGTTTCTGTTATCCTCGATGCCTGCTTACTGGCTTGCCGCATTGCTCGTATGGTTCCTCGCCGTCCGGCTGGATTTGCTGCCGACCAGCGGGATGAACGGTGTCGACAGCTACATTTTGCCGGTAACGGTCATTGTGGCGGGGTATGCAGGCATTTATTTCCGCTTGATCCGAAGCTCTATGCTAAGCCATATGAATGAGGATTATGTCTTGTACGGAAGAGCCTGCGGCTTGCCGGAGAGCAAGATCACGATGAGCATCTTGCGAAATTCCATGCAGGTAGCCGTATCGGTATTCGGAATGGCTATTCCCGTTATATTGGGAAGTACGGTTGTAGTAGAGAACGTGTTTGCATGGCCGGGTCTCGGCACGCTTACGGTCAAATCGATCTTGAGCCGGGATTTCCCGATGATTCAAGCCTATGTCTTACTATTGGCCGTTGCTTTTGTTCTGTTCAATACAGCCTCAGACGTAATCAATGCCCTGTTAAATCCTAAGATGAGGAAGGAATTAAGATGAAGGTGCTTCTACATATCATGAGGGACAAATGGTCGGCTGTATCATTTACTATTCTCTCGGTGACGTTGTTGATCGGTCTGTGTGCTCCGCTTATTGCGCCGCATCCGCCGAACGAGGTCCATATGGATCTGCGCTTCGCAGGGATGTCTTGGCAATATTGGCTGGGCAACGACCATCTTGGGCGCTGTGTGCTTTCTCGTCTCATCTATGGCATACGTCCAAGCGTGCTTGGAGTGCTTGCGGCTTTGGCTGCATCTGTAGGCATTGGAGCGATAGCTGGTTTTGCCGCCGGTTACTTTCGAGGGAGGGTCGACGCAGTCCTGATGAGAATTTGCGATTGTATGCTCTCTTTCCCGGGGTATGTGATGACGCTTGCTGTTGTGGGTATGCTGGGAGCGGGGTTAATCCATATTCTAATCGCTTTTGTGCTCATGAAATGGGCGTGGTTCGCCCGGGTGATCCGTACTGCGGTTATGCAGGTTGCGGAAGCTTCCTATGTCCAGTTCGCCAAGACGCTCCGTACGAGCCACCTCAACATTATGACGAAGCATATTTTGCCGGTTGCGCTTCCGGATATCGCCGTCATCTCCAGCAGCTCGTTCGGCTCGATGATCTTGCAAGTCTCCGGCTTGTCGTTCCTCGGCCTCGGTATAGAGGCGCCGCATGCGGAGTGGGGAATGATGCTCAATGAAGCCAGAACGGTCATGTTCTCCAGACCAGAGCTGATGCTGGCGCCTGGACTTGCGATTATGATTGTCGTATCGGCGGTGAACTTCCTGTCCGATTCGCTGCAGACGCAGCTGGACCCCAAATTAATGCATACCGGACGGCAGAAGAAAACGGGCTTCGGAGCTGCCTTGCTTGCCAAAGCTGCCCGGAAGGAGGCCATGTAGCATGGCGGTGAATGTGCTGGAAGTGGAGCATTTGAGAATATGGGAGGCACGCACCGGCAAGGTACTTGTGCCGGGCAGCTCCTTTCGTCTGGCGAGGGGAGCGTGCCTCGGCATTGTCGGGGAGAGCGGCAGCGGCAAGTCGCTGACGTGCAAGGCTATTCTCCGGCTTCTGCAAGGCGGGCTACGCCAGTCGGGAAGCATCCTTCTGAATGGAATCTCTCTGGCAGAGCTCTCGGAGAAGGAGATGCGCGCTGTCAGAGGCAAGCGGCTGTGCATGATTATGCAGAACGGCATGCGCGCTTTCGATCCTTCCCGTCCGGTAGGCGCTCACTTGAGGGATACGTTGTCGGTACATGGCGATTGGAGCAGCATGGAGATTGAGGAGTTGCTGCAAGAAGCGCTGCTGAGCGTCGGACTCAATGATCCTAGAGTTGTCTTGGGTCGTTATCCGCATGAGCTGTCCGGGGGCATGCTGCAAAGGGTGATGATTGCGCTCGCCCTTGCACTTAAGCCCGATGTAATCATTGCCGACGAGCCGACTACGGCGCTGGACGCTGTTACGCAATTCGAGGTGATGGAGCAATTCGTACAGCTGCGCGCTCTTACAGGCAGCAGCATGCTGTTCGTATCCCATGATCTGGGCGCAGTGAAACGCATTGCGGATCAGGTCATTGTGATGAAGGACGGGGAGATTGTGGAGCAGGGAACCCCGAGCGAGCTGTTCACCCGTGCGGAGCATACTTATACCCGGCAGCTGGCTTCCTCCAAGCTGCCGCTTCATCACCATTACATGAAGCTGATGGGAGGTGCTGGCTTTGTTGAACGTTGAAGGTGTATACAAGTCGTACCGCAAGGATGGCTGGTTCGGTCATTCGCGTCATTACGTGTTAACCGACATCAGCTTCGAGTGGAGAAGGGGTGAATGTCTCGGCATTATCGGTGAAAGCGGCAGCGGGAAATCGACGCTGGGGCGTCTGTTGCTGGGAATCGAGAAGCCGGATAGCGGCATCATCTCCTTCGGCGGCAAGCCGGTTGCCGGCCGGAAGTCGGGAAGAGTCGGCTTAAGCGCTGTATTCCAGGACTATACGTCATCGATTAATCCGTTTTTCCATGTTCGTCGGGCGATGCTTGAGGTGCTGCCCCGTGCCTCAGACGATGAGCTTGAAGAACGGCTGCTGCAGGTGGGACTTGATGCTTCCTATCTGCCGAAGTATCCCCATGAACTATCCGGCGGAGAGGCGCAGCGGGTATGCATCGCCAGAGCTGTTGCAACGGGATCGCCTTGCATCTTGCTGGATGAAGCAATCAGCTCGCTGGACGGGTCCGTTCAGATGCAAGTGCTTGAACTGCTGAAAGGCTGGAGAGAGAAGCACGGAACGGGCTTCATCTTCATCACGCACGATATCCAGGCGGCGGCCTATCTGTGCGACAGGATTATGATTATCCGACATGGCCGAATCGAGGAGTTGGTAGATGCCGCCGATCTACAGCATGTCAAATCTCTCTACGCGCAAGAGCTGCTGCGCAAGGTCTTGTTATGACGGGAGGATGGAGCGGCATGCACACGGCTAGAGTCTGGAGGAAGGAGGGAAGGCTGTGAAGGGCGCATTAACCTGGCCGTTTCTCCGGCTCTATGCGTTGACGCTGTTTTATTTTAGCGCCAATTCGATTATGAATGTTATCATACCTCTAAAAGGTGAAGCGGCAGGCGCGTCGAATCTGACAATCGGCATCATCATGGGTGCTTATCTGTTCACGACGATGTTTTTGCGTCCATGGGCCGGTTATCTGATCCAGCTTCACGGTCCGGTGAAGGTGCTCCGCGTGATCCTGCTTCTGAATGGAGTCGCGCTTGTGCTATACGCTTTTACCGGGCTTGGCGGATATTTTGCCGCTCGGGTGCTGCAAGGGATATGCACTGCTTTTTTCTCAATGGCGCTGCAATTGGGCCTCATTGACGCCCTGCCTGACAAGGATCGTTCGCAAGGCATATCCATGTATTCGTTATGCTCTTATTTGCCGGGAATTATCGGGCCTCTGCTGGCGATTGGCATCTGGCAGACGGGGCAGATGAGCGTACTCTCGGCAGTGATGATAGGGATTGCGGTACTGACAGGAGCGGCAGGCTACTCGGTGCACATAGAGCATCAGAGGGATCGAGCGGCTGGCGTTCGCGAGAAGCGGAAGCTTGAATTTGGCATATGGAGCTCGCTTGGCCAGCTTGTGACAAATCCGTCTTTGTTCAAGAGCAGCTTGCTGATGTTAAGCGCTTCTGTCGTATTCGGAGCGGTGACTGCTTTTGTGCCGTTGTATGCGGTTCATGTCCCAGATGGCAGCGCAGCCGTCTTTCTGATGATTCAGGCGGCGGTTGTCGTCGCGGTTCGGCTTCTATTCGGCAACAAAATTCCATCTGACGGCAAGTGGCATTCTTCTTTTATCATTACGGCCATGCTGCTGGTTGCCGCAGCTTCGCTTTGTGTGAGTCTGGCGGCATCGTCAGGCGCGGTGCTCTTCTATGCAGGCGCGATAAGCATGGGCATCGCCCAAGCATTGCTGTATCCGGCCCTTACCACCTATCTCAGCTTTGTCTTGCCCAAGCAGAACCGCAATGTTCTGATGGGTTTGTTTATCGCGACGGCTGATATGGGCGTATCGCTGGGCGCTATCATAATGGGGACGGTATCGGACTGGTTCTCTTATTCTTTCATGTATATGCTATGCGCGATTCTAAGCGCGGCGATGGCGGTTGTTGCTTTCGACCGGAATATGAAGCCTGTGAAGATGAAGAGGCAATAACACTGCGGTTTTGAATAGGTTAATAGAATGGACGAGTCTGCTATCTCTGAATAGCGGGCTCTTTTTATTAAAATGATACGTTTGTGAACATTTTTCTTATAAAATAAAATCAACGTGTCGATTTATTCGTTATTCGTTCGTCGTGTACATAGAAGCCAGTTTATATTCAGGAGGAATGCACATGCAATACGTATTTTCGAAGGACGGAACCAGAATCGCCTATGACCAGACAGGAAAGGGCCCTTCTCTCATTCTGGTATCAGGAGCATTCGGCTATCGCAAGTTTGCCGGGGTGGCGAAGCTAGCAGACCTGCTGTCGGGACAATTCACCGTATACAACTATGATCGCAGAGGCCGCGGTGATAGCGGAGATGCGAAGCCTTACGCGATAGAACGGGAAATCGAAGATTTGGAGGCTGTAATTCAAGCGGCAGGCGGATCGGCCTACGTGTGGGGATTGTCCTCCGGCGCCGTTCTATGTATGCAGGCCGCTGCCAGAGGCGTTCAGATGAAGAAGCTGGTGTTGCACGAGCCGCCGTTTGTCGTAGATAAGGCCGACAGGATCGCTCCTGTGGGGTTTGCCAGAGGGGTAACGGAGCTGATTGCCACTGGGAAGCGGGCGGAGGCGGTCCGCTATTTTATGACCAAAGGGATGGGAGCGCCTGCGTTCGTCGTCTCTCTGATGCGCTTGATGCCGGGTGTATGGTCAACGCTAACGGGGCTGGCACACACGCTGCCGTATGATGCGGCATTGCTGGATGGACATATGGAGGGCAAGCCGCTGTCTCCTGCGATGTGGCAAGGGGTTGCGATGCCGACGCTGGTGCTGGAGGGCACGGAAAGCCCGGCTTCTCTGCGCCGCGGCGCTCAAGCGACGGCCGCCATTCTCCCGAATGCGAGACTTGTCAGCAAGAAAGGGCTAGGCCATACGAAAAAGCTGAGCGCAGCCCTGATCGCTTCAGAGCTGGAGGCTTTTTTTCTAGCATAAGTAATAGGCTGATCATCCGGCATAGAAGGTTGCATACAGCGTCTGTAAAAAATAGTAACATAATTGGTATAGAAAAAGATTTGCGAGTCTGTCGATTTAGCCGGTCATGATTCGTCGTATAGATAGAAGCATTGAGAAATAACGGTCTCTATGGACTGGAATCGCAATGCTGATCAATTATATGGGAGGAATAGAGATATGAGATTTATGATGATTGTAAAAGCCACTTCGGATTCGGAAGCAGGTGCAATGCCTAGCCAGGAGCTCATTGATGCCATGCAGAAGTACAACGAGGAATTGGTCAAAGCGGGGGTGCTGCTTGCGGCAGATGGCTTGCAGCCAAGCGCAAGCGGCATTCGGATCTCGTACCCGGAGCCGGGCGGGAAGCCGAAGGTGATTGACGGTCCTTTTACCGAAGCGAAGGAATTAATTGCGGGGTATACGCTCATCGAGGTCAAGTCGCGGGAAGAAGCGGTCGAGTGGGCGCTGCGCATGCCGGACCCGCATGGATTCGGGCAAGGCGAGATTGAGCTTAGGCAAGTATTTGATGTCGAGGATTTAATGGAGGACCCTGAGACATTGGCGAAGGAAGCGGCGCTTCGGAAGCAAGTGGAGCAGCAGAGGAACGCGTGAGCCGCGTATCAGCCCATCGCACCATTGATGCGATCTGGCGCATGGAATCGCCTAAGCTGATTGCGGGCCTTACCCGCATGGTGCGGGATGTCGGATTGGCGGAGGACTTGGCGCAGGACGCTCTGGTTATTGCGCTGGAGCGATGGCCGGAGACCGGCATCCCTCATAATCCGGGAGCCTGGCTAATGACGACAGCCAAGCGTCGCGCTATCGATCTGCTGCGCAGGAACAAGGTTGGCGAGCGGAAGTACGAGGAGCTTGCCCGCCATGCGACTCTTTACACAGAGGCGGATATTGACGGAGCGATAGACGGGGAGATCGGCGACGATCTCCTGCGTCTGATCTTCCTCACCTGCCATCCGGTATTGTCGCCGGAGGCTCGCGTCGCGCTTACGCTGCGATTGCTCTGCGGGCTTACGACGGATGAGATCGCCCGTTCTTTCCTTGTTGCCGAGGCGACCATTGCCCAGCGTATTGTACGAGCCAAGCGGACGCTGAATGCCAAGGGGGTTCCGTTCGAGGTGCCTGAGGGCGAGGAGCTGAAGGAGCGGCTCTCCGCTGTGCTGGAAGTCATCTATCTCATGTTCAACGAAGGATATTCCGCTACGTCTGGGGCGCATTGGATACGTCCTCTTCTCTGTCAGGAAGCGTTAAGGCTGGGACGTGTCCTGGCCGAGATCGCCCGGGATGAGCCGGAGGTGCATGGTTTGGTCGCTCTTATGGAAATCCAGTCCTCCCGCTTGAAAACAAGAGTAGGCGCGGGTGGAGAGCCTGTGCTTCTCAAGGATCAGAATCGCTCTCTGTGGGATCGTCTGCTTATCCGCCGCGGACTCGCGGCGCTGGAGCGCAGCCGGGGGCTTGGCAGGACGCTAGGTCCGTACTCCCTCCAGGCGGCGATTGCCGCCTGCCATGCAGAGGCTGTGTCCGTGGAGGATACGAATTGGGTCCGGATAGCGGCTCTGTATGAAGCGCTGTCGCGAATCTCCTATTCACCGATTGTGGAGTTGAACCGCGCGGTTGCCGTGTCCATGGCTTTCGGACCTGCATTCGGACTTCAAATTGTCGATGCGCTGCATGACGAACCCCTGCTCTATGGGTATCATCTGCTGCCAAGCGTGCGCGGCGATTTGCTGATGAAGCTGGAGCGATATGAGGAAGCACTTGCAGAGTTTGAGCGCGCAGCGGGCATGACGAGGAACGAACGGGAGCGGATGCTGTTGTCGGGGCGGGCAGCCGAATGCAAGCAGAAATGCCAAGCACGGAGTAAAGGCGGTGTTGATTGATGCGATTTATGGTCATGGTCAAAGCAACAGGTTATTTTGAGGCGGGGATACGGGCTGGTAAGGAGCATTCGGCAGCGAAAGACGCCTTCTTGCACGACTTGCAAGATGCAGGCGTTTTCCAGTCTGCGGAAGAGCTTCTGCCAAGCTCAAGCGGATTGCGAGTTGTATTCCCGCCGGGCGGCGGAGCGCCGGCTATGCAAGCAGGCCCTTTTTTGCCGGAGCAAGAATGGATTGCCGATTATACGGTCATTGACGTCGACACGGAGGATGAGGCGCTGAAGTGGGTGCTTCGCATGCCGCTCCCCCCGGGACAAGGTGAACATGTGATTGAGGTTCGCAGGCTGGCATCCGGCACGGCTTGCGCGCTAGATGCGAGAGCACAGACTATGAAGGCCGATCTGCAAGATCAGTTAAGTTTACTACATCCATAACGACGAAGGAGAGAGACATTATGATTCAAGAGATCAAGGATTTTATCGATGGACTGAAAGAAGCATGGCAGCAGGAGCTGAGCGTAGAGCTGCGCAGCGTTGTCTATCAAGCGATACCGGAAGCACAGGAGCGTCTGCAGTATAAAAAGCCGCATTTTCTGAAAAACGGAAAGTACGCCGCCGTAATTTCCACCTCCAAGGATGCGGTCAGCTTCACTATCTTCCATGCAACCGGGCTTGAGCTTCCTGAAGGCGAGTGGGACGGCCCTGCTGAGCGCAAAACGCGAAAGTTCCGCAAGGGGGATGCCATTGAAGCGGAGCAGCTCTCTGCATGGCTTGCGCAAGCTTCCTCGTCCATCTAACGATTCATGAAGGCAAGGCCCAATGTCGGATGCTTTCCTTTAGCGTAGTTGCAGGACGATCCATCAGCCGCTCCAAATCTCCAGTCGTGGAGGATGTGTTGATGCTGCGGAGGAAGCCGAACATCCAATGCTGCAGCTCAGCGTCTTGAACGACAGAGACCGGCTTGCTCCCAAGCTCGGACAGAGCGGCAGCCAGCTCCTCGAAGGTCCATGCTTTCGGCGCAGTCAATTCATACGTGTGATGTTCGTGACCGGGACTGGCCAGCGTCATGGCAATTGCGGCTGCGAGGTCAAGCCGAGCGACGGAGTTAAAGCGCCAATCTCCGGGTTGGACCCGCAGCACGCCTGTCGCCATTGTCGTTTGCAGATCAAGAATTTCAACGAAATCGGTATATAACGCGTGGCGGAATATCGTATAGGGAATGCCGGAGGATCGCACGGCTCTTTCGGTGGCTGCATGCAGCCGGGTCAAGGAAATGGTGCCGTCCTCGGGAAAAGCAAAGCTCGTATAGAGCAGATGGCCTGCGCCAGCTTGCTGTGCGGCTTCAATGACCCTTGTATGCTGGAGCATGCGCACGTCATCATCGTGATGAGGGCTGGAGATGAACAGCAAGCTCGAAGCGCCGAGGAATGCTTGCTTTAACGAATCAGGCTGGTCATAGTCGCAGCAGCGCACGGCAACGCCCAGCTTTTTGAAATTATGCTTGTGCTCCATGTTGCGAATGCAAGCTACAATCTCCGCTGGGGGAACGTGCTTTAACAGCTGCTGAATGACAAGGCGTCCGAGCTTTCCGCTCGCGCCAGTAATTACAATTGGCATGAGGATTCAACCTTTCTTTATAGGAATACAGGTTTGTATTAGTTAATCGCTTAACTAAATGAGCAAAAAAGAGCTAAGCTCTTTTCAGCTTCTGCAACAAAGCGTGCAGCTGCTTTAATTCCAGCTCATCCAGCACGCTCATCCTTTCGGCAATTCTCTCCCGATTGTGGGGGAGATGCTCCAGCAACAAGCTTTGTCCTTGCTCGGTGATCGATATGACCGATTTGCGCCCGTCCTTGGGATGCGGCTCACGCCGAATCAGCTCATCCTTCTCCAGTGGGCCAAGCAGTAAGCTGATATTGGCTTTCGTAACCCCGATTTTTTGGGCTAGCCTCGAAGGAAGCAAGGTGCCTCCGTCCTTCATCAGCTCCACCAGTATCCGTATGCGGGCTCCGTTCACGCCCTGTGATTGCCAATACGATTCGGATACATCAACAAGCTGAGCCGTTGCCTCCACAAGCGCAAAGAACACCTGATTATGCAAAGGCAAGTCGATAACGTACTGCTGCAGCTCCTTCAAACGAAGACCTCCACATTTCATTTTAGTTAAGCACTTAACTACCATTACTGTACTGCGATAGGAAGCCTGTTGTCAATGCTGGATTAAGGAGAATAAACGTTGGTCTTCAAGGTCAAAGTAATCTGTATAATAGAACGAGAGAGCCCTTATTTTTAATTTGGTAACAGTACCAAATATCTAGCTGAATGAATTCATTCATGCGTGATTGCGTATACAAGTGAATATCTACTAGGAAGTACTGTGATTACATCACCAAGGGCTGTTTTTTCCAATTATGATGAAAGAAACCAGATGTTATGGGATGATATGCTGTTATCATTGACACAACCACAAGCGTTTGTTATGCTCCAATTAAGTAGGCATCTGTTCTAACATTGAAATTTGGTAACGTTACCAAATAGACATCCGAGTGTCAGGGGGAATGGAAAGTGGCATCCAATCAACTGGAGAAAGAAATAGCATTATCGAATATTATTCATAAGCCGCTCAAGATTGACGAGAGGGCATCGCTGGAAGCGGACAGCCTGAAGAAGAAGGTGCTGGACCGCGTCGTTATCTTGGACCCGGAGCATGGCGCCGACCAGTGGAAGCATAGAGGCGACGGCGAATCCCGTCTCGTCGAAGGCGGTATGCTGGAGCTGACTTCTCCGAATCTGATGGATCATTGGCCGGAAGGCTCTCCTAGCGATGGCGACTATAGCACATACGGACCTGTTGCTACTTACCGTTCCTTTGATCATGAGAACTGGGAGAGCTACAATCGCATCTCCTTCGAGATCTACCCAGATTGCAGCGGCATGGCGAACCCTCATATCAAGGTAGCCATTCGCAATGACGGTAAGATCAAAATCCCGGATATGTATTACCGTGAAGGCTTTAACGTAATCAATTTGAAAAATAAAAAGTGGAATCAGTGCTCGATGGAAATCCCTGATCTGCCAAGGGACGAAATTACCGAGCTGAGCTTCAAATACGATATGTATGGCAAAGACCGGGCAACCGGGGATACCGTAAAATATTCCATCAAAAACGTCTATCTGGAGAAGGTGGAGTATCCGAACATCTCCAAGGGCTGGCAGCCGCGCCATAAGGATGTCATCTTCTCGCATAACGGGTATCATCCCGATCACGCCAAGACCGTTCTGATTGCAGGCAAGCGCGAGGCTTCGTTCAGCGTCATGCTGCTGGAGACGGGTGAGGAGAAGTTCAGCGGCCAGGTACAGGGGGCAGAGACGACGATCGGATCCTTCTCTGTTGCCGATTTTACTCCGCTTGCGGAAGAAGGAACCTATGTCATTCGGATTGGCGACTTGATATCTAAGCCGTTCCGAATCGGCTCTAGCGTGGATCGATGGGAGGACTCCATTTGGAAGTCGCTCAACTTCATCTATTGCGAGCGCTGCGGCTGCCCGATTCATGGCATTCACGGATCTTGTCATGAGGATATTACGGCGACGCATAACGGAGGCATGATCATCTTCAACGGCGGCTGGCATGATGCCGGAGACGTCTCCCAGCAGCTGGTTCAGACAGCTGAAGTGGCGTTATCGCTGTATGAGATGGCGGAGCAGGTGAAGGATCATAACCTGCCGCTCTATTTGCGATTAGTGGAAGAAGGGGAGTGGGGCGTTGACTTTCTCTTGAAGACCAGATTCGGCGACGGATATCGCGCCACAAGTGCCGGCATTCGCATCTGGTCGGACGGCATAATCGGCAATATGGACGATATGTACGCCCGTGTCCATAACAACCCTTATGAGAACTTCATCTGCGCCGGTATCGAAGCGAAAATCTCCATGCTGATGGAGGAAGGCAATATTTTGAAGGACAAGCTGGCACAGGTTGCCGTACAGGACTTCCGCTATGCCGTCGAAGAGTTCGAGAAGGACGGCTTCTCCCGTCTTCCGATCTTCTGGGAGCATACCTATATGACATCAGAGAGTTTGTTCCTGGCTACCGCTTCATGGGCGGCTTCCTTGCTATTCCGCTTGACTGGCGAAGAGGAGTATGCCCGCAAGGCCGAGCGTTACCTGGACGATGTCATGGCATCCCAAGAGACGAAAGGTATCCGTACCGATGCGGGCGAGGTTGTGTCGGGCTTCTTCTATCGCAATCCGGAGCAAAAAGTAGCAATGCATTTCAACCACCAGGCGAGGGAACATCTTTATCTGATGGCTTTCAGTGAAATCATTGGCTCACAGCCGGATCATCCGAAGCTTGCAAACTGGATGGGCGCGGTGGAGCGATACGGCTCCTATATCAAGTTCCTGACAGCCTATACAGCACCCTATCCCATGCTCGCAAGCGGTATTTATCATATCGACGAGCATAAGGATCAGGCGAGCTTCGACGTCCAGCACTTGCTTGTCGGCGACCAAGCCAAGGAGCAATACGGCGAGCAGCTTCAGCAGGCCGTCCGCTTGAACGATGAATATTATTTGAAGAGATTCCCTGTCTGGTTCTCCTTCAAAGGCAACAACGCGATTGTATTATCCACTGGCAAGGCTGCGGCGCTGGCGGGTATTCTGTTGAATGATCAGAAGCTCATCCAGATCGCAGAGGAACAACTGCACTGGATCGTGGGCAAAAACCCGTTCAACCAATCGCTCATGTACGGAGAGGGCTATAACTTTGCCCAGCAATATACCGTCTTGAGCGGCGAGATGGTCGGCGAAATCCCGGTAGGCATCCAAACCTTCGAGAACGAGGACGTCCCTTACTGGCCGCAGATGAACAGTGCGACCTACAAGGAAGTATGGGTCGGACTGGCGGGCAAGTGGATGACGCTAGTGGCAGATCTCTACGCCTATGACAAGCAAAAGTAAGGGAATGAATTAAAGCGTTTCAATTAAAAAGCATAAAGCATGTAAGCCCCGGCGGGCGGTTGTTCCATACCGTCCAGGGGCTTTTTTCTATATATGGGGATTGGATACGCAAGCTTAGCGCCAATGCAAGGAGTCACAAAGCTGTCGAACTTCCAGCCAAGAATGACTCGAAAGAGTCATAGGAAGCGGAGGGCCCTTATTGCTACAATCGGATTGTTGCAACAGATAGGCCAAGGTGGTGAGGGTATGTGGAGAGTGGAAATGAAGAAAATCATAGTCTTTTGCGTCTTTGTCCTGGCACTCGTCGGTTGCTCAAGCGAGCAGCCTGTCGATCTGGAAAATGTTGAAGCCAAGCTGACGACGACGCCGGAGGTGATCACAGCGGGTAGCCCAGCAGCGCTTCGCGCCACGTTCACGGGTATGACGGTATCGGATGAAGCGAACGTTACCTTTGACTTCCGAACGGAAGCGAAGCCTGTACTAGTAGATGCGGTCAATGAAGGCGGAGGCGTATTTACGGGTTCGTTCACCTTCCCTAAGAAGGGCATTCAGACGGTATATATTCATCTTTATGTCGATGATATTCATTTGACAGAGAAGGTATGGGTGGAGGTCAAATGATCCCGTCTTTCTTCAGGTGGAGCATTCTGATCCTGGCTGCTGTCCCGCTGTGGATGCTTCCCGGGTCTGTTCATGCTGAAGCCGTGAGCTTGCAGTCTATCGTGGACGCAGCTGATCCCGGCGAGACGATTGAGCTCGAGCCGGGGATATACGAAGGGGCTGTTACGCTTAATAAGCCGCTTACTGTAAAGGCGGCGCGGGCAGGCGAAGTTATACTGCGCAATGGCACCGAGCAATCTGCACTGCGCATCGAGGCTAACGGCGTTAGGGTCGAGGGGCTGCGCATCGAGGATGAAGCGCTTAAGCAAGAGCCGACCATATGGGTTGCAGGGAGCGGCACTCAGCTTGATGGATTGTATATCCGAACGGGAGCAGACGGCATCGCGGTGCGTGATGCGGACGACGGGGAGATTGCCCGTACGACTATCGAATGGGCTGTAGATGGGGTACGCACGGCCAGCAAGGGCAACGGCATTGATCTGTACAATGCCCACCGCTGGAGGATGACCGATAATCGCATAGCGGATGTGCATGATGGAATTTATATGGAGAACAGCGATGATGCCGTTGTATCCGGCAACCTGATTGAGCGCTCCCGTTACGGCGTTCACTGTATGTATACCGAGGGAACCGTGATTGAACGTAATGAAGGCAAGCTGAATGTAACGGGTGCAATGGTGATGACGGCCCGCCGGGTTGAAGTTCGCGACAACCGTTTTTCCAAGCAAAGCGAAAATGTGAATTCACAGGGCATATTGCTTTATGATGCTCATGATTCTGTGTTTGCAGGCAACATTGTGGAGGGCAACCGGGTAGGTTTTTATGTGGAGCAATCGACTGGTAATCGGCTGGAGCAAAACCGGGTGTCCTACAACTTTATCGGCCTGCAATTAATCAGTTCTTCCGGAAATTCCTTCTCCAATCATATGTTTCTGGGCAACGTCTCGGACGCGCAAGCGCGGGACAGCCATGACAATGACTTGACGGGGAATTATTGGGACAGCTTCCGAGGCGTAGATGCGGATGGAGACGGTTATAGCGATCTGACTTATGCGATCAATCCTTTTTTCCAGAGCTTAACGCAAAAACGAGCGCCATTTCAGCTGTTTTTCCAGTCGCCTGGCATGGTATTCCTTGAGGAGCTTTTTCAGACAGATCGGGCCAATTGGTCCTATGATGGTGCGCCGCTTATGGTTCCGCCCTCTGGGATCGATGAGCAAAGCGCAGGCCGCCCGGCTTCCGGCATGATCGGATTAGGACTGCTGCTCGGTTCAAGCGCGCTATTTTATAGAATGAGGAGACAAAAAGAATGAAAAAGAGAATGGGATTTTTATTGGTAGGCTTGGCCGCCATGCTATTGCTGCTTGCCGCTTGCGGCGGGGAGAAGTATGAGCCTCAGGCGATTAATGAAGAAACGGATGTATGCGCCATTTGCAAGATGGCTATAAAGGACGATCAATATGCTACGCAAATCGTAACTAAGGATGGGCAATCACTGAAGTTTGACGATATCGGCTGCCTGAATCAATGGAAGACAGAAAACGGCACGGATACGATCGGAGCAGAGTTTGTTCGCGATTATAACAGCAAGCAATGGCTGCGTTATGAGAAGGCTTATTACGCTTACGACGCCAATTACAAAACGCCGATGGCATATGGGGTCGTATCCTTTGAGAAAGAAGCGGATGCGGAAGCCTTTATCGCCGAGCAAGGCGCGGGTACGCTGATGACAGCCGAAGAACTGTCCAGTCATTCATGGGAGGTTAATCACGACATGATGGATATGGGAGATATGCATGGTCACGGTCATGACGGCGAGGAAGACGCCCATCATGAAGGCGGAGATGGCCATATGGATAGTTCTGACGACCATACTTCCAACGAGAATGGTCATGAGGACGGAGGACATGCGTCGTGACGGAGACGGCCTATGTAGCAGCTAGAGAAATGAAAATCGGTTTTCGCAATCCATGGGCCTATTCCTTTACGGCCCTTTTTGCACTATTTATGCTTAGTCTGCTATTGATTCACTCGCAAGGATATGTGAAAGGCTATTCCGGCATGAGCGGCACGATGCTGAATTTGGCGCTCTACCTGCTGCCATTAATGGCACTTATGCTGGGTTCGTTCTCCTTAACGGGCGAGAAGGAGGAAGGCAACTGGGAGCTATTGTCGACCTATCCGCTAGGGACAGGAGCATTCCTGATCGGCAAGTATATCGGACTTGCTGCGGTCATGCTGGCTGTTGTCGCGATGGGCTTTGGCATCTCGGGTGTTGCCGGCTGGCTGCTAGGCGGAGGGTGGGATACGTTCACCTATGTCCGTCTGCTCTTTTTTTCGGTTATGCTGTCACTGTTTTTTCTCGGCATCTCCATGATGGTCGGCACGTTAGCGCGCAATCGGTGGCAGGCGCTTACGATTTCGGTGGGCGTTTGGTTTTTCGCCATCATCGCCTGGCCGTCTCTCCTTATTGCGGCGCTGGGCATGATGCCATACATGTGGATCAAACCGTCCGTTGTCGCCCTGACTTTTTTGAATCCGGCGGAATTGACCCGTTTGTTCACCGTTGTGAAGCTGGGAGGAGGCTCCACCCTCGGTCCCGAGTATTACGATTGGATGGTATGGATAGGCTCTTCCTGGGGAACGCCTGTATTCGCTGCGGGCGCTTTGGCCTGGATCGGCATTACGCTGACAGCTGCGTATGTGGTGTGGGAGAGGAGGAGAGGACGTGTCTGAGACCTTTGTTCATATGGAAAAGGTGCACAAGGCTTTTAAGGGCAAAACTGTCATAGAGGAGCTCCAACTGAGCATCTCGCGTGGCGAATCGGTCGCTTTGTGCGGCGGCAATGGTGCGGGCAAGAGCACGCTGCTGCGCATGCTGGCAGGGATTATGCGTCCTACATCAGGGACTATAACCGTGAATGGCTTACGCTGGGGGGAAGACAGACGGCGGTATGCCCGCCAGATTGGCTTTATGCCGGATGATTATCGCTTTACCCCGGGGCTGACTGCAATGGATACGATGATATTCTGGGCCAAGCTGCGTGGTCTGGGCAAGAAAAGCGCGGCGGATGCGCTGGACTTGGTCGGTCTGTCGGATACGGGGAGCAAGCCGGTCGCCTCTTTCTCCAAGGGCATGCGCCAACGCGTGTTATTCGCCCAAGCCATGCTGGCTGAGCCTCCGCTTATGATGATGGATGAACCGACGAACGGACTTGACCCATACTGGATGGAATCGTTTGTCGGGTTGGTCCGGGAGGCGTCAGCCCGCGGTCAGACGATCTTGTTCTCGACGCATCAGTTGCAAATTGCCGAGGCGTTGGCAGACCGGATTGTGTTTTTGCGAGACGGACATATCCTGTTGGACGGACGCAGGGAGGATATTCGCGCCGCGTATGGCGAAGCTGGCCTGCATGAGGCATTCGGGCAATTATTCGGCTTATCTTCCGCACATGGAAGCGGGGTGTAGTAATGAACGTTTTTCGCAGGACATGGGTTCAGTATGTTGTGCTGCTTCTATTAGCCGCAGGAGCGGTATATGCGTGGGTATCCGTTAAGTCGGATACTCCCGGAGTTGCTTTGCCGGGTCACGAGGCGCCAGCGTTCCAATTGGTTAATCTGGAAGGCAAGACGGTAGAATTGTCGGATTACAAGGGTCAAGGCATTATGGTCAATTTCTGGGCGTCTTGGTGCAACCCATGCGTGAATGAGCTGCCTCTGTTGAACGAGGCCTATAAGTTGTCTGGCGTTCAGATGCTGGCTGTCAATGTCGGGGAAGATGCGGCAGCCGCTCAGAAGTTTGTCGAGCGGTATGAGCTCCAGTTCCCTATTGCGCTGGACCCCGAGATGAAGCTTAAGTCATCATATAAAATTATCGGATTGCCGCTAACGATACTTATCGCACCGGACGGCACCGTGCTGGAGAGACATCAAGGCGAGCTGACGGATATGGCGGATATTATGGGGCAGATGAATCGGATTAAGGAAGGATAGGAGCTAAGCATGCGCTCAAGGAGATGAGAATTGGACATGACATACAAAGGAATCAAATGGCTTATTCTGACCATTCCCACCTTGACCATTGGCATCTGGGAGTACGTACGCCATGAATTTTTGCTGCCCTATATTTCGATGGAGCTGGGCAACTGGCTTGCGCCTGTAATGGTATTGCTTGTTTCGCTGTTGTTTTTGACTCAATTGTTTCGCATGATCGAGCAGAGCCAGGCGGAGCTGAACCGAGCCAAGTCTGTTCAAGCCGCGCTGGAGGAGAGGGAGAAGCTTGCGCGCGAGCTGCATGACGGTATCGCGCAATCCCTGTTTTTCTTGAATGCGCAGATGGGCAGGATGGAAACGATGAAGCTGACAGAGGTTCCCTCCTGGCAAAAGCTAAAAGAAAGCGTGCATCGGACCAATGATTACGTGAGGCAAGCTATAGCCAATTTGCGGCATGCACCCAGCATGAACGCGATTCCGTGGCTGCAGTCTGTGGACAGCCTCATGAATGAGCTGCGCCGCGAGACTGATTTACGGTTCGACACCGCTTGGTCCATACCGGAACAGGGGCTAACCTCCAAAGAAAAGGTGGAGCTGCTGGCTATTCTCCGGGAGGCGCTGCTTAACATTCACAAGCATGCGAGAGCGGCGCAAGTGCAGATAAAGGCTATTCCGACGGATACAGGATGGCGCTGCGGCATAACGGATGACGGGAAGGGATTTCTTCCTGAGGATGTAGAGAAAGCCGGTCGATACGGATTGAAAATGATGCGTGATCGTGCCAGGGCGATGGCATGGCAACTGGACATTCGCAGCTGCCCGGGGAAGACGGCGGTTGTGATTCAGAAAGGGGGAGACGGCCATAAAAAAGTTCCAAGTGATGGTCATTGATGACAGTGCAGTTGCCAGAGAAGGAATACGCATGATCCTGGAGAGCGACCCCGCCTTTGAGATCGTGGCAGAGGGCTGCAGCGGGGAGGAAGCGCTTGATCTGAGCGAAAGATGGATGCCGGATTTGATCTTGATGGATATCCAGATGCCGGGAATGGGCGGACTGGAAGCGACTAAGCAGCTGAAAGAGCGTTATCCTTATTTGAAGGTCGTCATGGTGACAGTATCGGATGATATCGTCCATTTGTTCGACGCATTAAAGAAAGGGGCGCAGGGTTATCTGTTGAAAAACTTGAACCCGCAGGCTTGGCATGAATATTTGAAGGCCATTGTCGTTGACGAGGCGCCTATGACTCGCGAGCTTGCCTTTAGAATACTGAAGGAGATGTCGCCTGTCGGGGTCGACGAGTATTATGTCAGTCCTTTAACGAGCCGTGAACAGGAAATATTGGGATTGGTGGCCAAAGGGCTTAGCAATAAAGACATTTCGGTTCAACTGGATATCTCGGAGCATACGGTCAAAAATCATCTCAAAAACATTTTGCAAAAGCTGCATCTGGAGAACAGAGTTCAGCTTGCGAGGTATGCCTATGAGCAAGGCTGGATGGGAAGGCGGTAGCTATCATGACGACACAGAAACCAGGCTGTCCAGGCGATGGGACAGCCTTTTATTTATTGAAGTGACGCCAACCAGGTTGTCATGGTGATGATCTCATCCTCGGACAGCCGCCCTTCGAATGCGGGCATACCCCTGCGTCCGCTTGCAATCATTCTGTACAGTTCTTCTTTGCTCATCTTCGTGCCAACATGCGCAAGAGCAGGTCCGATTTGTCCTTGCAGCTCCGTACCATGACAAGATATGCACATGCTTTGGTAAATTTGCAGCGCGGCTTTAGCGTCAATAGGTCTGCCTTGAACGGTGAATACTGCTCCATTATTGGCATCTTGAGTTTTTTCGGGCAATTGCGTCGCAAGCAGCAGGATGGCCAACAATCCGGCAATCCCGATTAATCCTGCCATGATCCATTTTGACATGTTCTTCCCCTGCCTTTTTCATTTATCTTAGCAAGTGCGAAGAGAGCCTTTCCATAGCTCAAAAGAGTTAGGGTGAGGCGCATTATAGCGGCTTCGCATCCAATTATGTCAATAAGATGAACGAGGTCGTAAGGAACGATGGCATCATAGGCAATCATTCTCATCATTGTGTATAATAGTAGATAGTTTTGGTAAGGATAGACTTTTGGCGGATAGGAATAGAAACGATAGAAAATGTCTAATCAACATTTTATGTCGAAGTCTGCAAAACACTTGACAAGTTGTCCGCTAGTAATTAATATTAGTTTATAATCATTACAAACAATAAACCATTCTCAGGAGGAAATAACATGTCTCTTATTGGAACAGAAGTACTACCGTTTAAAGCATCCGCATACCACAATGGTCAATTCATCGATGTATCCGAAGCTAACTTCAAAGGCAAATGGAGCGTAGTTTGCTTCTACCCTGCTGACTTTACATTTGTATGTCCGACTGAGCTGGGCGACCTGCAAGATCAATACGAGACACTGAAGTCTCTTGGTGTTGAAGTGTACTCCGTATCGACAGATACTCACTTCACTCATAAAGCTTGGCATGACAGCTCCGAGACAATCGGCAAAATCACATACATCATGATCGGCGACCCATCGCACACGATCTCCCGTAACTTTGACGTTCTGATCGAAGCTGACGGTCTGGCTGACCGCGGTACATTCATCATCGATCCAGACGGCGTTATCCAAACGGTTGAGATCAACGCTGGCGGCATCGGCCGTGACGCAAGCACGCTGGTAAGCAAAATCAAAGCGGCTCAATACGTACGCAACAACCCAGGTGAAGTATGCCCGGCAAAATGGCAAGAAGGCGGCTCCACATTGAAGCCAAGCCTTGACCTGGTAGGCAAAATCTAAGGAGCTGTTCCTATGGTATTAGACGGAGATATTAAGGCACAATTAAACCAATACCTTCAGCTTATGGAAGGCGATGTGCTGATCAAGGTCAGCGCGGCATCCGATCCCGTGTCCAAGGACATGCTGGAGCTTATGGATGAACTCGTCGGCATGACATCCAGAATTACGGTCGAGAAGGTTGAACTGGCTAGAACGCCTAGCTTCAGCGTGAACCGTGTTGGTGAAGATACAGGTGTCGTTTTTGCTGGTATCCCTCTCGGACATGAATTTACTTCCTTCGTGCTGGCTTTGCTGCAAGTAAGCGGCAGAGCCCCGAAGGTTGACCAAAGTGTCATTGATCAAATCAAAGGCATTAAGGGCGAATACACGTTTGAATCGTTCATTAGCCTGAGCTGTCACAATTGTCCTGATGTTGTACAGGCACTTAACCTGATGAGCATCCTTAATTCAGGCATCTCGCATACGATGATTGACGGCGCGGTATTCAAGGAAGAAGCGGAGAGCAGAGATGTCATGGCTGTTCCTTCCGTATTCCTGAACGGCGAGTTTTTCGGAAGCGGACGTATGTCCATAGAGGAGATTCTGGCTAAAATTGTGGAAGCTCCCGACGCATCCGAGTTCGATAACAAAGAGCCTTTCGACGTGCTTATTGTCGGCGGCGGACCTGCCGGCGCAAGCGCGGCGATCTATGCCGCTCGCAAAGGCATCCGTACAGGTATCGTAGCTGAGCGCTTCGGCGGTCAAGTGATGGATACAGTCGGCATCGAAAACTTCATTAGCGTGAAGTACACCGAAGGACCGAAGCTGGCGGCAAGCCTTGAAGAGCATGTGAAGGAATACAATGTAGACGTCATGAAGCTGCAGCGTGCCAAACGTCTGGAGAAGCGCGACTACATTGAGCTTGAGCTGGAGAACGGCGCTGTTCTGAAGAGCAAAACCGTCATTCTGTCCACAGGCGCTCGCTGGCGCAATGTCGGCGTGCCGGGCGAGGAAGAGTTCAAGAATAAAGGCGTGGCTTATTGCCCGCACTGCGACGGTCCTCTGTTCGCAGGCAAGCATGTCGCGGTGATCGGCGGCGGCAACTCCGGTATTGAAGCTGCGATTGATCTAGCTGGTATCGTTAGTCATGTCACAGTTCTGGAATTCAATTCGGAGCTGAAGGCGGACGGCGTGCTGCAAGATCGTCTGTACAGCTTGCCTAACGTAACGGTCCTGAAGAACGTTCAAACAAAGGAATTTACCGGAACCGACAGGTTGAACGGTGTGACTTATATTGAACGCGACACAGGCGCGGAGAAGCATGTTGAACTGCAGGGTGTATTCGTACAGATCGGCCTTGTGCCGAATACGGATTGGCTGGGCGACGCGGTCGAGCGTACCCGCATGGGCGAGATTGTCGTGAACAATCACGGCGCGACAAGCCTGCCGGGCGTATTCGCTGCTGGCGACTGCACGAATAGTCCGTACAAGCAGATCATTATCTCCATGGGATCTGGCGCAAATGCTGCCTTGGGCGCGTTTGATTATCTGATTCGCAATTAACGGTCATCATAGAGCCGTCCAGCTGTCCTATCGACAGCCGGACGGCTTTTTTTCATGGGAATGCACTTCGCGTTAAAACTTGCGTCTTTGATAAGGCATCCCTTGGCCTTCTTCGCAATACAGCTTCAGGCTATAGAGGAACATCGCCCAATTATAGTTGCAGAAACGGTAGAAGTCGGTTACTTCTTTCCAATCCTTATGACGGAAGGTAACAGTCGTCTTTCCTTTCTTTTCTTCAAGCTCGAACGTTATGGAGGTCCCTACCCACTGAGGGTCCGATTCCACGCATAGCCATTCGATCCGCTCTCCCGGATTCAGCTCGACGATTTGCATTTTGGTCAGATCATTGGACCCGAATTGAAATTCGTTAACGGCTCCGATTTGCTCATGAACCGTTAGTTCATTCGTCCACACCTCGGACAAACCTCTTGCGGTCGTCAGCGCGAAGTATACGTCTGCCGCGGATGCTTTGACAATCTGCAGGTGCTCGATATCAGCCATCTCTACCATTCCCTTCTTGACTGGTCTTATAAACAGTATAGCAGCAATAGAAGCTCTGCATTTCTTACATCTTGCTGCATATTGCTGTCCATATCATTGGATGAAATGCTATAATTTGATAATCTTCTATATTTGTACGACAGGAGGGGTGGAAGCTGAGAAGCACATTGGCAGATCGAATGTACGCGGTCTTTTTGTATTGTCTTGGTATTTTGGATGCTCTAACAAATTTCGAACGACCGCCCCTCTGTATATTGATATTCCATCACGGCAGTCGGTTTCTAATAAAGCTAACGCATCAGCGGATAGGGATCATCCTCCAACTGGTCGCCAATCATTATGTCCAGAGTTACTTCTTGCTAAGCTGCGAGACTGAGCGGATATTGCCTAGACTCCAAAAGCCGCTTTTTCTTGTGTGTAACCCGATGCTTGTGCGCACATGAAAGGAGGCGCGTATGGATTTTATTCATACGAAAATCAATGAACGGTTAAGCAAGCCTTATAACGATCGAAAACTCAGGGCTTATGTGAAGATCAGAAAAGGGAAGGCGGAATATTGCCGAACGTAAGCCACGCAAGCGCGGCGGTAAAGCGAAGCACCGTGGCATAAGCAACGACCAAGTCTGCGTACTGGTCGCCCGAGACCGTCAGAAGATGACCTTCTCAGGCGTTCTTGGGCGTGGACGTATCCGTACAACGAAGCTGGATGAAGCAATCGGCTCTCACCTGTCTAACTCTAACGTGCTTTGCACGGATTCCTGGCGTGCGTTTAGCACCTATGCCAATCAAAAGGGATTGGCACATTACCGTTTCATGTCCGATGGAAAACATCGCGTGAAAGGCGTTTGCCATATCCAGAACGTCAACAGCTACCATGCCGCATGAAACGACGGATGGCTTTCTGTTGATATAACGGAAGAATAACTTAACAAATAGTGGAAATTTAATTACCAAAAAAGTAAACTCAAATTATTGATGGTTCGAAGGGGTTGGTCCAATGAAGCTTAATTATAGAAATGCAATTTCTAAAGATGAAGAGGAATTGTTTGAACTATCCGCTAAGCTTGCGACAAGTTTTAAGTTGAATAAAACAGATTTCAAACGAACCTTCCTTGATGTTTTGAGTAACAAAGATGCAGACTTATTAGTCGCAGAGATTGAAACAGGTATAATTGGTTATGTTTTAGCCTTCCATCACTCCACTTTTTACGCAAATGGTTTAATAAGTTGGGTTGAGGAATTATTCGTACTAGAAGACTACAGGGGTAAAAGCGTTGGAAAGAATCTTATGGTACTTATTGAAGAAAAAGCAGTTCAGCGTGGTTCAAAGCTTGTTGCACTTGCCACAAGAAGAGCAAGTGATTTCTACAAGGCTATTGGCTATGATGAATCCGCTGTATATTTTAAAAAGTCTTTATCAAGAGTTGACTAAGCTGACGGGTGATGATAGGTTAATAAACCGCCCTTTACGGGGCGGTTATATTTTTGATAAAAATCAACATTGAGAATTAACATAGCCTAATCGTTAAGAGCAAAAGGAGGGTTCAGGGAATGATTCATGATTTGCAAGGCGATGCTATGATGTCGCCCATTGTAGGAATGCTCTTCTCAGCAGTCAGAGAAAACAATGATCGGCTGAAGGGCATAACGGATGGCATGTCGCAGAATGAAGTGGATTACAGAGGCTCGGACAGCAGCTCGAACAGCACCGCACAGCTCATCCGGCATCTTCTCTGTGTCGATCTGAACTGGACGTACCGGATCAAAGGACAGCCGCTTCCGCAGGCGCTAATGGAGCAATACGGTCCTATGATTGGCGAAAATAACAGATTGCCGATGATCTCAGAAATCCCGTTGAGCACTCTTATTTCTCAATATGATCACGTCATGCAGCTGCTGCATGACACTTGCAGGCAGTTGACGGATTCAGACCTGGACCATGTAGTTGCTTTTGGACATGAGAATGAAAAGCGTGCTACCATCCGCTGGGGATTGTGGCATATTGCCGACCACAGCCGTTATCATCAGGCGCATATTAATTTGCTTCGAAAGTGGTACCAAGCGGGGAGAATGTAAGATTGGACAGGCCCTATAACAAACATCTTCCGTCAGCAGTTGACTTTGCAGTACGATTTCACTATACTAACTCTTAATCTTATATGCGATATACGTTGAAAGAGCCCAGTAGCAGCTTCTTCCCTGTTCTAGAAAGCCGGGGGGTGATGGAACCCGGTACACAGGAAGCCATGTGAATTACACTCTGGAGTATCTCGGGTAATGCCGAGCGGAATGGCGAACGATAACTCGCCAAGAGCGGTATCTATGGCGTGCGCTAGGCGCACTGACCCATTGGTGCAATCTGGGTGGTAACACGGTTATTCAATCGTCCCTATGTCTACAATAGACAAGGGGCGATTTTTTGTTTTTCCACGCGGATTCATGCTTCGTATTAGGATAATCATTTATTAAAGGAGTGTATCGCTGTGAACATTATCGACGAACTCGAATGGCGCGACGCCATTAACCAGCAGACGGATGCCGAAGGGCTCCGCGAATTGACCAACCAGAAGGCCGTTTCCTTGTACTGCGGTGTGGACCCGACAGGGGACAGCATGCATATCGGCCACTTGATCCCGTTCATGGTGCTCAAAAGATTTCAGCTAGCCGGCCATCGTCCAGTCATTCTAATCGGCGGCGCAACGGGCACAATCGGGGACCCGAGCGGACGTCAGACGGAACGTTCCTTGCAGACGCTGGAGCAAGTCCAGGCGAATGTAGAAGCTCTTAGCGCGCAATTGAAGAAGCTGTTCATCACTGACGGCGACAATGAGATCCGAATGGTGAACAACTACGACTGGACGCATAAAATCAATATTATCGAATTCCTTCGCGACTACGGCAAAAACTTCAGCATCAATTCGATGCTGGCCAAAGACGTGGTATCGAGCAGGCTGGACAGCGGCATCTCTTTCACTGAATTCTCTTACCAGATTCTGCAGTCGCTCGATTATCTGCATCTGTACCAGCATGAAGAAGTTCAGCTTCAAATCGGTGGCTCCGATCAATGGGGCAACATTACAAGCGGCCTTGACCTTATTCGCAGAAAAGAAGGCTCCGAGTCGAAAGCATTTGGACTTACGATTCCGTTAATGCTGAAAGCAGACGGCACGAAATTCGGCAAAACGGCAGGCGGAGCGATCTGGCTAGACCCGAACAAGACGACACCGTTCGAATTCTACCAGTTCTGGACGAATACCGACGACCGCGACGTCGTGAAATACTTGAAGTACTTTACATTCCTGTCCAAAGAAGAGATCGACGCGCTGGCGGCAAAGGTAGAATCGGAGCCTCACAAGCGCGAAGCGCAAAAGACGCTAGCCGAGGAAATGACGAGATTCGTTCATGGCGAGGAGCTGCTTGAGCAAGCTAAGCGGATTACAGCCGCATTGTTCAGCGGCGACATCAAGTCGCTAACGGCGGATGAAATCGAGCAAGGTTTTAAGGATATGCCTACGTTCGAGGCTTCGCATGAAACTAAAAATATCGTGGAGTGGTTGGTTGATCTGGGAATTGAGCCTTCCAGACGTCAAGCACGCGAGGATATTACGAATGGCGCCATCTCCATGAACGGGGAGAAAGTTAGCGATTTGGAGCTGGCAGTAACGCCGGACCAAGCGATTGGCGGCCGGTTCATCATTATCCGCAAAGGCAAAAAGAACTACAGCCTGGTCAAATTATCCCAATAGACCATATACCGAGAAGCTGTCCTTCCATTGTGAAGGGCAGCTTCTTTTTTTGTGGCCACATCTCCAGGTTGAAACGCCTATTGGCAGCTTGTTTGGGGGACAGGCTGTTGCTTGTTTATTTTTTGTTTATAGGCAATTGGTATGATTTTGTCGATTGATAATATTTGTTGTCGAAAAACAGGACGATTGACTTGCATCTAAGGGAGGCTCTGGATCAGACAACTTTTTGGTACAAGCAAGAAGCATCGAACTATGATCATAAAGGAGAGGGTACGCGTGCGTTTAGCAACGAGGAAAGCAATGGCTGCTGTGTTGGCCTGTGCTTTAATCTTGAATTTATTAACTCTAATCAATCCCGGAATGGAGAGGGCAGGTGCAGCACCTGCACCGCTTTGGGAGAAGTTAAGCTCGCAAAGTCTTGCATCGATTGCTTATGGCAATGGAATTTATGTAGGGATAACCACGGATAGTACTAACCCTAAAATCGTAAGGTCCACAGACTTGGTGAATTGGGAAGAACAGATTATCCCCAACCACACGAAGCGTTTTAAGGCGGTTAAATTTGTGAATGGACAATTTGTTATCGTCAACTATTATAATAGTGCTTCTTTGATCGGCGCAACTTTCTTGTATTCGACGGACGGAGTACATTGGACGAGAGCAACCGCAAGTGAGGCTCCACAATTTAATGTTTATTCAATTACTCATGGAGGCGGCAAGTATGTAGCTGGCACTTCCCACGGTCAGATGATTACATCGGAGAATGGTATCTCATGGACTTCTGCCGTGAAACATATGGGTGTTGTTAATCAGTTGCAATATATTAACGGACACTTTGTTGCAGTGGGATTTGGTGATGAAGTAAGCCCTGGACATGGAAAATCAACGATCTTAACGTCTGTTAATGGAGTGACTTGGCAAAAAACGCCGATGGGCAATCTTACGTCGAGCATGGCTGCTGCTTTGAATTCCATAGCCAGTGATGGCCAGACGATTGTAACAGGCGGTTTTACGGGAGTATACCGCTTGGCTGCAGATAATCTGAATCAGCCAAACTTAACGACGCAGAAAGTAGACGGATTTGATTATAATTACTCTATTAATAATATGGTGTATACCCAAAATGATGGCGGGTTGTTTATTATAGTTGGATCAAACGGAAATATTCGCACATCGCCAGATTCATTCACTTGGACGAATGAGTCTATAAATGGAGCCAATGCAGAGTTTAACGATGTTATTGAAGCCGGAAATTCCGTGGTTGCGGTTGGTTCGATTGGCGTATACAAGAGACTCGGACAAGAGATGGATTCCGAGCTGACGCCGAATTCGGGCAGCTTTGATAAAAATATAGATCAACAAGCCGACGTTACGACGACAATAACGCTGAAAGGGAATACACTATTCAACATCTTTGAGAATAGTTCCAAATTAAAGGTAGATAGAGACTATACCATCTCGGCAGCAGGCGACGAGGTTGTCCTCAAGAAGGAGTACCTGGCTAAACTGCCAGTCGGAACTGCAACCCTGACATTCAAGTTCACAGGCGGAGCAGATCAGACATTTGGAATTACGGTAACAGATTCTACTCCAATGAACAGCGGGCTCAACCCGACTCAAGCGAACTTTGATAAGAATATTTCAGCGCAGTCGGACATTACTACGACGATGTCGCTACACGGCAATACATTAAGTGACATCACGAATGACGGCGAAGAGCTGGAGCTAGATACGGATTATACAGTCTTGGGCAATACCGTAACGATTAAGAAAGAATATCTGGCTCAGCTGCCGGTAGGGGCAGCGATTCTGATGTTTGAATTCAACGCGGGAGCTGATGTGGCGATGGTGATCATGATTAATGATACAACGCCTCAGAACAGCGCGATCAGCCCGACAATAGCGAGCTTCGATAAGAACGCATCGGCACAGTCCGATGTCACGGCAACGCTCACGCTGAACGGCAATACGATATTTAACATCTTCACAGATAACTACAAGCTGCAACTGAATAAGGACTACACCATCTCGGCATCAGGCGACGAGGTTGTCCTGAAGAAGGAGTACTTGGCTACTCTACCAGTCGGAACCGCAACCCTGACATTCAAGTTCACAGGCGGAGCTGACCAGACGATGGTCATTACGATCAGCGACTCAAAGCCAAACAACAGCACAATCAACCCGACAACAGCGAGCTTCGATAAAAACGCATCGGCTCAGTCCGATGTTACGGCAACGCTCACGCTGAACGGCAATACGGTATTCAACATCTTTGCAGATAACTACAAGCTGCAACTGAATAAGGACTACACCATCTCGGCATCAGGCGACGAGGTCGTCCTGAAGAAGGAGTATTTAGCTACTTTACCAGTCGGAACGGCAACACTGACATTCAAGTTCACAGACGGTGCCGATCAGTCGATGACGATTACAGTCAGCGACACAACGCCACAGAACAGTGCGGTCAGTCCGGCAACAGCAAGCTTCGATAAGAATGCATCAGCGCAATCGGATATTACGGCAGCATTGACGCTGAACGGCAATAGGTTCTTTAACATCTATAAGGACTCACGCAAGCTGCGACTGGATACAGACTATACCGTCTCAGCAGCAGGCGACGAGATTGTCCTCAAAAAAGAATATCTGGCTACTCTGCCAGTCGGAACGGCGACACTGTCATTCACTTTCACACGCGGAGCCGACCAGTCGATGGTGATTACAATCAGCGATTCTACATCATACGATAGCGCAGTCAGTCCGACCACGGGCAAATTTGATAAACATATTGAGGAACAAGTCGATGTAACGACGACAATAACGCTGAACGGCAACACGCTATTTAACATTTTTGAAGATAACTACAAGCTGCAACTGGATAAGGACTATACGATTTCAGCAGCAGGAGATGAGGTTGTCCTCAAGAAAGAGTATTTAGCTACTCTACCAGTCGGAACCGCAACACTGACATTCAAGTTCACCGGAGGAGCCGATCAGTCGATGACGATTACAGTCAGCGACACAATGCCGCAGAACAGTGCGGTCAGCCCGGCAACAGCAAGCTTTGATAAGAATGCATCAGGGCAGTCGGATATTACGGCAGCATTGACGCTGAACGGCAATAGGTTCTTTAACATCTATAAGGACTCGCGCAAGCTGCGACTGGATACAGACTATACCGTCTCAGCAGCAGGCGACGAGATTGTCCTCAAAAAAGAATATCTGGCTACTCTGCCAGTCGGAACCGCAACACTGACATTCAAGTTCACAGACGGTGACGATCAGTCGATGACGATTACAATCAGCGATTCTACATCATACGATAGCGCAGTCAGTCCGACCACGGGCAAATTTGATAAACATATTGAGGAACAAGTCGATGTAACGACGACAATAACGCTGAACGGCAACACGCTATTTAACATTTTTGAAGGTAACTACAAGCTGCAACTGGAAACGGACTACACCATCTCTGCAGCAGGCGACGAGGTTATCCTTAAAAAAGCGTACCTAGCTACTCTGCCAGTGGGAACCACAACACTGACATTCAAGTTCTCTGGCGGAAATGATCAGTTGATGGTGATTACAGTCAGCGACTCGACGTCTAACGACAGCGCAGTCAGCCCGGCAACAGCGAGCTTCGATAAGAACGCATCTGCACAGTCGGATATTACAGCAGCATTGACGCTGAATGGCAATACGTTCTTTAACATTTTTGAAGGTAACTACAAGCTGCAACTGGATAAGGACTATACAATTTCAGTAGCAGGCGATGAGGTTATTCTTAAGAAAGAGTACTTGGCTACTTTGCTAGTTGGAACTGTAACGCTAACATTCAAGTTCACAGGCGGAGCCGATCAAATGATGGTGGTTACTGTAAGCGACTCGACTTCAAACGATAGCGCAGTAAGCCCGGCAACAGCGAGCTTCGATAAGAACGCATCGGCACAGTCCGATGTCACGGCATCGCTCACGTTGAACGGCAATACGATATTCAACATCTTTGCAGATAACTACAAGCTGCAACTGAATAAGGACTACACCATCTCGGCATCAGGCGACGAGGTTGTCCTGAAGAAGGAGTACTTGGCAACTCTGCCAGTCGGAACCGCGAGTCTGACATTCAAGTTCACAGGCGGAGCTGACCAGACGATGGTCATTACGGTCAGCGACTCAACGCAGAACAATAGTGCAGTCAGCCCAACAACAGCGAGCTTTGATAAAGAAGCATCGGTACAATCCAATGTCACCACGACGCTGACTTTGAATGGCAACATGCTAGATGATATTACGTATAACGGTCAGGCACTGGCGCTGGACACGGACTACACGGTATCGGGCAACACCGTAACGATTAAGAAAGAGTATCTGGCTACTCTGCCAGTCGGTACAGCTATACTGACGTTCCAATTCAGCGCTGGGACCGATCAAGCGTTGACGATCACAGTAAGCGATTCAACGCCAAACAATAGCACAATCAGCCCATCCGCAGCGAGCTTCGACAAGAAGGCTTACGCACAAGCGGATGTAAGCACAACGCTGACGCTGAACGGCAATGAGCTGACCCGCATTACGCATGGCGGACAAGAGCTGGAGCTGGATACAGACTACACCGTAACGGGCAACACGGTGACGATTAAGAAGGACTATTTGGCCGTACAGCTGAACGGCATCGCCACGCTGGTCTTCCAATTCAGTGCAGGTTCCGATCATGCTCTGACCATTACGATCAGCGACTCGACGCCAAGCAACAGCGAGATCAATCCACCAACGGCAACCTTCGATAAGAAGACGTCTGCGCAAAAGGATGTAGCTGCAACGCTGACGCTGAATGGCAACACGCTAAGCGGTATTGAGCAAGGCGCCAAGGCGCTGGAGCTGACTAAGGATTATACGGTATCAGGCGATACGGTCACGATTAAAAAATCTTTCTTGGCCGCTCTGCCAGTCGGAACAACGACGCTGACCTTCCAGTTCAGTGCAGGCTCCGACCAGACGATGACGATTTCAATCGTCAATACGACACCATCCAGCCCGCCAAGCAGTGGAGGCAACGAACCGGCGCAGCCTGAGCCGAATAATGCTGCGAATATTTATGTGAATGGACAAGTCATCAGCGCAGGAACGGCGAAGGAAGGCACACGCAATAACCAAAGCGTGCTGACCATTATTGTTGATCAGGACAAGCTGGCTGAGAGATTGGCTAGCGAAGGGCAAAATCCGGTCATCACCATTCAGATGAGCTCCAAATCCGACATCTCCGTTGGTCAATTGACCGGCAGTATGGTGAAGGATATGGAGAACAGGAATGCCACGCTGGAGCTTAAGACGGACAAAGCAAGCTACTTCCTGCCTGCAGGCCAAATCGATATCGATAGCATTCAAAGACAGCTGGGCAGCTCCGTATCCTTGCAGGATGTCATTATTCATATCGAGATGGCCGTGCCTGTACAAGCGATGGGAAGTGTCGTAGAGAACGCTGCTAAGCAAGGCGAATTTACGATAGTTGCAGCTCCGATCGACTTTACAGTCAGTGCAAGCTATCAAGATCGCACAGTTGAGGTAACCCAGTTCAACGTTTATGTGCAACGCCAGATTGCGCTTCCTGAAGGAATCCTGCGCGGCGGCATCACAACAGGCATTATAGTTGATCCGGACGGAAGCGTACGCCATGTGCCAACTAAAGTCATTTTGGTGAACGGACAATATTTTGCTCAAATTAATAGTTTGACGAACAGCACCTATGCAGTGGTATGGCATCCGGTCGAGTTCGCAGATGTAGCGGGTCACTGGGCGAAGGATGCCATTAATGATATGGGTTCTCGCATGATCGTGGATGGAAAGGGCAATGGCAGCTTCCAACCGAATCAAGAGATGACTCGTGCTGAGTTTGCCGCCATTCTCGTTCGCGGGCTTGGTCTGAAGCCGGTGAGCGGACAAGCGCCTTTCTCGGATGTGAATCAAAAGGATTGGTATCAGAGTGCGGTAGCTACAGCATATGAGTATCAATTGATTAGCGGTTTTGAAGACGGTACGTTCAGACCTAATGACAAGCTGACGCGCCAGCAAGCGATTGTCATGATCGCCAAGGCGATGAAGCTTACGCAATTGAAAGAGAAGCTGCCTGAACAAGCGACAGACGAACTGCTTCGGACATTTGGGCTTTCGGATATGTCCGAATGGGCGAAGCAAAGCATTGCGGACTGCATCCAGGCTGGTATCGTAGTAGGCAAGAGCGGCTCGGAGCTTGCGCTGCAAGCCAGCATTACTCGCGCTGAAGTTGCCGTTATGATTCAGCGGCTGCTGGAGAACTCCGATCTTATTTAATAGCACAAAAGCGATAGAGCAAGCTCAGCTCGATCACCAGAGGTGATCGGGCTGATTTTTTAAACTCTGCAAATATTTGCTAGTGAGCATCCCGTGCTGCCGAGAAAATTCTTTTCCTCTTATTCATAGATCAATATAATAACGATAGTGGCAGTGAAAGCAATTTCACAAATGGACTGCTGCATACCTGCACTGGCCGTAAGCCGAGACCTGGTGAAGCTGGCATCGAAAGGGGCATCAGCGGTGTTGAGAAGAGTTTTAATGATTTGCTTCATTGGTATTATAGCTATTGCATTAATTCCACTATCGATATATTTAGATAACGGTAATCGGACGGACGGCCCGGAAGTTCGCCAAGGGGTAATGGATTTATCGGATTGGTCCTATGAAGACAAAGGTAGAATCAAACTGGATGGCGAATGGGAGTTTTATTGGAATCGGCTGCTGACGCCAGCAGACTTCCAGTCTGCCGAATCGGAGCTGCCACCGGATCGCATCTATATGAAGGTGCCGTCCACATGGAACGGTACCGACTATCAAGGCAGCCCACTGCCTGCATATGGCTCCGCTACCTATCGGGCTGTGCTAAGGAATGTGCCTGAGGCCGGAATCTATGCGATCAAGAAGACGAATATCCGGTTCTCTAGCGAAATCTATGTGAATGGGCAGCGTCTGTTGGAGGACGGTGCCACGGCAAGCAAGCAAGTGGATTATAAGCCGGGCAATGTCCCGAAGTTTGGCCTATTTGCAGCAGGGCAAGGAGAAATTGAAATTATCGTACAGGTCTCCAATTATGATTACATTAACGGAGGCATTCCGCTCTCGATCTACTTCGGCGAGCAGACAGCGATGGTTGCTTATGAAGAGAAGACGCTAATGCGGGAGTTCAGCATTCTTGCCATACTAGGCACGCTTGCGCTCATCTATCTCATTTGCTTTTTCGCCGCATTTATCTTTCATAGACGGGATTATTCCTTGTTGGCCTTTGCATTCATTTGCATGTTGTTCGCCATCTACCACGGCTTGATCGGTGAGAGGCCGCTATTGCAATTTTTGCCGGACCTGTCGTTTCAGGTGTTATATAAATGGAAGGACATCATATCTACCGCTTGCTTTATCATACTGGCTGTCATCTTTTATCAGCTGCAGAAGAGTATCGCATCCTTAAAGCTAACGCAAGCGATTACGGCGGTTTTAGGCTGTTTTATCCTCTTGATCGCGATTTTGCCGATCCACACCTATACGACCATTCAGGTATATGTCGTCATGATCTATGAATTTATGCTGATCTGGATGCTGGTCAAGGTAGCGGGACTTTATATCAGAAGCGACCCAAGAGAGCGGCTCAAGTCCTTGCTGTGGTACGTTGCGATATTGACGATTAACCTCTATTCGTTGGACATTATATTGCAAGCTGTGTCTTGGAAGGAAGATCTGTGGCTTGGTCAGTTCTATATTGTATTTTTTAATCTTATTATGATTGGTCTCATTGTACTCCGGTTCTTCGAGGCGTATCACACGATTAACGCCATGAAAAATCAATTGGTGCAATTGGATAAAATCAAAGATGACTTCCTATCCGATACGTCCCATGAGCTGAAGACGCCGCTGAATGCGATCGTTAGCATCACGGATACGCTGCTGAAAGGGGCGGAGGGACCCATGAACGAGGGGCAGGCCCGCAATCTCGCCATTGTGATGGGCAGCGGCCGAAGATTAACCTTGCTGGTCAACGAACTACTCGATTACTCCAAGCTGAAGCATGGGGATATCGTATTGTACCGCAGTTCTATTGATCTGGCGGCGGCTGTCGATTCGGTCATTCGCATTCACTCTTTTCTGCTGGCAGGAAAGACGATTGCGCTGGTCAATTCGGTAGATGCAACGATGGCGTCCGTCTATGCGGACGGCAACCGGCTTCAGCAAATCTTGCATAATTTGATCGGGAACGCCATTAAGTTTACGAATCAAGGTTATGTGGAAATTAGCGCTGTCGTCAGCGGAAATCAGGTCGAGGTTCGGGTGCGCGACTCCGGCATCGGGATTGCGGAGCATATGCAGAGCAAAATATTTGAGGCGTTCGAGCAAGCCTCCGACCAGATCCCTTCTCCGGAAGCAGGAACGGGCCTTGGATTAAGTATTACGAAGAAGCTGGTTGAATTGCATGGCGGTACTATTCGTGTCGAATCCGTTCCGGACCACGGCTCCGTATTCTCGTTCACATTGCCGCTGGCTGTCACCAAAACAGCCAGAAATCAATTGGAAGCGGCAGCAGCCAGACCAGAAGCCGGTATTCGACACCCGGAATATCCGCTGTATGTGGAGGGAGAAATCGACGAGACCATTCTCGTGGTAGATGATGATTTCGCTAATCTGCAATCTATGATCAATCTCTTGAAGCTGGAAGGCTACTCCTTTGTTGTCGTGAATCGAGGGGAAATGGCGCTTCAGGAAATTTCGAAGCGGGACTTCTTCCTGGTGCTGCTCGATATCTCTATGCCGGATATGACGGGATATGAGGTGCTTCAGCGAATCAGGGAACGATTCTCCATCTTCGAGCTGCCGGTCTTAATGCTAACGGCCAAGAACAGGGTAAGTGAAATGAAGGTGTCGATGGAGAACGGCGCCAATGATTTTGTCGGGAAACCATTCGAAGCGGAGGAGCTGATGGCGCGTGTCAGAAGCTTGACCCGATTGAAGGCGTCGATGATAAATGCGAAGGATGCGGAAATGGCCTTCCTGCGCTCCCAGATCAAGCCGCATTTTCTATACAACGCCTTGAATGCCATTGCAGAGCTATGCGTGGACGAGCCTGAGCGGGCGGAGCAGCTGACGCTTCATCTCTCACAATATTTGCGAAGCAGCTTCGACTTTAAGCATTTGGATTCGTTAACGACGCTGGATAGCGAGCTGAAGCTGGTTGAGGCCTATGTTCATATCGAGCAAGCTCGATTCGGCGACAGGCTGCAGGTGGTATATGAGGTGAAAGCCAATACGATGATTCTCATTCCGCCGCTTATCTTACAACCGCTGGTGGAGAACGCGATACGTCACGGGCTGATGTCCAATCTGGCGGGCGGCAAGGTTGTAATTACGATTACTGAAGTGAATGGAACGGTCAGGTTCCAGGTGGAGGACGACGGCTGCGGGATGAGCGAGCATAAGCTTGAGGAGACATTAAGGGCGGACGGAGAACGCAGAGGCGTCGGATTGTGGAACATCGACAGGCGCATTAAGTTGATATATGGACAGCGCATTGAAATTAGCAGCCAGGAAGGGGCCGGGACGAAGGTTGCTTTCCAAATCCCGGCAAAGCTGCGTAGGCAGATCGGAGAGATGAGGCATGCTTAGAGCGATTATAGTGGATGACGAGCCGTTGTCGGTCAAACGGTTAAACCGAATATTATCGGAGAGCGGAACGGTAGATGTGTACGGTACATTTCTGAGCCCGCTGGATGCTTGCGATTTCGCCAGAGAGCATCCGCTCGATATCGCCTTTTTGGATATATCGATGCCCGAGATTGACGGCATGTCCTTATCCGAAAGACTGAGGGAGCATCATCCGGCCATTCATATTGTATTTGTGACTGGCTTCGATGAATATGCCGTTCAAGCCTTTGAATTGAACGCGCTTGATTATGTGATGAAGCCAGTAACCGCAGAGCGTGTAGCGCGCACGCTGGATCGTATTCAGAGCAGGCCTGTCGCGTTGGTACCTGAACCGCTCTTTGCGGTCCGTGTATTCGACGGCTTACGGTTGTTCCGCCAGGACGAAGAACGAATTCTGCTAAAGCTGAGAAGCCCCAAAACAGAAGAACTGCTTGCCTTTCTCATCTATAGAGGGAAAGTGAGCCGCGAAGAAATTATTGATACGTTGTGGAGCGGGCTTGAGCCGGAGAAAGCGCATAAAAATCTCAATTCGACCTTGTATTACATACGTAAGGCCATTAGTGAAGCACGGCTGGACAATCCGATTAAAACCTATCGCAAAGAAATCTGGATTGAAGAGAAGCATATGACATGCGACCTGTACAGGTTTAACCGTCTGGTCAAGCAAATCAGGCAGAGCCAAGAGGCAAGCGTGCTTCGATTAATCGAGCAGGCGAAGGAGTTATATACAGGGTCATTCCTGAACGGCAAAGGATACGAGTGGGCCGACGCTTACGGCAGGCAGCTCGAACGCGAGTTCATTCAGTTGTTGGAGTTGGCGGGGAAAATTCATCTGGAGCGCGAGGAGCGGAAATCGGCTTTGCATTATTTTGAGGCCATTCTGCAGATTGATCCGCTGCGGGAGGATATTAGCCTGGAGGCAGTCAGACTGTATATCGCAATCGGAAGAATGAACGAGGCGATTCGCTATTATCATGATTTGGAGCAATTGCTTCAGCAGGAACTGGGAACACAGCCCGATCCCCGTATTGAAGAGGCGATCCGTATTGGAACCCGATGAAGGCATATAGATAAAGAAGACTCCAAAGCTGCTGTTACAGCGGCTTTGGAGTCTTCTTTGCAGAGGGCGCTTATTGGCTTAGCGCATGCTCTTTGCGTCTGCTGACGAGGACGACAACAGCGAATAGCAGCAGCACTGCACCGGTGAAGAGGAAGCCCTGGCTTTCGTCGAAGGGCAGCCAGCCCAGCAGCGAAGAACCGGCAACCACGCCAAGCGAGAAGAAGGCGTAGAAGTAGCCGTAAGCTTTGCCCCGAAGCTCCGCCGGTGTCGCCCGGATAAGCATCGTATTGATCGACGGGAACAGGAAGGCGAAGCCGACCCCGTACAGGCCCAGTACGGCGTAGAGCGCCCAAGTCGTGTCAGATTGGCTGATCAGCAGCTGGCTGACGCCCATCAGCCCGATGCCCAGCGCCATCGTCAGCGACGGAGCGACACGGTCGAATATGCGGTTCGTCGGGAGGACGAAGATGAGAACTGCTATGATGCCGAAGGCGCTCATCAAAGTTCCGCTCAATCTGGAATCATAGCCTAGCGATTGCACATGAAGCGGCAGCAGGTAGGCAATAACGCCTTGCGAGAACATCAGAAAGAAAGCCCCGCCATATGCCTTCATCACAGCGATATTCAGGAACGGACCTGTTGTCGCGGACTCGTCCTTTTCTTTCTTCACGATCTTGTACTTGCCAAGGAAGATAGCCGACAGCACGGCCAGGGCCAGTCCCATCATCGCGACGCAGGTGAAGACGAACGGAACGGATGTTTTGCTCGCCATAATGCCGCTGAAGGCTGGACCGATAATCGCGGCAAGTCCGACGAATGTGCCGGTAAAGGCAACCTTCTTCCCTTGCTCGTTCTGAACCGTCGTGTTCGCTGAGAACGTGAAGGCGGCGGGCACGATCAAGCCCGCGACAAAGCCGTGGATGATACGGACGACGATAAGCCAGCCAGGCTGCTCAACAAAGTGATACAGCAGCAAGGCGCCGCTTGATAAGACAAGGCCGGCCATTAGAAGCTTGAACGGTCCGATCTTGTCGGTCATGATGCCAGAGAGTATATTGCCTAACGTATTGGACAGGGAATAAAGTCCGATGACGAATCCGACGATAAACGAGCTGGCGCCGATGGAGGCGGCGAAGGTGCTCATGACCGGCAGCTGCGCGAACAGATCGAAGAAAGAGAAAAAGACGATGCTGTATACGAGCAGGGCGTAGTTGAACGGTTTAACCGCATATTTCACTTGCGCCTTCTTAAGCTGCCAGTCCAGTACAAAGTTGCCGAAAGGAATAAAAGCGACGAGGAGCGCTGCAGCGGACCATAGCAGATTCCATCTGACCCGCAGGGCAGCGTAGAGGATGGCAAGCGCATATAGGCTGAAAATCCCCCCATGAATGCTGCCGACGATCGTGACAGCCTTATCCATCCCCCCTATATATTTGAGTGGCATCGCGATGCCAAGCAAGACTAATAGCGACAGGCCGTCGAATAGTCCGGTAATGCGAAGTAGACGTATTGGGTGTGCTTTCACTTCGGTAGGCTCCTAGTATCATGATGGGTGTCCATTATTGCTGACTCTATTCTATCACTTTATAATGATAGGTTTGCATGGAAAGATGAACAAATCGGTAGAATTGACGGCAGGATGGAATCGCCCAGCCAAATCATACCACTGCATCGCCGTTTGGGTTGTTTTACAATAGACAAATGCGACTCCTGAAAATTTTTTTTAAATCAATCGAACATTTTGCCTATCTCAATTGTGTTACTAGTAAAGGGGGGACAGCAGCATGGAGGATGCCTTGCAGCGTACGGGCAAGGATATCACTCAAATCTACAATTGTCATGCAGATACGATATACAAGGTCTGTTTCATGATGTTAAAAAATGTGGTTGATGCGGAAGAAGCAACACAGACTGTCTTCTTAAAGCTGATGAGATCCGACAAGACGTTCCAAGACACCGAGCATGAGAAGGCTTGGCTTATTGTGACTGCCCGCAATCATTGCAAAAATATGCTTAGACATTGGTGGAGACGACTGCGCGTCACACTGGAAGAAAGCGATCAGAAGCAGTTATCCGAGGAAATCAGGCACGACGATCTGTTAGATGAAGTGCTATCCCTTCCTGAGAAATACCGTTTGCCGATTTACTTGCATTATTATGAGGGATACAGCACGAAGGAAATAGCAGATATGCTCTCTATAAAAGAACCGACCATTCGCACTCGGCTACATACGGGCAGGAAACTACTGAAGCTGTCGATAGGTGGTGAGCGATATGAATAAGAAGGAATTAATCGCCCGCATGTCGAGGCTAGGCCCGACCAAGACGCAGAAGGAGCGCATGCTAAGCCGCATTCTCGGCCAGGAAGCACGAAGGAACCCCCCTTTGAGGCGAAGTGTCAAAATCGCCATTCCTGCCATAGGCTGCGCGGTGCTGTCGCTTGCGCTCGTCTTTCCGGTCTTCTTCAAGGCTGACCCGGCTATTCCGTCGCTTACGGCGCTTCAGCAAGCCCAGCCATCGCCATTTACCGTTACGCCGCGGCATATGCCGCTTTCCGTATCGCTTGGTCCGCCGAAGATGATGAACTATAACGGGTACCGTTATACGTTTCTGAATGACGGTGCTCCATACGATCTGGCGGACAGGATGCCGGAGGCGAAAGACAAGCTGGGATCGTTAATATACGATTTGAAGTCCGATATGGAGAATGGCGGCAAGGACGGGTACGCCGTGCTGGATTACGCGACAACCTATCTGCTTGGCGGAGAGGTCTATCCGCTTCCGGGGTATGAACCTGGTTTCCGGTTGGCTGTGAAGCATGAGGGCCGCTATTATATTGCCCAGTTGTCCGGCAGAACGGATAACGGCATCATCCCGGCCCGTGAATATACGGAAGCTGCGGAGCTGGCACGACTGACCAAAGAAATTGACATCATGAATCACATCGGCAGTGTGCAGCTGCATGCGCTCGACCGGAAGAAGGACGTTCGGAAGTGGATTGAGATGTTTAGCCAAAGCGAACCGGCGGTTAATAGAGATAGAGAAGCTGATGAGCAGTGGGCCAAAGCCCAGTCCGAAGGGAAATCCTATCTGGCTAAGCTTCACTTGAAGGACGGCACGGCGATTGACCTGTTTGTTGTCCCGGAACTGGGAATGGCCTCGCTAGGTGACAATCGTTACATCTTGCCGGAATCGTTCAAGGAAGCTTACGCCGATTTATTCCATAACCCAACATGAAAGGGAGAATTGTAATGAAGAGATATGTGAAACATACCATTTGTGCATTGACAGCAGTAGCTTGCCTGACAGGAGGAGCTTCGGCATTCGCAAGCGAGGCGCCACAGCAGATCGTACCGATCAGCGCGCCGATTATACCGATCAGCGCACCGGCTTATGAGATCATGCAGCAGAAGTGGCTGGATTCGATGGTGGTCTACGGTACGGCTACGCTTATGGAAGACGGCCGCATCATGCTGGAGAACAACAATGAAAATGCGCAGTTCGATAAAATCATTCTGAACGTTAGCGAAGACACGTTGATTCTGGACGCGGTTAGCGGCCTGCCGAAGTCGGTTAAGGACATTCGCGAGAACGAGATGATCTATGCTTACGTAGGACCGGCTATGACGATGAGCCTGCCTCCGATGACAAACGCTGAGTTGCTGCTTACGTCGATTCCGGCTGACTTTGCCGTACCAACTTACGAAGAGATCGATAACGTGAAGCAAGAAGAGAATGGCAATGTCATCGTGCACACCAACCGGGATGCGACGTATACCGTAACGGATGACACGGAGCTGTTCCCCTACCTGACGAAAAACATCGTAACCAAACATAATCTGAAGCCAGGCACGAAGCTGCTGGTATGGAAGCAGATCGTACAAGGCGAAGGAGCCGAGGAAGCTGCGGAATCGACCAAAATGATGGTATTCTCGTACTCCTACAACGGCTATGTGCAAGCAGGCCTGGAGAACTTGTACGTAAATGATGAGAAGCTTGAGCTTGCGGCCAGCGAGCAGCCATACGTTGCGAACGGCCGTCTGATGCTTCCGTTCCGCCAAGTGGTTGAGGCGCTCGGCTATACGCTGGAATGGAATGCGGAGACTAGCAGCATCAAGGTGATGAAAGGCGATCAGGAGCAGTACAGCTTTGTTGCCCGCGGCACTGAAGTTGTGAAAGGCGAAGATACGCATACGCTGATCGAAGCAGCTGCTTTGAAGAACGGCGTAACGTTCATGGCGGCAGACGACGTGCTGCTGCTAAGCGGCGCGAAGCTGGTTGAGTAGTTTTTGAAGCATAAGCTAATATAGCTTTACAGCAAAGAGCTGTTCTGGTGGCCGATAGGGCACTAAGGACAGCTCTTTCTGATAGGTGAGCTCATTTACCAACTTATGATTTGCTGAAGAAATCGATCAGCCATTTGGCCAGCTGGCGATGGGCTTCACTAATATAGCGCTCCGAGCCATAGATGAGTTCCAGATGACGCATTGGCGCATGATCGGAGATCGGGATGGCGATAATCTCATTCCGCATGGATTCCTGTTTGAGCAGGCTCACGGGCTGAATGGTCGCGCCGACGCCAGCTCGCACCAACTGCAAGAGAGAGATCGCTGTGCTGGTCTCCATCACGGTCGAAAGCTGGAAGCCGCCTTTCTCCCGGCATACCTTCTCCACCAGTTCACGGCCAATGAAGCCGCGCGGATACATGACAATCGGGATCTGTTCCAGTTCGCACAGCTTAATAGATGCTCTGCCGGCAAGCTCGCTGCCGGAATGGACAAGCAGGTGGTATGGCTCAGAGCGCAACGGGATTTGCACCAGCCGCTTGTCGGGCGGAGTTCTGAGCGCTATTCCGATATCGGCCCGATTGCTGAGCACTTCCTCCAAGATCTGAATGGTGGAGAAGGCTTGCAGTTGTATGTCGGGGTATTCGGAATGAAAGTGGATAAAGAGCGGCACCAGTTGGAAGTCTAAGTCAGAAGGCAATACGCTAAGACGGACGGTGCCTCGTGCCGACGACATCAGCTCTCTTATGGCGATTTTGGCATCTTGCTCTGCCAAGAGCATGCGCCCGCCGTGGAAGTGCAGCAGCTTGCCGGCTTCAGTCGCCACAACCTGCTTGCCGATCCGGTCGAATAGAGGCATCCCGAGCTCTGCTTCCAGCACACGAATCTGCTGGCTCAGGGTAGGCTGGGAAATACCCAGCGCTTCCGCTGCTTTCGTAAAGTGGAGATGCTCGTAGACTGCCATAAAATATTGGATATGTCGAGTGTCCATCGCTTGCTCCTTGAACGATAGTTTTTTACTATTATAATAATAGAAATTATAGGATTGATCAATGGTTGCGGAGTCTCTATACTTGTGTACACAGATATAGAGGGAGTGACCATATATGAAGAAACTATTTTGGCTGCTGGCGATTTTTATCGCAGCGCTTAACCTAAGACCAATCATCTCGTCCGTCGCGCCTCTGCTTGGCACAATGCAATCCAGCCTTGGCATGAATGCGCTGACGGCCAGCTTGCTCACGACACTGCCCGTACTGTGCATGGGCCTCTTCGCCCCTGCGGCGACTGCGCTGCGGGACCGATGGGGGCTGGAGCGGACGATCTTTGTCGCGATGGTTCTCATTACAGGCGCGACAGCACTTCGGGGCGTAATCACCTCGGTCGGCGTACTTGTGATTACAGCTATTGTCGGCGGCATCGGCATTAGTCTTGCTGGACCGCTGCTGTCTGGATTCATTAAGAAATATTTCCCGACCAAACCGGGCATTGTCAGCGTGTATTCCGTATCCTTGACCGTAGGCGCAAGTGCCGCATCCGCACTGTCGATTCCGATTTTTAATCGTCATGATCAAAGCTTATCCTTTACACTGGCGATCTGGGCTATTCTGGGCATCCTCGCCTTGCTGATGTGGCTTCCGCTTATCGGGAAGAAGGATCAAGCCGCAAACGCGGTACGTTCCCGGCTGCCGCTGACCAATAAGCGCGCCATTCTGCTGACTCTGTTTTTCGGCATGATGTCTAGCATGTTCTATTCGCTTACGGCTTGGCTTTCGCCTATCGCGCAGAGCCTTGGCTACAGCAAGGCAAGCGCAGCCATGCTGCTCACCGTATTTACAATCATCCAAATTCCGGTGTCCATGACACTTCCGAGTCTGGTGGCCAAATACGGCAAACGCGGATTTTTCCTCGTCGCATGCAGTGTATCTGAGCTAATCGGCATCATCATGCTGCTGCTCCACATGCCCATGCTGCCTGCCACCATCTTCTTGGGCCTCGGAGCAGGCGGACTGTTCCCGCTGGCGCTTATGCTTCCGATTGTGGAGACGAATACGGCGCAGGAAGCGGGAGCATGGTCGGCTATGTCCCAATGCGGCGGATATCTGATTGCGGCAATGGGGCCGCTCTTAATCGGCGGATTGTATGATTTTTACGGCAACTTCACGGTTGCTCTTGTCGCCATGCTTGTCATTATTATGGCTATGATTGTCGTCCAACTGCTCTTGTCCAAAAGTCCGGACAGCGTCCGGGTGGCGGAAGGCAGGGGGCTAAGCGCTTAATCAAGTAATCATTTATCGTTTTTCAGGAAAGGTCAGCCGCGGGCTGGCCTTTTTTTATTGTTTCTCCACTTTGTTTAAATTCCGTTTAAATAAGGGCGTTAAGATCGCTATAGCTCAGATATAGAGGAGGAAATGCAATGATGGATAGGAGTGAATGGGCCGTCGAGGCTCAAGGGCTTGTGAAAGTGTTCGGAGAGCATCGTGCGGTGGACGGGGTGGATCTGAACGTACGCGCCGGCACGATCTATGGCGTGCTTGGGCCGAACGGCGCCGGGAAAACGACAACCATACGCATGCTGGCAACCTTGCTAAGACCGGATGGAGGTTCGGCTCGCATATTCGGACATGACGTGACAAAGGAATCTCAAATGGTGAGACAGCTGATCGGCGTAACAGGTCAATACGCTTCGGTCGACGAATCGCTTAGCGCGATGGAGAACCTCATTATATTCTCGCGGCTGCTTGGGCTTAGCCGCTCAGAAGCAAAACGAAAAGCGGAATCGCTGCTGGAGGAATTCAGCTTGACGGAGGCGGCGAAGCGCCCGCTGAAGAACTTCTCTGGCGGCATGCGGCGCCGGCTTGATCTGGCCGCCAGCCTGATCGCCCAGCCGCCGCTCATCTTCTTGGATGAGCCGACGACAGGACTTGATCCGCGCACGCGCGTCCAGATGTGGGAGACGATCCAGCGGCTCGTGAAGACGGGCTCGACCGTGCTTCTAACGACCCAATACCTGGACGAGGCCGACCAACTGGCGGACCGGATCGCAGTAATCGATCATGGGCGCGTCGTAGCAGAAGGAACGGTGGATGAACTGAAGGCATCCGTCGGAACTTCTTCGCTGCATCTGAACGTCCAGCAATCAGGACAAATCGAGAGCGCACGCCAGATCGTGGAGCGGGTATTGAATGTCTCAGCGAGCGTAGCCTATGATTCGGGCAAAATCACAGCGCCGATGGCAAACGCCGATGGGGTGACCGATCTGCTTATTGCGCTGCGCGAGGCGGGCATTCCGCTCGCCGAGATGAGCGTGCAAAAGCCAACGCTGGATGAAGTGTTCCTGACGATTACGGGGAGCGGCTCTCCCAACCCGTCAGCGACGCAGCCGCAAAATCAAACTAAAAAAGCGGAGGTGGCTAACGTATGAGCCAATCTACGATGAACTCAGCGGCGCATCGCCAATTGAAGAACCGGACCGGCTTTCTCCAGTCGGTGCGTCATTCCCTTACGATGGCTTATAGAGGATTGCTGAAGCTGCGCCGCACACCGGAGCAACTGTTTGACGTGACGCTTCAGCCTATTATTTTCACGTTAATGTTCACTTATATATTCGGGGGTGCCATCTCTGGCGATGTGCAAAGCTATCTGCCCGTGATCATTCCGGGCATTCTCGTACAGACGGTCATAACGACGTCGATCGTAACCGGGGTCCAACTGCGGGAGGACATGGACAAGGGCGTATTCGACCGGTTCAAGTCGCTGCCGATTGCGCGGATTGCCCCGCTGGCGGGGGCGCTGCTGGCCGATACGGTACGTTATACGATTGCGACAGTGCTTACGTTTGCAATGGGTTATGTGATGGGGTATCGACCTGAAGGAGGACTTGCGTACGTAGCGCTAGCGGCGGTCATTGTCATCTTCTGCTCGTGGGCGATCAGCTGGATATTCGCCTTCTTTGGTGTCATCGCCCGAACCGCTTCCAGCGTACAAGGCATCTCGATGATCGTGCTGTTCCCGCTGACGTTCCTCTCCAATGCCTTCGTGCCGGTGGAGACGATGCCGAACTGGCTGCAGTGGTTTGTGAATATCAATCCCGTCTCTCATCTCGTCACGGCTGTGCGGGATATGACCAATTCGGGTACGGTCGGCTGGGATCTCGCCATCTCGCTGATCGGTGCAGCGGTTATCGTAGCGGTGTTCGCACCAATTACGGTTCGCGCTTATATGCGGCGGACCTAGCAGTGACCCGGGCATGTGGCTTATGGCGCCGCATGCTGGATACAATATTGGCGCATAGAATCGGTAAGCTGATACGTCAGCTTGCCGATTTGTTCTGGCGATTGCGCGTAATGCTGCAGGCTCCATTCGATGAGGATGCCGTGCAGGGCGGATGACAGGGAACGGAAAACATAGTAGTGCATGTCGCCGATCGACGTCTGCGGAGCCATGAACGAAGGGGAATATTTCTCCTGAACATAATATTCCAGGCTTCGATATATGATTTGCCTGATCTTCCGATCGGACAATTGAATATTGTACAGCAGGGAAGCCGGGAGGAATTCCTGCCACATTTCAAAAAAAACGATCAGCACGTCTGCTTCAGCCAGCTGCCGTTCTGTGATTCGATCGTCAAAGAAGTTGAATTGATGGCATAGGTAATCGTACAAAATATCGTCTTTATCCCCATAGTTTCGGTAGATCGTTTGTCTTGCGAGGCCGGATTTTTTGGCAATCTCCGTTACTTTGATATCGGAATAAGCCCTCGTCTCCATCAAATAGAGCAGAGAGAGCGTGATCCATTCCTTCGATTGCTGCTGCCCTTCAATGAAATTGCTGTTGATGTGTAACACTTCCTTTGTTTTGTCCATTTCGGAGCCCGATCTATTGAAATGGGCAAGCAACTATATTAGTGTTGTTATTGTAACATTTACTGAACCGCATGCGCATCGGTTGCAAAAGAAGTGTTTTTTTTTCATCATCAAATGATAATGATACTCATTATTGAATTACGGGAGCGGGAATAGTGAAAAAACATACCACGATGAAAATGATGACAGCAGCTATGTTAGTTATCGTTATGGCCATGCTTGCAGCATGCGGTAACAACAAGGAAGCAAACACGGGGAACAACGGCAACGCCATTGAACCTACGAAAGCGCCGGAAGTCGAAGAGAGCAGAACAATCGCCCATGCGATGGGCAATACGGATATTAAGGGCACGCCGACCAGAGTGGTTGTGCTGACGACGCAAGGAACAGAAACCTTATTGGAACTCGGCATCAAACCTGTAGGAGCCGTCCAGTCCTGGATTGGCGATCCTTGGTATGACCATATAGCGGATCAAATGAATGGGGTAGAGATTGTCGGTGACGAGACGCAGCCGAATATGGAGCTGATCGCGAGCCTTGAGCCGGATCTCATTCTCGGCACGAAGGTTAGACAAGAGAAAATCTACAGCCAGCTTAGCGCGATTGCGCCAACTGTATTCACCGAAAACCTGGGCGACAGCATGATCGAAAACTTCACGTTGTTCGCAAGCGCGCTGAACAAGGAAGAGGAAGGCGCAAAGGCGCTGGCCGAGTTCGAGAAGCTTGTGAATGAGACGGCGGCTAGACTGGGCGACAAAGCTCAGGTTGAGGTATCACTGGCTCGCTTCCAGGCCGGCAAAGCCAGAGTGTATTACAAGCAGAACTTCGCAGGCGTAGTTCTGGACAAGCTCGGCATCGCGAGAACGGAAGCGCAGAACAAAGCGGAGTTTGCCGAGGAAATTACGAAGGAACAAATTAGCGTTCTCGATGGCGATGCATTGTTCTACTTCGCATCGGACCGAGACGGCGAGACGGCTGCTGCCGATACTGCCAAGGAATGGCTGGCCGATCCGATCGCACAGAATATGAAAGTGAATCAGAACGGACAAATTTATCAGGTTGACGAAGCGATCTGGAACTCCGCGGGCGGTATTCTGGCTGCGAAGCTGCTGGTAGCTGACATCGAGAAGGTTTTTGCGAATATTCAACGTTAGCATTATGCGTTAACGGTATAGAAGGGAATTAAAGACATGACCTCTCTTTTGTCGACCGACAAAGGAAAAGCTGCCGGATTTGCCGGAGCGCTGGCGCTGCTGATCATCTCGGCGGTTGCCAGCGTTTTGTTCGGGCTTAGAAGCTTTAATTTGGATACTGTCATCCAAGCATATACCTCGTATACGGGAAGCGACGAACAGCTTATTATCCGCACCTCCCGTGTGCCGCGCGCCTTGACTGCCGCCGTTATCGGCTGCAGTCTTGCCGTTAGCGGGGTATTGCTGCAGGCGATGACGCGCAATCCGCTTGCCTCGCCTTCAATACTGGGCATTAACGCGGGGGCAGCGCTGGCGATTGTGTCGATGCTCTATTGGTATGGAGCAGTGTTTACGTTTGGCGATCTGATGTGGGTGGCCTTTATCGGGGCTGGCCTATCCGCCGGGGCGATCTTTCTGATTGCGACAGCGGGCAGAGGGGGCATGACGCCGATCAAGCTGATCTTGACGGGATCGGCGCTGGCATCCTTCGCGTCATCCATCAATTCTTTATTTATGCTGATCAGCAACGAGACGCTGGAAGGCGCGCTGTATTGGCTGACCGGCTCGTTATCGAACAGCAATCTGAATCATACGGTTCAATTGTTGCCGTATATGTCGGCTGCTTGGGTTATTGCCATGCTCATGACCCGGTCTCTTAACGTGATGGCTATGGGAGATGATGTGGCAAAAGGACTCGGCCAACGGATGGTGTGGGTCAAACTCCTTACTTTGCTCGTAGTCGTGCTGCTTGCTGGAGGCAGTGTCGCACTGGCAGGCCCAATCAGCTTTGTCGGCATTATGATCCCTCATATCTCGCGCTGGCTGGTAGGCAACGACCACCGCTGGCTGCTGCCTTACAGCGCTGTGCTGGGAGCTGGTTTTTTGCTGCTCGCCGATGTGCTGTCGCGGTTTTTGATTCAAGGCAAAGAAGTGCCGGTGGGCGTCATGACAGCCGTACTAGGCGTCCCGTTTGTGGTGGCGCTCGTAAGGAGGAAGGCGCTTGGGCAGATTTAGACGATCTTACCGAAGGCTTACGGAGCGGCATCGCAAGCCGCTTGTTATGATCTGGCTGCTGCTGTTGGCGCTTGTATTGCTCATTGCTATCATCTTGAGCATCGGACTCGGCAGCTTTCATGTGCCTGTATCTGACGTGCTGCGTACGCTGGTTGGGCTCGGCGAGCAGAAGTACGAGCTGATTGTATATCAGCTGCGAATGCCGCGTATTGCGGCTTCTGTATTAGTGGGCGCTGCGATGGCGATCTCAGGGACAATTCTGCAAGCCCTGATTCGCAATCCGCTGGCTTCGCCCGACTTGCTCGGGACGACTTCAGGGGCGACAGCAGCGGTCGTAGCCTTTATTACGATTATGAACGGACAGGTGGCTGTCGGCTGGATGCCAATCGTTGCGATGGCTGGCGGCTGTATCGCTTCTGCGATAACCTATTCGCTAGCTTGGAGGAAGGGCAGCTCGCCGCTTCGGATGGCGATGATCGGCGTATCGGTATCCTCTGCGATGGGGGCGCTGACGATATATTTTACGCTGGCAGGGCCGCTATACCTCGTCTCGCAGGCGCTTGGCTGGATGGCGGGAACGGTCTACGGCACGTCATGGACCCATGTGATTTATTTGGCGCCTTGGGTCGTAGTCGGCGGCATTGCCGCACTTGTGCAGTCCAGAAGCCTGAATGTGCTGGAGCTGGGCGACCGAATTGCCATTGGCGTCGGGATGCGGGTGGAACGGAAAAGATTCTTGTTGATTATCCTGGCCGTCATTCTAGCCAGCGCCGCGGTTGGCATCGCGGGAGGAATCAGCTTCGTGGGGCTGATGGCTCCTCACATGGCCCGCAAGCTGGTAGGCAATCATAATGGAGCGATTGTGGCGGCATCTGCGTTGCTGGGGGCGTTGTTCGTCCTGCTCGCCGATCTCATCGGCCGCACCGTGTTTGTACCGCTGGATATTCCGGCCGGGATATTCACCGCCATATTGGGTGCGCCTTTCTTTATCTATTTAATGTACAGGCATCGCCATCATGGATAATAATTAGAAGAAACGGCTTTTTAGCCGTTTCTTTTTTATTGCTCGGACAGCCATATATAGTAAGATTAGGATAGCGAATAGCATGCGATGATAGGGAGGCAACATCGATGTCAAAAGCGGACAATATGCTCGCCATCTTATGGCTGCTCAAGTCGCGGCGAAGAATGACGGCGAAGCAGCTGTCGGATGAACTGGAGATTCATATCCGTACGGTCTATCGGTGCATCGATGCCTTGTGCATTTCCGGTGTGCCCATCGTAGCCGAAGTCGGCCGGGATGGCGGCTACACCATACCCGATTCCTTGAAGCTGGAGCCGCTATTCTTCGACGAGGAGGAGCAGAAGGCGCTCCTGCAAGCGGCGGCCTTCGCCAGAGAATCGGGTTATCCGTCTGAAGAAGCGCTTAATCGGGCTATAGCGAAAATGAAGCGGTATACAAATCCGCAGCAGCTTGAGTCGATGGAGCGGCGCGAGGCCCATATCGAAGTCATCCAGCCGCTTGCGGCATCGGCTCTAACGGCTATACTTGCAGAGCTGGAGGCAGGCATAGACGGGGGAGTGAGCTTGGATATCGCTTATACGAGCGGTTATGATTCCGACGCTACGAAGCGCAGGATTGACCCTTACGGGCTAGTCCATTGGAGAGGCAAATGGTATGTCGTCGGGTATTGCCATCTGCGCGAAGAGCTTAGAAGCTTCCGGGCAGATCGGATCGACGGGATTGCGAATACTCCTGAGCGCTTCGAACGGCCTGCTGCTTTCTCCGCGCGGCAGTATTTGCTGGGGAGCCTGCTGTCCGAGCCGGGTGAGGGCGACGATTCTGATGACTCCTTGATCTCTGTACTCATTCAAGGGTCGCCTCAAGCCATTCAAGAGCTATGCGGGCATTGGCTGCTCGGTCATGCGCTTGTCGAGCGTAAGGCGAGCGAAGCGCGATTCCGTGTAGACGAGCTGCCGCTATACACACAAATTGCGTATTATCTCTTGTCCTTCGGCGGGAAGCTTCGTGTCGTCGAGCCGGAAGAGCTGAGAAGCCACATGGTCGATATCATCGATGATTTGCAAAGTTTTTATCGATCTTAACCGTAAATACTGACCGTCCCTGTCAGTATTAACGTTCTATAATGAAGCATATCAATCGTCAGGAGGGTGCAAGATGCCGGGCTCCATTTTCAGACAAGAGGTTAAGCAAGCTACGGGAAAGACATGGGAAGAGTGGGTCATCCGCCTGCAGCAGTCCGTGGACCCTCAATGGTCGCATGAAGGGATCGCCTCCCATATTAACGAACAATATGAGGCTTCGGAAGAATGGAGCGAGTCGCTCGCCGTCATGTATGGGCAGGTGCTGGGCCGGATACCGGTTGGCGTAACGAAGGATGCAGGCGTGCAGATTGGTGTCAGAAAGACGGTAGCAGCGCCGAAGGAGCGGGTGTGGGACTATCTTGTATCGGAGGAAGGCTTGAAGCTGTGGATCGGTGATGTACCGTCATTCAAGCTGAATCAGGGAGAGGTCTATCAATCCGAGGAAGGGATATTCGGCAAGCTCACGGTCGTGAAGCCTTACCATAAGCTTCGGCTCACCTGGCAGCGACCTGAATGGGACAACCCTTCTCGTCTGCAAATCTATGTACTGTCCGCGAAAGGCGACAAAACAACGATCTCCATCCATCAGGAGATGCTGGATGATGTCTATATGAGGGAGCTCATGAAATGTTACTGGGAGGAGAAGCTAGACGAATTAATAGGGGGGCTATGAGATGAACAGATTCAGCCATATTGACCTGAGAGTAAACGCTTGGGAACAGGTGCGGGAATTCTATGAGGGTCTTCTGCCAGAGTTGGGCTTCGTACACACCTATCATTCAAGGGACTGGTATGTATTCGCCGCTGAGGGCGAGCTGCCGAGCGTTCCCTATTTCGCCATAACAGTCGACGCTGATCATAAGCCAAACAACAACTTGATTGGATTTTGGGCTGCTGATCGCGCAGAGGTTGATCGGACTGCCGATACGGTGAAGCGGCTGGGCGGATCGATAACTAGCGGACCTGGATTGCTGCCTATCAGTCCGACCTATTATGCCGTATATTTCGAAGATCCTTGCGGCAACCAATACGAGATGATGCACCGATTGAATTAATGGAACAAGCAAGAAAGCCGTTCGGATGTCCGAGCGGCTTTCTTGCGTCATGCCTGTGATACGTTGTACGTAAATGAGTTAAAGCTGTCTTCATCCGGTTCAGCTTTATCCTCCTCCATCGTAATCGATTTGCATCTGATACATAAGGATTGCAGGAGGAGACCTGGCGCGGGAGAGGCGTTACACGTTGACAGCTGTTCCGCTGACGGCTACCATGAGCATCCCGTCACGAATGACTTCATAGTCGATATCGACGCCAATGATGGCATTAGCGCCCATGCGCGAAGCCTTCTGGCACATCTCGGCGAACGCCGCGTCTCTTGCTTCTTGAAGCTTGCTCTCATAGGCGCCAGAGCGTCCCCCGACAATATCGGTTATGGACGCCATAAAGTCTCTGAACACGTTCGCCCCCATAATAACTTCTCCTGTTACAATGCCTACATATTGTCTTACGGGCATGCCTTCAATTGTGGATGTTGTGGTCAAAATCATACGTAATTCCTCCTGGAATTCAAGTCAATTGCTTACCGTTATTACGAGGGATGGACATTTGCGGTTCCGAAAAAATCATCCTTTAGATCGTTCAATCTATTGAAATCATAGCAGCATGGGGAAAGAAAGTCGAGACGAAGCTATTTCATCCAATCGATTGTAGGATTCAATTAAAACCTTAAAGTAATTGACGCTTCTAGCAATCAAATGCAGGGTTAGGCTTCAGTTCATTCCGTGAGACTTTATCGTTTGCATCAATGAAGTAAACTGGAGAGGAAGCTTCAAAAATCGAATGAAATGGGTGGTTGGAAAATGAATCATAACGAATTGTCGCTTGGAAGCTTGCTTGCTGTACGCACGGAAAATGTCATTGGCTCGCTTGGGAAGTACATCGATGCCCATATTGAATCACAGTGGCAGGACATCCTGACTCAGCAAGCTGATAAGCTTCAGCGCGCCTACGAGGAAGCGGGCGATATGGCTTATGGCACGTATTTGAACCTGTTGCTTAACCACGTTCATAAAGAAATGAAGGAAAACGGGCTGCGTGCAGAGCCTCGATTACCGGGTGAGTTCGATATTTCCCGTGAATGGGGCAACGAGGACGAGTCGGATCAGCAGCGTTGGATGTGGAGCACAATCTATGACAAGGACGGAATGCCGCTCGGTACAATTGTCGTGCAGGTCTATCATGATCATACACAGTTCCGTCTCCCGCGCAGGCCAGGCGTGCTTGTATTGACGGAGGGGACGAAGGAGGAGGTCGTACAGGCATTATCTGAGCGTTCTGCTTCTTTCAAGCAGGCGCTTGAATTTACGGAGGAATACAAGCTTTATCTGGAAAGCCTGAACGACGATCAAAAAGCTGCGAACTAGCCATTTCGCGGAGGCACTCCCTCCTATGGGAGTAGGCAAAACCAGCCTTAGTTCTTGGTTGACGGAGGATACAGCCCCTTATTATACTGGCTACATGAACATGCCTATTCTATCCACGAAGTTATATATGCCGCAGCCTCGGCCCGGATATGTCCCTCGCTTTCGTCTGACAGGGCAGCTTCAGCAAGGGCTTCACCGGAAGCTGTCCCTTATCTCGGCTCCTGCCGGCTATGGCAAGACGTCACTGGTCAGCGAATGGCTGGCTGGAAGTCCAGTTCCGTCTGCCTGGCTATCTTTAGATGATGGGGATAACGACCCTGCACGCTTTCTCTCCTATCTGCTCGCGGCTTTACGCACGCTGGCGCCGGAACTGGGGGAAGGCGTGCTTGGCGCGCTTCAAACTCCGCAGACGCCTCCAGTCGAATGGGTGCTCTCCCATCTTCTCAATGAATGGGATAACATCTTCTCCGGGCAATGTGTACTCGTACTGGACGATTATCATGTGATTGATTCACGGCAGGTACTGGACGCTGTCGGATTTCTGCTGGAGCGGCTGCCGCATCGTCTGCATCTGGTCATTACGACTCGCACGGAGCCTGAGCTTCCTTTGTCCCGGCTGCGTGCGAGAGACCAGCTGACAGAAGTGCGCGCGGCGGATTTGCGTTTTCGCTCCGAAGAAGCAGCGGAGTTCTTAAGCCGAGTCATGGGACTTAAGGTGGGGCAGGAAGGGATGAAGCTACTCGAAGCCCAGACAGAAGGATGGATTGCGGGGCTGCAATTAGCCGCCCTGTCGATAAAGGGACAGCGTGATGTGCTTCAGGCGATACAAACCTTTAATGAAAACCATCCCTTTGTGCTGGACTATTTGGCCGAGGAAGCGCTGAATGGACAAGATACAGGCGTTCGATCATTCCTGCTTCGCACCTCTATTCTCGATCGGATGAGCGGACCGCTATGCGATGTTTTGTTGCAGCGGGAAGGAGAAGCTGAGCTTGGCGTATCTGGTCAGGCAATGCTGGAGCGGCTTGAGCGATCCAATCTGTTTATCGTGCCTCTGGATGCTGAGAGGCGCTGGTTCCGTTATCATCATTTGTTTGTCGGCTTGCTCAGGAAACGGCTGCAAGCGGAAGAGGGCGAACAGCTGGTGGCGGAGTTGCAGCTGTGTGCAAGCCGCTGGCATGAGGAGAATGGCTTTGAGCTTGAAGCCTTCCATCATGCGGTGCAAGCCGGTGATGTAGAACGGGCGGCGCTTCTCGCCGAGGGAGGCTACATGCCTCTGTTCTTTCGCGGAGCTGCTGCACCTGTGCTGGCATGGCTGGGCTCTCTGCCAAAGCGTGAATTGGATACAAGGCCCTCGCTATGGGTGATGTATGCTTCTGCACAATTGATAAAGGGCGAGTTGCAAGAGGCTGTGAGTCATCTGGAGGCTGCCGAGAGAGCGTTGCAGAACATGCCGAAAGACGAACGGACATCGGATGCGATCGGCCATGCCGCATCGATCCGGGCGACACTCGCTGTCAGCCGACATGATGCGGAGATGATTATGTCAGAATCCCGACGGGCGCTGGCGCACTTGCATCCCGATAATCGGGCGGTACGAACAGCGACCACCTGGACGCTAGGCTATGCTTATCAGCTACAGGGAGAACGCGCTGCCGCAGGCAAGGCCTACTCGGAAGCATTGACGGTCAGCCAGTCCATCGGGCATGGGGTAATAACATTGATGTCCATGCTTGGACTTGGGGCGATCCGCCAGTCGGATAATCAGCTTCATGCAGCCTCGGACTGGTACCGCAGGGTTCTGGAGCTGGCTGGCGATCCACCGATTCCAGCCGCTTGCGAGGCTCATCTAGGCTTGGCATCGATATACTATGAATGGAACGATCTGGAGGCTGCGGAGAAGCATGCGGCAGAGTCTCTTCATCTGGCACCGCTGCTTAAGCATACGGATCGAATTGTCGCTTGCAAGCTGCACCTTGCCCGGGTAAAGCTTGCCCGGAATAGGATAAAGGAAGCCTCGGTACTATGGTCGCAAGCTGATCAGCTTGCCAAGAACTATCATTTTACGTATCAAATGAAGGGGCTGGCAGCTGTGCGTACCGCTTTGCTGCTTCGTCAGCTGCGTCTGGATGAGGCCGCCCGCTTACTCCGCCACGATGATGAGCCAACGATCAGCTTGGCCAAAGTGCAGCTTGCCAATGGCAATGTCGCGGATGCGCTTAGCGTTCTGGCTCAGCTTCGCGATGCGGCGGAAGCGAGTGGCCGAGCGGACGAGCTGCTTCAGGTCAAAGCGATTCAAGCGGTGGCTTTGTACACTTGCGGCAGCAGGGATGGAGGGATTAACCTTGTGCTCGAAGTGCTTGACGAGGCGGAAGGCGAAGGTTTTGCACGGTTGTTTTTGGATGAAGGGCCGCCTATGGAGAGGCTTCTTCTTGAAGCATCGAAGCGCAGTCAGATGGCTGACTATATCGGCAAGCTGCTTGTGCAGTTCAAAGGCACGGCACCGCTTGCGAAATCTCATCGAGAGCGCCTCCCATCCGGGGGTTCTGGCAAGCCGCCGCTTGTAGAACCGCTAAGCAGCCGGGAACTGGAGGTGCTGGAGCTGATTGCTGACGGGTTGTCGAACACTGAGATTGCGTCAAGGCTGTTTCTTGCGCTCAGCACGGTTAAGGGACATAACCGGATCATCTTCGATAAGCTGCAGGTGAGCCGCAGGACGGAAGCTGTTGCGCGCGCACGCGGGCTGGGGCTGCTGTAGCATTTATTTTGGACGTGGGGATTGTCCCGTTTAATGAGAACCATACTTTAGTAGCTATAAGCGCCTCCTCAGGGGGCGCTATACTTATGGGCAAAAGGTCATGAGGAGGAAGTACAGATGAAAGCGATCGTATGCCCAAAGTACGGTGCACCTGATGTGTTGCAGATTAGCGAAGTAGAGAAGCCGGTCCCGAGGCCTAACGAAATTCGGGTCAAGGTACATGCGACGACCGTTACGACGGGCGACTGCAGAGTCCGAGCCTTCAATAGCCCGCTTTCTTTCTGGATTCCGATGCGATTATTTCTTGGCATTCGCAGACCTAGACAGCCGATTCTCGGCGTCGAGCTAGCCGGTGAGGTTGAATTGGCAGGCCAGGCTGTCACCCAGTTCAAGAAAGGCGACCGCGTGTTTGCGCTGACCGGCATGCGGTTCGGCGGTTATGCCGAATATGCGTGTCTTCCCGAGAACAGTCTGGTTGCCCCGATACCGGCTCATATTTCGTATGAGGATGCGGCCGCTGTTGCCTTCGGAGGGACTACCTCCTTGCATTTTTTCAGAAAAGGGAATATGCATCGCGGGCAAAAGGTTCTCATCTATGGCGCATCGGGCGCCGTAGGCACATCCGCGATTCAACTGGCCAAGCATAGCGGGGCGGAAGTGACTGCGGTGTGCAGCTCGGCGAACGCCGAACTGGTGAAATCGCTGGGCGCCGATTATGTCATTGACTATACGAAAGAGAACTTTTGGGAGCGGGGAGAGCATTACGACATCGTATTTGATGCGGTAGGCAAAAGCACGAAATCCGCCTGCACCAAGGCGCTGGCGTCTGGGGGCCGTTATTTGACGGTAGAAGGACAAGGTGTGGTCGTTGAACGCCGTGAGGATATGTATGTCTTGAAGGAGCTTATGGAGAATGGTTCGCTTAAGGCGGTCATTGATCGCCGCTATCGAATGGAGCAGATTGCGGAGGCGCATCGCTATGTAGAGAGCGGCCGAAAGAAGGGCAATGTGGTGGTTGCGATCCCGTAACCGCGTAGTCCCCAGCCCGCGATCACGGGTTGTGAAAAAATAGGTATATCCGTTTAGTCGATAGCCACACCATCCTTCATCCTGTATAATATAAGGACGTTATGGGGGGTGGCACATATGGCAAATCAATTTGCCGGGACTCGAAGCGGCTCATGCAAAGCCACAAATTAGGGGCGATACTTTGCATGGGCGAACCATATTTGGTCGCCTGGAATGAGAACCTATCGTTTCTAATTTAGAGGGCTTTGCGCTTATTTTTTTCTTTTTACAAAAAATAAGGAGCTGAAAGCCTTGAAACCCTTTATTAGAAACCATCAGTATAATTTGATTAAGAAACAAGCCGGAATGGTGCAGCATGCCAACACATCGGTATCCGACCGGAGAGTGGCAGAGTCGGTCAGGCTTGGAGCATGCGCCGCGGTTGCAGAAGCTTTTCCCGATGCTTCGAAGGAGCAGCTGGATCTGCTGGGCAAGCTTGCGGACTTGCGGACAACGGAGGAAGTCGACGGCTATTTGCTGTCGCTGGAGCCTTATTTGGAGCTATTTCCACAGCTTTCACCCAAGGATGCATCGCGATTGTTCCCGAAGGTGAAGAAGCTGAAAACGCCGGATTTTGCGGCAATTGACCGCCGTTTTCTTACCTATGCAGGCTGGACCGATATCGGGACGGGGCGAATGTTCCTCGTCTATGATCTGGACGGCAAGCTCGCCGGGGTTGAAGGCCGATTTACGCAAGCTAGGAAGGGGGTATGCTTCCTATGCAATCGGCATCAGGAACTTGCGTTGTTCAGCGCCGTCTCCAAAGTGAAGCCGGCCAATGCGTCACCGGATTATTATAAAGCGTTCGGCCAATATATCTGTTCTGACAGCGAGGCGTGCAATCATCACATTAAGGATGTTGCCGCGCTGGAGAATTTCTTCCATTTGGTGCTTGGTTAACCGAATGACAGCCTTATTGGACCGCTTAATTGTCCATACATCAATATGACAATTTTATAGTTGTGCCAGTGGAGCTGTCCGAGCAGTCTGAAATGACTGAAGGACAGCTCTTTCTATATGGTTTTTCGCGGATGACGACACAGCTGTGTCGCTCTACATTCGCCCTGATGAAGTCGGTAGAACCGACTTAGATCCGCGAAGGAGCCTCATCTGTCAGGGTTAAGTCGGTTGAATCGACTTAGACCCGCGAAGCAGCATCATCTGTCAGGGTTAAGTCGGTTGAATCGACTTAGATCCGCGAAGCAGCATCATCCGTCACCATCAAGTCGGCTGGACCGAATTGCGGTCGACTTAATTCCTCGAAATTAACTTATGCGTCACGATTAAGCCGATAGGTTCGACTTCAATCCGTTAAAATCATCTCATCTGATCCAATTGGTCGATCACCCTCCGTACCTGCATTCAGCAAACATTCAGGCGCGACTAAGCTTCCTTTTAGATTCCCTTCACGTTCGCTTAAGCGGGCCTGTCCATAATGGGTATTGTTCCGGTCTTGGCAATATCAGGGAACGGAGCAGGAGCTATTAAGGCTCTATCAACCGTCAGGGAGGAAGATAACATGAACAGGTATGTGAAAACATTAGGTATTACGGCGGCGCTGGCAGCGATGATTCCGCTGAGCGCTTATGCCGCATCTGCGATTCCGGGGAAATCGGGAGCGACAACAGGAAGCGCAGTCGTCCAATCCGACTCATCGGATTCGGCGAAGGAATTCGGGAAGAGCAGAGGCGGCAAGTTTGGTGGCGGCCATGGGTTTGGCGCATCCTATGTAAATGAGGACGTACTGACGCTGCTGAGCCTAGAGCGAGATGCGCTGCAGGAGAAGCTGGCGGCCGGAAGCACGCTTGAGGATATCGCGGCTGCCCAAGGCGTGTCGAAGGAACAGTTGAAAGCGGCGCTGACCGCTGCCTTCGAAAAGCAGCAATCCGAGATGAAGCAGCAGTTTGAGTCCCATTTGGATACGATGATTAGCACGAAGCAGGAGTTTGGTGGTGGTATCCGTCCAGGTGGCGGAATTGGACTGGAAGCTGTAGCTGAAGCGCTGGGCTTGACCGAGGATGCGCTTAAGACAGCGCTGCAAGCAGATGGTGCTACCATTGCTTCCGTTGCGAAGGAGAAAGGAATCACAACGGACATCATCATCTCTAAGGTCAAGGATGCGATAGCGGCACAAATCGACCAAGCAGCAGCAGACGGCAAGCTGACCGCTGAGAAAGCAGCGGAAGCAAAGGAAAAAGCCCAGGAGCAAGCGGAACGGCTGGTGAATGGAAAATTATTTGACTATAAAGGAATGGAAGGCGGCAGAGGCGGCTTCCCTGAAGGCAAAGGAGAGCGGAAAGGCAGCAGCGCATCGACTCCAACTGAATCGGCGGATACTTCCGCTTAATAGGTAAGCACAATTTTAATAATCGTGTGGGCCAAGGCCGTGTCTTCTTCGGAAGACATGGCTTTTTGGCATTACTGCAATACGATGACAATCCATATCTTTACAAGCAAGCAGCATTATTTGTATACTATCAAAAGTGAAAGGTGGTTCACTTATGGTTCAAATTTTAAAGGAAGAAATTCGTCAAGCTATTATCCGGCATGCCAAGGATGAGTTTTTGGAACATGGTTTTGCGAAAGCATCGCTAAAGCGGATTGCAGGCAAGGTTGGCGTATCAGTGGGCAATTTGTACCGTTACTTCGATAATAAGGAGAAATTGTACGATCATATTGTAAGTTGTATATACCCATATTTGGAGAAGCTGACACAGAAGCGTCTGAAGGAGCCTATCCCTGACGAAGAGTTTAAGCTTAAAGCTATTGTTCTGGCACTAAATGAACTTGCGCCAGACGATGTGCGTATTCCGCTTCTGATCCTTATGGACGGAAGTGCGGGAACCAAGCATGAGCACGCCAATCTTATTTGGAGAGAGTGGATGAGGGACAATGTTATTGGCCATCTACACGTTTACAACGACTTAAAGCAAGAAGTTAAGTTCTCCGATGACACAGCGGGGCCAATTGCCGTTGCATTTTTGGAAGGCTTTCTTGAAATCATGCGTCAAAATTGCGACGATGAGGCTAGAGCATCGATTGTTCAACAATATGTGTTGTTTTGGTATACCGGGTTAAAAAGTTTTATTTAGCCCGTTTCTTTTTATACTCCAATAATAAATAATGGTTCACTTTTGAGGGGGAGAAATATGAATAGACTCATTCGTCAATTGACAGTTTGCGGAGGTCATACATTGGAATTTTCAATCGTTGGCTCGGGGGCTTCGGTTCTTGTGTTTCATGGAGGACATTCAAGCTGCCGGGAATCGCTGGGTTATCAAGAATTGGTTGCGAACGGGTATCGCTTGATCACACCTTCAAGACCCGGCTATGGAGCAACCTCTGCAGAATTAGGCGGAGAGCTTGATCATGCATGCGAGGCGTATGCGGAGTTAATGGATGAATTGGGTTTGGCGTCAGCTCACGTCATGGCAGTATCCGCGGGCGGACCAACCGGCATAAGGTTTGCGGCACGCTATCCGGAGCGGACTAGAAGCCTTGTATTACAATCCGCTGTTACCCGACAATGGCCGGACACAGACAGTAAGGCTCACAAAGTTGCACAGATCATGTTCAACCCGGCTGTGGAGAAATATATATGGTCGCTATTACGAGGCTTTGGCAACGTTCTTCCCCGTGTCCTGTTCAAAAGCATGGCTTCATCATTTAGCTATCTTCCGTTTGATGAGGTGTTGAGACGGTCAGGGAAAAATGATGTTTCTCTCTTTGTCGAGATGATCAAACACCAACGGTCGGAGAACGGTTTTAAGCTGGATATGTTGGAAACTCAAAAAAATCAGGATGAGGATTTGGCTCGGATTTGTTGTCCAGCTATGGTATTGCATAGTCGTCATGATTCTACCGTGTCGATTGAGCATGCGCGGCATGTCAAAGGGAAGATTCAACATGCTGAGGTATGTGAACTGGAATCGTGGGGACATCTTATTTGGCTGGGCGAGGAAGCCGGATACATGTATGACAGGTTGTTTGCTTTTTTGTCCAAACAGGAGATTGCCGCAACTTAATTGGGTTTATTTCTGTTTTCTGTAAGGGGTGAGAACGGAAAGGGGCGTTCATGTGAGCGAGGGAATAATGGGGGGGGAGATTGCGCTGTTCAAGTTCAGCGCAGTAGCATTAAGCTTAATGCTGGCCGCTTCATGCGGAGGGGAGCTTGGAGGGAATAATTGCATGACCTCCACGGCCCAATGTGGCGAAATCGGTAGCGAACGAGATGAGGTTGTCCCGTCGACTCCTTCCTCCGAGGAGAAAAATGAGGCAGAGGATCAGACAGAGGACACGCCGTTTTCAAATTTGCTTCCTGACGGCAAGATGCTGGCGGAACTGCCCCAGCATGACGTTGCTTTAACCGTGGCTGAAAACAGAGTCATTCTCCGAGTGGGCGAGCGGAAACAAGCTTATGATTGGCTCTATATGACTCCGGGAGGAATCAAGCCGATCCTGTCGCTTCGAGACTGGTACGGCGATGGTACGGACGAAATTTCAGAAGAAGATGATCCGCTTGTTATGGAGACAGCGTGAGAATCTTCTTTTTTATGCGAAAAAGGAGGGTTAGTTTTGACAACTTTATGACGATTAAACACATCGGATAACTTTTACGAAATTTTCATCTTTTTTCGACAGTCTTCACAAGTGACAGGATGTATATTTTATTGGCGGTATATTTCCATTTTTGAGAATGATAGGATTCTTCAGGGGAGGTGTGATTTTTATTTTTGGTTTTACTAGCAAGCAGATAAATAGAGAGTAGGAGAGATGAACATGTTTAGTAGAAAAATAGTAAGTTTGGTATTATCCGCGATTTTAGTTTTATCTCTAGCAGTAGGTTTCACTCCTGCCCACGCGGTGGACGGGCAATCGGCAAGTATCGGGAAGACAGTACAGCAGCCCGCAGGGGAAATTGTAATCAAGTTCAAGGAAGAGGTGCAGCTTCCTTATCAAGACGGAGCGGAGAAGGCGCTTAAGGCATCGAGAAATGCTACTGATGCCAGCATATTAGCCGATCTGAACGGTCTGGAGCTAAACCGTTTGTTCACTTCGCTTAACGCAAAGTCACAGCTGTCGAGCAGCAGTCAGACTTCAGTCTTCCATCAATATTTTACCGCTGTTGTTCCGAAAGGAACGGATGTTACGGCACTTCTGGCGAAGCTGAACAAGTCCCCGCTTGTAGAAGCGGCTTATGAGGCGCCAACGAATATTTCGGACCCGTCATTGCCGTATGCGCCGAACTCAACGCCGGTACAGCCGAATGATGATCCGCTGTATCCGAATCAGGCCTACGGACAAGCCGCGCCGCTCGGCATCGATGCACCGTATGCTTGGCAGTTTGAAGGCGGAGACGGAAAAGGCATCTCGTACGTCGATGTCGAACAGGGCTGGGCGCTTAATCATGAAGACCTGGAGGCACACAACATCCAGGCGCTTCCGGGCATTCTGATGCCGACTTCTGCTTCTCACGGCACAGCTGTACTTGGCGTCATCTCTGCGGTAGACAATACGATCGGGCATGTCGGATTGGCTAACAAAGCGACGCCGCTGATTAATTCCTGGAGACGGCTCGACGGCTCCAGCAATATCGCCGAGGCGATTCTCACATCTGTACCGGCGCTGAACCGGGGCGATGTGATTTTGATAGAGGTTCAATCTACGTCCAGCACGTCCAATGGAGCTTATGTGCCGATGGAGGTCTTTCCTGCCGAGTTTGACGCCATTCGCTATGCGACGGATCAGGGCATCGTCGTAGTCGAAGCGGGTGCTAACGGCTCCGTCAATCTGGACACCTACCAGGATTGGAATGGCAAATATATATTGAACACGAACAGTCCGGACTTCAAGGATTCCGGTGCTATTCTAGTTGGTGCCGGATCATCATCAGTGCCTCATGACCGCCTGTATTTCTCCAGCTATGGCAGCCGCATCGACAGCTTTGGCTTCGGGCATAACGTGCATACGCTAAGCGCAATTGACCTGAATTCCACTACAGATTATACGACATCCTTCAGCGGCACATCCTCGGCGTCGCCTATTGTTACTGCTGCGGTTATTTCTTTGCAAGGCATTGCGAAGGCGAAATACGGCGTGACCTTCTCGCCTCACGAGGTTCGCGAGCTGCTTAGAAATCCGGCATACAACACGGCTTCGGCGAATCCTGCGGTGGACCAGATCGGGCATTTGCCAAATCTGAAAAATATGATCGACAACATGCCCGCGCCGTCGGCTATATCCGATACGGAAGCGCCTAGCGCTCCAGTCCAGCTGGCAGCGGCGAATGTTACATCTTCCAGCGTAGACCTGTCTTGGTCGGCATCCACAGATAATGTAGGCGTTACTGGCTATGATATCTATCAGGACGGAGTGAAGATCTCGGTTACACCTGGCACGACGTATACCGTTAGCGGATTAGCGGCCTCTACCACCTATTCCTTTACGGTCAAAGCGAGGGATGGGGCAGGCCATGTCTCCTCTTCCAGCGCAGCGCTTGCGGTGACGACGACCGCGCCGCCTCTGCAAGGCCAGACCTTCGAGGTGACGGTACCAGCCAATACGCCTATTAACGCGGATATTTACATGTATGTCCATGGCTTGAACAACAGCTGGTCGGTCAACGACTCTGCCTATAAATTGACGAGAAATGCAAGTGGAACCTACAGTATTACACTGAATGTTCCGATTGGAACTACATTTCACTTCAACTTATCCAGAGGTACATGGGGTTCAATGGAGACATCTAGCGGCGGCGGGTATGTAGGGCCGCGTGCTCATACAGTCACAAGCGGCACACAGCTGACGCAAGTTACTGTAGCACGCTGGGGCGATTTGTAAGATGTAGTAACTCGAAAATAGTGAAACTCAGAACCGTTATATGCTCGAACTCGCCCCAAAAAGCGAAATAGTATTGCCACGCACCACTAATCGCACCAAAAGGGTGAAAATGCGAAAATAGTGTTGCTGAGAATCACTAAATGCTCGAACTCGCCCCAAAAAGTGAAATAGTATTGCCACGCACCACTAATCGCACCAAAGCCAGAAATGGCGGTACAGGGAGCATATTGATATGCTCCCTGTACCGCCATTCTTTTTTGTGCCGATGTATCGTTGGCAGAGCATTTCCACGCCCATCTCCCTAACAAATATTACCGTAGAAGCTAGACTTAAGTCCTGCCTGGATTACGACTGCAGCTAGGTTTCGATCCAGTCCCATTGCGCTATGCTGAATGAACAACGACCGGATGCGAAAAGTCAGGCGTTTTGAAAATCCGGGTCCCATTTATACTTTTCTTCGTATAAACGCATAACCTCATCGTATAGCGGTCCCGACCGCAAGGACTTGGCGAATTTGAATAATCGGAGGAAACGGTCCTTCGGAAGCAAACGCGCATACCGGATGAGCAGATATGGATACATCGTCATATACCGGCTTTTGCGAACGGCTGCACCGGCAACAGTTGTCAGTATCGCTTCGCCGCTAGGCATGTTCAGAATGCGCATCTCATGCTGAAGCACGTAACGGAACGTATTTTCCTTGATCAGCTCGCGTCTGATCTTGGCAATCTCACCAATATAGGAGACCAAATCAGGACTGAAGCTGTCCATCAGCAGAGGCTCGATCATCAGATCCATATCCTTGCGCAGCTGGAATGTTTGCAGCAGCATGATTTGCTCCAGCTTCAGCTGATCGTTATGCACCAGCGAGCCGATCTCCCGCAGCATCTCATAGGTGCGCGGCTTGTCGCCTTCCTGGAATACGCGAATAGCCGCCTGATGGTCTATCGCAAGTCCGGATGCAAGCTCATAAGCAAATTGCTGAAACATTTTTTGCAGTTGCATGCGTCTAAGTGCAGGGGTGAACCGTTTGGAAAGCGTCCATAATAAAGCGGCTGCTGCCACTGCTGCCGCAATCAACAGCACCGTTTGCAAAGCAGATGAGCTGAATATAAGTCCAACCAGGATGAGCGGCAGCATGATCAATCCAGTGAGCCATTGGTCTCTGCGTACAATTTCGGCGGCTTTCTTCTCCACAGGCTTTAGGCCGCCAGCCTTCCCGCAGGACAGACAATCCTGCTCGCCAAGCACGGTGAAATGGCGGCAATTGCGACATATTTTGAGCTTTTGATAGGCAAACGGCACGCGGTTATAGGGCTTCAGAGTTACGGCTATTCTTTTTATCATTCGTGATCACTCTGCCCGCGTCTTAGTGTAGACAACACAAGCCTGCTTAGCTGCTTCGGCGAAGGGGCTTGTTTCATTTGATAATGATAGTGAAATGCTTTTATACTAGCAAATACAACCAACAGTCCGATGACAACGTATGTAACCATGTAGAGCGCCTCCCGTATATGACAAAAAAAGTGATTTATGGGTGTCCTTCAGTTATACTTGGTTTTAGTATAGCATCATAGCGGGGCTCGTGACTAACGATGACTTTTGAACTAATTGAGACAACCTATTCGGCAATATGGTCAAGGAGGACTATCATGAATCTACTAAAAAAAGGACTTCAATATACGATTATGCTAACTTTGCTGCTTTCACTTCTGCTGGGTGTTAGCCTGCCAAACGCGACAGCAGCCGCGGGAGGAGCTGCGCCGATCGATGCTGTATTGGTGCTCGATGTGAGCTATTCGATGGACAGCAGCGACCGGGCGAAGATCGGCAATGAGGCGATGAAGATGTTCATCGATATGTTGTCCGAGAAGGGCGACCGGGTCGGAGTCGTGGCGTATACGGATAAGATACAGCGCGAGAAGGCGCTGCTTGAGATTCGCTCCCCGGAAGATAAGCAAAACTTGAAATCATTCATCGACCAGTTGAATCGCGGCTCCTATACGGACGTATCCGTAGGCCTGAAGGAAGCGGTCCAAATCTTGAAGGATGGAGCGGCTGCCAGCGCCAACCGCGAGCCGATTATTATTCTGCTTGCAGACGGGAACGACGAGCTTGATCCGAAGTCCGGCCGCACCGAAGCGCAGTCGAACGAAGAGAGGGAGCAGGCGGTACGCACCGCGAATGACAGCGGCATTCCAATCTACACGATCGGCCTGAATGCGGACGGAAAGCTGAACAAAGCAGCCCTTGAGGAATTGTCGAAGGAGACGGGCGGCAAGTCGTTTGTTACCGATTCAGCCGATGACCTGCCTCAAATTCTTAGCGAAATCTTCGCCAGCCATCTGGAGCTGAACATTGTCCCGGTCAATTCGTTCACCGCGAACGGAGACTTCCAGGATGTGAAGATTACCGTACCGAACAGCAATGTGCTTGAAGCGAATATCTCTATCATGTCATCCAAGCCTGTCGAGGCGAAGCTTGTCGATCCATCGGGCAATGCCGTTGCGATTCCGTCAGACAAGGTTGTACTGGCTACGTCGAAGAGCTACACTTTACTTAAGCTGATCAAGCCGGTTCAAGGCGATTGGACGTTGAAGATCAAAGGCGTGGATCAGGATAAAATCGATATTAACCTCATTTTCAACTATGACCTGACGCTAGAGCTGGAGCCGCTTGCGACAACGTCCTTTTCCAAGGGCGATAAGGTTAAGCTAAATGCGTTTTTGGCCAGCAAGGGCCAGCGATTGAGCGATGCGGAGCAATACCGCAACATGAACGCGGTTATGTTCGTCAAAGACTTAACGAGCGGCAATACGGAAGAGGTCGCCATGAAGCTGGATGGTGATCATTTTGCCGGTGAATACAAGATACCGGAATCCCGGGACTATGAGATTATCGTGAAAGCTGAGGAGCAAAGCTTCTTCCGTGAGAGTGAGCCGATTACGATCTCGGCATCATCTGGCGGGTCTGGCGGAACGACAACTCCGGCGGAAGAGGCGAACGACAAGCCGTTCCCGATATGGACGGTTGTCATCGCAGCAGTCGTGGTTCTTGCGCTGCTTGGCGTAGGATATTGGGTCTGGGGGATGATGAAGGAGCGCAGCCGCGGATTTGTAGGACAGATGATTATTGAAATCCGGGATGAGAATACAGGGGATAAATCCTCGCCGCAATACAAGCGGTTAAGCCATTTCAAAGGCAAATTGCAGCTGCATCAATTGCTGCAGCTGGCTCCGGAACTGAAGGAGACAGAGAAGATTGTGTTCAAGCCGGCGAATAAGGACCGAGTCGTTCTGCTGAACACTTCCTTATGCAGAGTAGAGAAGTCCGGCCGGGCGGTTGCGGATGGGCGAGAGCTGGAACTGCAGAGCGGCGACCGCATTACCGTATCATTGACACAAGTAGATAAAACGATCTATATCGAATATCTCGTATAATCAATCGAGGAGGATCACCCATGAAACCAATCGTAAGAGAGCATATTCAGCAGTTGGACGTTTCGCTCGGCGGAGGGATCGTCAGCGAGAAGATAAGAGTAGATACGATCGACAACCCGATTCTCATTATCGGTCTTGGCGGCACGGGCATCGATGCGCTGCTTCGCCTGAAGTATCAGATTAATCGGCGCTTCAAGCTTCCTGAAGACCCGGTTTCCAAGCGAAAGCGCGACAAGCCGGATAATGTGGAGTTTCTCGCATTCGAGACGAATGAACAGGACCGCAACAAAAAGTATAAAGGCATCGGCCTGGATCCGATCAACGAATTTGTGCTTTTGTCCAATGCCGAGGTAGGCGGGCTGTTGCAGAACCGCAGCATATTGGAGCCGTACATTACAGATTGGCTGTCGCCGGAGCTTAGCATTACGGACGGCATGAACGGCGCGGCAGGCGTGCGCCAGGCTGGTCGACTGCTGTTGTTCACCAAGATCAATCAAGTCGTGCAAAGCATTGATAAGAAGATCAAGACGCTCTCCGTCGGCACGAACAAAAAGCTGATGGTGTTCCTGCTGACAGGCCTGTCCGGCGGTACGGGCAGCGGCACCTTCCTCGATATCTCCTATATCGTAAGAGGAATTATCGAGCGCGACCATGGCTCGGCAGGCATCGATCGTGTCAATACGCTCGGTTATTTGTTCACGCCGGATATTAATCTGGCGAATAAGAGCCTGAGCGACCATACGCGGGAATATATTAAGAAGAACGGCTATGCCGCGCTGAAGGAACTTGACTACTGGATGAATGTGGATGCCAGAGGCGAGCGCTTCAAGCAGCAGTATGGCAATATTTTATCCGTTAATTCGCCGCTCCCGCCGTTTAATCTATGTCATTTGATCTCGGCTACGAATACAGAAGGCAAGCTGCTTGATAATGCGTATGACTATTGCATGAACGTGACAGCGGAGAACATCACCAACTTTATCTCTAGCGAAGAGAAGCAATCAGGCGAGGAATTCGCCATTCATGACTATATCAGCAATATCCGGACGAATATCGCACAGATGAACAAGATTTATCCGGCGAATTATGATTACAACATTATCGGAGCTTCCTCGGCGGTGCTGCCGATCGAGGAAATGACGACTTACTTGGCGTACCGCCTGTTCCAGAAGATGGAGGGCATGTTCCGCAAGGCGCCGTCCCAGGAAGATGTCGAGAAGTTCGTGCATAAGCTCGGCATTGACCTGGATTCCATGATGAGAAACTTCGATTCCCGCGTGCCTGAGCCGCTTCCGGGCTTCGAGCATAGCGAACGGCTCAGCTACAACAATGTAATCAAGATGCAAGCCGTCAATATGGATACCGAGCTGGAGCAAAATTTCCTGGCCAGAGCGCGGGAGGAATATATTAAAGCGAAGAAGCAGATGCCCGGCGAGGTTGTGAGTAACTTCAACGAGCAGATTCGCCGCATTTTCCTTCATCCGGAGCAAGGGCCGTTCTATGTGTCGCGTCTGCTCTATACGGACAAAGGCTTCTGCTTGCTGAAGATGCTGCTGTCCTATATCGAATCGCTGCGTGAGAACCTGCAACGGCTGCCTCGGGAGATCGAAGCTGCGCGGGAACAGGCAGACGAGCGAATGGGCGATGCCAAGAGCGCCTTCGTATCGAAGGACAAAAAGAAAAACAATTATATTGAAGCTAAAATAAATGAATATTGGCTCCGTGCGGATATCGAGCGGATGGAGCAGCTGATTGAGTTCTATGAGGACCTGCATGAGCTGCTGAATGCCGAGAACAACCGGATTTATAACGTTTATACGGAAATCTTGAATGTGCTCAATACGATCTTTGCCAAAAACGGCGAGATTCTGACAAGCGGTGATGAGCAAGGCGATCACAAGGGCAACAAAACCTACTATTGGAACATCGTCAGCGTGCCGGATATCTCCCACGTCATTAGCCGCGTCATGGACAGCAAGGACGGGGACGATCTGATCCGTGACTTTACGCGCGAACTGCTAGAGTCCTCGAACCAGTGGGTGAAGGAGCAGGATATTGATATCGTTGGCTCTATCTCGGAGTTTCTAACCGATAAGTTCGGCGATCTGATTACGAAGTCGATGGAAGAGTTCCTGGTCATGAAATATGGCGACGACGAGGCGATCGAGAAGTTTGTAGAGCGCCATATTGCCAGCAAGCTGGACGAGGAAGCGATTCCGGTGTTCCATCTGAGCAATAGCTCGGGCAACCTGCATGTTCCATCATGGGGCTTTGTCTCCGTGCCTGTTCAAGCGCCAAGTATTCTGCGCGGTATCCGCAACTATCAGAACAGTTCGATCGGCAAGTCCCACTTCACGATTAAGGAAAGTGAAGTGCGCAACCGGATCTTCTGGCTGAATACGCGCAACGGCGTGCCTCTGTTCGTCTATACGCCGCTTAAGGTATACGAGGAAAGCTATGAGCGCACCATCCTGGACAAAGAGGGAATTGGGCGCCATCTAGTGCAGAGTGACAAGGAGAACTGGACCTACCTGCCTTCGCCGATCCCGGAGAAGTCATGGGGTGAGACGTATATTAATCGCCGGGTGCAGGACTACAATGCTAGAATCCGTGAGGAATTTGCCAAGGCGGTTGGTTTCGGCATCATCGTGGAGAAGGGGATCGACAACCCGCTCAGCAACCGGTACAGCGTACGTTATACGAAACCGTTCCAGGTGTCGGACGCGCTGCAAGGCTTCGCGATGCAACTCGACAGCGCCAAGCCGAATATGGGCGAAGTGAAGCGAGCTTCCCAAGAGCTGAAGCGTCTGCTTGCAGGCGGCTTGGAGCTGGAAGCCACGAAGGATATATTCGGCAGCTACTCCGAAGAGCTTGCGCAAGAGAATTTGATTCGCTCGCCGCTGCAGCTGCGCCGTGTGCGCGAGGAGCTGGCGAAGATGGAATCCATTGCGGTCGCCATTCAGAAGCTGGATGAGGTGCTGCTCCAGCAGGAGAGCGACGATAAGTGGCTGCAGCAATTTATAGATGCGCTGTATACCGATACGATCTGCAAGCGCGGCGCACTGTATGTCTATGACCGCGATGCAGAGGAAGAAGCATGGGCGCCATTCGCCAATCTGATGAAGGGCAGCAACTATATCGAATTTGAGGTATTCGAGCACTTCCGCAGTCTGGATGAGAAGAGTCTCGCGACTTTGCTGCGTAAGGCAGGACGTCGGGTAACCGAAGTAACTTCCAATGAAGATACATCTGCGCTGGTCGCCAAGCTGGATGAGCTGTTCAATATATTCCTGGATGCGCGCGAGCGACTGGAATACGAGAAGATTGAGCTGGCGAACGGCGAGGAGCTGCATCAATTTTATAAAGGAATGGCTTCCAAACTACATGATATTCGCAGAAAGCTGAAGTAAGGATGAGGGAAATGGTAGAGCAATTTGCGGCCGACTATTCGGCAGCCGAGCAGAGCTTGAAAGGGACGGAAGACGACCAGAGCAGCATTCATTACCCGACCGTATTCCTGTTTATTGGGGATGAGACAGAGCAAGCGATAGAACCGATGATGAAGTCCAACGCGCTGAGATGGGCGAACCATGCTGGCGTGGTGTATGGCCACGTATCCAGCGGATCAAGCGTCTGTGAGGCCAAGGCTGCGAATCTCTTTACCATCCCGCTGGCGGGGATTGCGCCGCAAGGAGAGGAGAAGCGAACCATTCGGACCGGAATCGGAAGCGGCTTTCACCAAGCAGCGGAAGGGCTTGGTCTGCTGAATCGCATCTTGCGTCAAATGAATGATACAATTGGCGATTACGGACGCATGTACGCGTCGTTCGATCGTCTTCACTTGGCGGTCATTGTACGAGCCGATGATCCTATGAATATTCTGGTGCCGGATATTGCGCTGTTGGCTCAGTCCATTTTCGGAACGCTATTCAAGTCCGTCCAGATGGATTTGTTCGTTCTTCTTCAAGAGCGCGAGCAGTCCGATTCGTACGGCTATGCCGCTGCGACGGGCATCAGCTTCCTTCGTGAGATCGAGCGGTTCCAGAGCCCGGACTTTTCCTATCGCGCACCGCTTCTGCTGGCAGGCGACGGTCTGACAATTCCAATCGAGCATCAGTCGGCGCCGCTGTTCGATCTGGTCTACCTGTTGTCGGACCGGAACGAAAAAGGCATGACTCCCTATAACGGGATGGAGCAAAACTATGAGATCATATGCCGAATTCTGCTGCTCAAAAATCGGGGCCAGCGCCAAGCGGATATGCATATAAGCGGCGAAAGCTACAACAATACATCCTTCAAGCATAGCCTCATCGCGGAATCAGGCAGGCTGGGGCTAGTCTCGGCCGGCCTGGCGAAGGTACAGCGGCCGTCTTATGCAATCGCGCTGACGGTGCTGTACCATCTATTCGACCAGGTAATCGTACGCTTGCAGTCCGGGCCGGAGCTGAGCACGGCGGATAAGCTGCGATTTTTTGGAGTAGATGCTCATACGCTGTCGGCTCGTAGCAAAGAGAGAGTTCCGCTGCCCGACCGGCTAGCGGATATGAAAGGGCTCATTACAAGCGGCGTGCGCTATGACGAGCTGCGCGGCATGACCTTGTCTCAAGCGGAGCATGCGTTATACGGCAGCAGCTGCGAAACCTTCTTTAACCAGCATTTTGTACAGAACGCCAAGCTTCAGCTGGAAGGGCTGGACGTAGCCGGAGCGCTGAAGCGAACGCTCGCCCGCAGCATGGCCGAGGAGCCTCGAATCTCGTTCTACCAATTATATAAATGGACGGACGAGGGGGTTAGCAGAGGCGAAGTGACGGGCATGGTACAAGAGAAAATTCGTGAGCTGACCCGGGCAATAGAAGATTTGCAAGAGGAACTCGTGCAGCTCTATGACAGCCGGGTAGAGGACTTGAAGTTCCAGCGCGTGCCATTCATGGACAAACGCAATGTGCGGTCTTTCATCCACGCGTTTCTGGATCAGGTGTACGGCTTGAGGTACGAACGGCTGAAGCTGGAGACGGAGCTTGTCATCTACCGCCGTTATGCGGCGGAGCTGGAGCAGCTGAACCAATGGTACCGGGTTCGGATCGAGCGGCTTCATGATCTGCGAGCACAATTGAAGACGAAAGCCAAGCAGAGCATCTCGCTCGGTGATGATTATATCGGGCAAAATGTATTTGATTATTATGAGCGAGTTACCGCTGATGCGCTGCGAGAGCTGGAGGAGAAGCGCGGGGAGTCCATCCTGTTCGAAGAGAGATACATCGGCAATGTGGCAGAGCTGCTGGAGCAGGAGGAGTCGGTCTTTATCGAGCGGCTCATTGTTGTTTGTCGAAGAGATATTTTGACCACAAGCCGATTTGCGTTGTCCTTCGAGGAAGAATTACTGCACCGTGCGAACGTATCGGTCTCCTACACGAACCGGCAAGCCTTGCCTAAGGAGGAGCTGTTCGAGCAGCTGTACCGGATGCTGGAGGAGCATGCAGCGATCCATATTCGGTTATTCGATTATACGCACAAGCATCGCTATGAGGAGAAGTACTTCTTCGGCGATCGGAACAGCGAGTTCATTCGGTTCGCCTTTGGCATGGATGAATCGTCACGGATTCATAAGCTTGGCAGTCTGCATGAGAATCGCAGCAGCAGCGTAGAAAAGCTTCATTTGATGGGCGGCTTCCATATGGAGGATATGATGTATTACCGCAATGCGAAGGCGTACTATGAGGCATATGTGAAGGACGGCTACAAGCTCCATGCCATCGAAGAGTCCGAGCTGCCCGTGCTTCGTTAACCGGGTAAGAAATCTAGTTGTATTGTAAAGGTGAGAGGGTGCTGTCCGTATGCAACGGAAAATAAATATGCTGCTTTTGCTGTTCAGCTTGATAGGAGCTGCCGTCGGTTTTGCGATTGGCGAGGTTGTGCTGCGCGCATTGCCGGAGGCATGGCCAAGCTATGTCGTGATCGGCCTGTACTTCGGTATTCTGGCTCTAAGCGTCGGTCTGTTCTGTCTCATTGCAGAGCTGATATCGCCAAGCTTGAACGGGCATTCCTGGCGGCAGCGTTATACCGATTTATCCTGGAAGCTGCTTGTTCCGGCGACGCTTGTGCTCTTATTCGTGGTCGGCGGAGCGCTTCAGTTCGTGTACGGTCTTGAATTTGGCGGGAACAAGAAAATTCGGGATATTGTGCTGGTCATTGATAATTCGGGCAGCATGACGGAGACCGATCCCAATAACGACCGTTATAAGGCTGCCAAAAGCCTCATTGCCGAGATGGACAAAGACAAACGGGTGGCGATTGTCTCATTCGCTAATTCGGCCGAGTTGATCCAGCCGATGGTGAGTGTCGGGGCAAGCTCTCAGAAGACGGCTGTCTACGACGTTATCGATGCGATCGAACCGACGGAGGATGGGACGAATTTCTACAGCGCGCTGACAGAGGCGCTGCGGGTCATTCAGGCCGACCGGGGAACGATGGTTATCTTTATGTCCGACGGCTTTAGTGATTCCAATATTACGGAACAAATAGATGAACTCAAAAGCAAAGGCATCGCGCTTCATACCATTGGCCTCAAGATAGGCTACGACCAGGGGACGCTGCTGCTTAAAGACATGGCGGAATCCACCGGAGGCACCTATTATGACGTAGAACAGTCTGACGGGTTGTCGACGGCGTTCCGTTCCATCTATTTGACAATCGATAATCGCTCGCTGCTTTCGATTAATCCTAATGCGGCGGAGGAGCCGACGATTTACAAAGGTATTCGCTTGTTGTCGTTTGTGTTGATCGGCTTGGCGCTTGGCATTGCCCTTGGCATCATGTTCGACAACCGTTTCCTGGCGTATAGCTTCGGAGCGGGCGGAGTTGTCGGTGGTCTGGCATCAGGTCTGATCTTGAATGCCGGGCTGTCCGGGGATGCCTTTACGGACGGTTTGTTCCGATTCATCGCGATGCTTGTGCTTGCCGCAGTCATTGCCCTGTTCACGCTCGTCATTCCAGTCGGAGAGAAGACGAATGCTCGCCGAGGCCGGGAACGCGCGGCGGCAAACCCTAAAGAGGGAAGCGGCAGAAGCCGGAATAACCGCAGCAGCGGATTTTAAATGAAACGAGGGGATGAGAACATTGCAGTATAAAGTCGCAGAAGAAGGCTCGCCCCTCATCACGGGACTTGCGAGAATGATAGAGGAAGACCGCTGTACACTGCGCTGGATATGGCCGGCGGGGATAGAAGCGGTCTATATTAGCCAGCGGCTGATGGATGACGAGGATGTTCCGGAGGAAGACGAGCTCGGAAGCCTCCGCTTGTATACGAAATCGGAATATAAAGCTAATAACGGTTATGTATGCCGGCTCGATCGTGCCCGAATGTACCGATTTACGGTCTACATTCTGATGGAGCGGGAAGAAGGGGCTGTTTTGCTTCAGCAGCGGAATGGGGATAACCGGATTGAAGTTAGCGCGAACAGGGCTAAGATCTATTATTCCCTTTCGGAGAAGTCCGGCCTGTTCCGCAAGCACAAGAGCATCCAGATCGAAGTGAGAACGGAGGTAGCGCTGGGCAGCGATGTCCTGTGCTATGTGAAGAAGCAAGGCGGATTACCAGCCAATCGCGAGGACGGACTTATGTATCCGTTTGTTGCGCCGTTCTCTGGGGGAAGAAACGTATTGCCCCCGATCGAAGTTGACAAGCAGGATCATATTCGATTATTTCTGGCCGATATCCGAAGACATGGCCACTTGTACGAATTGATAGCCACAACATAATAAGCTGGACAACACATAACAATTGCTTACGATGCAGGTTTGCGTTGCAAACCTTAGCTTATGCTTACGAAGTAGGTTTGCGGAGCAAACCTTTTAGGAGGGGAAGCGTCATGGGCTTATTGGATCTATTTAAGAAAAAAACAGAAAGCAAGCCGAAGCCATTATTCTATGACATTGTATGTCCTTATTGCTTCAGCAAGTTTTCGCCAGATGAGGTCGTGTTCCGCGCGACTCACTCCCGTGAGGATGACGAGGACTACGCGCTGGGCGAGGACGAGGAGCTGAACAAGTACCGGGAACGCTTCGGCTTGGACTCCGTCTACGATATCGAAGCGGTTATCCACCCGGTGGATGTGCCTGCCGAATCCCATGTTTATTCCGATCATGTTCTGATCGGTCTGCATGACCGGTACGGGGAGCTGACGCGAAGAAGGTTATGTCCGAAGTGTCATAACGAGCTGCCCGTAACGTCAGGCAAGGTACCAAGCAACATCATATCGATTATAGGCGCCTCACAGGTCGGAAAGTCGGTCTACATGACGGCGCTTATCCATACACTTCAGCACACGACGGCCGATCATTTCAATGCGGCGTGCATGCCGCTGAATGCGGAGATTAGCCGCAAGTTCCGCACCAATTACGAGGAGCCCCTGTTCGAGCGCGGCGATCTGCTTGCTTCTACCCAAAAGGAGAAGATGCAGGAGCCGTTTATTTTCCAATTTGTGTTCAAGGATGAAGAGAAGCCGCCGCTCACGCTTGTTTTCTTCGATGTAGCTGGCGAAGGTATGGTCGAGCAGGATTATTTGGGCTTGCATGGCCAGCATATCAAAAATTCGGCCGGCATCCTGTTCATGGTCGATCCGCTGCAAATCCGCTCTATTCGGGAGAAAATCCGCATCAAGCATGGCGACAAGCCGGGCGAGTGGGTATCCCAATACGACGAGCCGCGCGATGTGGTTCTGACGATGTTCGGCGATTTTATAGCGTATCAAGAAAGCGGCAAGACAGACATTCCGACAGCCGTCGTATTGACCAAAAGCGACATGCTCCACTCGTTGAAGGATGAGGATGGCGAATATATTAAGACGAACAGCAACATCTTCAATAACATGGTGCACCGCAATTATTTCAATCTGACCGAATTCGAAAATATCGATGGCGAGATTCGCCGCTTTATCGAGAAGGTAGACCGTCCGTTCAAAGGCACGATGGACGTGTATTTCAAGGAAACGGCCTATTACGCCGTTTCCGCGCTTGGCAGCAATCCGGTCGACCAGAAGCTGCAGACGGTTGTAAGTCCCATCCGGGTTGACGAGCCGTTCATCTGGCTGCTGTACAAGCTGAATTATATCGAGGGGAGAAGAGAATAGTGACTGAACAGACGCCCCGCTTATCGATACAGCAGCAGATGTACACCAGGGAGCGGCGCGGCATATTCCGTACGACAGAGGGGTATGACACGATCGCGAAGTCTGGTGGCCTAGACCCTTCTTTTGTGAAAAAAACGCTGCATCCATTATGCGTTTACGACTCTCCCGCAGAGCTGACCGCTAGTGGCGAAAAGAACAGCGATGCTTATCCTGAAGCGATGCATCTGCTGCATCTGGAGCACGGAGAAACCGTCCTTGGCCGAAGCGTGTTCCGTGAAGCCGACTTCACGGGGCTAAGGAGCACCTTTTTCACCCATCATTATGTCATTCCCGCCGGTTATAAGGCCGATCCCGAGCAAGATTACAGGAGCTGGCTGTCCGCATTATTCGAGGATAGCTATCCGCTTGATAATGCGGCTGAACTGAACGAGCTGTCACGGCTTCCATTAGCAGCTCCTGCAGCACGGAATTTATCCGCAAGCGGGGTTCTGTCGGAGATGGGGATGGGAGAGAAGGAATTTAAGGCGCTGCTGCATGCGCTTATGATATCCCTGAGCGGCAAGAAGAAAGTATATATTGCGCTTCCCGTACCGATCGCCGAGCTTGCCGAGCGGGCTAAGGGGCTGCTTGGCGTACTCTATAGCTGCTTGCCATACGCCTATCGCAAAAGACTCGGATTTCTGACCTATTCGAAGGAGCCTTTAAGCCGCAAAGGCATTCATATGACCTTTGTCGAGTCTGGCAGTCTGCGAGCGGGCGACCGGGAGATAGAGAAGGAATTTGTTTTCGATTTGCCGAACGGGCGGATTATGAACGTAGACTTGGAAGGGCTGGATCAGCCGTATTTGAATTTGGCATGGACCAATCTGGACAATCGCGAGGCGCTGGAGCGGTTTTTCCGGTTTGCGGACGTGATGCTTGAGGGGATGGATCTAGGCAAGGCGCTTGCTGTCGCGAGCTATCATGAATTATGGGTCATGCATGAGGCGATTGAAGGCAATGAAGCTATGCTGGAGCAGCATCAAATTTCCGTATTGAGCAGCGCACTGCAGTATTTGGCTACACCGGACGCACTGGATACGAAGATGGAGCTCAGCGATTTGCTATTGTCGAGATTCGATCTTGAGTACGATAAGGTGAGTCAAGGCGCAATCCCTGATGAAGCGATCTTATCACTCTTTATGGATTATTACAGACTGGTTGGCAAGCTGATCGAAAATAAGCTGGTCGGTTATCTGATCTATGCCATCTCCAACGCCAACAAAAACGGGGATCAGGAAGCGGCAGCTACCCTATATAAGGGAATTGAGCGAGAGGAAGCTCTCGGCAAAGCCTTTTTTCATAAAATTATAGCAGGTCCTCGTTTTGCGGAAGGCTTGTTCTTCCCCTATTTACAATCTACCTTAAAGAAGGTGCCACTTCGGAATATTGTTCCGACCATTGTAGTGTGGGGTGACGCTTATCCGAAGGTATATGACTATGAGCAGCTATACGCTATCGCAGTTGAGCTTGTTCATGAAAAGCTGTCCAGAGAGCGTTATTCCCTGGCAGCTGTCAACTCCCTATTCGAGCAAACGAATCAATTGACAGCAGCGATGGGGCATGAACGGACGGGACATGGCGCACACAACCTTGCAAGAGAGCTGGAGCGGGATGTATACCAGACGCTGCTGAAGCGATTGGAGCCTGAGAGAGTAACCCGGGAGGAGCTCTTGCAAGCCAAGTTTCTAAGCGATTCCCGGAAGATGCAGCGTTGGAATCATGAGCTTAGCGATGCCAATCAGTCCGCAACGGCCCGTATACTGCATGTTCTCTTTCAATGGTTGATCATGAGGGATGCGAATGAGGACCTATGGGATAGCTTGTCCGCTCAGGAGCTGATCCGGGTGCAAGGAATCGGGCGCGGCATTTTGGCAGAAGGACTGAAGGAAACGGATTTCCCTGAGCTTGTGACAGCTTTTCTGCGCGGCTCCCAGTTTGATATGGTCGACTATGACGGATTGATTGATTTCTTGCATCATCAATGTCCGCTGAAGGAAACGATCTACCGTTTTTTCCTGTGGTCGGAGACAAATCCCTATTTTCATGGGGGAAGAGGCCTTACAGCCGCCTATCGAGCTGCCATTTTACGCTACTTCAAGGAATACGATCCCGCTGCGCTCAAGTCGAGAGAGAATTGGAAGCATTTCTTCGACCAGAGCGGGGACAAGCTGCAAGCCGTTCTGAAGCAAGCACAGTCTGAGCTGTCTTCGCCGCTTGCGCGATTGTTTCGCCGCAATCGGAAGGGAACGCTGATCATGTCAATCGTTGGACTGGGGATTGTTCTTGTCGTATCAGGCATACTCCTATCGTCTGGCGGCAAGGGAAGCGCCGATCCAGAAAAGGCGGAAGTGCCTGAGACATCTTCGACCCCGACTCCCGATCCTACGATTGAGCCAGGCGTTATCGAAGAGCCGGAAATGATCGTATCCATTGAGCAACTGGACGCAACTGAGGGGCAGCCGGCATCCACTGCGGTTAAATTTATGTTCAAGGATGCGGCAGCCTGCTCTGGATTTGCGCCGAAGTCATTGAAGATACAGGCACCACTTTCGGATGCCGTTACCTATTCTGACCTAGAGCTGATCCCGTCTTGCACCAGTGTTCCATCCTCTTCACCGGATACGACAGACTCTTCAGTTGGATCGACTTCGAATACGGATGAAGAATCAGCTAATACGAATGAATTAGATGAAGCGACTTCGAGCGCCAATCCCGATTCAGCAGTTTCCTCCGAAGGCGGAGGGACAACGGGCGGACCGGCTGGCTTGGCAGACGATGCGTATCCATACCATGTCGCTATATCCTTAGGGCAGCATGTCGATATTCCGGCCAATAGTATGATTTGGGTCGATGGCTCTGAAGTTGCGCTGGTAGTGAAGGACAGATAGAATCTCTATTATGAATGTTATGGGCTGCTCGATAAGGGCTGCCTTGAATAAGCGAAAGGACCTCATAACCCGCTGCATGCGGGAATGAGGTCCTTTTTGGTCTTGAAATGTTTAAGCCGCTACATCGCGCTTCGTGAACAGAAGCCAGGCGATAATTTGGAACACCACATAGTAGGCGGCGAGCATCAGAATAGAGAAGCCCATTGTCATTTCCGGGCGAAGCGGGGTTCCGCCATCGAGATATTGCGTCAAATCGATATTGGAGAAGAGCAGATACTTCGACCAGCTATAGCCGCTTAAGAGAGCCGACAGCGTATTGCCAAGCAGCATGAACAGCAGCGAGAAGGCAATGGCCATGGACGAGCTGCGGAATGCGGACGAGATCATAAAGGCCATCGTCACATACATGATCAGCGACACAACGGAGAATCCGTACGTCTTAAGCGTGTCCATAATCATGGAGCCTTCGTGGACCATGCCGTTTTGAACCGTTAGCAGCGGTTGATTGACTCCGTCGAAGCCCGCCAGTAATCCGCCCGCTCCGAAGGAAGCGGCAAAACACAGAATCAGCAGCAGCAGAGCAAAACCGAGCGTTGCGATATATTTGCTAAGCATGATTTTTGAACGGGAAGCGGGACCTACGAGCAGCAGCTTGATGGTGCCCCATGAGAATTCTGCGGCAATCATATCCGCTGCAATGACGACTGTCAGAATCGTAACGAGCATGATCAGGTTGGAGGAGCTGCTGACATAGCTCCATAGGGACAGCTGATGCGGATTGATGTCATGCTCCAAATAATATTCGTTCATCTTGATCTGTTCGGTCAGATAGGCGTTATATTCCTTGTCCATTTCCCCGTTTTCGGTCAGTTGCTGCTGCAAACCTGCATTTTGTTGTTCCAGCAGCTGCTCCCAGTTGGAGTGGTCGACTCGGGATTCATCCCATTTCATAATGCCGCTGAGCAGGGCGATGGCAAGCAGGAGGAATCCGATCATGATCCATGTGCGGGAACGGCGATAGATTTTCATGTTTTCATTGCGAACAAGCTTGGACAGGCTAGACAATCATCTCACCTCCCGTAATTTCCAGGAACTGATCTTCAAGCGACTTCTGCACGGCATGAATGCCGTACACTTCAATCTCCGATGCTACAAGCAGCTTTGTAATATGCGGAATAGCGGATTTGTCACCGATCAACTCCAATTGGTTGCCGGACACGGTTAAGCGGGAGCCATCCATGGCTGCTGCAAGCAGCTGCTGAGCAGCAGCCGGATCGCCAACCTCAATGACGATTTTCGTCTGCGCCTGATTCCGTGCTTCCTGAAGCGAACGAATATCAACAAGCTTACCGCCCTGAATAATAGCGACTCGGTCGCACATTAGCTCCATCTCGGCCAGGAGATGGGAGGAGACGATGACAGAGATGCCTTCTTCCTTCGTGAGCTTGCGCAAATAATCGCGGAGCTCGCGGATGCCGGCGGGATCAAGACCGTTCGTCGGCTCGTCCAGAATAAGCAGGGACGGGCGATGGAGGATAGCCTGGGCGACGCCCAGTCGCTGGCGCATGCCAAGGGAGTAGCGTTTTACTTTCTCATGAATCCGGTTCTGCAGTCCCAGCAGCGTCACGACTTCATTGATTCTTTCTTTGGTAATGCCATTATGGCGGCGTGCGTAGTGAACCAGGTTTTGATAGCCCGTCAGAAATTTATACATTTCCGGGTTCTCGACAATCGCACCAACATGCGTCATCGCGAGCTCGAAGTGTGAGCGTACGGATACGCCTTTGATGATGGCTTCGCCCTTGGACATCGAGATTAACCCTACAATCATACGAATGGTTGTGGTTTTGCCGGCGCCGTTAGGCCCTAGAAATCCGAATATTTCCCCAGCGGGAACATCGAAAGTGAGATTATCGACTATTTTTCGCATGCCGATTGTTTTGGTAAGATTGCGAAGCTGCAGTACGGCTTCAGACATACGTGTAAACCCCCTAATATTGTTCTTCCGTAGTTCACTATACCGGATGTAGGTCCTCTTATGTAATAGACCTTTGATTAGGTTTTCCCCCTGCTTAGGTCGGGGTACATATAATGGGGCTGGGATTTTTTGTGCGGAATGCAGATTGGGAATCCGTGGCAAAATGACATTACGAAGAAATGAATATCGGAGGCACAGGTATGAAAGCAATTGCGGTTATTGCAGTTATTATGCTTTTATTGGGATGCCAGAGCCAGGCGCCGAAGGAGCAGGATTTGCTGCATGTGAAGTCGGATTCCGGGACGAAAGCAAAAAAAGTCATTATGCTTGTCGTTGACTCGTTGATGTCCGCGAGCATCGATCGCGGCATTCGGGCCAATCAGCTTCCTTCATTTCAATATCTTATTGAACATGGTCAATATTATCCCGGGATGGTCAGCTCGTTTCCTACGATGTCGGTTACGATAGATAGCTCGCTCCTGACCGGAGCCTATCCTGATCAGCATCATGTACCTGGTCTGGTGTGGTATTCTTCCGAAGGGCGGAAGCTGATCAATTACGGGACGGGACCGATGGAGGTGCTGCGACATGGCGTCAACCCGGTGCTGGCTGATGCGTTGATTCATCTGAACAGCGACCATTTGAGCCGCAAAATAACAACTGTGTATGAAGAATTGGACCGGCTTGGCTATAAGTCGGGCTCCGTCAACGGATTGATATACCGGGGGAATCATGATCATCAGTTGTCCATTCCGGCCTGGATACAAGCGGCTGCTTCGCTGCCAGCCGAGTTAAGCGTGAAGGGTCCGCCTTTCATGTCGCTCGGCGTGCTGTCCAACCCCCTGAAGGATGCCAAGGATTTGCCGGAGGGCGTAATGGGCCGCCTGGGTCTAAACAATGAATATGCCATTGAAACGGTCAAGTATTTGGTGCGCGCCAAAATATTGCCTGATTTTCTGTATGTGTATTTGCCTGATCTGGACCAGAAGCTGCATCGGAACGGTCCTGCCGATCTGAAGGGAGTGATCAAGACAGATCAACAGCTGGGAGAACTGCTGCAAGCTTTCGGATCGCCGGAGAAGGCATTGGAGGAAGCGGTCATGATTATCATGGGGGATAGCGGTATGACCACTATCCATGAGGCCGAGCGCCAACCGGTAATCGAACTGTCGACGCTTCTGGGGGATCTCAATGTCATGAAGCCCGGAGAAGAGCTCTCCGATGATACAGAGGTTATCATAGCCGTTAATGAAACAATGGCATATGTGTATCCCGTTAGTGCCAACCTATCGGCAGAAGCGCTCTCCCGCCGTATCGCTGCTGATCCGCGCATTGATTTTGCAGCCTGGAAGGAGAGGGAGTGGATTCATGTCGTTCAAGGGGCAACTGGCAAGCAGCTTGATTATCGGGCTGGCGGCAGACTGACCGACACTTACAAGCAGAGCTGGCAAGTGCAAAATGACGAATCAGTGCTCGATCTTCACATCGATAAGGGTAAGCTGACTGTAGCCTACGGACAATTCCCTGACGGATTAAGGCGATTATCGGGCGCATTGCATTCGCATTCTGGCAGCTATGTTGTCGTCACGGCGAAGCCGGGTTATGAGCTAGCCGATCGAAGCTCACCTACCCATAAGGGCGGGGGAGGGCATGGAGCGATGCGCCGGATGGAGTCGCTGGTTCCCCTTATTATTAGCGGAACCGATCATAAACCTCCGCAGCTGCGCATCGTTGATATGAAAGCGTATATGCTTGATCTGGTAACCAAGCAGCAGGCTCGAACCTTGGATGAAGGGAAGCGTGGGGCACAATAGCAGAAAGCTTATATGTGATGTATGTTTAGCGGTTGATTTGATCAAATTACCAGTTAGGAGGTGAAAAGGGTGTCATTGAATCCTTATCTGAATTTTGACGGGAATACGAGAGAGGTTGCCCTGTTTTATGCTAGCGTATTCGGGCTGGAGGAACCTACTATTCTAACATTTGGTTCCAATCCGGAATCCAACATTCCGCCAGGGACGGAAAATCTGGTAATGCATACTCAATTGAAAATCGCGGGCAGCACGCTTATGTTCTCGGACAACTTCCCGGGACGGCCGTTCCAGCAGGGCAATAACTTCTCACTCGCTTATGTAAGCTCTGACAAGGAAGCCATCAAAGATGCATTCGATAAGCTGAAGCAAGGCGGCAAGGTCGAATTGGAGCTGCAAGAGACAACTTGGAGTCCCTACTACGGTTATTTGACCGATAAATACGGCATTGGCTGGCAGTTCAATTACGAAAGCTAGAAGCCGCCGAAGTTAATCAGTTATTCGTGAACACCCCAGGCTGCTGAAGTGCAGCCCGGGGTGTTTTGGCGTCCTGCGCTTATGATTTATCGGCATAATACACATGTCTGATCGGCTGCTCGCTGTCTTCAAAGTCGATGATCCCGAAGGAATAAAGCGGTTGTCTTCGTTTGTCCGTCGGCGAACCGGGGTTGAATATGATTAGGTTGTCGACCTGCTTCAGTACGGGAATGTGGGAATGGCCGTAGATGAGAATATGCACGGGCGTATCCTTAAAGGCTGCAATGGCGTGGGATTCCGTCGAAGCCCGTTTGGACGCTCCGTGTCCATGAACAAGACCGATCCGCCAAGGTCCAAATTGAAGCAGGCGGCTTGTGCCGAATTTGGCTTGAAGCACTTCACCGTCATTATTGCCGGCTACTCCGTAGGTGGGGGCGAACGCTGCCAATTGCTCATACACAGCCATGCTGGACCAGTCTCCCGCATGAATAATCGCTTCCGTATTCGCAAGCTCAGCCAGCAATCGCTCTGGTAGTTTTTTAGCCATTCTAGGCATATGCGTATCGGCCAGGACGACAATTTTCATTCGTAACAGCCCTTTCCTAGTGCGTTTTCATTTTATTATAGCAATGAAGGAGAAACGACGCTGCTGGATATTCCGATACCAGCTATCTATGGATCAAGCGCTTGAGCCTTAGGTCAGGGAATAGACCACTAATAGGCATATTTGCATATATGCAACCTTTTATTATGGATGTGAACGGTATGTAAACAAACAAAGCCGCAGCAATCTGAAAAATGTGGCCTTAGCGGTGACCGGCTTATCGTTAAGTTTCCGTCATAATGCCGCCATTGACATGAAGGACTTGGCCGGTGACAAACGAGGAATCATCCGAAGCCAGATAGATGTATGCCGGCGCCAGCTCGAACGGTTGTCCGGCCCGTTTCATCGGTGTCTCCAGTCCGAAGGTTTTCACATAATCTGCCGAATAGCTGGAGACGATCAGTGGCGTCCAGATCGGTCCAGGTGCAACGGCATTGACCCGAATGCCTTTCTCTACAAGTTGCAGCGCCAAGGAACGAGTAAAGGATACCATCGCTCCTTTCGTGGATGAGTAATCGACGAGCAGCGGTGCTCCTGCGTAGGCTGTTACTGAAGCGGTGTTAATGATCGTGCTGCCCGGCGCGAGATAGGGAAGCGCGGCTTGGACCATATAGAAGTGCGGGAATATATTCGTGCGATACGTATCCTCCAGCTGCGCATGGGAAATATCTGCAATCGATTTCTGGGGGAACTGGACGGCCTGGTTCAGCACAAGCGTGTCGAGCCTCCCGTAATGTGTCAGCGTCAGCCGGATAACCTCGGCGGAGAATGCGGGCTGTCGAAGATCGCCTTCAATAAGCAGGCAGCGCCTTCCGTACTGAGCCGCCATTTGCCGTGTTGCTTCAGCATCTTCCCGCTCGTACAGATAGACGATCGCAAGGTCTGCGCCTTCCTTGGCGAAGCCGATCGCCACTGCCCGGCCGATCCCGCTGTCCCCGCCTGTAATGACAGCAATCTTGCCTGCCAGCTTGCCGCTGCCTCTGTAACCAGGATTGTCGGAGATCGGCATTGGCACCATGAGCGACTCGATGCCGGGCTGCTTCTCTTGATGCTGGGGCGGAAACGTAATCGGCACTTCCTTGCAATGAGTCTCGTGACCGAAGTACGGGTATTTTGGAATCAACGGGAAAACCTCCATTTCATGTTCTTATCAAGGATATTCACCTATTCGGATAAAGGTGTAATCTGCCTGAAAGCGAGTGGTATCATGTACAAGTCGGACTGACCATCTGGTATAATGTTTCAAACTTGGAGCGCACGATTTCTTTCTACACGAACGGCCTCGGTTTTACAGTGGATTATCAGGATGAGCCAAGCCCAAGACATGGCTTTACCTATGCGCTGGAGGCCGGTTCAAGACCGGCGATACGCAAGATGGAAGGGGATCTTCTGTCTCTGTTATAACCCCGCATAACACCGGACTGTTCCGGTGTTATGTTTGTTTATAGATTTTTCGAAAGATTCATGGCAATATTGTAAACTTGTCGATATAAGTATCGCATTTGTTGACGCATGGAGAAGAACTCTGTTATATTATTTCTAAATTCGCATGAATCTACTAAATTTACTTTTTACGGAATCTATTAGACGCTGTGAAGTCGAATGAACACATAATATGACGAGCAACCTGTAATAGGACAAGCACTTATCCTTACCGCCATACATTCCTGTCGCATACCACCACGGCAACTACCCGCATCACCGAGATGGAGCACGTATTCTACCACGACAATTACCTGCAACACCCAGAGTGAACCCACAATCCATCACGACCATTACCCGCACCCACCTGGAATTGACCCGCATTCATCTAGAATGATCCCGCAGCCCTTCAAGCATTTAACTGCTTGCAACGTGACAACGTTATTTGTACCCGTACTTTGGACAAGTTATCTCATTCGCCATTCGTTTGGCGTATGCGAGCTTATAATTAGACAACATGAATCGGCCCGCTTTCACGTTCCGTTACACATTAACCCGGAGGTGATTCGGATGTCTTTGCGACCAGACGTTTCCCGTAACGTCTATGATGCTCTGCCGCTTTCTCATCCGCAGAAGCGAATCTGGTATTTAGAGAAGATTTTCCCTGACACGTCCCTTTCCAATATCGGCGGACCTGTAAGAATCAAGGGTCAAGTAAACTTTCAATGGCTAGAGAAGGCAATCGGACATTTTGTTGCCAGCCATGATGGCATTCGTCTGCAGCTTGAGGAGTCCGATGGCGAAGCAAGGCAGTACGTAGCGGAGTATACACATCGGCCGCTGGAGCTTTTTGACTTTTCGCTGGAGCCGGACCCGGAAGCGGCGTTTTGGGACTGGATCAATCAAGAGGCTGCTGCTCCATTTAAGCTTACGCATTCGCCGCTCTATTGTTTTGCCCTGTTCCGAATAAGTGCGGACGACTGCGGCTACCTGTTCAAGTGCCACCATATCATTTGCGACGGCTGGTCCACCCAGATTATGACCTCGCAAATTGCGAATCACTATACGTCACTAGCGCAAGGCGGCATGGCTTCTGAAGGAACTGAACAGCTGCCGTCCTATCTCCACTATTTGAACGACGAGCAAGCTTATCTGCAATCCGAGCGATTCGAGAGAAACAAACTTTATTGGTCTCGTAAGTTCAGTGCGCTGCCAGAAGGACTGGCTGCGACTGACTCCTTCCAGACAGAAGGGCGGCGAACGACAATCGAGCTGGATCGGCAGCTGTCCCTGCGCATTCGCGCAGTGGCGGATCAGGCTGGCGTGTCGCTTAATACGTTTTTTATACTGGTTTACTTTACGTACAGGTATAAGCGGACGCACCAGAACGATCTTGTTGTAGGAACCCCGGTATTAAACCGGTCGGGCAAGAGGGAAAAAGCGATGTTTGGCATGTTCACCAGCACGATGCCATTCCGGTTCCTCTTGAACCCGGAGACGTCGGTGGCGGAATCGCTTGTGCAGCTGCAAAGGGAGCTTATCGATAATTATTTCCATCAGCGCTATCCCTATGATCTGCTCGTCAGGGATTTGGACCTCAAGAAGAAGGGATATGACCAGCTATATCACGCTTGCGTCAATTATTACAATACCAGGCTCACCACCAGCATGAACGGCGCGCCTGTCGAAAATGTAGAGTTTTACAACGGCCATCAAGCCTATGAGCTTCAGTGGGTCATTAAGGATTGGTCCGATACCGGCGCATTGACGCTCGATCTGGATTATCGGATGGATGTGTATGCCGAAGAGAAGATTCACGATATGGCAGAAGAATTGCTTGCATTAATGGACGGGATGCTGGCTTCACCGGATGCCAGCATCGGCAGTCTCTCGCTGTTGTCGGAGCAAGAGAAGCATAGGCAGCTTACGGAGCTGAACGATACGGCTGCCGAGTATCCGCGTGACAAATCGGTCGTACAGCTATTCGAGGAACAGGTACGATTAACGCCAGAACGGATTGCCGCACAGCATGACGCCGGAGCACTCACTTATCGCGAGTTGAACGAAGCGGCCAATCGGCTGTCCCATCGCCTGCTGCGTAACGGTGTCGGCAAGGAAACAACAGTCGCCATATGGACCCATCATTCCGCAGAGACGGTCATTGCGATATGGGGTGTGCTGAAGGCAGGCGGCGCATATGTGCCGATCGATCCCGCCTATCCGGAGGAACGGATTCGGTACATGCTGGAGGATTCTGGCGCCAAGCTTGTCTTGACTAATGTAGACGGGATTGAAGGACAATTCCCGGTACCATTCCTGGATGTAAGAGCTGCGTCCAGCTATGCCGATAAGCGCTTTAACCCGGAAGTCCGCCTTGATCCTGGCGATTTGGCCTATATCATCTATACCTCCGGCTCAACAGGCCAGCCGAAGGGAGCGATGATCGAGCATCGCGGGCTGACCAACTACATTTGGTGGGCGAAGCTCATGTATGCGAAAGAAGACCCTGCGGTATTCCCGCTTTATTCCTCGCTGGCATTTGATTTGACGGTTACATCCATTTTTACGCCGCTTATATGCGGGGGAATGATCCTGGTATACCGGGATACAGGCGAAGAATTTATTGTTTATCGTATCTTAAGAGACAATCGGTGTACGGTAGTCAAGCTGACGCCGGCGCATTTATCCCTGCTGCAAAATATAGACTACCGCCATTCGTCGGTAAGGCGGTTTATCGTTGGAGGTGAAGATCTAAAAACGAGCCTGGCTCGCAACATTTATGACAATTGGGGAGGCCAAATTGACGTCTTGAATGAATACGGTCCGACGGAGACGGTCGTCGGATGTATGATCCACCGCTTTGATCCGAATGAAGATAGGCGGGCATCCGTACCAATCGGCATACCTGCGCATAATGTAATGATTTATTTGCTTGATCCGTATTTGAATCCTGTGCCAGACGGCACGCTGGGCGAGATGTATATTTCAGGGGACGGGGTGGCAAGAGGCTACCGGAACCGGACCGACCTGACGAATGAACGGTTTGTAGACAATCCATTCCTTCCGGGCAAGCGCATGTACCGTACAGGCGATCTTGCGAAGAGGCTTCGGAATGGCAAGATTGAATATGCTGGCCGCACGGATCATCAAGTTAAGATTCGTGGGCATCGAATAGAATTAGCCGAAATTGAAAAGACGCTGCTGCAGGACGCTCGCGTGCGCGATGCGGTCGTTATCGATCGCGAGCATCCTGACCAGAGCAAGTATCTGTGCGCGTATATCGTTACTACCGGACTGCTGGAACATGCGGAGCTGCGGCAAAGCCTGTCGTCACAGCTGCCGTCGTATATGGTTCCATCCTATTTTGTACCGATGGACGAGATACCGCTCAGCGTGAATGGGAAAGTCAATCGCAAGCTGTTGCCGGAGCCGGAGGCGGTTTCGAATAGCCATATACCTCTCCAAGAGGGACGTAATGACGCGGAACATGCGCTGCTGCATGTACTGGGCGAGCTGCTTGGTATCCGTCCTATCGGAATCCGGGACAATTTCTATCATCTCGGAGGCGATTCAATCAAGGCCATTCAAGTCGCCTCAAGGCTGAACGGGATGGGCTACGGAATGAAAGTCAAGGAGATATTGGGATCTCCTGTTATAGAGGAAATGGCCGGATTCATGAAGCCTCTGAGCGAGGGAATGCGTTATTCGCAGACCCAGGCAGAGGGCTCGATTTCTCCATGGCCGATCGCTTCCTGGTTTCTCCGCCAGAACTTCCAGGAGCGGGGGCATTATCATCAATCCGTCTTACTTGCGTTCAAGCAGGAAGCGACAATAGCCGAGCTGGAGCATGTGCTGCAGAAGCTGGTCGAGCATCACGACTCGCTTAGAATCGCTTATGTTCCTGACCGCAATTCATTCCATTATGCCAACGATCCTGACCACAAGGTACAGGTCAGCTTTCTTTCTTTAACGGACTGCTCGGATGAAGAGCAAGCTGTCGGCATGGCACGGATCGCCGAGGCTGTGAAGGGCGCCTTCGACTTGCAGGAAGGACGACTGCTTCAGGGTTGCCTGTTCGATCTGGGTGCGAGCGGCAAGCGCTTGCTGCTTGCTGCTCACCACCTCGCCGTAGACGGCGTTACATGGCGCATTCTGCTGGAGGATCTGGCTATGGGTTTGCAGCAGCTCCGCGCAGGTAAGCCCGTGAAGCTTCAGGATAAGACCGCATCCGTGCAAGCTTGGTCCGAGCAGCTGCATCAGTACAGGCTTCCGGATGAAGAGCGTTCGTATTGGCGGTCCGTTGCCAGCGGACTGCGGACCATTCCTTCCGATATTGAAGACGGCCGTGATGACATGGAAAGCGCTAGAACAGTCTCGTTCGAATTAACAGAGGAAGAGACCGGTCGCTTGTTGCGGGACGCCCATTCCGCATACGGTACGAAACCGATGGATGTGTTCATTGCGGCGCTTGGACAATCGCTGTTTGAACAGTTTAAGCAGGATCAAGTCGGAATTGAGCTGGAGGGGCATGGGAGGGAGCCGCTTGGCGATTCCGTTGATATTACCCGAACGGCAGGATGGTTCACTTCGTTGTACCCGTTAAAGCTGATGAATACATCAAGCAGCCTGCCGGCATGGATCAAAGCGGTGAAGGAGCAGTTAAGGCAAGTGCCCAGCAATGGAATCGGCTTTGGCTTGCTGCAGCAGCGGGGCGATATCCCTGTCGAATATGGCGCAGACAAGCTGGTTCGGTTTAATTTTATGGGCGACTTTGACAGCGAGTTTCGCAATGAATGGTTTCACTTGGCCGAGGAGTCCAGCGGTGCGGAGTCGGGCAGGCGCAACGCCCTGACGGCGCTCATCGATATTCATGCGATCGTCGTCCGCAGCAAGCTGCGGGTATCGGCAACCTATAGCGCTAACCGCTTTTTGAGTTCGACCGTAGAGTCGTGGATGCAAGCCTACAGGAATAGGCTGGCAGCTGTTGTTGCCCATTGCTGCGAGAAGGAAGCGGCAGAATATACGCCATCGGACTTCGATACAATCAAGCTGTCGCAGGATGAGCTGGACAGCCTTCTGATGTAACTAACGAATGAGTAAAGGAGGCATCTGATGTCTAAAGTCGTGTTATTCGGCGTGGATCTGCACGGACACGTCAACCCGACGCTGGGTCTGGTCTCCAAGCTGATCGAGCGCGGGGAGGAGGTTGTGTATTACTGCAGCGACGCCTTCCGCGACAAGATCGAACGGGCAGGCGCATCTTTCCGCAGTTATCGGGGGTTGCTCGGCTTCAGCACGCATAAGGGGAGCGGGATTGATACCTTCCTTGTATTCGCCGACTTTCTGATGGACCGGAGCCGAATACTGACATCGGCGCTATACGATGAAGTCGCTCAGCTTAGTCCTGACTATGTCATCCATGACGCCTTCGGTTTATGGGGGAAGGAAATAGCTGCAAAGCTGGATATACCGGGCATCGCTTTTTTTGCCAACTTCCCGTTTATTGACGAGATGGCGGACCGCGACCCCGAGTTTTTTATGGAATATGTTCTGCGGGCGCAAGGCGACCCGCTCTATGAACGGAATAGAGGCAAGCATGATGTTTATCGGAAGCTGCTGGACCGTCTCTCCGGAATGATTGCGCGGAGGTACAACCTGCCGCCTATGAATGTGATTAATGATGTGTTTTGCAGCAAGCAGCCGCTTAATCTGTTATTCACTTCCAGGGAATTTCAAATTTATGAGGATGTCTTTGACGACACGCATCTGTTCGCAGGTTACTCGTTGTATCCGCGCTTGGAGCCCGTAGATTTTCCTTATGAGCTGCTGGACGGCAGGCCGCTGGTCTATATTGCATTCGGCACGATTCTAAGCGAATTGAATGATGCCTATGAGACGTGTTTTTCCGCGCTTGGCGACAGTCGCTATCAGGTTGTCATGTCGGTGGGCAAGACCGATCTGGCTCGGCTGCGGGGGGAGATTCCGGCTAACTTTATCGTCCGTTCTTATGTGCCCCAACTCGACATATTGAGCCGTGCAGCTGTCTTTATTACCCATGGAGGCGCCAACAGCATCTACGAATCGTTATGCAGCGGTGTACCGATGGTTGTTCTTCCGCAGGTCTTCGACGAGTATATGGGGGCGCTGATGGTCGAGCGGGCGGAAGCAGGAATCTATTTGCGCGATACGAGAGTGGATGCGGATAGCTTGAGAGAGGCGGTAGACCGGGCAGCCTCCTTGCCGGAATACAAGGAAGGCTGTACAAAAGTCCGCGATTCGTTCGAGCGGACGGGCGGCCTGGATCATGCTGTAGATGAAATAATCAAATTTGCGAAGCAGAAGGTGTACGATGATGCCTATTAGACGTTGGTTGTTGCTGGTTGCCAGTATCGTCATTCTCTTATCCGTCAGTCAGCCGGGAATAGCTTCCGCCGCAGACTTGTCCGGCAAGGAAGCGGAGATCGAGCAGTTTATTGAGAAAAGCTGGGACAAATCAAATATACCGGGCATGTCCGTCGTGATTGTCAACGGTGGACAGACGGTGTACCAGAAGGGATTCGGTCATGCGGACGTAAGCCGTGACGTGCCCGTTACGCCCGATACGCTGTTCGAGCTTGGTTCGACAAGCAAGGCTTTCACGGCGCTGGCGGTCCTGCAGCTGGAGGAAGAAGGGAAGCTAAATCTGGACGAGAATGTCTCGGCATATCTTCCTTGGCTGGAGCTGACTTACAAAGAACAGCCTGCGGCTGTTACTTTGAGACAATTTCTCCATCATACTAGCGGCGTGCCCTTCGAGACAATTGGCGATATCCCGGTTGCGGATGATGAGGGGGCGCTTGAGCAGACGGTACGAACACTAATTGGGCTTGAGCTTGATCGTCAGCCCGGCGAGCAATATGAATACGCAACGATCAACTATGACGTGCTTGGATTAATTATTCAGAATGTGTCCGGACAGACGTATGAGCAATACGTGCAGGATCGGATATTAGTCCCGATAGGCTTGACATCGACGTTCATGTTCCGGCAGGAAGCGGAGCAGCATCAATTCTCCAAAGGGTATAAAGTCAAAATGCTGCGCACGGCAGAATATGATGCGCCCATGTATCGGGGCAATACTCCGGCAGGCTATATCATTTCGAATGCGACCGATATGGCCAAATGGCTTAAAATCCAGCTCGGCGTGGAGGAGGCTGCACAGCCCTTCGCCGGACTGCTGGAGAAGTCGCATCTCCCTGACCGGTCGGTGCCGCCTGGAGGCGACGGATCATCCTATGCGGCAGGCTGGAGCGTCTACCAGGACGGATCAGGCGAAATCTCGCATGCCGGAGGCAACCCGAACTATTCCTCTTATTTTGTATTTCGTCCGGAGGATGGTGTTGGCGTAGCCGTGCTTGCGAACCTGAACTCGCCGTATTCGGGAACGATTGCCCAAGGCATTATGAATCTCATTGTCGGCAAGGAGACGCCTGATCCTGTCAGTGACCCATACAAGGGAATCGACAATATGGCGACCTTTATCCTGTTCGTTCTCATTCCGGTAGCATTGCTGGTGTTATGGAAGACTGGTACGGTCGTCGCGCAGGCGGCGCGCGGGTCACGCCGATTCCAGGGCAAGCCGGTATCGACTGTCTTGCAGTTGCTGATGTTAGCTGCTTTTATCGGTGTTATGGCTTATTGTCTGTACCGCATTCCGGACATTATGTTCTGGGGATTGAATTGGGATTTCGTTCTCGTATGGGCGCCTGACACTCTTCTGTATGCGGTGATCATGCTGCTGGCGACCGTCGTCCTATTCGGCTTGTACATGATGTTCTCAAGCATGTTCCCGAAGCCCGGCGACCGCTCTATGTTCGCCCTGGTGCTGCTTAGCATCGCCAGCGGCTTCGGCAACGCCATGATTATCTTTATCGTGAATGAGACGCTGAACCGCGGCGTTGAGGATTTCCAGGGCGGTCTGTTCCTATACTTTGGGTTCGGCATTGCCGTCTACGTTGTAGGGCAGAAGCTGGTGCGGACGAGGCTCGTGAAGATTGCCAATGATATGGTTTACGAGACGCGCATGGAGCTGCTGGAAAAAATTCTGAAAACCTCCTACCAGCGTATCGAAAACGTAGAGGACGGGAAAATTCAAGCTTCGCTCAACAATGATACCGAACGGATTAGCGGCTTCTCCAATGTGGTCATCACAGGAGCTACTGCCTTGGTCACGCTCATCTGCTGCTTTGTCTACATGGGCATTATCAGTCTGCAGGGATTGCTTATCGCTATGGTCTTTATCGTATTGGCGGCTGGACTGCACTATGTTACGGGCATTAAGGCAAACAAGATTTGGGGAGAGACGCGCGATATTCAAAATGTGTTTTTCCGCTTCATTAACGATTTGATGAATGGCTTCAAGGAGCTTAGCCTGAATGCGCGCAAACGAGCTGGCTTCCAGAGCGATATGGAGGACAGCTGCAATACATACCGGGATAAGCGCATTAAGGGCGATCTCCAATATGCCAATGTCAACGTCATCGGCGAGCTGCTGTTCACGTTTGTCATTGGTTCGGTGGTGTTCCTGTTCCCGCTGCTGTTCAGCGAGCTGAAGGAGCATACGCTTCGCAATTATGTCTTTGTTTTGCTTTACATGACAGGTCCGATCCATGGCATATTGAATACCATTCCGAACGCCATCCAGATTCGCATCAGCTGGAACCGCATCAAGCAATTATCGGCGGAGCTGGATACGATCGAAGCGGAGCATGAGAAGAAGAGATCGGAAGAACCGCTAGCTCCCGCGTTGCTGGAGCTTCGCTCCGTAGCTTTTCACTATAGCAACAAAGAAGGCGAGACGTTTTCGGTCGGGCCGATCAACTGCGACTTCCGCCCGGGCGAGATTACGTTCATTACAGGCGGCAACGGAAGCGGGAAGTCGACCTTAGCGAAGCTGATTACCGGTCTCTACATTCCGGCGGAGGGTGAAGTCCGGCTCGACGGCGAGCATGCGGATTCCCAAAGTCTCGGAGAGCAGTTCTCCGCGATATTCAGCGACTTCTATTTGTTCCAGAAGATGTACGGCATCGATTATTCGACCAAAGGGCTGGAGATTGAGCGGCATCTTCGTGAGCTTCAATTGTTTGACAAGGTACAAATCGAAAATGGTTCCTTTAATACGACCAAGCTTTCCACCGGACAGCGGAAACGGCTTGCGCTATTAATCAGCTACCTGGATGACCGTCCGTTCTGCCTGTTCGACGAATGGGCGGCCGATCAAGACCCGGAATATCGTGCTTATTTCTATCATCAATTGCTGCCTGATCTGAAAAATCGGGGCAAATGCGTCATTGCCATCACACATGATGACCGTTACTTCGACTTGGCGGACCAGACCATCAAGATGGAGATGGGACAGGTGGTTGAGGTGAAGTCCCGGCAGCTCGCAAGCAATGCGGTCTTATCCTGAACGAAAGTTTCTAGCTATAGCAGGGAGGGTGGGGAAGCATGACGGAGAAACGGCTGGATCGGGCGAATGTTGAGGATATGCTGGCGCTGACGCCAGCGCAGGAAGGGCTTTTGTTTCATTATGCAAGCGGCCGCCATCAAGAGGATTATGTCCAGCAGCTTATGGTCAGGTTCACCGGCGAATGCCGGATGGACCGGCTGCAGGCTGCCTGGGAAGAGGTAATTCGGCGTAATGAAATGCTTCGCACCGTATTTCGGTACGAGAAGCTGGAGCGACCGGTGCAAATTGTATTGAAGCAGGCGCAAACACCGATTCGGATAGTGGACTTGTCCGAGAGAGCGCAAGCGGATAGAACGCAAGGGCTTCAGGAAGAACGCGAGCGCGAACGGAGGCATGTGCCGGATCTGGAGACGGCGCCGCTGCGTGTGACGTTATGCAAGCTTGCGGACGGCGAAGGCGAAATGATTGTCACCTGGCATCATATCCTGTTCGACGGCTGGAGCAACGGCATACTGCTGAAGGAGCTCTTGCATGGCTATCGGAAGTTGTCTATGGGAGACAGCTTGATAGTGCCGTCTGGCAAAACGAGGTTTAAGGAGTTTGTGAAATGGCATCAGAGCCGCGATCGCGATGCGCAGCGGATGTATTGGCAGCGCGAGCTCGCGGATTGGACGGAGCGAACGGTCGTAGCGGAGCCGGTTTCCCATGCCGGGGAACGCGCAGGAGGGGAGCCGTGCCGGAGGAAGCTGCCGCAAGCTGAGGCGGAAGCTATGGTACAGTTTGCACAAAGTCGCGAGGTTACCCTTGCGGCGCTGCTGTACGGTGCATGGGGATTGCTGCTCTCCCGCTACAGCCGGACGGATGACGTCGTATTCGGTACGACGGTATCCGGGCGCGTGCCCCATATTCATGGAATAGAAGAGATGGTAGGGTTGTTCATCAATACGATTCCGCTTCGTGTGCAATGCGGCACGGACATGTCCGTGGATCAGTATATTCGGCTCGTCAATGAAGGGCTGAAGCGCAGGGAGGATTACGAGCACACGGGATTGGTTGATATCGGCACCTATAGCGGGCTTAACCAGAGAGAGCCTCTGTTCGACACCATTGTTGTTCTGGAGAATTATCCGCTGGACATGAAGCTTATGCAGGACGAGCTGCTTAAGATTGAGCATTACGAGATGACCGAGACGACCCACTACGGCATTACGGTCGGCATACAGACCTTCGAAGGCATAGAGCTGGAAATAGCCTATGACGGGAGTCGATATACCAAGGCTTTCATCGAACGGCTGGCCGGCCATTATTGCCAGCTCATCAAGGGGATGACGGCGGTTCCGGAACGAGCAATTGGCATGATCGATATGATCTCAGAGATCGAGCGGAATGAGATTTTGCATCATTTCAATCGAGAGATAACCACTGCATCAACTGAACCGGTTCACTCCTTGTTCGAAAAGCAAGCATGCGAGACTCCCGCCCGGATAGCGATTATAAGCAGCGGAAGAGAAGTGACATATGGGGAGCTCAATGACCGGGTTAATCGTGTTGCCGCCGAATTGAAGCGAAGAGGCGCGGTCTCTGGGGAGCGTGTAGCGATCCTTATGGAGCGTGACGAGCATCTGATCGCTGCGATGCTGGGCGTTTTGAAATCCGGCGCGGCTTATGTGCCGATAGATACTTCTTATGCGCCGGATCGTATCGCGCAAATCTTGCAGGACTGCGATGCAGGGCTGCTGCTCGCTGCACCTGATGTTGCGGAGCGGTATGGTTATCGCGAGAAGTGCTTGAATCCGATAGAGGTATCTCTTTACGAAAAAGAAAGCCAGCCGTTAGATGCAGCACATACTTCAAACGACGCGGCTTATATTCTATACACATCCGGCTCGACCGGCCGGCCGAAAGGCGTTGTGGTCGAGCATGGCAATCTGCTGGCGTATGTACGAGCCTTCCAGCATGAATTCAAGCTGACGGAAGAAGACGGCTTTCTCCAGCAAGCGTCCTGCTCCTTCGATCAATTCGTCGAAGAGATGTATCCCATCTTGCTGTCAGGTGGCAAGCTGGTCATCGCGGACAAGATGGATGTGCTGGACCCATCCAGACTGGAGAGACTTCTTCGAGATGGAGGCGTAACGGTCGTATCCTGCTCGCCGCTGCTGTTGAATGAATGGAACAGGCAGGACGGATGGGATGGGGTCCGGATCTTTATTAGCGGCGGCGACGTGCTTAAGCCGGAATATTACGCCAATCTGATCAAGCGTGCAGTCGTGTATAACACTTATGGGCCGACCGAAGCGACCGTATGCGCGACATACCATCGCTGCTCGCTTGAGACGCAGGGCTCTGTTCCGATCGGTAAGCCTATATGGAATTACAGGGTGTATGTGCAGAATGCGGCCGGCAAGCTGCAGCCGGTCGGCGTTCCAGGGGAGATCTGTATTGGCGGCGAAGGCGTGGCCAGAGGATACTTGAATCGGCCTGAGCTGACCGCCGAAAGCTTCGTGGATGATCCGTACCTTGCGGGAGGGCGCTTGTACAAGACTGGCGACGTCGGCAAGTGGCTCCCGGACGGCAGCATCCAATTTCTCGGCAGAGCGGACGAGCAAATCAAAATTCGAGGCTATCGCGTAGAGCCCGGCGATGTCGAGCATCATCTGCTGACTCATCCTTCTATTGAGGACGCCATTGTATTGACGGCAAATGACGCATATGGCCAAAAGGCTCTAGCGGCTTATATCGAGAAGGCTTGTGATGATGCGCTGTTTGCCGAGGAGCTTCGCGAATATTTGGAGGCCAGGCTGCCTGCTTATATGGTACCGTCGTACTTTTATATCATTCCGGAAGTTCCTCGGACGACCAACGGCAAGACTGACAAGAAGGCGCTGGCCGACATTGCGCAGCCGCTGGATCGCCGTTCGCGGGCTGATGTGCCGCTAAGCGAGACCGAGTTGAATATTCGCCGTGTCTGGCAAGAGGTATTGAAGCTGGAGGACGTCGGATTGCATGATCATTTCTTCGATCTTGGCGGCAATTCGATTCTGCTCATGCAGCTGCATGGCAAGCTGGAGAAGCAGTTCGGATGGGGACTTAGCATCGTTGACTTGTTCACCTACTCTACCATTTACAAGCTTGCCGATTGGATAGATAGCCGCAATGTCGCGTACGACGAATCGGTGTTTGGAGGCTGCCAGACGCTGCCGGAACGCTTCTTTGCCCGCAATCCGCAGGCGAGCGGCTTGGGCTCCGTTCGCTTTCATATTCAGGGTGAGCTCTACAGGCATGTGAGGTCTATTGCTGGAGAGCACAGTCTTCACGCGGGTGATGTGATGGTGTCTGTATTCGCTTATCTATTTGCTGTCAGAAGCGGCAGGAGCGCTGCTGTCCTGCAAGTCCTGCTGGAAGGGGCGGAGCAAGTATCACCTTGGCAAGTGCGGCTGGATGCCATCTCGGGCTTCCCGGATTTGTTCGCGGCTATCGGCAAGCTGAGAGCGTCTGACGATTCGGTCCGCTATCCATTCAGCAGGGCGGGAGAAATTAAGGCTGCCAAGGGTGAAGCGGAAATCCTGCCGCTAATCGGCTATGGAGAGCTCCAAACGGATGCGGCACTGCTGGATACGTACGAGCTTATTATTGCCTTGGAAGAGGCAGAAGCTGCAAACCAACTGACTGTTCATATGAAATTTAATGATAGACGCTTAAGGAAAGAAGCTGTTCATGAATTGGCTAGCCAAAGCGTGGATGTACTCCGTCAATTGACGGAAAGCCGCATTCTATCATAGAGGGAGGATTGTAGGATGAGGAAGCTAGCATTGGTTTTTCCGGGACAGGGCTCCCAATTTGTCGGCATGGGAAAATCGCTGTTCGACCGTTATCCGTCCGCCAGAGCGGCCATGGAGGAAGGCAGCGATGTGCTGGGATTCGATTTGCGCAAGCTGATGCACGAAGGCCATCCCGAGGAGCTTACTCGTACGGAAAATGCGCAGCCTGCGCTGCTTGCGGCAAGCGTTGCGGCATTCCGAGTCTATATGGAAGAAATCGGCGTTACACCTCTCTATACGGCTGGGCATAGTTTGGGAGAGTTCTCTGCGCTGACATGCGCAGGTGCGATAGCCTATGCCGATGCGCTTCGCCTTGTGAGGCGGAGAGGCCAGCTCATGCAAGAGGCGGCTGCTGAGGGTATGGGTACGATGTGCGCGATTATCGGCTTAAGCGCAGCGGCAGTAGAAGCCGCATGCTTGGATGCGAAGGAGGGCAAGGACGAGAGAGCAGCGATCTCCAATTTCAATTCACCGGAGCAAATCGTCATATCCGGACACCGTTCAGCGGTCGAACGGGCTGCGAATCGATTGGAGCAGGAGGGCGGGAGAATCGCTTATTTGAACGTAAGCGCGCCGTTCCATAGTGCGCTCATGAAGCCAGCCGCCGTCCAATTCGAAGAGGAGCTGCGTGCCTATCGCTTTAACCGCTTCAAGTGGCCGGTCATCTCTAATATGACAGCCAGGCCCTATGAGTCCACTGAAGAGATTGCCGGTCATCTGTCGGCTCAACTGACAGCGCCGGTGAGATGGGCGGAATCCATGCAGTATTTGTCCCGGATGGGCATCTCGGCTGCAGTGGAGCTTGGCGCAAAAAATGTGCTGACAAGGCTCATGAAGCCTAATGTGCCGACGATTTCGTGCTATACGATCGATAACGATAGCGATATCGGTACCGTACTGGAGCAGCTGACAGCTGAGATTGCGCTGCAACTGCGTACGAACGCCAGACATAATGTGGTGACTCTGTGCGTGGCTGCGGCTGTATGCACTCGCAATCGCAATGACAGATTATCCGAATATGAGCAAGGCTTTATGGAACCGTACCTGCGCCTGCAGCGTCTTCAGGAGCAGCTGGATGAAGAGGGAGAAGGCGCCATGCCTTCTCCGCAGCAATCAGAGGAGGCCTTGACGCTGCTAAGAGGCATGCTGGAGACGAAGCAGGTACCGGATGCTGAGCGGCGGGAGAGGTTTCAAGCGATTCTGGAGAAGTCGGGAACGGAGACGCTGTATGCCCAATATGCATTCGTCTAATGCATAGAAAAGCCACAATATGCGGAGGTGAAGGGAAATGGATTTTGGTTCGATCAAGCTAAACGATACCCCTTTGCAATCATCCGGCGATGTCACCTTTGAGGATGTGTCGCAATCGGACATTGCGATCATCGGTATTGCGCTGAAGCTCCCTATGGCGGATACGGCGGGACAGTTCGCGGCCAATCTTCGAGCGGGACTTGACTGTGTCCGGCCAATCCCCGCCTCGCGCCGCAAGGATACGGACCGCTACTTCCGCTGGATTGGCAAAGCGGAGAACGAGGTGCCTTACGGCGAAGCGGCTTTTTTGGACGAGGTGGACAAATTCGACTACCGGTTCTTCAAGCTGTCGCCCAAGGAAGCCAGCTTGCTTGATCCTAACCAGCGACTGTTTCTTCAGACGGCCTGGAGTGCGATTGAGGATGCGGGCTACAGTGGCGAAAAGCTGAAGGAAAGCCGTACCGGCGTCTATGTGGGCTATGGCTCCGATTCGGATTACAAAAAAATAATTCAAGATGTCGAGCCGGAAAATATGTCGCTCGCGATGACCGGCAACGTGCGATCCATTATCGCCAGCCGCTTGTCTTATTTGCTTGATTTAAGAGGGCCGAGCCTTCTGGTCGATACGACTTGCTCATCGTCGCTGGTCGCGGTGCATCTGGCATGTCAGGCCATCCGCAACGGAGAATGCGATATGGTCATTGCCGGAGGCATTCAGCTTCATCTCATTCCGGTGCGGGAGGCGGAGGTCGGCATTGAATCGACGACCTCGCGCGCAAGAACATTCGATGACAGCTCCGACGGGACAGGGACGGGCGAAGGGGTTGTAGCGATTGTATTGAAATCGCTGGAGAAGGCGAAGGAGGATCGGGATGCGATCTATGCCGTCATCAAATCCAGCGCCATGAATCAGGATGGCAGCTCGGTAGGCATTACAGCGCCTAATGTTCAAGCGCAAGAGGCTGTTATCGTAGAGGCATGGAAGAAGGCGGGCATTGATCCCGCGACAATTGCTTATATCGAGACGCACGGCACCGGGACGAAGCTAGGCGATCCTATCGAGATCGAAGCGATTCAGCGGGCGTTCCGGAGATATACCGACAAGCGGCAATTTTGCGCCGTTGCATCACTCAAGAGCAATGTCGGACATCTCGACAATACAGCAGGAATTGCAGGGCTCGTCAAGGCGGCGCTGTCGCTTCACGACAAGCGGATCTATCCCTCGCTTCATTTTGAGAGGCCGAACAGCGAGATTGACTTTGCGCAATCGCCTGTATATGTTAATGACCGCTTGATCGCTTGGGAGCGTGAAGACGCGCCGCGAAGATGCGGGGTCAGCTCCTTCGGCATGAGCGGCACCAACTGCCATGTCGTATTGGAGGAGGCGCCGGACACTAGCATGCCTTCATTCACACCGCCCGCTAGCCGTCCGCTATGCTTGCTCGTCTGGTCTGCCCAGACGGAGACTGCTTTGAACGGGCTTGTTAACAGCTTTCTGGACTGCTTTGACCGCAATCGGCAGATGGACGTGGAGGATGTCGCTTATACGATGAGTGTTGGAAGATCGCATTACAAGCACCGCATAGCCATACTTGCTTCCAGCCTGGAAGAAGGAGCTGGACTTCTGCGCGGAGTGGAATGGAACCAGCTGTATGAACAAGGCGAACCGGCTACAAATATGCTTTCGTCAGCAGCTGGGAGTGGTAAGCCAGGAGCGGAGATAGAGAGAAGCGTAAACGCCGGATCAGTGGAGGAACTGCTGCAGCGGTATCGTTCCTCGGCTGGGCAGCCTGACGAGAGCCTGCTTCGGGAGCTGGGTGCGGCATATGTCGGCGGAGCCTCCATTCCATGGGAGTCGCTGTATGCCGGGAAAAAGCGAAGGCGTGTCCATCTGCCGGCCTATGCCTTTGACCGGGAGCGCTGCTGGCTCGATATTCCGGAACCGGAGCCGAAGGAGCAAGCGGCAGATCCGGGCAAGCGGCAGCTGTTCCATCACCGTGTATGGGTGGAGGCTGCGATCTCGGCAGTCCATGAGACCTTCTTGCCGCGAACGATTTTGATGTTCAAGGATGAGGGCGATACCGGCAAGCGAATCGCTGATCTTGGGAGAGCAGCCGGATGCCGCGTCATTGAAGTCGGAATAGGGGAGCGCTATGAAGAGATAAATGGCACATCCTACCTCATCCGTGATGATGATGCTGACTATGCCCGGCTATTCCAGGATCTGAGGGAAGAGCGGATTGACCGGATTCTGTATCTTCGTTCGTTTGGAGAGTGCCCGGAGGCAGGGACGCTGACAGAGCTGGATAACCAGTTGAGTCGGAGCGTATACGGTTTGTTCTTCCTCATGAAGGGACTCGCTCGTGAAACGCTAGTTGGTCCTGTTGAAGTCATAGCGGTCACGCTGCAAGCCAATGCCGTTTATCGCGAAGAGGAGGGTCTTGTTTTTCCCCCATCCCAGGCGATGATCGGACTTGGGAAGGCAGCCGTCTGGGAAAACCGGCAAGTACGGCTGAGGTGCATCGATCTGGATACAGCATCGGATGCAGTCAAGGTGATATGGAATGAAACGATCCTCCGAAGGAACGACAGCTATACGGCAGCTTATCGGAATGGCGTGCGGTATACGGACCGCATTCATCCGTTAGAACTGAATGAGCAGCCGACATCCGGCATTGAGCTATCGAAGGATGGCATTTATATGATCACCGGGGGCTTAGGTGGTATCGCTCTTCAGATCGCTAGGCAGCTCGCTGCCGAAGGAGCAGGACGGCTCGGACTGATCGGGCGCAGCGTCTTGCCACCACGCGAGGAATGGGATGCGATTTTGCAGGAGAGAGCGAATGCCAAGCTTGCGGCATGCATTGAGACCATCCGGGAGATTGAGCTGGCGGGCTCGCAAGTGATTACAATCGAAGCCGATGTCGCAGATCATGATCAGTTGGCGACAGCAATAGAGAGCATGCGGGGACAATATGGCCGTATTGCAGGTGTCGTCCATGCGGCAGGAATTTCGGCAGGGAATCTGATCGGCAAGCTCACATTGGATGAATTCAAGCAGGTTACCGCTGCGAAAATTCAAGGTACTTGGCTGCTGGACCGGCTGACAAGGCAGGATGCTCCCGATTTCTTCGTTCTCTTCTCCTCCGCCATTACGCTGGTAGGCGGTGTCGGCTCCGGGCCTTATACGGCGGGCAATGCCTACTTGGATGCCTATGCGGCTTATCGAAGCCCATACGGCAGAACGATGGTTCTGAACTGGCCAACTTGGGATGGAACCGGGATGGCCGCAGGCGCCGAGACGGACGAGAACAAGGAGATGTTCCGTCTGCTTGCCCCGCATGAAGGAGTAGAGGTATTCGGACAGTTGCTCTCCCGAGTGTGCAGGCAAGTCTATGTAGGAGAATGGAATGAACAATCCGACATATTCGCATTAGGCGACTTGCTTCCGTTCCGCCGCATGGAGACTAGCCGCCCAGCCGTCGGAACCACCCAGCCTGTACCGCTAAGAAGGGCAGCTGCCAGCGCCGTTCCCATCCGCTTGAAGGGCAAGTCGGCGGGCGGCTATAGCGAGATTGAGCATCATGTTGCCGGGGCTTGGAAGCAAGTGCTTGGCTATGACGAGCTGGATGTCCACTCCAACTTCTTCGAGATCGGCGGGGATTCCATTCTGATTACGAAGATTCATGCGTTGATCGAGGAGAAATATCCGAATCGGACCACCATCGCGGATATGTTCTCTTATCCTACCATTGCCCGAATCTCTGATTATTTGGGCGGTATGGCGGCAAGAGAAGGCGGATTGGATAATGAGGCGAGCGGCGAAGAGCAATTTGACCGGGAAATGATGCATTTGTTTGAACAGATTGAACGAGGCGAGCTGTCCATCGATGACGCGGTAAGCATGTATCATTCGCTGGAGGTGGCCAATGGATAACGTCATACGCGCAATATTCGAAAGTGTCGGGGCGGGTAAGCTAGAGGCCTCAACCGGTCTGGAGCTGCTCAAATCCGTGAAGAAACATCGTCCGAAGCCCTCTAAGGACATTGCGGTCATCGGACTGGCGCTGAAGATGCCCGGCGCGGACAACCTGGAGCAATACTGGAACCATATTGTGGCAGGGAGAGACTTGATTCAGCCGTATCCGGCGGCCAGACAGTCCGATTCGGAAGGCTTCATCCGAACGTTCACTCATTTAAGAAGGGACGACATCCGATATAGCTACGGCGGCTATCTGAATCGAATTGATGGTTTTGACTACAGTTTCTTCAATCTGTCTCCTAAGGAAGCGTCGCTAATGGACCCCAATCAGCGATTGTTCCTGCAGACGGCCTGGGAAGCAATCGAGGATGCGGGCTATGGGGGCAAGCGGATTACGGGCAGCCATACCGGCATCTATATCGGATTCGCAGACTGGCCTGTCTACGGACAATATGTATCCAAAAACTTTCCATCTCAGATCGGTACTGCTAGCGCGGGCAATACCCCCTCCATTATGGCTGGAAGGATCGCACATATGCTGGATTTGAAGGGCCCGGCACTGCTGGTGGATACCGCGTGCTCGTCATCACTTGTTGCGGTTCATCTGGCCTGCACGGCGCTTCGCAACGAGGAATGCGAGATGGCGATCGCCGGGGGCGTGAAGGTTTGCTTGCTGCCGGTAGAGGGCCTGTACGAGATCGGCATTGAATCGTCTGCAAGACGGACAAGCGCCTTCGACGATGACTCGGACGGTACCATATGGGGCGAAGGAACCGTCGCCTTCCTGCTGAAGCCGCTTGCCAATGCTCTACAAGACGGTGATCCCATCCATGCCGTCATTAAGGGAAGTGCGATGAATCAGGATGGCGCATCGGCAGGTCTTACGGCACCGAATGCGGCAGCGCAGGAGAAGCTGCTCATTCAGGCTTGGCGGGATGCGGATATTGATCCCGAGACAATCGCGTACATTGAAGCGCATGGAACGGGAACAAGACTGGGCGACCCTATCGAAGCCGACGGCATCCGCCGCGCCTTCCGAACCGTCACTGGCAAAAGCCAATTTTGCGCTATCGGCTCCGTGAAGACGAATGTCGGCCATCTGGACGCGGCGGCCGGGGTTGCAGGGTTGGCCAAGGCGATAGCGGCCTTGAAGTATAAGACGCTGCCGCCGACACTTCACTTCGCAAAGCCGAACCGGAATATTCCGTTCCACCAATCACCGCTTTATGTGAACGATCGGGCGCAGGAGTGGGAGCCGGAGGATTATCCGAGACGCTGCGGCGTCAGCTCCTTCGGCTTCAGCGGCACGAATTGCCATATCGTGCTGGAGGAGGCGCCGGCTGCGTCAGCGGAAGGCAGCACTGGGCATCAGAACGGCTTGCCCCATCTGCTGGTGCTATCGGCGAAGAACAAGATTGCGCTGGAGCAATTGACTGCCTCATATGCTTCGTCGCTGCAATGGCAGCATCTAAGTCTTGGCGATGTATGCTACACGGCTGCAACAGGCAGAGGACATTATAACAGCCGGCTGGCGATTATTGCGAAGGAACTGCCCGAGCTGCGGGACAAGCTTGCCAGGTTAGCCGATTACGGCTTGGCAAGCGATGAGCGGAGCGGTGTTTATTATGGTGAGCACAGACTTGCGAGCGGACTCCGCGAAGTGCGGTCTGCAGGCGAGTTGACGGCTGAGGGTCTGCAGCGCTTGTCTGGCGAAGCCGAGGAATTCGTCATTCAGTTGATTGAACATCAATCGCCTGGCATCGAAGAGCTGAAGCGGCTGGGCGAATATTATTGCCATGGCGCTGACGTGGACTGGAGCCGGGTATACCGCGGCGATATTCAGATGAAGGCCAGGCTGCCTACCTATCCTTTCCAGGAGGCAAGGTGCTGGGTCGAACCGCTTGCGCAGGCAGCAGTTGAAGATGCGCTGGCGATCTCGCAGGAGAAGCCACTGGCCGAGCCGATGCAGAAGCAACCGGCTGCCGCAAGGCTGTCGGGAAAACCCGAAAGCGAATATACAGAGCTGGAGCTCAAGCTGGCGCAAGCCTGGAGCAGTCTGCTTGGGGTCGAAGAGATGGATGTCGACGATACGTTCTTCGCGCTTGGCGGCAACTCCATCCTGGCCATTCAGCTTGAAGTGGAGCTGGAGAAGGCAGGAATTCCGCTTCAATCGGATGATCTTTACCGTTACCCGACGATTCGGCAGGCCGCCCAGTGGCTGGAGCAGGGAACCGCACAGCCATTAAGCATTGGCGCACAACCACAGGACGAAGCCATGTCGGCGGTAGCCAGCGCTGCGGAGCAAGCGAGCACTGACTTGTGGACGACTTCCGGGGAGCGCGTCATCCTGCCGCATATGGAGCCGTTCAATGAGCTGTATTATCGAAACTGCTTCTACAATTCGTTGTTTCCGGCTGTCCGGCATTTCGGCAGGAGCATCATGCCGTTCCTGTTGAATGATCTGATCGTATTCAGCCGCCCGGGGAGCAGCAGACGACCTTTTGGGATCGATTATGTATCCGTCCTGCCTCTTGATGAGCTGTTCATCTTGCAAGGTCTGCACGTGGTCATGCAACATGACCACCAGCACATCCTCTCCGAGACGATAGAGAGCCTTCGGGCCGGGAAGCCGGTTATTGTCTGGGTGGACAGCTATTACGAGCCGATTCGCAAGGATACGTACGGGAAGCGGCATGTCGATCATACGCTGCTCATATTTGGCTTCGATGATGAGCTGCGTCAGTTCCATATCATCGAGCATGATCGGCAAGAAAATCTGTCGTATGCAGCTCGTACAATTGAATACGAGGATTTGGTCCGTTCTTCCCTGGGTTTTGCCGAGAACTTCAGAGACGGGCTCAATCGGCCTAGCCATTACATGCTGGGCCGGGTTCAGCCAGCTGGCTCAACGGACTTCGTTGACGCCGAGTCCGAGAATTTTTTTGCAAGGAGTCAGCTTGAAGGGCGCGAGCGGCTGGAGGATAGCCAGCGCGTATTGGCAGAGATGGCCGAATGGGCAGGGGGCATCGTATCGACTGAGGAGTCATTTCATAGAGAAGCGGAAAGCCTGGTCGAACTGTTGAATGAAGTTATGAACGCAAAGCAGGTAGAGCGATACCGGCTCACTCAGACCTTCGGCGAGAGTGATGAGCTGTCTCAGGCTTTCACTAGCATCGTGAGCAGTTGGGAGACGGTGCGCAAGAGCGCTGCCCGGTATATGTACATGCGCAAGTATGAGGTTGCAGCCGCACAGGCTATTGCGGACAAGCTGACCAACCTTGCCCGCAGTGAACGGGACTTCCAGTTACGTTTGTTCGCTAGGCTTAGTAGGGTGCTCGATAAAGTCAACTTTTAGGAGGAACAGATATGGTGATCAATACAGAGGAAGAATTGAGAGAAAAGGTAATCAATCTGTTAAAAGACAACGTGGATGATCCGTCCGCATTGGATCAACTCGGCCCGGATGATGAGCTGTCTGCGCTTGGCATAAATTCGCTTACGTTCATTAAGCTGGTTATCGCAACCGAGATGGAGTTTGGCGTCGCCTGGAAGGATGAGGATCTGGATTTCCGCAATTTCAGCAGCATCAATGCCATTATGCAGTATATCGCCACGTCGAGTGAAGAATAGCCAATACAAGGAGGGATTTCTTATATGTTGACGAAAGCAGGCAGTCTTGGTGGAACAGCGCTAGTCGAGCATGTCCAAACTTTGAAGCCGGAAATTAAACAGCTTACGTTGTTTCCTTCGGAAATGTGCAACTACCGCTGCAGTTTCTGCCATATCTGGGGCGAGACCGGCTGGGCGCTTAAGGAGCCCCAACGGGCCATTCGCGAGCAGCTGGATATCGAGGTCTTAAAGAAATTCCTTCATGACGTAACCGAGACGAACAAAAACCTTAGCGTTATTGTGACTGGCGGAGAGCCGATGCTGTACAAGCATTTCACGGAGCTGGTGGAGTATTTGCGCAGCCGCAAGGCGAATATTTATTTGCTTACGAACGGTTCACTGATTAAGAAGCAGGTTCAGTTCATTATGGAGAATATTGTGGCGATGAACATATCGATTGACGGGCCGGAGGAATTCCATGATTCCATCCGCGGCAAGGGCAGCTTCAAGACGATCTGCGAAAACATCGATGCTCTTATCGAAGAAAAGCGCAGACGCAAAAAGATGTTCCCTTTCATTAATATCACGATGGTTCTCTCCAAATACAACTATCACAGCATCAAGGATTTTCTCGGCGCGCTGCGCGAGCGATTCAAGGACGCGAATGTCGTGCTTCATGATTCCAAAAACCCATGGCTGAAGCGCCGCGACTTGTCGGTCAACTTCGCGCCACTGTTGTTCACGACGCAAGAGCGTGGACTGGCGTACGCCGAGCAGATGAAGGAGCATCTGAACTGCGATGTGTCTGCCGGATGGCAAGGCTTTGTAGAAGAGGATATCGGTATTGATACATTAGCGCTCAAAAAGGATCTGGAGGAGATCTGGGAGTCCGAGGGCGTCGATACATCCAGCTTCGTGGATATCCATGAATATTTCACCGATATCGACAATGTGTTCGGGCGTACAAAGTGCGTAGCGCCATGGCATGAGATGGTTATTCGCAGGACAGGCGAAGTTTATCCTTGCGTTGACTTGCCGGACTACAAGTATGGCAATATCTATGAAAATACGTTCCAGGAGATGTGGGAGGGCGAGCGTGCGACCAGCTTCCGGGAATATTTGAAAACAACCAATCTGATGATGTGCAATCGCTGCACGAGAATGTTCGCCGACAAAGAATCGTTCTAACAGAGGAAGGGGACCATTGATGAGCAACGAAGCTGTGCGTACAGAGGCCAGTGAGTTCGACGGCGTGAGGAAGCTGCCTTTTACTATTCCGGACGTATACGGATTTCTGGGACATGCTTACGTGCTGGGCATTCTTCAAAACTATGAGGAGTGCAAGCCATGGATTTACACCCATTACAATCAGCTCTATATCTCCAAGGATTATGTCGAGATCGGGGAGTACCGCCTCGACTTTTATCCCAATCTCATGGTTCTGTTCAGCAATGTGCCATGGCTTCAGTATCGGCAGACGAATAAAGATATGCTTGCCGACCTTGGCGTCGATATCCATGCCTTCTTACAGAGACATATTGATGAAAGTTTTTATTGCTCGACGTATGTGGATGAATATTATATCCCGAACTCCATCAGCAACGGAGTGCATCATTTCAGTCACGATTTGATGGTGTACGGCTACGATCTGAACCGCCAAATATACAATGTTGCAATCTTTGATAAAAACAGGCAGTTTTCATTCCAGGAGGTAACCTTCGAGAACTTTGGCCTCGCTTATCACAACGATACGGGGCAGAAGGGGATCAGCCTGTGCCGCAAGGTAGAGCCGCGTGAATATGGCGGTTCGCGGTACGGAGCGCAGCTGGGAAAATTCGATCTGGAGCTGCAGACGATGCTGGACAGCATGAGTGATTATTTGCATAGTGTCAATACATCCAAGCGATTAAGATTCTACTTTCAAAGCATTGAAGGGTACTATGGTCTCGATATCTATACGGGGCTGCAGGAATGCTTCCGGCTGCTGGCTGAGGGCAGCATTAATCTCGACGTCAGGCCGCTTCATATCTTGTGGGAGCACAAAAAAATGATGACGGCCCGTATTCGCTACTTGCAGGAACAGGGGGCGCTTAGTGAAGATAGCGCGGCTCTGGAAGGCTACACGCGCTTGGAAGGCGAGGCGATGGTGCTTCGCAATATGCTGCTGAAGTATTTCTATTCTCGTAACAATCAGACGCTCGGAGATATCGCGAATCGGCTGGGACATATGAGGACCGCAGAGGAGCAGGTGCTGACTGCGCTGGTGGAAGAGCTGGGCAGACGCAACAATCTGGTCCCTTATCAATTCGAAGAAGTAGTGAAGCTGGAGGTTTAATCATCGAGGGAGAGCTTCGTTCGGAAGTTCTCCCTAAGATCGGCAGTGGATGGAGGGAATGAACGGTATGGATATTTCAATTATTATTCCGGTGCATAACAAGCCCGAGCAATTAGTGCAGACACTGAGCTTTATAAGCGGTCAAAAGGACTTGGATGATATTGGAATGGAAGTGGTCATTGTAGACGACGGCTCTACGGAGCCGGTTCGCGAGGTCGTGGATTCGTATCGGGACAAGCTGCCTTCGCTGAACTATATTTTTATCCCGAGAGACAAGCACTCCTGCCGTTCCAGAGCACGCAATACCGGCATTGCGGAGAGCAAGGGGCGTATATTGGTCTTTCTGGACAGCGGAATTATCATTCCGGATACCATGATCCATCAATCCGTTGGACGAATCGGGAACAGCACGAATATGGTGCTGTACCATTATATATTGGGAGCTTTCACCGACCCGGACACAGAGGACATGTCGGTCATTGAAGGCATCACGCCGCAGAACCTGGCGGACACATGCGAGCGCTTGAAGTCCCATCCCGGCTGGGAGGATATGCGGACGGCGCACTTCGAGCTGGTTGGCGGCGATTTGAACCGGATGGATGTGCCATGGACGATGGGCTGGAGCGGCGCGGTCAGCGCGTCAAGGGAGATTGTGGTCAAATCCGGCGGTTTCGACGAGTCGTTCAAGGGCTGGGGAGCGGAGGATACCGACTTTTCGTACCACTTGCATCTGCATGGCGCAGCTATGTACGCTACGGAGGAAATATGCGTATTGCATCTCCCGCATGCGGCTGACGACAAAATCGATATGAAAATCAAGACAAGCTTCATGAACCGCAAAAAAATGCATTTCAAGCATTATACGTTTGATACAGAGCTGTATCCGTATTCCGCCGATATGCATTATGATGGAATCATGTCGAAGTTCAACCGCCTGGTTATCAAGTATTTTACGCCGCTTTATCCTGTTGAGTTGATTGGAAGGCTGTATGACGATTATTTGGCGGGTGCGGAACGCTCCGCTATCGTAGGAGCCGACAGTTTGGCTTTGCTGAAGGAGCTTGACGTCTCGCATATTTTTTTGCAGAACAAGCATAGGTATCAGGATTTCAAAAGCAAGCTGACGGATAAAGAGGTCGTTTATATGCTGGGAGCGGATACGCCCTATGCGTCAGGTTACTTTGATGTTCTTGTCGTGACCGACTTCTACCGCATGATCAGCGAGCCGATCGCCGGCATATGGCTGAAGGAGCTTCATCGGATATCGAAAAAGCTCATATTCATCCATAATGAAACGTATGTGTCCTATCTGGCTACCGTTGCCGGATGGACATGGCATAGCCTTGACGAGCTGCAGCAGATTCTGAGCCAGAAGCAGCTTGCATATTCGGTTTCCTCGAAGATTGGCGAGTTTTTACTGCTGGACATTGCGAAGGCTGCTCCGCCAGCGAAGACCGAGCCTGTTCCAGTGAAGGAGCCTGCTCTTAAAGGATAGCCAGAGCCGTTATATTCATTCGATGGCTAGCTCTCTCCGATTGAAGAAGTTACTAGAGATGGCGGTGATCAGGAGGTTATTCCTGTTACCGCCATTTTTTGATTTTAGTTGTTGCTGAGCGGTACGCTGCAAGCCGAGTTTCTCGGCTTAGAGGCCGCGTGACGGGCCAGCGCCGCTCTGCAAGCCGAGTTTCTCGGCTTAGAGGCAGCGGACCGGTCCCGCGCTGCTCTGTTAGCCGAGTTTCTCGGCTTAGAGCCTGCGGAACGGACCTGCACTGCTCTGCAAGCCGAGTTTCTCGGCTTAGAGGCCGCGTGACGGGCCAGCGCCGCTCTGCAAGCCGAATTTCTCAGCTTAGAGGTCGTGGAACGGTCTCGCCAACAATCTACAAGCCGAGTTTCTGAAAGGGTAGCGCCCGCATCCACTCTTGTCTCATCCGCTAGAGTAGTAGACAATAGAAGGACATTACTTTCCAAAAAAGGACTATGACGATGCGTAGATACAGCGTATTAGAGAGGCTGCTCTTTCCATCCGCTCGGCTGGATGAAGACCGGCTGGCTAAGGCGATAAGAAGAAAAACGATACTCATAACAGGTGCAAGCTCCGGAATTGGCGAGCAGATCGCGCTGCTGCTGGGACAATTTCCAGTCCATCTTGTATTGGTAGCGAGAAGGGAAGACAAGCTGCTAGTCATTAAGCGGCAGATAGAATCCAACAAGAAGGCTCAGGTAACCGTTGTTGCTGCGGATTTGAGGCGAGATAATGAGATGGAGGCGCTGCTTGGCACCCTTCGCGAGGAGTGCAATAAACCGGATATTGTGGTGAGCAATGCGGGACTCTCGATCAGGCGATCCATCTATGATTCCTTGGACCGTTATCATGACTATGCCAGAACGATGTCGATCAATTACCTGGCTCCGGTCAAGCTGCTACTGTCCGTTATACCCGGACTGGAACGACGCCAAGGGCAAGTCATCAATGTATCTACTATTAATACATCTCTAATTCCGCTCCCATCCTGGGCGGCTTACCAAGCCTCCAAGTCCGCATTCGATACCTGGTTTCGTTCTGCTGCTCCCGAGTTGAATGCTGCGGGGATCTTCACGACAACGATCTATTTGCCGCTGGTCCGTACTCCGATGATAGAACCGACCGCCGCTTACCGGAAGATGCCCGCCATGAGCCCGGAGCATGTCGCACGCATTATCGCCAAGTCGATGTACACGAAGCGGAGGACCTGGAATCCTTGGTGGCTGTTCTTGGGACAGGTTGCCTCCATTCTATTCAGAGGGTTATGGGAGAGGCGGATGCCGCGTAAGCTGAGTAAAAGGAGGGACAAGCATGGGGATGCTTAAACTGGCGCAAGTGATGCGGAAGATGGGGATGCTTAGTCCGCTCGGCCTCTTTCGTCTGATTGCCGCAATCTGTCGCTACGGAATCAATGTCATGGCTTTATTGAGAATAACCGAGCGGACCTATGGAGAAGCGGTCGCCATTGCTGACGACAGCGAGACGATAACCTATCGCCAGCTGCTAGTGCAATCCGAGGAATTGTCCATATCGCTGCGAGAGAACTATGGTATTCGGCCTGGGAGCAAGGCAGCGCTCCTGTGCCGCAATCATGCTTCGCTGGTGAAATCGGTATTTGCCTCGTCCTGGGCCGGAGCCGATCTCTATTTGTTGAACGCCGAGATGAGCCAGGACCAGCTGCAAGACTTGATAACTGCTTATGACTTTGACTTGCTGATCTATGATGAAGAGCTTACCACCTTCATTAAGCAGTCCACGTACAACAAGGGGAAGCTGCTTAGCTATCACGATGTGAGACCTGCTGTCAATAACCAGAAGACAGACGGTATCTCCAACGCCAGGCCCAGCTGGCATCGAACGTCATCGGGCACGATTATGCTTCTAACAGGAGGCACGACAGGCAAGTCGAAGAAAGTGCCGCACAGGCCTTCCTTATTCCACTATTTGAACCCGTTCTATACGCTGCTAGAGCGACTTCATCTTGTGCGTTATCATACCGGCTATATCGCAACGCCGATCTACCACGGTTATGGCATTGCCATCCTGCTGTTATTCGTTGCTCTCGGCAAAAAGATTGTGCTGACATCGGGCTTTGATGCGTCCAAGGCATGTGCGCTTGTAAGGGAGCATCAGGTGCAAGTGGCGACCGTTGTCCCGCTAATGCTGGACAAGATGCTGAAGCATAATGCCGAGGATATGCGATCGCTCGCCTGCATCGCTTCAGGAGGAGCCGAGCTTAATCCGAAGCTGGTAGCCGAAGTCTACGCTAGGCTGGGGGATGTGTTGTGCAATTTGTACGGAACGTCGGAGTCGGGACTGAATATTGTCGCAACGCCGGAGGATTTAAGGCAGTCGGCTCATACGCTGGGACGGAAGATTGACGGTATGCCTCTCTTTGTATTGGATGAGGATATGAATGAAGCAAAACCGGGAGTGGTTGGGCAATTTTGTGTACAAAATTATCTATCAAGGGCAGAACGAAGCAAGAGGTGGATTGAGACGGGCGATATGGGCTATCGGGACAGCGACGGCCTCTATTACTTGTGTGGAAGAGCGGATGACCGGATAGTATCAGCTGGTGAAAATGTGTATCCCATTGAGCTGGAGCATATTCTGATTCATCATCCGCAGGTCGAGGATGTTGCCGTAATTGGCATCCCCGATGAGACCTTCGGACAGCGGCTCAAGGCTTGTATTCAGCCAACCCCGCATTCGGAAGTGAACGCTGAACAGCTTATGGTGTGGTTGCGAGTGCGTGCGGCTCGCTATCAGATGCCAAAGGAGATTGTTCTGGTGGAGGAGATTCCGTATACCCACCTAGGTAAGAGGGATAAGAAGAAGCTTCTTTGAACCTGCTAGGAATGACGCAGGAATGACGCTGCCATGGAGGCGCTTATCCGCGGAAGCGCCCCATGACAACGGTGTTGTAATACCGGCCGTCGGACAGCACTTTGTCATTCTGCAAGACGCCTTCAATCTGAAATCCGAAACGTTCGTACAGCCGGATAGCGCTCTTATTTGTCTCCAGCACATTCAAGGTTATTTTTGTTATGCCGATATAGTCTGCCCATGCTAAGGAAGTCTTCAGCAGTTCTTTCCCGATGCTATATCCCCAAAATTCCTCCAGAATACAAACACCAAATTCAGCCTTATGGGCATACCGCTTCAAATAGATGCCCTCGCATCTTGAAAAGCCGACGAGACGGTTATCTGCAACCACGACCAAAAATAGGTTGCGCTCTCCCTCGCTATCCCTCCGAATAAGCGTCTTGAAACCTTCCGTACTGATGAAAGCCTCTCCTGCCTCCCGATCCATATGTTCGGTTTCTCCGTCTATCTTCACTCTCAACTCCGATAATGCCGCTGCATCTTCTTCATTGGCAGATCTAATCGTATACCGCATACCCCGCACCTCGAAGTACTGCTGCTCCACTAACATCGTGCACTCTCCTATTCCTATGAAAAAAACAGAAAGTCGGTTATACGATCCTATCATTCCCCTATTAAAATGACAACTTTAGTTGCTTTTTGAACCATATCGTTTTCTGTAAACTATACCAAACTAGATGAAGAGGTGATAAGAAATGCCAGAGAATCATCAACAAGCATCTTCCGAGCTTAAAGCAAAGTTTCATCTGGATGAATTGAAGGAAGAAGGCAAAGCGCTCACCGAACAAGAAATGAAGCAAGTTACGGGCGGTGCTGGAACTGGGAAGCTTCAAGGAACAACCCCTATTAATATGAACGGAAAAACGATCCCTACTAATAAACAACTAAAATTTTAAGAGGTGGCGGGAACATGGCAGAGAACAATCAACCAGTATCGACGGAGTCTAAACCCAAGCTTCGTCTGGAAGAATTGAAGGAAGAAGGAAAAACACTGACTGAACAAGAGATGAACCAAGTGGCGGGCGGATCAGGACCCAATAGATATTTTGGTGGCCCCGTCGTTCCGAATTCGGCTCAATCGCAGGGCAATAAAGCCGTATTGCCAGGCAGAACGATTTATATGAGCTAGGATAGGCGGCAGAAGATTGATCAAGATTAATCACCTCTACATTGGGGTGATTCTTTCTTTTCAGCCTATTTATGAACTTAGATGAGGAGTCTGTATGTCAATAAATAACGTTTTGATGACGGTTAAAGGCCAGGCTGTAACGTATGCGGACTTGCTCCGTTATGTCCGCAATCATCAGGCTACCGAGATTCTTCAGCAAAAGGCCAGACAGATGCTAATTGACCAGTATGCGGAGCATGCGGGACTAACGGTTTCGGATGAGGAACTGCAGCGCGGCATTGATGCGTTCCGCCGCGAGCGAAGTCTGCTTAAGGTCGCTTCGGCTTCGGAATGGCTTGACCGGCACGGCATGAATTTAGAGGATTTGGGGGAGCGAGTGCGGGATCAGCTATTAGAGTCCAAAGCGGCCGAGCACTTCTCCCAGCCAAAAGTTGAACAATATTACTACGAAAATCGCCTGGCATTCGATACCGCGACGATCTCCAGAATTGTGATAAAGGAATACGGAGCTGCACGCGAGCTGCTGTTCCGTATGGAGGATGGCTGCGACTTCCATTGCCTGGCGCGCGAATATTCCGAGGAAGATGAGACAAGAAGAGCGGGCGGATACGTTGGAGAGATGGGGCGCGATGCTCTAACCCCGGCTGAAGCTGCCGCTGTGTTCGGCGCTCAGCCTGGTGAAGTGCTGGGACCGATCAAGACGGGTCAAGGTTATTTGATCATTAAAGTAGAAGAAATCATGAGCGCGCGGCTCGATGAGTCGATGAGAAGCCGAATAAGAACCATTCTATTCGGGGAATGGCTGCGCGAGCAGATGCAAGAAGTCGATATTCACTATGCGTTGTGGCAGGTATAAAAACAAGACCGTCGATGGGTGTGAAGCAAGTTGGAATCGCTGTTAAACCGGGTTTCTCTCTTTGATGTTATGAATGAACAGGAGAGAGCTCTCTTATCGCAAAGGCTTGTGCCTGAGCAATATCTGATGGGGCAAACGATCATCCAGACGGGCAAGCCGATTGATGCTTTCTATATTATTGCAACCGGGCAAGCGCGACGTATCAAGGTGCAGGCGGACGGCAGCGAAATGAATTTGGGCCTCCTGCAGCCGGGTGAGCATTTTGGCGAGAGCGGACTGCTTGGCCGGGAAATCGCCGATATGACGGTTCGGGCTTCAACCGAGCTGTGGCTCTGGAAGCTGGCGAAGGAGGACTTCGCTGAGTTGCTTCAGTTGCAGCCGGAGCTTGAAGGTTACTTGAACATGTACATTGCTTCGGATTCCACGCTGACCTTTTTGCAGACATCCGCTTTATTTGCCCGGGTAGAAACGAGTGTGCTGCATTCTCTGCTTGATAAAATGGCCGTTTGCCGTTATGAAGCCGGTACGATCGTAGTCACGGAGGGGGAGGTCGGGGATTCCTTATATATCCTGCGCTCCGGACGTGCCGAGGTCGTGTCGGAAAGCGCGGGCGAGTGGCATGGTGAATTGCTGGAGGGCGATTATTTCGGCGGATTATCGCTGCTGGATGCCGTTCCTCTGGATCGAACGGTCAGAATGACGGAGGAATCGACTCTTCTTCGACTGTCCAAAGAAGTGATGGACGTGCTGACGCGCATGTATCCAGATATGAGGGAGCAGATCGACCGCAATGCCGCTCAAATTTATGGTATATGCAGCGTCGTCAATCAGGGCTCAGCTTTTACAGAGAAGGATGAGACGGAGGAACACACAGCATTCGCCGGTAAGGATGAATTTGAGGCAGAAACTGGGCTAGATGACAATGCGATGATGGCCATGCCTTCGCCGCTTCCTATAGGGGTAAAAAGGCGCAAGCGTTTCAAGCGCAATTATCCTATTGTGCTCCAGCAAAGCGAGATGGACTGCGGTCCGGCCTGTCTCAGCATGATCGGCAAGTATTACGGTATAAGAATGCCCATTCATACAATTAGGGCGATCGCTCGGACATCCCGATCGGGAACGACACTTCAGCAATTGCGCACGACGGCGCAATCGCTTGGTTTCGTTGCACAGGGCTATCGCACCGGTATGCCGGAGCTGGCTGAACTTCATTTGCCCGCTATTGCCCATTGGAGAGGCAATCACTATGTTGTCGTCTATTCGATTACGAATGAGCATGTCATTGTAGGCGACCCGGCGATTGGGATTGAGAAGCTGACACTGGAGCAATTCGCCGAGGGCTGGAACGGTATGCTGCTTCAGTTGGCGCCAACAGAGGAATTGAAAGAAATCAGCGGCAATCGATCGACAATGCGCAGATACGTCTCGTTCCTGAAGCCGCATAGTCGCATGCTGGCTTTCGTGCTGTCGCTATCCGTCGTCATCCAGTTGCTGTCGCTATCTCTGCCTGTCTTCACCCAGAAGGTCATTGATACCGTACTGGTCGAAAAGGACGTAGGGCTGCTCCTTATCCTGCTGTTGGCTATGTTGGTGATTTCGCTTGTGAATACAGGCTTTATTTTTATAAGGCAATGGATAGCGTCCAAGACAGCGCTGCAAATCGATATGAATATGATTCATGCCTTCTATTTGCATGTGCTGAGGCTTCCGCTTTCGTTTTTCAACGAACGAACGGTTGGCGATATGCTGGCGCGGGTGAACGAAAACGAGAAGTTGCGCAAAATACTGACGAACAGCGCTTCCAGCTTTATTTTGGATCTGGTTACGATCATCGTGTACGGCTCTTTAATGCTGTATTACAATTCGAAGTTGTTTTTGCTAGCTGCTGTTATTTTTCCTCTGTACGCCTTATTGATTTATGTCATCAGTCCACGCATGCGGCGGAATAGCCGAAAGCAATTTCTGGCGGAGGCCGATTCGGATTCGACGTTGGTGGAGGCTGTACAGCATATTGCCGCAGTGAAAAGTTTGACAGCTGAGCAAAAAGTATTTGGCCAGCTCAAGCTTAAGTTTAAGAAGGCAATGGATTTGCGTGTCAAAGGCATATTATTGTGGGTATCGGCGGAAGCGGGCAGCGAGTGGATTCGGACGCTCGGAACCATCATTGTGCTGTTTTTTGGCTCCCGCTATGTACTGGCTAATGAAATGACGGCTGGCGAGCTGGTCGCCTTCACCGTGCTGCTGGCGACGGTTACGCAGTCGTTCACTTATTTGATTCAAATGCTGGATGATCTTATGGAAGCGCGCATCTCGGTGGAGAGGCTGGATGATGTATTTCAGGCGTCACCCGAGCAGAAGGAAGATCAGCATCTCCGCAAGCTTGCCGGAGTAAGGGGTCATCTGGTCTGGGAAAATGTCACGTTCCGCTACGAGGAAGACGGAGCCAATGCGCTGCAAAACGTTTCCTTCGAGATGCTGCCCGGACAGACGGTCGCATTAGTCGGCAGAAGCGGCTCCGGCAAGTCGACGACGGCTAATCTGATCACGAAGCTATATCTCCCCGCGAGCGGCCGGATTACTCTGGATGGCCATGATCTGCAAAGCATCGATGTGGAATCCTTACGTTCTCATATCGGAGTGGTCCAGCAGGAAACGGCGATATTCCGGGGGTCCATTCGAGACAATATTGCATTCCGGCAACCGGATGCGTCCAATCAGGATATCGAAGCGGCTGCTGTTATGGCTGGCGCCCATGATTTTATCCGAAATACTGCCTTAGGATACGAAACGATTATAGGCGAGGGAGGAATGAGGTTGTCTGGCGGTCAAAGCCAGCGGATTGCCATTGCAAGAGCATTGCTCGGCGATCCGCCGCTGTTGCTGTTCGACGAGGCGACAAGCGCTCTCGATACGGAATCGGAAAGGCTGATCCAGCACAATATGAAGGAAATGCTGAAGAACCGGACGACGCTCATTATCGCTCATCGGCTTAGCACGGTAAAGCATGCCGACCGCATCATTGTACTGGATAAGGGTTGTGTGCTTGAAAGCGGAACGCATGATGAGCTGATGGAGGCAAAGGGACTTTACTGTTATTTGATCAATCAGCAATTGGCGTAGAGCTTCGAACACTTATGCCAATCCTCGCAAGAGGAGTTAAAATAAAATTTCGGAAAAACGGCACATCCGCCGTTTTTTTGTTATACTGGGGAAGAAGCTATATGACAGTTTGCGTCCGATTCTATTCAACATGAATAGATCGGGCTTTCTTTATGGACAGAGAAATAAGTCAGAACAACAGGAAAAGAAGTGATGAGGCTGTGGTCGGTAGCATACGATCCGTCATTCAACGGAAGAGCGATTCGTTATTAACGAAGTATTTTACGGGCAGCTCGATGGATTACAAGCAAATTTTCGCAATCATTATTCCCATTTTCGTAGATTCGGCGTTTATTGTATTAATGGCGATTATGAACACCGCCATGGTCAGCTCCTCCGGGGTTGCGGCGGTCAGTGCAGTCAGCATGGTCGATTCGATCAATATGTTTCTTGTGAACCTGTTTGTCGCGATTGCTACGGGCGGAACGGTTATCGTAGCCCAGTACAAGGGCAGCGGCAACGGGGAGATGGTGGCGAAGTCGGCTTCACAAGCGATATCATCCGTTGCTATCGTATCGGTAGTCATCGCGGCATTGATCATTGTGTTCCATGCATCCACCTTAAATGCGTTGTTTGGAAACGCGGATGCGGATGTTCTGCATCATGCGAAAATATTTTTGATCGGCAGCTGCATCTCGTATCCGTTTATTGCGATCTATCAGGCCGTCACCGGCGTGCTAAGAGGCGTAGCGGAGACGAAGGCGTGTCTCATGCTGTCGCTCATTCTGAATGTATCGTATTTTCTGCTTAACATTGTGTTGATTAAAGGGTTCGATATGGGCGTTGTTGGTTTGTCGATCTCATTAATTGTGGCACGTGTGCTCGGTATGATTGTATCGATGATCTACTTGTTTAAATATAATCAAACGATTCGGATTAAACTAAGAGATACGTTCCTTGTCCATTGGTCTATCTTGAAAAAAATCTTGTATATCGGCATCCCTTTCGCCATGGAGCAAATGTTCTTCAACGGGGGCAAATTATTGACCCAGACGTTTATTGTCCATCTGGGAACGATGGCTATTACAATCAACGCGATCAGCAACTCGTTGACGATGTTATTCCAGATCGGTGGGACGGCGCTTAGCGTGGCGATTGTTACGGTAGTCGGCCAGTGTATCGGTCGTAGAGATATCGAGGATGCGAGGAAATTTATCAAATCCTTTATCGGACTATCGACGATATTCTATATCGTCATCACCGTCATCCTGCTGCTTATATTCCCTATGCTGGTGAACTTGTACGCTCCGCCGAAGGAGATTGTGCCATCTATCTTTGCGCTGATTCTGCTGATTGCAATTGCACAGCCGATCGTATGGTCGTTCAGCTTCATTATGCCGTCGGCCCTGCGCGCGGCGGGAGATTCCAAATTTACATCGATCGCATCTCTGCTGTCGATGTGGCTGTTCCGCATCATCCTGGGGTATATTCTCGGCATTACGCTGGGCTTTGGCCTGATGGGCGTATGGGTGGCGATGGTCGCTGAGTGGGGCGTCCGCGGCATCATATTCGCTTGGCGGTTCAGAGGCGATAAGTGGTACAGACATAAGCTCATATAGGAAGAGGCCGTCCTGGAAGTCTTAATTGACAACAGGACGGCCTTCTTTCATTAGTAAAGTTTGCAGCCCTTATTGCTTTTGGGGATCGAGCTCAATAATCCTGCCGGTAATAACTCCGTCGCCGTCTCTGTGAAATTGCAGAGCCCAGTAGAGATCGCCCTTCCCGCTGACGGAAAACCGGTCCGAATCGCCAACCTGACCTTCTCTGAAAAAGTCTTCCGGAGTCGATGTTACGCTCCAATCATCATGCTCATAATGAAAGTTCCCCGAGTCGTCATAGGTCACTTCTTTTACCGATTCCGGTATGATTTCGCCTATCGACTCGCCGCCGCGTAATTTCACCCGTAATTCATTAATCCACTCGGCCCACTCTTGATCGGGGTTGCTGGAAGCTGCTGAAGGCGATGGATTCAGCAGCGCTTCTACATAAGCCTCCGCTTTTTCATGATCTGCTTTTGCAAGGTTGAGAGGGAGATCGAACAACACCGCAGCGCCGTTATAGTCTTCTCTAGTCTGTATTTCCCCTGTCGTTTCATCGTACGTAAAAGCCTCCGTGTTATAAAAAGAAGAACCGCTGATGAAGGCCAAATACACGCCTCGATCTGCGAATATTTCAACCTGGTCGCATTCAATCAATCTATACATGACGCCATCGATAACGGTCTCGCTGTATGCTCCGTTCATGGAAGCGATGTTGATCTGCCATGGCTTCAGGCCTTTGACTAACGGCGAGATGAAAAACGGTTCCTTCCCATATTCAGCGCTTGCGGTAGCGGGCATCGGCTTCCCGTCCCCTCGAGCTATCGATACAACTGCATAGGTTCTGTCCGGATAGATGTCCTCTGCGGAATGTTGAAATGGTCTCAAGCCTGCTCCCGATACGAGGCCATGCAGGGTAAAACGATAGTCTCCGGCTGCCTTGGATTGATTGATCTGAACGGCATCGGCGCTTTCAAATGCTTCTGCTAACAGCTGCTCTCCAAGCTTCTCGACAACCTGCTTGGCGCTGAATAGCTGTGCCGCCGCATAGGCGGATACAGACAGGACAAGCAGCAAGGCTGCTGTCAATAATCCTGCAGATAATCGTTTGCGGTATTTTATCTTTATAGGTTTGCGCTCCTTTATTTGAAGGATGATGCTTTGATTGAATGATTCCTCCGGTTCTGCTTCGGAAGCCAACGATTGCCGGAGCGCTCGCTCTAAGTCCGCGTCGTTCATGGGAAATCCACCTCCAATACTTGTCTTATGGTTTTGCGGGCCTTATGCAGCCTGCTCTTCACTGTTCCTTGCGGGATTCGGAGCGCTGCAGCGATCTCCTCGACGGACATGTCCGCTGTGTAATGCATATAGAGAGGAAGCTTCAGCTTGGCGTTCAGCTGCCGGGCGGCGTCCCGGATCATGGCGCGCAGCTCAAGCGACAGCAAGGCGTCTTCCGGCGTGGCTTCGCTTGCAGCCGCCAGGAATTGAATTGAGGTTTCGTCAAGCTTCCCTGTCGGAGCGATTCTTCGCCGCCAGGCCAGCTTGCGTCGGTGGTTTTGGTGCAGCCGTACTGCGATGGCTATAAGAAAGGCTTTAGGATTACGGGACGCGTCCAGCTTGTGCCTATGCTCCACAGCTTTAAGGAACGTTTCCTGATACAGATCGTCCGTATCTTCCTTGTTCCCCGTCAGATTGAAGCAAAAGCCGTATATGGATTTGCCGTGCAGCTTCACGAGCTCGATCAACTCTTCAATAGTCAAGTGACTTCTCCTTCCTGAATGGCCATTCAACTATTTATTGTCATAACCATAGGGATTGGTTCATTTTTACATGCTAACGCTAACCGAATTGTACCATCTAGGATGATGCACCAGGGAAGGAATGATTTGATACGTCCGGTCATAAGAAATATATGAACATAAGGAGGAGGTGCAGGGCTATACCAAATCCAAAACGGAACAGAAAATCGCTTCGGCTCAAACGTGGACGTTTTTCTAAACCAATTGAAGAATCTACCCAATCCATCCATAGAAAAAAAGGGCCTTTTCCCTCGAAAAAGATTGAATATAGCGGAATTCGCGGCAAGAGACGAAGGTCTTGCGATTATGGTCTGCCAGGAACTGCAGGAGAAGCAGGACCGCCAGGATCACCGGGCTTTCCGGGGATTGCAGGACCTCCCGGTCCGACCGGGCCAAAGGGACCCAAGGGACCGCGCGGTCCAAGAGGAAAGCGCGGGCATGATGGGGATCCGGGGGCGCCTGGCCCGACTGGCCCGCGCGGTATCCCTGGAACGATAGGACCAACAGGGCCAACTGGTGCAACAGGTGCAACGGGTTTGGCAGGACCGGCGGGAAGTACCGGAGCAACGGGCGCTACCGGAGCGATTGGTCCGGCAGGTCTGGCGGGAAGTACCGGAGCGACGGGACCAGCAGGCCCGACAGGAGCAACAGGCTCTACAGGCGCTACAGGTCCAGCGGGTGGACCTCCTGGGGCTACCGGAGCGACTGGCCCGACTGGTCCGGCAGGTCCGGTGGGAAGTACCGGAACAACAGGCGCTACCGGGTCTGCTGGTCCGACAGGTCCGGCGGGAAGTACGGGAGCAACGGGCGCTACTGGATCGATAGGACCGGCAGGGCCGGCGGGGAGTACCGGAGCAACGGGCGCTACTGGTTCGACAGGACCGGCTGGACCGACGGGGAGTACGGGAGCAACGGGCGCTACTGGATCGACAGGACCGGGAGGACCGACGGGGCGTACGGGAGCAACAGGTGCTACCGGAGCGACAGGTCCGGCAGGGTCGGCGGGAAATACCGGAGCAACGGGGGCTACCGGGGCGACTGGAGCAACAGGTCCAGCGGGTGGTCCTCCAGGGGCTACCGGAGCAACAGGCGCTACGGGATCTACTGGTCCGACAGGTCCGACGGGAAGTACGGGAGCAACGGGCGCTACGGGAGCGATTGGTCCGATAGGTCCGGCGGGAAGTACGGGAGCAACGGGCGTTGCCGGAGCGACTGGCCCGACAGGAGCGGCGGGAAGTACGGGAGCAACGGGCACTGCCGGAGCGACAGGCCCGACAGGTCCGGCGGGAAGTACGGGAGCAACGGGCGTTGCTGGAGCGACTGGCCCGACAGGAGCGGCGGGAAGTACGGGAGCAACTGGCGCTGACGGATCAACTGGTCCGATAGGACCGACGGGAAGTATGGGAGCAACGGGCGTTACTGGAGCGACTGGCCCGACAGGACCGGCGGGAAGTATGGGAGCAACGGGCGTTGCTGGAGCGACTGGTCCGACAGGTCCTGCGGGAAGTACGGGAGCAACGGGAGCTGCCGGAGAGACTGGACCGACAGGACCGGCGGGAAGTACGGGAGTAACAGGTGTTGCTGGAGCGACAGGTCCGACAGGTCCGGCGGGTGCGACTGGCGCGACGGGTCCTGCAGGTGGTCCGCCTGGAGCTACGGGAGCAACAGGACCAACAGGTCCAGGGGGTCCGCCGGGAACGGATGGAGCTACGGGCCCTACGGGTCCAGCAGGCCCGACGGGAACTAGCGGCGCTACGGGTACGACTGGCTCAGTTGGACCTACAGGTGCCACGGGAGCAACAGGTGTGCCAGGACCGGCAGGTCCGACAGGAGCAACAGGCTCTACAGGCGCTACAGGTCCAGCAGGTGGTCCTCCTGGCGCTACCGGAGCGACAGGCCCGACCGGTCCGGCAGGTCCTGCGGGGGCGGATGGCGTTACGGGTGCGACAGGCCCAGCAGGTCCGACGGGTGCGGATGGGGCCACGGGTGTGACAGGCCCGACCGGCCCTGCCGGAGCTGCTGGAGTAACGGGTGCAACGGGCCCTGCGGGTCCGCAGGGCGCAGACGGGGTAACAGGTACGACCGGTCCGGCAGGGCCAACTGGAGCGGACGGGGCTACGGGTGCGGCCGGTCCAACAGGTCCAGCGGGAGCAGATGGTCTTACAGGTCCGACAGGTCCCCCGGGAGCTACGGGAGCGACTGGAGCAGCGGGTGATCCGGGGCCGCAAGGGATTCCCGGACCGACCGGTCCAGCCGGGGCAACAGGGGAGCAAGGTCCGACGGGGCCGACCGGGGCTGCAGGCGGAGCAGGTTTTATTGGCCCGACAGGTCCGCCAGGCACAACTGGTCCGGCAGGTATACAAGGGTTTCAGGGACCTATTGGCCCGCTGGGTCCGGTTGGTTTTACCGGACCGACCGGACCGCAAGGGTCGGCTGGCTTCGCTGGTCCAACAGGTGAAATTGGAGAGCTTGGTTCAACAGGACCTCCGGGTGCGACAGGTACTCAGGGTATTGATGGTCCTGCAGGTCCGACGGGGCCGCCAGGCGCGGCAGGTCCAACAGGCCTGGCAGGCGGCGAAGGAACCCCGGGTCCTACGGGACCGCAGGGCGTGCAGGGAGCTGCCGGCCCGCAAGGTCCGGTAGGAACAACAGGACCGACAGGAGGGGTCGGTGCTACAGGGGTTCAAGGTGAGCTTGGTCCTGCGGGAATTACAGGTCCTACAGGAATTGGGGCTACCGGTCCAACCGGTCCAACTGGCGAGCAGGGTTCGACTGGCGCTACTGGTCCGACCGGTCCAGCTGGGGGGCCTCCAGGTCCGACAGGACCGCAGGGACCGCCGGGTCCGGCAGGCGGCCCGACAGGACCAACCGGTCCAACTGGCGAGCAGGGTCCAACGGGCGCCACTGGTCCGACGGGTGCTCAAGGTACGGTTGGGCCGACAGGTCCGACAGGATCTCAGGGAGCGACAGGGGTTGTCGGTCCGCAAGGACTGCCGGGTATTACCGGTCCGACAGGACCTCAAGGCCCGCAAGGGGCTACGGGTGTTCAAGGAGCAACCGGTCCTACAGGTGAGCAAGGGCTGCAGGGCGGTCCAGGGCCAACGGGACCACCCGGCGGAACCGGACCGGAAGGTCCTCAGGGAGCGACAGGTGGCGTTGGACCAGCGGGAATCCAGGGAGGAATTGGCCCTCCGGGGCCCCAAGGACCAACGGGCTCTGATGGCCCGCAGGGACCGGCAGGGACGACAGGTCCGCCCGGACCGATTGGCCCGCAAGGCGTAGCTGGTCCGACTGGTGCGGCGGGCGGACCGGGTCCGACCGGAGCGCAAGGTCCGACTGGCAGCATCGGTCCGACTGGATCAGCTGGCTTGCCTGGACCGGAAGGCCCGCAAGGTCCGCTAGGGCCGCAAGGCACGACCGGTCCGACGGGTGCAATTGGAGTGACGGGACCTGCCGGGACTGCCGGCGACGCAGGGCCGACGGGACCTGTAGGCGGGCAAGGCCCGACGGGTCCGGCTGGAGAGGCGGGTGCTACGGGACCGGCAGGTCCGCAGGGAGCCGCCGGTCCGACAGGAGAAGCCGGTGCCCAAGGTCCGGAAGGTCCAACAGGCCCTGCTGGTGATGCCGGGCCGCAGGGTCCGATCGGTCCGACAGGTTCTCAAGGCCTTATTGGAGCTACGGGATTGCAGGGATCTGCCGGTCCGGCAGGAGCGACTGGGCCGGTCGGAGCGCAGGGTCCGGAGGGAGCCCCTGGCTCGGCAGGACCGTTGGGGCCGACCGGCCCTGCAGGCGAAGCGGGAGCGACTGGTTCGGCTGGTCCGCAAGGTCCTCAAGGTCCGACGGGCGCGGATGGCCCGCAAGGAGCTACCGGACCGCAAGGGGTGCAGGGCATTACCGGTCCTACGGGTCCGCTTGGTCCTCCGGGCGCCACTGGCCCTGCAGGTGATGCCGGTCCTACGGGAATAGCCGGTCCTACCGGTCCTGCGGGTCCGCAAGGCACAGAGGGGCCTACCGGCCCGACCGGCCCCGCCGGAGAGACTGGCTCGCCAGGTCCGACTGGCCCAACCGGCGTTACTGGATCACAAGGTCAGATTGGCTTCCAGGGACCGCAGGGCCCGACAGGTGTGCAAGGGGTGACAGGAGCGGATGGAATATTCGGAGCAACCGGTCCTGTTGGCCCCGCAGGCCCGCAAGGAGCAACTGGCCCGCAAGGCGACCAAGGTCCGACAGGACCGCTGGGTCCAGCCGGCGCTACCGGCCCTACAGGTTCAATAGGCGCTACGGGCGTTCAAGGTGAAGTTGGCCCGACAGGCCCGACAGGTCCGACTGGCTTCGGCGTCACTGGCCCGACAGGCTCGGCAGGGCCTCAAGGAGATATCGGCCCGACAGGTCCCGAGGGACCGACCGGCCCAGCAGGCGGTCCTCCGGGTCCGACGGGACCTGCAGGTCCGGAAGGACCAACCGGCCCGGCAGGTCCGGCAGGCGGCCCAACAGGTCCGACCGGGCCAACAGGTCCATCCGGTGAACTTGGTCCGACCGGACCGACAGGGGTTATCGGTCCTCCGGGAGATACAGGCGCTACTGGCCCTACGGGTCCGACCGGCATTGCCGGTCCGACCGGAGCCCTGGGGCCGCAAGGAGATGCTGGCGCGACCGGCCCGATTGGTCCGCAAGGGGTGCAAGGTCCGGCTGGCGTACAGGGTGTGACCGGTCCGACGGGCGATGTTGGCCCGACAGGTCCGGCCGGTCCGCAAGGGGTGCAAGGCCCGGATGGCCAGCAAGGGGCAATCGGTCCTACCGGACCGGCAGGAGCAGCGGGGCCAACGGGAGAGCAGGGAGCAGCTGGCCCGACGGGCGTGACGGGTCCAATTGGCGCAACCGGATCGGCCGGTGTCGCCGGAGCTACAGGACCGACAGGCCCAGCTGGCCCTCAGGGGGCGGATGGCAGCGCTGGTCCGACAGGTCCGATCGGCTCGGCAGGTCCGACAGGTCCGGCAGGGCCGCAAGGAGTAACAGGCCCGACAGGTCCGCAAGGGGTGCAAGGACCGGCAGGCGTTCAAGGTGCGACCGGTCCGCAAGGCGATGTAGGAGCGACAGGTCCGGTCGGTCCGCAAGGCGCACTCGGTCCTACCGGGCCAACGGGAGAATCAGGTATTGCCGGTCCGACCGGCGCAACCGGCCCCGCAGGAGCGACCGGCCCGACCGGAGCGCAAGGTGTTACCGGAGATCAAGGTCCGGCAGGGGTTCAAGGCGCGATCGGTCCGACCGGCGCTGCAGGCCCGCAAGGCCCCGCAGGCACACCAGGCGATCAAGGCCCGACGGGACCGCAAGGGACTGTCGGCCCGACGGGACCGCAAGGTCCTGCTGGAACAACCGGACCGACCGGTCCGCAAGGGACGCAGGGTCCCACCGGGCCTCTGGGGGCGACGGGCCCGACCGGGTTTATAGGGCCGACGGGCCCGGCAGGTTCGCAAGGCAATGCAGGTCCGACGGGGGCGACCGGAGCTGCCGGAGCAACAGGCGCCACCGGCCCGACAGGCGAGAGAGGCCCAACCGGGGTGACCGGTCCGCAAGGCGCAACCGGCTCGCAAGGGCCAACAGGTACACCGGGTCCAACAGGTCCGACAGGCCCGATCGGCGTTACAGGAGCGACCGGCGCGACGGGAGTTACAGGCCCGACCGGATCGCAAGGCGCTACGGGTCCGGCAGGCACAGGCACTTCGCTGCAATTCGCCCAGACCGCAACAGCTCTGGCCATCCCGCTTGACGGTACGGAAGCTGTCGTGCTCGCCGTTGTGTTGACAGCGGCAATCAATAATCGGGTCAAGGTGGATACATCCATGCAAACCAACGTCACTCTCAACTCAGGCAATCAGCGTCTTGACATGCGAGTGCGGTTGTACCGCAATGGTATCCTGCTGACAGAATACCGGTCAGAGCAAAACTTCTCGGGCAGCGTCGGCAATCAGAGATTTATTCAAGGCTCGACCTATGTAGATACGCCGCTTGCCGGCACCCATACCTACCAGCTGAGGGTTGCTGTCATTACAGCGACTAACGTTACCTCTGTAGCTGTGGAGACACGAGCAATGAATAATTTGATCACTACGTTCATATAGCTTGGGGACCGGGTCCAACGAAAGGTGAGATGCATATGAGAACCATCAGCTTATGCTTAATTGTAAAAAACGAACAGTCCACTCTGTGCAGCTGCCTGGAATCGGTCCGTGATGCTGTTGACGACATCGTCATCGTGGATACGGGATCGACAGATGAGACAAAAGCGATAGCCGGGCGGTACACGGAGCGGATCTTCGATTTTGAGTGGATCGATGACTTTGCGGCTGCCCGTAACTTCGCATTCAGCAAAGCGACAGGCGATTATATCCTCTGGCTGGACGCCGACGACGTCTTGCTGGAGGAGGATCGCCACAAGCTGACCGAGCTTAAATTAGCTATGGCCGATCAAGCCGATGCAGTGTCCATGATCTATCATTACGCATTTGATGAATTCGGGAACGTCACAATGAGCCTGCGACGCAACCGGCTGGTCAAGCGGGAGAGAGACTTCCAGTGGCATGGCGCTGTTCACGAATATTTGGCGGTAACCGGGGTTATCGTCAATAGCGACATTATCGTGACGCATCGCAGAGTACATCGGCAGTCAGACAGAAACTTAACGATCTTCGAGAACAGAATGCAGCGGGGAGAACACTTCTCTCCCCGTGATCTGTATTATTATGCCAATGAACTGTCCGATCATCAGATGTGGGAGCAGGCGGAGGAAATCTATGAGAGGTTCCTTCATACGGGACAAGGATGGTCGGAGGATATTATAGCGTCCTGCATGAAGCTGTCAGATATATCCGAGCGTCTGGGCAAATCCGATAAGCAGCTTGCGTATTTGTGGAAGGCTATGGATGATGATGAGCCCCGCGCGGAGGGATGCTGCCGGCTCGGTGCTTACTTTCTCGCAAGGGACCGCCTGGAGGAGGCAGTCTTCTGGTACCGGCTCGCGATCCGCAGGGAGAAGCCGCAGGATCTATGGGGATTCGTCCATGACGCCTATTGGACATGGATTCCCCATCTGCAGCTATGCGTCACTTATTGCAGGCTAGGCCAATATGCTCGCGCCTTCTATCATAATGAAATGGCTGGGCGGTACAGGCCGGATGATTCGTCCGTGCTTCATAACCGACGTTATTTGGAAGGGATGTTGCGTGATGAAGCTCTTTGACGATGCGAATGGACCGTTGACAATCGTTCAGATCGCCCCCGATTATTATCCTGTTCCTCCTCCGGCTTACGGCGGGATCGAGCGGGTCGTTCATACGTTGACCGAACGGCTCGTAGGTCTTGGTCACAGGGTCATTCTGTATGCGCCCGAGGGAAGCGCTACTTCGGCTGAACTGAATGCGTACACGCATGGGACGGGCAATCCGGAAGGCATACGGGATACAGTCGTACGCACGCTTCCCACGCAGGTCGATATCATTCATGATCATACCCATTCCTCCGTAATAGGCAAGCTGAATCTGCCGATACCTACCGTCTGCACGCTGCATGCCACCGTCCATAACCATATCGAGCATCCGGTCTATATTAGCCGGATCTCGCAGCTTGCGGCAGGCGATCCTGCCGGCTGCTTCATCTATAACGGCGTAAGCCCGAATGAGTTCGATTATGCGGAGCAAAAAAGCGACTTTTTATTGTACATGGGTGTGATAAGCCCGCACAAAGGGATTCATCACGCCATCCATATTGCGGAAGCGACAGGACAAAAGCTTGTTATAGCCGGGCCTGTCTATAGCACAGAATATTTTCAAGCGGAGATTGAGCCAGCGCTGCGCCGCAATCCATTACTCCAATATGTGGGTGAGGTAGGCGGTATAGAGAAAAGGCGTCTTCTGAAAGAAGCACGCTGTATGCTGTTTCCGACATGCTGTGAGGAAGCATTCGGGCTCGTCATGGTGGAAGCGATGATGAGCGGGACACCTGTTCTCGCTCTCGCCAACGGAGCGGTGCCCGAGGTGATGAGCGGTTTCCCGGAATTGGTGTGCCAGTCGGTGGAGGAGATGCTGGATAAGGCGGAGCGAAGCCGGTTCCCCAGCAGCCCCGCGCTGCGCTCGTATGCGATGAGCCGATTCATCGACGAGGAGATGGCTAGGCAATATGTGCAGCTTTATCGCCGCCTGCTTGCGGTCAACGAACGGACAGCGGCCGGTATCGAACAATGGAAGGCGCTCCAGCGGAGCGATCAGGCGATTCGGCAATGCGAGCTCATCCATCAAAGCAAGACCGCTTCTCTGGATGACAGGCTGCATGCTTGTTACGAAGCGGCCGAGATTTGGCATGAGCAAGGGGATGCGGAGCAGGAGCGCGTGACCATATATCGATCGTTCGAATATGCAGCGCCAAGGGCGGAATTTTGCTGTAAGCTTGGCTATCTGTATCTGGAGCAGGAAGATTACGCCAAAGCCGCCTATTGGTACAAACTAGCCACCGAGATCGAGCCTCCTTCCAGCCGCACCGGATTTTATAAAGAAGCTTGCTGGACCTGGCTGCCGCATCTTCAGCTATGTATATGCCGCTATCACATGGGTGATATCGCATCGGCTTACCGGCATAACGAAATAGCCCGGGAGTATTACCCCAATGAACGGCATATTTTGTTTAACAAAACGTTTTTGGAGCCATTGCTCGCGAACGGAGGGTCAGATTCCGGCAGACAAGTAGAGGTTCAATTAAACGGAGTTGGCGGCATGCCGTTCCGGATGAGGCTGGCGCTCCCCGGATTTCTGGAAGAGACCATCGCGGAGCGCGGAGCTTGGGAGCCCGAACTTGCGAGGCGGCTCAGCCGTTACGTGGAGTCTGGCGGCATCTTTATCGATATCGGTGCCAATATCGGCTACCATACGCTGTATATGGCAAGCAAGGGAGAAGATATTCAGTGTCTCGCCTTCGAGCCTCATCCCGATATTTGCGGACAATTAGCTGAAAACGTCAAGTTGAACGGCTATGAGCATGTGGAAGTATACGCCCACGCTTTAAGCGACAGGGATGGAAAACTTTCCTTTTTCCGGCAAAGCATGACCGCCTACAATAGGGGACTGTCGGGTGCTACAATCTCTGATTCCTCGGCATCAGGAGGCGACTTCGAGCCGATCGAGATAGAGGCCAGGACGCTGGACCAATCCTTGACAGAGCAGCAGAGACGCCATGCGAGCGTGATTAAGATTGACACGCAAGGCTACGAGTTCGAAGCGTTGCATGGCGCGATGGACACGATTCGCGAATCGCAGCCGGTTATTGCCTTCGAATATCATCCGTATGGATCTAGACCGCTGGAAGCCATCATAGGGCTCCTTGAAGGGTATACGCTATATAAGCTCCAAATCTGGACCGGCGAGCTGCGCCGACTGGATGAGGAGGACCCGGCAGGGTTTGAGCAGGATTATATTTGTATTCCCGGTCATCTGGAACCGGTCATTTCTTCACCATAGTGCATGACAATACGAGCAACGTGTCTTCTGCGACCGGCCCCAAGGACCTCATTAGAGGTCCTTTTCTATGACTTCTACCTGATCGGCCTGCTGGACAGAGGAGAGTGTCGCAAGTTCAATTCATTCGCAAAATGAAGGCTATCTCCATCTGGCATTTATGATATGATCGTTTGAGATATTGGAAAATTTACCGGAAATGTATGGATCATGCGGTATCGGCAATAGAGCAGATAATCTGACAAATTGGAGGGCGTGACGAAGATGAAAGACAAAATCACAGTCATAACAGGCGCTAATTCTGGAATAGGCAAAGCAGCGGCATACAAATTCGCGGCGGAGGGATATCGGGTTGTGATGGCTTGCCGCAACCTCGCGATCAGCAAGCCTGTCCAGCAGGAGATCATGGCGTCTACGGGCAGCCAGACAATCGATCTGATGGAGCTTGACGTCTCTTCCTTTGATTCGATACAGACCTTCTGCGCGGCATTTAAAGCCAGGTATGACAAACTGGATATTTTGATTCATAACGCAGCCTTCCTAAGCCATGGCGAGACGGAGTACAAGCTGAGTCCTGAACGCGTCGAGCTGTCGTTCGCTACGAATGCGTTTGGCCCTCTTTATATGACCGAGCTGCTGGCCGACTGGCTGGATCGATCTCATGACCCCAGGGTGCTGAACGCCTGCACAACGAATATCAAAAACTTTTTTGATCCCAAGCGAGCCATTGAATTTGACAACCTGCGCGGCGAGCACCGGGCAACCAGGCGTTACAGCTCCTATAAAATGTATGGCGATTCCAAGATGGCCTTCCTGATGCTGACGTTCAAGATGGCGGAGCAGTGGAGAGCGCGAGGCATTAAAGTTAACGCGATTCAGATTAACCGCGTGAAGCTGTCCAAGGAAACGGTCGCGAAGATGAAATCGCATTGGAAGGCGCTGGCTTGGGCGCAAAACCTGACAAATCCTCATCCGTCAGGCATGGCGGACCATTACTTTTACCTGTGCACATCGGATTCATTCAAACATGTGACCGGCCAGCTTATTAACCATAGGCGGGAAATTGTTCAGCCGGCGTCGAACGAACAAGGGCTGAACCAGCTGAAAAATATATTCGGCTCCTCTTATTACCCCAAATATGCCATCGAACAGAGCAATGTGGATCAGGTATGGGGAATGGGACAGACGTTAATCGCCGCCCATTCCAGCTAAGGCTAGGCCTGTCCTTGCAGGAGCAGGATAAGGAGATAGGCTAGATAAAGGGCCGTACCCCACATGATTACAGCGGATAGGGCCGGGATCAGGGAGAGAATGCGGGGGGACTGAGCCTGTTGTCCAATGAATTGGCCCGCAGCTCCAAGTCCTATGAACCAGAGCCATGATGTGATGATGCATACCATCGCAAAAACGAGCTTGGCCGGCCCTGCGTATTGTACGGAGCTAGTGCCGATGACGCCCACCGTATCCAGTATGGCATGTGGATTCAGCAAAGACACGGTGACCGCGAAGCCGATTTGTTTTTTGGCGGAAATGCCTCTGCTGTCTGGTAGAGGGGTGTGTATCTCATGTCTGGATTTCCAGGTCGTCCAGCCTGTGTAGAGCAGGAAGCCGCATCCCAGCAAGTATAGTAAAGCCTTGATCCAGTCATGCTCCAGCATGATGACGGATATGCCGAGTACGGCAAGGGCGATCAGAATGGTATCGCACAGAGAAGCGGTGACAATAACCGGAAGAACTTTGGTAAATCTTCGATGAGCGGTTCCTTGCGTAAGGACAAATGCGTTTTGCGCGCCGAGCGGCAAAATAAGTCCCAGCGCCAGAATAAAGCCGTGAATGGCAGCTGCAATCATAATGTGGCCTCCTCTTTTGTCCCTATTCTAGTAGGAGGAGGAGTCGGAGTCGACAACCAAAGGACTGTCCCGCAGCCCAACCAATCTGGTAAGATAAGCACAACCTCATGAAAGAAAGAATGGATGTTATGACAGAAGAATGGCAGCTTGACCGCAGCTCTGATACCCCGCTGTATCAGCAAATTCACGACCGCATTGTGGAGAAAATACGAAACGGCGAATGGCCGGTCGGAACCAAGATTCCAACGCAGCGAGAGCTGGCAGAGCGGTTCCGTGTGAATCGAAGCACGATCGTGTATGCGCTGGATGAATTGACGGCGGATGGGCTCATTCAGTCCAAGGTTGGACAAGGCACTGTGGTCGCCAACAATACATGGAACGTGATCGCTTCAACCCGAGCGCCGGATTGGGGACGTTATGTAGCGGCTGGGGCGCATCGTCCCAATCATCAATTGATCCAGCTCATTAATAAAGCGGAAGAGAACCCGGCAATCCTGCGACTCGGCACGGGCGAGCCTGCACCTGAGCTTCTGCCTGCACGGACTATGCTGCAGTCGCTGCAAGAAAGCGGCAGCTCGCTATCGTTAAGCTACTCCGAACCGCGCGGAAGTTTGCGACTGCGGGAGGCGATTAGCCGATATTTGCTGGCGAAAGGAATTAAGGCGGCCCCGTCTTCGATTATGATCGTATCCGGGGGCCTGCAAGCCTTGCAGCTCATATCACTTGGACTGCTGCGCGGTGGCTCTACGATATTAACGGAAAGTCCGAGTTATCTGAACTCCATTCATGTTGTGCAATCTGCGGGTATCCGCCCTTATGGCGTACCGATGGATAAGGACGGGCTGATCGCGGGGCGAATCGGGTCTATGAAGCGTCAGACGAATGCCGCAATGCTGTACACAATCCCTACCTTTCATAATCCTACTGGCTGCTTAATGCCAGCTGCACGAAGGGAAGAGCTGATGCGGATATGCACGCATGAAAGGCTGCCAATCGTGGAGGATGATGTGTACGGCGATCTATGGCTGGATGCTCCTCCGCCTCCGCCGCTGAAATCAATGGACCGGGAAGGTCAGGTTCTGTATATCGGAAGCATGTCCAAGTCGCTCGGTCCAGGACTTAGGCTTGGATGGATAGTTGCGCCTGAGCCGGTAATTGATCGGCTGTCCGACATCAAGATGCAGACCGATTACGGGACAAGCGCGCTTTCGCAGCATGCCGTCGCCCAGTGGCTGGAGACGGATCTTTATGACGAGCATCTTGCCCGATTGCGAGAGGGGCTGAGGCACAGAAGAGAGCATATGCACATGCTCTTGCAGCGTTACATGCGTAGCCTTGCAGAGTGGAGCTTGCCGAGCGGCGGATTCTACATTTGGCTGCGAATCAGCCGGCCCATATCGGTGAGAAGGCTATTTGAGCTTGCCCTAAAGGAAGGCATTCTGCTGCATCCCGGAAGCATATACGATTCCGGGATCGACGAGCCGTATTTGCGTTTATCTTATGCTTACGCATCGTTCGAGCAGATGGAGCACGGGATTAGTCGTCTGGCGGCGCTCATGATTCAGTTGAACGGCCAACAATAAGGCGTTCGATCAGCTTTAGGGCAAGCATTGAAGAAAGCTTTTCGAAGCAGCGGAGAGGGGGACGCCCTTCAGCGTAGCAATGCCGATCGATCGTTCAGGAATACGCGGAGTTAGCGGGATTTCGATTAATCGTCCGTCAGCAAGTTCTTCCTTGACGTATTCCCGCACGATAAACGTCAGTCCAAACCCTCGTTGAGCGAATTGAACAAGCAGGTCTAGGCTTCCCAGCTCGAACTCTGGCGTCAAGCGGATGTGATGAGCAGCCGCGTAATGGTCCAGATAAGCTCTCGTACTGCCGCCCGGCTCCAGGAGGAGCAACGGATATTGCTGCAAGCTGGTCAGCTCGAAGGGAGATTGAGCCAGGGATGCATAAGCCGGGCCTCCTACGAGACAATCCTGCAGCGGAGAGCTCTTTCTAATCTCTATGCTTTTGTCGGCTGCGGGCAGATTGAGAATGCCAAAGTCAATACGTCCTTCCTTCAGCAGCGAAATGGTCTCCGGTGTAGTCCGGTTCGTGACGCGCACGCGAATACCCGGATATTGCATATGGAACGACTCCAGATATGGCAACAGATAATGCTTGCATAACGAATCGCTTGCTCCGATATTGATCTCCCCGTACTCCAAGTTGTGCATTTCCGCAATTTTCTTCTCTCCGCTGTCGATAGCTTTGAAAGCTTGCTCGACATGCTGAAGCAGTAGTTCTCCTTCGGCTGTAAGGGTCACGCCTCGTGCTGTACGGAAGAACAGCTGACCGCCAAGTCCGCTCTCCAGTTGCTTTAGCGTATGGCTGATGGCGGGCTGCGTAATATGCAGCTTCTCCGCCGCTTTGGTCAAGCTTCCCAGCTTGGCCGTCCAGTAGAAGACGCGATACCATTCCATATTAAATTCCATAGTCATTACTCCTGTTTATATCGGATATTATTAATATCAATTATACTAATGGATATGTGCACATTATAATCATTCCTGTAAGTGATGACAAGTACAGGAGGCGATTCATAAGTGACGGTAACAGCGATTGTGGGAGCGAATTGGGGCGATGAAGGCAAAGGAAAGATGACGGATGTGCTGGCGGCCAAATCGTCCTTTGTTGTTCGATTCCAGGGCGGAAGCAATGCAGGACACACGATTATTAACGATTACGGGAAGTTTGCGCTGTCTATGCTTCCGTCAGGCGTATTTTATCCCGAGGTTACGAATGTGATTGGTCCCGGTACAGCATTGGACGGTGATTCGCTCCTGTCTGAACGGGAGCAGTTGCTGGCGAGAGGCGTGCCCAAGCCGAACCTGAAGGTATCGAATCGGGCGCAGGTGGTGCTGCCTGTTCATCGGTTATTGGACGCGCTGGAGGAAGATAGGCTGGGCAAGCGCAGCTACGGCTCGACCAAACGCGGAATCGCCCCTTTTTATGCGGATAAATATGCCAAGCTCGGCGTACAGGTAGCGGATTTATATAATCGGAACCAATTGCTGGAGCGCGTAGGGCAGCTGCTGGAAGTCAAAAATGTGCTGCTGACCCATCTATACGGACATCAACCTCTGGAAGCTAATCCGATTGTGGAGGAGCTGCTGGGGCTGGGAGAAAGGCTGCTCCCATATGTATACGATACGACTGCGATGCTTCAGCAAGCATACAAGGAGCAGCGGCCGATCTTGCTGGAGGGACAGCTTGGAGCGCTTCGCGATCCTGATCACGGCATCTATCCGTATTCGACGTCCTCTTCTACACTGGCGGGGCATGCCCCCGTCGGAGCAGGTCTTCCTGCCTATGCAGTGACTGATATTATGGCTGTGGTGAAAGCCTATTCCAGCTGTGTGGGAGCGGGGCCGTTCGTCTCGGAGATTGCAGGCGCGGAAGCGGAGCAGCTGCGAATTCGCGGCGGCGATGCGGGCGAGTTCGGAGTAGTGACAGGCAGGCCGAGGCGTGTAGGCTGGTTTGACGCTGTTGCGACCAGATACGGCTGTATGGTGCAAGGAGCGACGGAGGTGGCTTTGACGAATTTGGATGTACTCGGTTACCTGGATTCGATTCCGGTATGCGTCGGCTACCAGTTAGAGGACGGGACGGTTACGGAGCAGTTTCCTGTCAACGCTAAGCTGAATGGGGCGAAGCCGATCCTTAGACAGCTTCCAGGCTGGAAGTGCGATATAACCGGAGCTAAGTCATTCGAAGAGCTTCCGGCAGCAGCACAGCAGTATGTGTCATTTATGGAAGGGGAAATTGGAGTGAAAATCTCTTATCTGTCCGTAGGTCCAAAGCGTGAGCAGCTTATGAAATTAGGATAAAACCAAATGACCGTAACGATGAAGGGAGCTCATGATTATGTCTGACGCTACACCCATGGATCGATTGCAATCGTTAGGTATCGTGTTGCCTGAGGCGAGCAAACCGGCAGCTCGCTATGCCAACTATGTTCTGTCTGGCAGTCTATTGTTCATTTCGGGAAAAGGGCCATCCGGCAAGCCCAAAGGCAAACTCGGCATAGATTATACGACCGAGGAAGGATGCCGGTATGCTTGGCTGGCCGGATTGGAAGTGCTGGCAGTATTGATGGAAGCGCTGGGCTCTCTGAATAAAGTAAAACGGGTCGTAAAAATACAAGGCTTCGTGAATGCCGGCCCGGATTTCGAAGAGCATCATAAAGTATTGAACGGATGCTCCGATCTGATGCTGGATATATTCGGGGATCGGGGCTTGCACGCGCGATCGGTGCACGGAGCCTCATCGCTTCGGAATAATTTGCCGGTTATTATTGATTCTGTTTTTGAGATTGAGCTAGATTAAGAATGCGCGTCTTATCCAAGAGAATTTACTAGATTCAAAGTTAGCGGCAATACAGGATGCAGCAGTCCTGATTGCCGTCTTTTTCTTCTAGATTGATATCCGGTCTTCAATGAAGAGAACGATTGGGGTAAAATAGAAACTGATGCAAGGATTGGCCGAAGGGATTGACGGTTTTACCGCGAAGCGAATATCGATTCCAATCAGCGGCATTACGCTAAGCTGCGCCAAACAATGGATGAATAGTGGCGAATATAACGCATAGAAAGGGTTGAGCCGATGAAAAAAGTAATAGCCGGTGGCATTTTTTTATTTTGTGGAGTCATTCTCTATTTGGGCGTCTATATTCCGGCATCCCAAATAGCTTCCAATTTAGGCGGGTGGTCGACACCTCCTGGACGTCTGGGGACCGCATTAAGCCAAATAGGCGGAACGACGCCATTGATGTATTCGGTTATTATGATGGCAGCTGGAGCCTGTTTGTTATTGTGGGGATGCTTCCTGGACGATATTCTTCGTAAGAAAGATGGGAATCAGGCAGAGGCGTCACAGCAATAGTCTATTTGCAATTAAAAAATACAAGAATGGAGTGATGATAATCTACCAACAAGGGATAAGGTCGGCAATGGAAGAAGCATTCATAAGCAGGTGGACGGTTAACCTACAGAGAAAATGCAGTATGTATCATAAAGGACAAAGATGATGAAGAGAGTGATCGAATGGAATCCAAAAGCGGAAAAGTGAAATTAGTCATTCTGTTCTCTCTATTGGGAGCTGTGGCGATTCCCATAGCCGTTTTTTATATCTTTCAATTCATTTTTGTTGATTATTATGAATCTAATATATTATTGCCTGGGATAGGCCATGTTTTGATGTCCGGAGTCATGATTATATTGAATTTGTTTCTCTTCCCAATAGCCAATGTGAAAAACTATAAGAAAATAGACATGGTGAATTCAAGCAGAGAAGATGATGAAAGCTTTGTATTCAAAACGACCATGATTGTCGCTGGCAGTGCACTTGTTCAAAGTGTGCTCAGCATTGTCGTCGAAAATCCTTTCTAGAATTAGGAGCGTGCAAGCTATGACAAATCCGGTTCAAAACAAACTCGGTTGTGTTTTTATTCCGGTGAGCAATCTGGAGAAGGCGAGAGACTGGTATTGCAAGTTGCTTGATTTGCCGACGGATGGCGATATCATTTATGGGCATCTGTATATTTTGCCGATGCAAGGACCATCCAATATCGTGTTGGACAGCAAGATTTATTCGCCGGAGAAGGTCATTCAAGTACCGTTCATTCAGCTTGTGACAGCAGATATCGAAGCCTCTTATGCCTATATGAAAGAGCACAATGTAGAGCTCCTGACGAATATCGAAAACGGACATTGGTTCAATATTAAAGACCCGGACGGCAATGTGCTGATGATTTGCCAATAGCCTATGGAAGCTTCGTTCCCGGAAGAGGCAATAGCCGCCGCATCTAACGCTTGGACATCCAAGCGTTTTTTTGTTGTCTTCATTCCTATGACTGTTGACGGTACATTTGGTAAAATGCTACAATGCTTTTAATCGACCGACCGTCGGTCGACAATAATGGAGGTACCGCTATGAGAATCTCAAAAAAACCGGATGAACGTAAAAATGAAATATTGGACGCAGCCGAGATGCTTTTTGGCACGAAGGGGTATGCCAAGACAACGATTAATGACATTTTGAATGAAGTAGGCATCGCCAAGGGCACGTTCTACTATTACTTCCAAGCGAAAGAGGAAGTGATGGATGCGATTGTCGGCCGCTATATCGAAGCAGGCGTCGAGGCCGCCAAGGCTGTTGTGTCCGCCCAGGGGCTTACGGCGCATGAGAAGCTGCTTGGCATTCTGATGGCACAGAAGCCCGATACAGACCGTAAGGAGCAGATGATCGACCAGCTGCATCAGATCAACAACGCAGAGATGCACCAGAAGAGCCTGGTGGAGACGATCCTTCAGCTCACGCCTGTACTGACAGAAGTGATCGAGCAGGGGATCGAGGAGGGGGTATTCCATACGGCGTATCCAAAAGAAACGATTGAATTTCTGCTTGTATCCTCCCAATTTCTGTTTGACGAGGGCATCTTTGAATGGGAGCCTCATGAATTGATGCGGAAGGCGGCTGCGTTCACATCCATTATGGAGAAGACGCTGGGAGCCGAGGAAGGCAGCTTCAGCTATATTCTGGGCGTAATAGGGCACGGATCTTGAAGAGATGTTGAAGCGGAGGAATCTGGATGAAGAACGTTTGGAACGGGGTGGCCGGGGCGACTGAACCCATGATTGTTGTCAAAGATTTGGTGAAGCGGTACGGCTCCTTTACAGCGGTGGACCATATCTCGTTCGAAGTGGAGCGCGGCAGCATCTTCGGCTTTCTGGGACCGAACGGAGCGGGCAAAAGCTCGACGCTTCATGCGCTTTGTACGATAAGCGGTTTTACGTCTGGCATGTTGTCTATCGACGGTATAGACGTCAGCCAGGATCAGGATGGAGCCAGGAGTCGTATTGGCGTCGTATTCCAGGAATGCACACTTGATCCCAAGATGACAGTGTTGGAGAACTTGTATATGCACGGCTGCTTCTATGGCATGCCCAAGTCGCTAATCCGCGAGCGGACCCGGTTTGCCCTTGAGCTTGTGGACATGAGCGATTGGAGGAAGGCGATGGCTGGCAGCCTGTCTGGCGGAATGAAGCGGCGGGTGGAAATTGCCAGAAGCTTATTGCATTTGCCGCAGGTCCTCTTCCTGGATGAACCGACTACTGGTCTTGATCCGCGCGCCAGGGCGGGCATGTGGGCATACATCGACAAGCTCCGGCGGGAGCGGGGAATTACCGTGTTTTTAACGACTCACTACATGGATGAAGCCGAAATATGCAACCGGGTTGCAATAATAGATAAGGGCAAGATCGTCGCAAGCGACAGTCCATCTTCGCTCAAAAAACGATACGTGACGGACAAAGCGACGATTGTTAGCCGTGATCCTGAAGGGCTGAAGAAGCTGCTGGAGCGGCACGGGATGGATTATACGCCTGCAGGAGAGGATTACCTTATTCAAGTAGCGGATGCCTCGAGCCTTATGGAGCTCATCAGCGAGCATCGGATATCGATTAATCGGTTGGAAATAAACAGAGGGACACTGAACGATGTGTACCTCGAAATAACCGGCAAGGACATAAGGGGGTAAGGCGATGCGTGTAATTGGAGCGTTATGGCTTCGTCATGTACGATTATTTGCCCGGAACCGCGTTCAATTGCTGTTGTTGCTCATTATGCCGTTTTTTTATCTCTATCTGTTAAGCGCCATATTCGAAAGCACCTCCGTCAGCCAGCCGATTCCGTATGTGCTTGCTGGTATTGTGATCATCGTTGTTTTCCAGACCTCACTGAATATCGCAACGTCGACCATAGAGGATATCGTATCCGGCTATATGAAGGAAGTGCTCGTCAGCCCTGTCCGCCGTATAGCGATCGTGCTCGGACAGATTTTGTCCTCGACGACCGTGGCAACTCTCCAGGCTTTAATGATTCTCGCTGTCGGTTATGCGCTTGGGTTGACCTATACGAACATTATGACGCCGATTGCGATCATAGGATTTGTTGTGCTTGTCGGCCTCGTCTTCTCTTCCTTCGGATTATGGCTCGCGGCTTCGGTGAAAAACTCGCAAACGTTCCAGATCGTATCGGTAGCGGTCACGACGCCGATTACGTTCCTATGCGGCGTATATGTACCGCTTAGCCTGCTGCCGGAAGGCTTGCAAATAGTCGCTTTGCTTAATCCGATGACGTATGCCGCAGCATTCTTCCGGGCGCTTAGCCTGGAGAAGCTGTCGCTGCCAGCCGATGAACTGGTTGCCGAGCAGCTGGCGTTCCGGTTTCACGACGTGCTAATTACGCCTGTGACTGGCTTTGTCATTCTTGCGGCTTTCGGAATCTTATGCGTCCTGCTGTCGGCGGTTGCAATCACCAGAGCGGACTTCTCTGCTATGAACCGCTCAGCCATACAGAAGGACATATTCCAGCAATAACAACGCGAAGTACCAATCCCCTACGAAAGGAGTGATACCTGCACAATGCTAATCCAGATGCTGCGGAGAGATGTTCGCAGGAAAAAAAGCATTTCCATCGCCTTATTTATCTTTATCTCCATCTCTGCATTGCTGGTCGCCAGCGGCTCCAATATGCTGATGGAATTGACGCAATCGCTGAACGCCCTGTTCAAGCAGTCGAAGGCCCCGCACTTTGTCCAGATGCATGCGGGCAGCCTTGATGAAGCAGAGGTTCACCGCTTTGCAACAGCTCATGAACTCGTCGAGGAGCATCAGATCGCAGCAATGGTGAACGTCGACGGCAGCCATCTCTATATCGATCATGACGGGGGATCAGAAGAACAAAGCGTCATGGACCATTATTTCGTCAAGCAGAACGAGTCGTTCGACCTGCTGCTGAATGTCAATAACGAGCCCATTCAGGTTGCAAAAGGCGAAATCGCCGTGCCCGTCTATTACAAGCAGCATAAGGACGTCAACATAGGCGACAAAATTAAGCTGACCGATGGCGGCTATGCGGCGGAGTGGACAGTGGCCGGTTTTGTCCGAGACGCACAAATGAACGCGTCGATCGTCCATTCCAAACGTTTTGTCGTCCACCCGTCGGATTGGGAGGCGCTTAGACAGCGCACGGGAGAGATGGAATATTTGATCGAGTTTCGACTGAAGGATCAGGGGATGCTGCAGCAGTTCCGCAATGATTATCAAGCTGCTTTGATGCCAAGTAAAGGGCCGAGCGTGGATTATTCCCTGTTCAAGACGCTGAACGCGTTAACGGATGGCATCTTGGCGGCGGTCATTATTTTAGTAAGCCTGCTGCTCAGCTTGGTCGCGATCTTATGTCTCCGATATACCCTTCTTGCGGCGATGGAGGAGGACTACCGGGAGATCGGCATTATGAAGGCAATCGGGATCAGGTCTCGAGCGATTAAAAACATGTATATGCTGAAATACACTGCGATGGCTGTCCTGGCATCCATAGTTGGCTATGTCGCATCATGGGGAGTAAATGCGCTTTTCACCTCCAATATTGCGTTGTACCTCGGGTCAGCGCCGAAGTCTCTGCTGCTGTATGCCGTTCCGCTCGCCGCAGCTGCGCTGATCTGCGCCATCGTCATCGGCTGCTGCAAGCTGACGCTGAGATCCTTTGACCGGATTAGCGCTGTAGAGGCGCTCAGAGCAGGGACACTCGGAGAAACGCGCCATCATAGGAAGGCGCCGGTGCTCCATCGCAACAGATGGCTATCTGTGCCGATCTTTCTCGGTATGAGGGATGTGCTGTCGCGCTTCAAGATGTACCGGCTGCTGCTCGCCGTCTTCATCATCAGCACATGCATCATGATTATTCCGGCCAATCTGCTTAATACGTTCAAGTCGCCAAGCTTCAATACGTATATGGGCATCGAGCGCAGCGATCTGCGCATCGACATGCAATATTCGGACGGGATTGCTGAAGCGTTCGGACGGGTATCGAACGCTCTGAAAGAAGATGCTGATGTGGCGCGATTCTCCCCGATCTTCGTAAGCGCGTTCCACTATGTCAACAGCGACGGCGTACTGGAGGAGATGACGGTCGAGACCGGCGATTTCTCCATATTCCCGCTGGAATATGCGCAAGGTGCCGCACCGGTTAGAGAGAACGAGATTGCGCTATCCTATTTGAACGGCAAGGATTTGGGCAAAAAAGTAGGGGACCGCATTCCATTATTCGTAGACGGAATAGAAAGAGAGATGACTGTCAGCGGCATCTATCAGGATGTAACCAATGGTGGTCGCACAGCGAAAGCTGCACTTCCGTTCTTGCCGAAGGATGTGATCCGCTACGAGGTGAGCGTAGACCTGAAGGAGGGCGTCCCGGTCAGTGACAAGCAGGAGCAATACGCCAAGTCCTTCTACCCGGCAAAAGTGACCGATCTGGCGGGTTACCTGTCTCAGACGCTGGGCAATACGATTGACCAGTTAAGGCTGCTGACAGTTGTTGCTGTTGTTATCGCTGTGCTGATCGCGATCTTGATTACAGCGCTGTTCCTCCATATGGCAGTCGCCAAGGACGCCGCTCAGATCGCTATTATGCGAAGCATCGGCTTCTCGCTGCCAGCTATTCGCATCCAATATTTGACGAGAGCGCTGCTGGTACTCGGTATCGGGATTGTACTCGGCACGATCGTGTCCAATACAGCTGGGCAAAGTCTGGCAAGCTTGATTCTGTCCTTTATGGGTGCCTCGAGTATTCAGTTTGTCATCCATCCGGTGCAAGCCTATGCTGGCTTCCCGATTATCCTGATGTCAGCCGTAATGGTCACGACACTGCTAAGCATCGCCTCAATTAAAAAGACGAATATAACGGAATGGAATGCGGGATAGAGAGGGGAGAACCTAAGTGGAAGTATTATTGGAATCCAGAGCGCTGAGCAAAACATTCGCATCAGGAAACGAGCAAAAGCATCATGTGCTTAAGGATATTGATCTACAAATACGTAAAGGCGAATTCGTGTCGGTCATGGGACCGTCGGGATCGGGCAAGTCCACACTGCTTTACAATATTAGCGGCATGGACCTAGCGAGCGGAGGAAGCGTCCGATTCGCCGGCAAGGAATTGACGGGCTTGTCCGAGCAAGAGCTGTCCGATCTCCGACTCACTCGTATGGGATTTATCTTTCAACAGATTCATTTGCTCAAAAATTTGACGATACTGGACAACATTATATTGACCGCTTATATGGCAAAGAGACAGGGCAGAAAGCAGCTGAACGACAGAGCAATGTCGTTAATGAAGAAGTCCGGCATCGACCAGCTGGCGGGTCATGATATTACCCAGGCGTCGGGAGGACAGCTGCAGCGCGTCGCGATCTGCAGGGCGCTCATTAATCAGCCCGACATGATCTTCGGCGACGAGCCGACGGGTGCGCTTAACTCGAAGTCGGCAGGGGAAATTATGGAGCTGCTCGCGGATATTAACCGCTCAGGCACGACGATTCTGCTGGTGACACATGATGTGAAGATTGCGGCCAAGACGGACCGCATCTTATTCATGATGGACGGCAGCCTGGTAGCGGAGAAAGAGCTGGGGAAATACCGCAAGGAGCTTGAAGATATAAAGGCAAGGGAAGAGACGCTGTCGAGCTGGCTTGCGGGGCTGGGTTTCTAGGAGCAGCGGAATCCCGGAAAAGCAGATTACGTTACGATAACGATATTTGGTGAAACGGCTCCAAACGCCAATCGAAAGAGATATGACGCGGCAGCCGGAGAACTGCCGCGTTTTCTCATGGCAGTAAGCTTCGATCTGCTACCCACCGAATGCTATTCAAGATTAACTGCCGATACGAGTCTGGCAAGAAGGAAGGCGCGCAATGTCCCGGCTGCAAATAGACAAGCCTGCCCAAGCCATAGCGATGCTCCCAGCCAGCGGGATAGCGGCTGCCCTCAAATTCATACTCAAGGAATACCTGTCGGGGAGAGAATGTACCAAACTCGAACATGTAGGGCTCTTCGTCCACCGTGAAGGGCTGGACGCCATCAAGCAAAGGATGGTTCTCTTGCGCAAGCAGGTAGGTAAGCGGCTGATAAGGGGGATGACCTGTGAAGCGCGCTCCGATCAACCCGGTAAGCTCATGGCTCGCCTGTAGCGAGATGCCGTTATGGATGACGAGCAGCCCGCCGCCGCCCGCAACGAATCGGAGCAGTCCCACAATTTGCTCTGCCGCAAGTTTCCTGTTCCAACAATCCGCATAAGAGATTACGGCTGAGAATCCGTCTTCTTCCAGCGTCTTCAATTTGTCGTAATCCTCGGTCGGGACCAGCTCAAAGCTGTCTGCTGCAATCGTATGAAGCTGCTGGCGCGCAGGCTCGAGCGGATGCCATGTGCTATGTACATTGTCCCCGATCAACAATAGCTTGGATGGAGTTGTCAACTGATCGCTCCTTTATTCTATCTATTTGGTTTCTTGCGGTTTTTTGGCAAATGACAATCCTCTCTCCTGCAGCGCTTCCTTCAGCATTCGAATGCCTTTGGGTCCCATGCCATGCAGCTTTAGTAATTCTGCTTCGGTCACCTTAGTAAATTGCTCCAGCTTATAATACCCGGACAAATCAAGAGCTTGATTAGCGGGCTTGCTGATCTTGGGCAGTTCGCTTTCAGGTTTGGCATTCTCGGACATGATCATAACGCCTCCTTCCGATAGATACATGTACAATCATTCTAAGTATAACCTGTCTGCGTTCTTCACGAACATACAAAAAACACGCCCGGTGGGCGTGTTTTTTGTAGCTAGCCGTTAACCGGAGCGCTTGAACTGGCTGTTGTGCAGCTCATAATAGTAGCCTTGGCGCTCCAGTAGCTCGTCATGCGAGCCTTGCTCGGCGATGCCGCCGTCGCGGATGACGAGAATCCGATCCGCCTCCCGGATCGTGCTGAGCCGGTGCGCAATCACAAAGCTGGTTCTGCCCTCCATCAGCTTGCGCATGGCTGATTGAATATGCATCTCCGTACGCGTATCGATGCTGCTCGTCGCTTCATCCAGAATGAGAATGGCGGGATCGGCAAGCACGGCGCGGGCGATCGTAAGCAGCTGACGCTGTCCTTGACTGAGATTGGTTCCGCCGGAGGCCAGCACCGTATCGTAGCCTTGCGGCAGCTTTCGGATGAAGCTGTGTGCATTGGCCAATCTTGCAGCCGCTTCAATCTCTGCATCGGTCGCATCCAGCCTGCCGTAGCGAAGATTCTCTCGAATCGTATCGGAGAACACATAAGCGTCTTGCAGTACAATTCCGAGCTTGCTGCGCAGGTTGTCCTTGTCGAGTTCGTTAATATCGATACCGTCGATCGTGATGTGGCCCGAATCGATGTCATAGAAGCGGGTCAACAGGTTGATGATCGTTGTCTTGCCAGCACCTGTAGGACCGACTAGCGCAATCATCTCACCCGGCTTTGCTGTTAAGGAGACATTGCTCAGAATAGGAGAGTCTGCTTTATAGCTGAACGCCACGTTATGGAACACGACTTCGCCTTTTAGTGCGCCCAATGACTTCGATGACGGCGTTCCTTCATATTCGGTGGCAGTGTCGATTGTCTCGAAGACGCGTTCGGCACCAGCTACGGCTGACTGGACGAGATTGAACTGGTTGGCCAGATCGCTGAGCGGACGCTGGAATTGCTTGGAATAGTTCAAAAATGCCACGACGACGCCGACTGTCGTCCAGTCGCGGAACGCCATCCAGCCGCCTACCGCCGCAATTAGCGCAAAGCTGGTATTATTCAGCATGTTCATGACCGGGCCTACCGTACCGGAATAGATCTGAGCCCGTATGCTGGCTGATGTCAGCTTGCGGTTAATCGCTCCGAATTGCGCTTCGGCATATGGTTCCCGGCGGTAGATCTGGATGACCTTTTGCCCGGAAACCGTCTCTTCGATAAAGCTGTTCAGCTCGCCCAGGCTGGCTTGCTGCTTGCTGAAGTGTTTCCTTGTGCGGGAAGCGACCGTTTTCGTAAATAAAATCACGAGCGGAATCGTGACCATGCCAAGCAGCGTCAGCCACACATTCAGATAGAGCATAATGGCGAGCGATCCGATCAGCGACAAGACGCTTGCAATCAGCTGCGTGACGCTTTGGTTCAAGGTGCCGGATACGTTCTCGATATCATTGGTCGTTCGGCTCATCAGCTCGCCGTGGGTTTTCCCGTCGAAAAACCGGAGCGGCAGGAGCTGAAGCCTTGCGAACAGATCGCGCCGCATCGCCTGAACCGATTGCTGCGATACTTTCACCATCACATGCTGCTGCAGCCAGGAGGACAATACAGCCCCAGCATAGATGGCCAGCAGCACAGAACCGAGACGGAGCAGGCCGTCATAGTGGCCGGGAATGATATAAGCGTCGACGGCATGTCCCAGCAAATAAGGTGCGATTAGCGACAATAGCGTCGTGATGAATGTGAGCAGCAATACAGCAATAAGTCCGCGCCGATAGATGCGGATATAAGTCCAAATGCGGCGAATCGTCTCCAGGGTATGCTTCGGCTTGGCCCTCGGAGCAGGCATGCCTCCTCGTGCGCCGCCACTGCGCATGGAGAGGTCTGGCGCTTCTACGTTCGTGGATTTCCCATTGTTATCCGGGTTAGCCATAGACATGCGCCTCCTTTCCGTGCTGCGACCGGTAAATATCCTGATAAAGCTCGCAGTCCGCCAGCAGCTGTTCATGGGTGCCTTGGGCGATCAGTCGTCCTTCATCCATAACAAGAATGTTATCGGCATCCATGACGGAGGAGATGCGCTGGGCGATCATCATCGTCGTACGTCCGTTCATCAGCTGCGCCAGTGCCGTTTGAAGGCGTGATTCTGTACCCGTATCAATGGCGCTGGTACTGTCGTCGAGGATAAGAATGCCAGGCTGCTGGATGAGGGCGCGCGCGATGGACAGCCGCTGCTTCTGGCCGCCGGACAGATTAATGCCGCGCTGTCCCAGCAGCGTATCATAGCCATTCTTCATGGAGGCGATAAATTCATGCGCCTGGGCCGCCTGAGCCGCAGCTATTACTTCTTCGTCAGAGGCGTCCGGTTTGCCGAAGCGGATATTGTCCCGAATCGTGCCGGTGAACAGGATGGATTCCTGCAGGACGATGCCGATGCGCTGGCGGAGCGAACCAAGCTCGAAATCCCGTACATCGGTGCCGTCGACGAGCACGCGTCCTTGCGTCGGATCGTATAGCCGGGGAATCAGGCTGACAAGCGATGACTTGCCCGCGCCGGTCGCACCTATGACGGCGACCTTCTGTCCCGGACGGACCGTGAAGCTTATGTCCCGAAGAACCTCTTGTCCGGGTACCTGCCCATAAGCAAATGTGACGCGATCGAAGGAGACTTCGCCTCGCCAGCTGCGGACTTCCTTGGGATGATCTGCGCTTCGAATATCCGATTCCGTCGCCATAACCTCTTGAATGCGATCGGCGGATACTTTGGCGCTGGAGAACCGGACTAACATCATCGCGACGGAGGAGACGGCGAACAGCACTTGGGTGACGTAGTTGATAAACGCCACAAGCTGGCCAACCTCGAATGATCCGCCAATGACATCCTTTCCGCCCAGCATAAGAACGGCAACGATGGATACGTTCAGAATCATGGTCAGAATCGGCATGTTAACTGCAACGAGCCGCTGTGCTTTCATGCCGACTTGCGTGTAATCCTCATTTGCCCGGTCAAAGCGCTTGTTCTCGTAATCTTTGCGGACAAAAGCCTTCGACACCCGAATGCCGGCAAAGTTCTCTTGCAGCACCGTATTGAGCTTGTCCATCATCCGTTGGACCTTGGAGAATAGCGGCAGCGTCGCGCGGATCAGCAGGAACATGACGATGAACAGAAGCGGCACGGCAATCGCCAATATAAGGGCCAGCTTCGGGCTGATCATGACGGCCATTACGATACTGCCAATCGCCAGCAGCGGGGAGCGTACGAAGATACGCAGCAGCATCTGAACCATCGTCTGCAGTTGCACGATATCCCCGGTCAGCCTTGTAATGAGCGATCCGGTCCCAAGCTCGTCCAGATTGCGGAAGGAGAAGGTCTGTACCTTGCGGAACACATCCTGCCGCAGATCCGCCCCGAAGCGCTGCGCGGCAATCGAAGAGAATACGGTGCAGCCGAAGCCTCCGATCAGACCGACCAAAGCGGCGCCTAACATGATGAGGCCGGTATCGCGAATATGGTTCAGATCGCCTTGCATCACGCCTTTATCGACAATGCTTGCCATCAGGAACGGCTGCAGCAGGTCCATACATACCTCAAGCAGCATCAGCAGCGGCGCCAGCAAGACATAGATCCAGTGCGCGCGCAAATAGGAAAATAACTTAATCATGGTGACACCTCTGTCAGTCTTCTTTATCTGTTGAATTCAATGGAGCATCCTGCGGCAGGGAGGCAATATTGTCCCTCACCCGCATCAGAAAGCTGCGGAATAAAACTTCTTCCTCGGCGGTAAACTGCTGCAGCGCCTGATGCTCCAGCCGATCGAGCGTCTCCCGTACGAGCGATACCGTCTCAAAGCCCTTTTCGGTCAAATAAATACGGGATACCCGCAGGTCGTAAGGATCTGCTTCGCGCCGGACCAAGCTGTTCTTCTCCATGCGGTTCAGCATGACGGTTAGCGTCGCAGGCTTGATCTCCAGCTTGCGCGCAAGCTCGTTCTGGCTTTGTCCGCCTTCACGGGCCAGCGCCAGCATAAGTGGAGGCTGCCCGGGATATACCTCATGCTCGTTCAGTTCCATGTGAACGTGGTGATGATGTTTCCTAACAATATGGGACATCAGCCGCGTGATCGGTTTGTGGGGATGGGAAGAGATCATATCCAGCGCCTCCGTTCAATTAGTTAGCCAGCTAATGAATAGCATAGCCGGGCGTCTGTTTCTTGTCAAAGGATCGTTGCACGATGGCTGTAAAAATAGGAGAGCAACATTGCGTAATTCGGCTCGTGCTATAACTGACATGAGAAAACGATGAGGAGATGAGCATGAATGAAAAAGCTAGAAGGAAAGATAGCTTTGGTCACAGGGGCAAGCAGAGGAATCGGGCGGGCAATCGCCTTACGATTGGCGCAGGAAGGAGCAATGGTTGCCGTTCATTACGCAAGCAACGCGGAGCTGGCGGATGTGGTCGTGCAGCAGATCAGACGCAGCGGCGGCGACGCATTTGCAGTTGGCGCCGACCTGCTGGAGCAGGACGGCATCCATCAATTATTTTCAGGGATGGATGCCGCATTGACCGTTCGAACCGGAGGAGATCAATTCGATATATTGGTCAACAATGCGGGAAGAGGGCAATACCGAACGATTGAGGATATTACGTCCGAGTCGCTTGACGAGGTATTGGACTTGCATGTCAAAGCGCCGATTCTCATTATCCAGCAAGCACTGCCCCGGCTTCGGGAAGGCGGGAGCATCATCAACCTTTCCTCGGCGGTTACGCGAATCGCTTTGCCAAATGTGCTGGGCTACAGTGTGTCCAAGGGGGCGGTCAATACATTCACTCATGTGCTGGCTCAGCATCTGGGAGCTCGCGGGATTAGGGTGAATGCGCTATTGCCTGGTATTGTGGAAACGGATATGAATGCGGATACGCTCGGGACGGCAGAAGGCCGGGAGTTCGCTGCGGGCTTATCCGCATTCGGAAGATGGGGCCAGCCGGAGGAGATTGCAGCGATGGCTGCATTCCTTGCTTCGCCGGACAGCCGGTGGGTAACCGGCCAACTGCTGGATGCCAGCGGAGGTTCGCGCCTGTAAGCGAAAGTTGGCTGACTGGGCAGGAGTTATGAGAATAGCCCGCCAATATTAAGGAAAGACAAATACGGTGAGCAGCTACCCTGCTGAACCTGACCCTGAATCGTCGGGCTGGCAGAGGCGGCGCATGCTAATCTGAGAATGAAAGGAGGCGGTGGGCGGATATGCTGGAGCATCTGAACCGCGCAATAGCTTATATGGAAGAGCAATTGGACGAGGAGCTGGACATGAAGGAGATTGCCCGGATTGCCTTATGCTCGGAGCATCATTTCAAACGAATGTTTTCGTTTTTGGCAGGGGTGACTCTATCAGAGTATGTCCGGCGCAGGCGGCTGACGCTGGCAGCCATGGAGCTGCAAGGCACGGAAGAGCGCGTCATCGATATTGCCCTGAAATACGGCTACAGCTCCCCGGATGCCTTCACGAGAGCGTTCCAGCAGCTTCATGGCGTGACGCCTACGGAAGCGAGGCTTCCGGGCCAACAGCTGAAAGCCTATCCGCGCATGGCCTTCCGACTAACCATTCAAGGAGGCATGGAAATGAACTTTCGAATCATTGAAAAAGAAGAGTTCCAAATTGTCGGGCTGATGAAAACCGTCAGCATCCAGTTTCATGGGGTCAACCCGGAGATTGCTGACATGTGGAAGAGTCTCGGTGGGGACATGATCACTTTGCTTAAGAGTCTATCGAATATCGAGCCAAGAGGCATGATTAGCGCTTCGACGCATTTCTCGGAGGGCAGAATGGAGGAGCAGGGAACGCTGGATCATTATATTGGCGTTGCCACAACTGAGGCTGCACCGGAGCATCTGGCGAAGCTGGAGGTACAGGCGGGGACATGGGCGGTATTCGAGGCGGTAGGCGCCTTTCCGGCGGCGCTGCAGGAGGTATGGGGCAGAATTTATGCCGAGTGGTTCCCGTCCTCCGGCTATGAGATTGCGGAAGGTCCCGAGCTGCTATGGAACGAATCGAAGGATACCTCATCTCCCGCCTACCGGAGCGAGATTTGGATTCCGGTCATTCGGAGGCAGGGAGGCTAGCGGATCGCAATTGCCAATGCTAGTTGGATTATGGTATAGTGAGTTCATTATGACGAAGGAGGTGAGGTAGGTGAATCTCGAAATGGCGAACAATCGTATTAGCCAGCTGCCAGTGGCAATGTCTGGCATTGTTCATACTGTATCCGTTAACGGGAGCAGTCTGTCCAATTTCAACCATACGATTATACCATTCGCGAGAAGACGCCTACCATAACCGCTACGGATTGTTCTACCATCCGGAGGGTCGCGGGCTTGTTGCCGCGGCCCTCTTTTTTTGTGCGCGCGGGTCAGGGTCTTCATCTATAGGAGGATCTTAATATGATTATTGTACAAGTACAGAACGTGAAAAAATACCATGCCGCCAATCTGGTGCTGGAGAATATAACCTTACAATTGAAAGAAGGCGGCAAAGTTGCTCTGATCGGGCGCAATGGCAGCGGCAAATCGACACTGCTTCGCCTCATCGCCGGTCATGACGGGGCTGATGAAGGCACATTGACGATCAAACGCGGCCTGCGGATCGGCTATCTGCCGCAAATTCCGGCGGAGTTCGAGCAGTTGACGGTTTATGAAGTGCTGGCTTTCGGCTACAGGGAGCTGCAGGTCATTCGGGGAGAGATGGCGGAGCTGGAGAACGCGATGTCCTCGCACGAGGCGCAGGAGCAGCCCGGGAAGCTGGAGCGGCTGCTGGAGGCATATGCGAAGCTGCAGGAGAAATTCGAGCAGGGCGGCGGCTATGAGATGGAGACGAACATCGATCAGGTCACGGCCGGCTTACAGATCGACCGGAGCCAGGATGCTCGCTCCTTCGGCAGTTTGTCCGGCGGAGAGAAGACGCGTATTGTGCTGGCCTCACAGCTTGTTGTTAGACCGGATTTGCTGCTGCTCGATGAACCGACGAATCATCTGGACCTCAAAGGAATCGAGTGGCTGGAGCAATTTCTTAACCGGTATGAAGGGGCGTACGTGATCGTATCTCATGACCGTTACTTCCTGGATGCCGTTACGACCGAGACGATTGAGGTGGAGGACGGCGAAGCCCAGTTATATTTGGCCTCCTACAGCGGGTATATGAAAGAGAAGGAAGCACGGCTGCTTCAGCAATTTGCGCAATTCCAGGAGCAACAGAAGGTAATCAAAAAAATGAGAGAAACGATTCGCCAACTGGAGGAGTGGGGCAGAATCGGCGATAACGGGAAGTTTTTCAAGCGAGCCGCTTCGATCCGCAAGGCGCTTGAGCGGATGGAGAAGATCAAGCGTCCGGTGCTGGAGCGGAAGTCGGCCGAGTTCGAGCTCACTCCGCTGGATCGCTCAGCACGAAGAGTGCTGGAATTCTCCGGCGTGTGCAAGCAGTATGGCGACCGGGTTATCCTGAACGAAGCCGAGGGCAGTCTGCTCTACGGAGAAAAGGTCGCTCTTCTGGGCGACAACGGCGCCGGGAAGACGACGCTGCTGAAGCTGCTGCTTGGGACAGAAAGCCCGGATGCGGGCGAAATGGCAGTTGGCTCCCGTGTGGATATTGGCTATCTGGCTCAACAGGAGGCAATTGTGAATCCAAAGCAGACGGTGCTGGATTACTTCCGCATCGAGGATGGCCTGGAGGAAGGAGAGGCCCGTAATGTGCTGGCGCATTACTTGTTCTACGGCAATGATGTTTTCAAACCGCTGGCATCGCTGTCCGGGGGAGAGTGGTCCCGGCTGAGACTTGCGCTGCTCGTAAGGCGCAAGCCCAATCTTCTTCTGCTGGATGAACCGACCAACCATCTTGATATCGATTCGCGCGAAGCGCTGGAGGAAGCATTAGAGGAATTTACCGGTACTATTCTGGCTATTTCTCATGACCGCTACTTCATGAACCGTCTTGCCAAGCGAATCTGGGAGATGGATCAAGGCAGGATCGTCTCTTATCTTGGTGATTACAATCGCTACAAGGAGAAGCGTATGGAACGGACGATGCTTGAACTGTCGTCTGGAGATAAAGCGGGAGGGATGGCTTTATCCCGAAAGCCGGACGGACCGGAGGCGCAATCGACAGCGGAAAGGCAGTCGCAGAAGCTATCCGGCCAAGACGGACGGAGCAAGAGCGGCGAGCAGTTAGAGAGCGAGATTGCCGATCTGGAGCAGCAGCTGAAAGCGCTGGACAGCGAACTGATGGAACGGTCCGATAGCGGCGATACGGAGCTGCTTGCGCAGGGCTGGAGAGAACGCGAATCGCTGGAGGCGAAGCTGTCCGACCTGATGGAGGAATGGATGGAGCTTTCCAGTTAACAGGGATGTGCGCTACTATAGCAATAGACTATTTTATTGAAAGCGGTGATCCGTCCGATGACTATCTATATCGCATTGCTTCGCGGCATTAACGTAGGCGGGAAAAATAAAATCAAGATGGCGGAGCTGCGGGAGTCGCTTGGCTCAATCGGCTTGCAGCGCGTGCAAACTTATATCCAGAGCGGCAACATCCTGTTCGAATCTGCTGAAGAGGAGCTGCCGCTTCGGGAGCGCATTGAACGGCAGATCGAAGCCGACTTTGGACTGGCGATCAAGGTTGTCATGCGGACGCTTGACGATCTGAGAATTATCCATCGGAATATGCCATTCTCCGAAGCGCAAGTTGCACAAGCCAAAGCTTCCGCAGAAGGAGAAGTACTGTATGTGTCGATGCTGCTGGAGCAGCCGCAGCCGGATAAGCTGGATAAGCTTGCGAGCATCGACACCGGAGAGGACCGGTATGTGCTGGACGGGAATAATCTGTACCTGCTATACAGCCTTAGCGTTCGTAACTCCAAGCTGTCCGCGCAAGTGGAGAAGCTGGGCGTGCCGTCTACCGTGCGGAACTGGAATACGATCAACAAGCTGATTGAGCTGGGCAGCGTGATGGAAGCCGCTGCGCTCTCTTAGAATAGAGCGCAGCCTTGCGCGCTTCATGCACCAGAGGTACAGCCCAGGTTAATCAGCTCTCTTGCACCGGATGATGTTGCCATGCCCATTATGCGCGCTTTGCTCCTAGCCGCTGCGCCTGATCCAGCCATTTGGCCCGCTGTTCGGGAGTGGACGGCTTGATTGGCGTTATTTCGGTGATGCGTACAGGCTTAATGCCGCAGAATTCCAAGATGTTGCGCTTCATGACGTTATGGCCGGCATGCCCATAGATCCACCGGTTATACCAGGACGGAGTGTCCATTGTGACGATCAGATGCGCTGTGCGCCCGGACAGCAGCTTATCCCATAGCTGGGAGTTTTGACGGTATTTGAAGGCGAAGCCGGGCAGGAAGACGCGGTCGATAAATCCTTTGAGCAGGGCTGGCATGGCGCCCCACCAGGTCGGATAGACGAACACGAGGTGATGCGCCCAGCGGATGAGCTCTTGCGCTTCGAGGAGCTCCGGCTCCAGCTCCGTTCTTTGGCGATAACCGTATTGGAGTATCGGATTGAAGCTGAGCTTGCTCAAATCGAGATAACGGACCTGCGCCCCGTTTGCTTCAGCGCCTGCTATATAAGCTTCAGACAACGCGGAGCTGAAGCTTTTTGGATCGGGATGGCCGTTAATGACCAGAATATTCGTTTTCATGGGGATGTTCCTCCTATATGATAGTGGTGTAGGACTAATACAAGAATATAGGGAATCCCTGTGCAACACTATGATCGAATGCGCAATCGGAAGTGCTGATTTGCGCAGTTGGAGGTAAGAATATGAGCGACCCAAGCGTAGCTATCTCAATGGTTTTCCCCGTCATGAAGACGATTGTGCATAAAGGATACGATGTGGAGGACTTCTGCCGGTATGCGTCCTTCGACTCTGCTTTGCTGCAGGATGTGGAGGCGCGCATTCCGGGCTCGGAGCTGAAGCGGCTTATGATGGAGGCGGCGGCTTATACCGGCGACGGGCATTTTGGCCTGCATCAAGGGCTGATTATGGAATTTGCCGATATGGGCTTGCTCGGCTATGTCATGATGCATTCCCGTACCATTGGCGATGCCCTAGCCGCGTACCAGCGGTACAATGTGATTCTGTGCAGCGGATTTACTCTGGCATGGGAGACGCAAGGCGACGACTTCCTGCTGACGATGAGGCTGCAGGAGGGCAGCGGAGATTCGCGCCACTGTATGGAGGATATGGCTTGCTCGCTCTACCGCATGATCGGCAAGCTAAGCAATCGGAGCATCCCGCTGCATGAGCTTCAATTCTCGCATGAGGCGCCGTCCGATCTGGAGCCGTATCTGTCTGTATTCGGACGGCCGCCTTCCTTTGGCTGTAAGGCCAACAGCCTGCGCATGAGCAAGGAAACACTGGATTATCCCGTTATTTATTCCGATCCCAGGCTGCTGTCTCTCTTCGAGTCGATTGCCCAGGAAACAAAGGATGGGATGGCGGAAGCCGCAGGACTTCAGGAGCAAATGATGCTTTGGATCAAAAAGACGCTTCCGACCCGCTATCCCACCTTGCAGCAGGCGGCCGAGCAGTTCGGCATGAGCGTCAGAACGCTCCAGCATAAGCTAAAGTCCGAAAACACGACCTTTAATGGTTTATCCGTTCATGTACGAAAGGAGCTGGCAATGGGGTATTTGCGCAATCGGAACGCTTCTGTCGGCGATATTGCTTACGCCCTTCACTTCTCTGAGCCAAGCGCGTTCCAGAGCGCCTTCAAGAAGTGGACGGGTATGACGCCCGGGCAATATCGGGCGAATCCCGAACAAGTGAATGCGGAGGACGGCGCCTATCCTTCAGCTTCGAGTGCTGCGGGGAGCAATCCGGCCTCCTAGCATGAGTCCCGCTGCGACCAGCACCAGAACAAGCGGCAACGCCATTGCGGTGCCCTTAAGCAAGGTAATAGCATCCAGCATGCCTTTATTAAACAGACGGTATAATGTATAAGCGCCGTACGGAACTTCAAGAACAGCGGCTGTCACTACGCCGGGCGTATACGTCTTCAGCATAAGCGATATGCCGATATGCTTCAGCCCGTCCAGCAGAAAGACGGCTACAAATCCGGTGAACAGCGCATAGATGACATGCTTGCCCCCGGCAAGCGGCACCGCCCCGTACGTCGTAAGCACGAGTGCAATTCCGATGGTGAGCACGCCTATAGCGAATTGCACCGTCAAATTTTTGTTTAAATCAACCAAGCGAAGATCGAATGCGAGCTTCGCTTTTTCGTGATGCTTCCGTACCCATCTCTCCATCGTCACGATCTCTTCTCCGTCGTGAAGGAAGAATACGACAACGAAAAGCCACATCAGGAACTCCAAATCAACAGTTGCGTCCAGCCACATACGGACAGCCTCCTCTTTCAATAAATTTGGATACGAACTTAAAATTGCTAACAATAGTTGTTGATTGAGTGATCACTCAAAATAAGGGTGAAAAAAGGCCTGTAATCTGACACCTGCGCATACATGTGTCATCTTACAGTCTGGCTGACAACAAATCACTGCGAAAGTTAGGTGAGTTGCTCATTCAACAAACCGTGAAGCAGCAATTGAACAGCCTTGCGGAGATAGGCTTCATCTTCACCTGGGATGCCTTGTCAATCCGCATGACCAACAAAAAAAGGAGACATGGTCTCCTTTTTTTGAAAAGAATAAATATATGCGACAGGCAGCTTCACAACCTTTATACCGAGAAGAATCGAATAAGGCCAAGAATCGCAAAGCAAAACAAGATGGTGCCGGAACCGATGCCGGTCACGGCGCTTCGGGCGACTTGCAGCCTCGGTGCGAGATACACCGCTATGATTGCTGCCGCAACCAGCAGCGCTGCCAGCACATACAAAGCGGGGTCGTCGAATACGCTGACGAGACCGACAAAATGAATGCCGACGATAAAAGCGATCCAGGGCGCCACGAAGTCGCTTTGTTTTTTGCGGATGAGCAGAAAAGCGCCAAGCCCAGCGAGGAAAAACTCGATGTAGACGGTGATCAGGTACGTTGTGAATGTAGCGCCGTCATTCAGGGCGGACGGTTCGCTCCAATTCGTAATGCTCAAATATACGCCAAGCAAGCAGACCAGCAGCGCAATGCCGGACGCAATCCCGAGATAGGGACGCCAGCTGCTGCGCGGACGCTCCTGCGCCCAGCCGAACCAGACAAAGCTGAACATGCCGAAGATGGACGCGTACATGGCATAATCCCGTATGTAGTCCATGGAACTCCTCCTATGTCATAACCTGACTTTTGAAGTAGATGCGATTTTACTATATCATGGATAAGATGAAATGTACGATAATGAATTGGAAATATGTTGATGCAGCAGATGCGGAGGGCAAGGACTCATGATTATAAATAAAAATAATGCACCTAAAAAAATGTTAATGATCGCAGCTCTCGGAGGCGCGGCAGCGCTTCTATGGGGAGCACTGTTCGTATGGGCTGCCGAGCCGCTAGGCAAATCTGCGACGCAAGCGACCGAGGCTTCAATATTATACGCAGGGTATGATCTGGAGCGGATCGCCGAGAATATGACGCCGTATGTCGGCGACAATTCGAAGGTGTCCGGAATCACCAGCTGGCTTCCTTCACCTGATCCCCGCTATATGCAAAGATATATGGCAATTGCAAGCTCAGAGCAACCTTATGGATTAACGCTATTCTATGAACCACTTGACCCGGCTAGCTACGGAGAGCTCCCGGATGCAGCGAGGGACGCGGAGTTTGCGGAGCAAAGCCGGAGCAATGCCATTGTGTTGTTCGCGATGATCGGCAATGTAGACCGCCTGACATTCGCTTACCGCACTACGGGAGAGCCAGATGAGCTTATTCCGTCCGACTATGTTCCTCTGCTTGAATACAAGCGTTCCGACTTCTCCTTTGAAGCTGATTTTACAGATAAGCAAAATCATGTTGAGCAGCTGGGCCGGTATTTGGAGCAAGCGCCATCAGAACCGAATATCGTAACAGCTCTGCAAGGGGAAGCGTATCCGGCTTCTTATAAGTCTGAGTCGCCGAACGGGGAGTATTCCTTCGAAGTCTATGGTCAGGCGGAGCATGTCACGTCGGGTGGCATGATGGCAGCGGAGGGCATCCGGCTTTTGAAGGCTGATGATGGTGAAGTGCTTTGGGAGCTCTTCCCGGGCTATTATCAGCAGTCGTTTCTATGGTCGCCAGATAACCGATATGCCGCGGTGTCCTTCCAAGCGAGAACCGGTGGGGGCACAGTTGTTGTGGATACTGAGCGTGTCGCCGAGCTTGCCGTGCCGGATGTAGAGGCGATTCGCACATTTTGGGATGGAGAAACAACAGTCGACGGAAGGCGTCCTGATTCTTATGTGGAAGCATTGGAATGGGTAGATTCGGATCGGCTGCGCTTGCGGATTCAGTGGGAAGGTGAATCTGCGGAGTACGCGGGAGAGCTTGTCTACAGCATGTCGGACCAAAAGATTGTGGAGCTGAACCTGAGAGAATCCGGGGCGTAGGCATAAGCAAGAGTCGCCTCTAACGGATAAGCTAGAGACCTGAAAAGGCTTCCGAATTTGAGTTCGGAAGCCTTTGCCGTATTTATGCATGGTTGTCCGGCCGGGTGCGGTGCTTCAGCGACTGGTTAAACTTCATGAGCAACTGGCCGAATTGCTCCCGCTCCTCCTCATGCCAGCCCTCGACCAGCCGGTTAATGCTGGCCAGTCTGGCTTGTCTATATTCTTGCAGATCCGTTTCGCCAAGCGCCGTGATTTGATAAAAGTAAGCTCTCCCGTCCTGTGCATCGGGTACTTTCCGTACATATCCCTTCTGCTCCAGCACGGCGGCTTGCCGGCTGACGGTAGATATATCCAGTTGAAGCTCTTCGCCCAAAGCCTTTACGCCGGCTGAGCCTTGCACCAAGATTTGATGCAGAAGCAAGTAGGCGGCCCTGTCGAGCTTGGCTCCTTTTTTGTTCGCGCTGATCGACATGACCCGGCGGATCAGCACCGCCAGCTCGAATTCAATCGTCTCCAATGAGCGGTCGCTCACCATAAAATCGCCTCCTTCTTTTTCCTGCTGTTCATGAACATCATAATAGATACGGGGGGATTGTCAACAGGGAGGATCGCCACTTGGATCATTGACAGACATATAATTGTATTATACAATCAAATAGTTGTATGATACAAGTTTATAAGTCGGATTATATTTAGAAGGGGATAGAATGATGTCATCATTAGCGAAATCATCAGCTGCTCCGGCGGAGCTGAACGCCACTTTGGTGAAGAGCGGCTTTCTCGGCCAGCCGATAGCGGTGTGGGCTGTTTTTTTTACGAGCATTATTGCGTTTATGGGGATGGGTCTTGTCAATCCGATTCTGCGTGAGCTGTCGGAGAAGCTGATGGCTTCGCCGAGCGAGGTCAGCCTGCTGTATACCAGCTACAATGCGGTCATGGCTGTGGCTATGCTCATTACCGGCGTCGTTTCCACACGATTCGGCATGAAGCGAACGCTGCTGGCGGGAATCGGGATCATCGCTTTGGTCTCGGTGCTGGGCGGATTCGCTGGCGATATATGGACGCTGGTCGGATTGCGCGCAGGGTGGGGGCTTGGCAATGCGCTGTTCGTCGCTACTGCTCTGTCAGCGATGGTATCCTTGTCCAGCACTGGAACCGCCAAAGCGATCATTCTGTACGAGGCGGCAGTCGGCATAGGCTTGTCGGTCGGTCCGCTGCTGGGCGGGACGCTTGGGTCCATTTCCTGGAGAGGGCCGTTCTTCGGTGTCTCGATCCTTATGGTGCTTGGCTTTCTCGTGTTGACGGCTTCGATGCCGAAGCCGAAGCCGCTTGCGTCGGGAGCGCCGCCAGCGCCAGCTTCACTGCTAGAGCCGTTTCGCGCGATGAAGCATCGTTCGCTGCTTGTGCTTGGCATTGTGGCGGCTCTTTATAATGTCGGCTTTTTCACGATTATGGCATATGCGCCGTTCGTAATGGGGTTGAAGCCGCAGGAGATGGGATTTGTGTTTTTGGGCTGGGGCGTGCTGCTGGCCCTGACGTCCGTATTCATGGCGCCCAAGCTGCAGAGACGGCTCGGCACGATAAAAGCGATGAGCCTGATGCTGCTGCTGTTTGTACTGGATCTTGCCGTCATGGGACTATATACTACAACGAAAGAAGTCGTTATTGCGGCTGTCATCTTTGCGGGAGCCATACTGGGCAATAGCAATACGCTCATTACGACAGCGGTTATGGATGCCGCGCCCGTAGCGCGTTCCACCTCATCGGCTGCCTACAGCTTCCTGCGTTTTATCGGAGCGGCTATATCGCCTGTCATGGCGAACAAGCTCGCGGAGCATTTCAACGTTCGCCTTCCGTTTTTTGTAGGCGCCGGATTTGTGCTGCTGTCTGTGTTGTTTATCGGGCTGAACAGAAAGCATCTCAAACGGATCGATCAGGGCAAACCTGCCCATTAAGCGATTTGACCATTGATTGCGTCGAAAGTCGGAATAGCCATGGACATAATAAACGTGACAGCACAATCGCCCTCCTTTCGCATAATGCGAGAGGAGGGCGATTGTGTGTTGCAAGCCAGACTGACGCCAGCAAGATGTTAGGGTTAGAATGAACAAGGGCTAAGAGCCCGGCAGTCTGGTTTAAATTATTTTGCCGTTACGCCGCCGTCTACAGGCAATTCTACGCCAGTCACATAAGAAGCGTCATCCGATGCCAGGAAGAGAACGGCGCGCGCCACTTCCGAAGCTTCCCCGACACGCGGCAGCGCTGTCTGCGACAGGAAAAATTGCAGCATTTGCGGATCTTCGACGAATTGGTTGCTCATTGGCGTGGCAATAAAGCCAGGATGCACCGAGTTGACGCGAATGTTTTGGCTGCCGTAATCGACTGCCGCCGCTTTGCTCAGCATACGCACCGCGCCTTTGGATGCTGTGTACGCCCCTGCGCCGCTGCTGCCGGTCAAGCCTGCAATGGAGGAGATGTTAATAATGGAACCGCCTCCGCCTGAAATCATATGAGGAATGACATGCTTCATGCCGAGAAATACGCTTGTCACATTAATATTCATCACTCTGTTCCATTGATCCATGGAGGTATCCAGCAGGCCGACGGCCATGGAAATGCCTGCATTGTTCACAAGCACATCGATTTTGCCGTACTTGCTGACCGCCTCTGCGACGACTTCGACCCAGTTGTCTTCCGATGCGACATCATGCTTGATGGCAATCGCATCGCCGCCGTCTTCTTGAATACCCTTCGCCACGGCTTGTACCGCGTCAAAATTGATGTCCGTCAAGACCACCTTTGCGCCTTCTTGCGCGAGCAAGCGCGCTTCTTCCAGTCCCATGCCGCTTCCTGCTCCGGTTACGATGGCTACTTTTCCATTCATTCGAGTCATTTTATGTTTGCCTCCTCTATGGTGGTTCAAAAGAATAGTTTAATGATGATAGTAGTGACTATCACCATCATATCGATTATATCATCTTCCGTTTCATTATACAATTCCCCGCCGCCGCCCCTTGCATTCCTTGTGATCGCAGGCGCACAGAGGTTATAATTTTGACATACAAGGTTAGAAGGGATCATACGTGCAATGAAGCCTCAGGATCGATACAAGCAAGAAAGGGACGAAAGCAAAAAAGCCCGTCACCAGCAAATCGTACAAGCGGCGGAGTCGGTATTTTTTCGGAAAGGCATTGAAGGGGCTACGATGAACGATATCGCCAAGGAAGCGGGCATTGGCGTCGCAACGGTGTTCCGGTATTTCCCGACGAAGGAGCAGCTTGTGACTGTTCTGGCGGACGGCATTATGGAAGAGATTCGGATTACCTTTGCCGGTATTGCGGAGCAAGATGTGACGTGTCTGGAGAAAATTGGCCTCTTGTTCGACTACTTTATTTCGATGTTGGAGGAAAGAAGAAGCTCCTTTATCAAGTTTTTGGAGGATCTGCATCTGAGTGTGGCGCATGCAAGAGGGTTGTATGGCGATGTCAGCAAACACGGTATAGCGGGCAGGGAGATTTTTGCGATTTTCACCGCGATGATCGAGGATGGCGGGCAGGACAGCTCGCTTCGCTCCGATCTGCCTCCCGAAGAAATGCTGATCACGCTGGTGAATGCGTTTGGACTGTTCGCGAGCAAGCTCGCCTATCAGAAAAACGTATTAATGCTGCCTTCGGATGTTGAGCCGGAGCGGCAGCTTCTGCTGGTGAAAGAAATGATGATGGAATTTATGAAGGCCAGATCTTAAGCGAACGGAGATATTCCCGAAGTAGTCGAGTCAAGAATGAAGCCAAAGATTACAGTGTTGACATTAGGAGTGGATGACTTGCAGCGTTCGCTGGAATTCTACAGAGATGGACTTGGCTTTCCGACGAAAGGCATCATAGGAACGGAATTTGAGCATGGCGCTGTCGCGTTTTTCGAATTGGAGGGCAGGCTAAGGCTGGCGATATGGGAGCGGAAGTCGCTGGCACACGAAGCCAAGGTGCCGCTCGCGCCAGCAAGCTCGACCGAGCTTACGATCGGACATAATGTAGACAGCAGGGAAGAAGTGGATCGCATCATGGAGCAAGCGGAGAAAGCCGGGGCCGCGATTACGGACCCGGCTCATGATGCCTTCTGGGGCGGCTACTCCGGCCATTTCATGGACCCGGATGGCCATCTGTGGGAAGTGGTATGGAATCCCGCCTGGGAATAGCGCAGAGATCGAGTATTGATTAAGGCAGGATATGGCCTGCTGCGGTATAGATGCCGTACCATTCCTCGCGAGTCAGCTTAATGTCGGAGCCTTGGCAGCCGTCCTTCAGACGGTCAACATTCGTGGTGCCCAGCACGACTTGAATGTTGGCCGGATGTCTGGTGATCCAAGCGACAGCAATGGCGGTACTGGATACACCGTATTTGGCCGCCAGACTATCAATCAATTGGTTCAGCTCCGGATAGTTCTCAAGGTCGCCAAGGAACGGGCCGTCGAAGAAGGCTTTCTGGAATGGAGACCAAGCCTGGATCGTAATGTCGTTCAGACGGCAATAATCGAGTACGCCGCTGTCGCGGTTGACCGATTGGTCGATATTCATGTTCAGCGCAATGCCGGAGTCAATCATCGGCGTATGCGTAGCGCTAAGCTGCATCTGATTCACAATGAGCTTGTGGGACAGGTGCTTCTGCAACAGCTCAATTTGCATAGGCGTATGGTTGGAGACGCCGAAGTAACGGACCTTGCCGCTGGCGTGAAGCTCGTTGAATGCTTCTGCCACTTCCTCAGGTTCGACCAGCGTATCGGGACGATGCAGCAGCAGAATGTCCAGATAATCAGTATTCAGCCGCTTCAAGATGCCCTCGGTCGAAGCGATGATATGTTCCTTGGAGAAGTCGAAGAAGCCTTTGCGGATCCCGCATTTGCTCTGCAGCACCATTCCCTCGCGCAGGGAAGCGTTCATGCCGATAGCTTCGGAGAAATGCTCTTCGCAAGATCCGGCGCCGTAGATATCGGCATGGTCGAACAGGTTGACGCCTTGCTCCATTGCAGTGCGGATCAGCTTCTCCGCTTCTGTCACAGAAAGCTGCTTAAGCCGCATATTGCCCATAATGATGTTGGATACGTGAAGATCCGTTCCGGCGATGTCTATGTACTTCATATCTTGATTCCTCCTAAAGTTGAGTATAATAGAATATAACCCTACGATAAACGCTAGAGTGGACTCTATGTCAACAGCCTTCGATTAGGATGTCTCAAATAAAGGCGAAGGAACCGCGCATCAACAATAATGTCATCAATGACTAAACGAAACGGAGAAGATGGCTATGAGTTATACCATCTCGCAAGTCGCACAGAAAACCAATCTGTCCATCCACACGATACGTTATTACGACAAAGAGGGCTTGCTGCCCTTCGTGGACCGTCAGAACGGCACGCGGGTGTTCCACGAACAAGATATCGACTGGCTTGATCTGCTCTGCTGCCTGAAAAATACGGGCATGCCGATCAAGGACATCCGCACTCTCATCCAGCATTGCATGGACAATGACGCAGTGCTGGAGAAGGGCGTAGACATCTTGGTTCAGCATCGGCACAAAGTAGAAGCCCAATTGAAGGAGATGCAGCGCAGTCTGGCTACAATCGATTATAAAATTAAACATTTGCCCCGGATGTTCCAGGAGAAATTTTCTTCCGAGGCTGCGGAACCGCAAGGTTAAACGGAGTGCTGAACCAGTACATTCTAAAATTGAGGTGTTAATGTGAAGGTAAAACGAATTGTAGCGAATATAGCGACGGCGGATATGGAAGCCGGACAGCGCTTCTATCGGGATGTATTAGGTCTTGAGTTGCTGATGGACCACGGGTGGATTGCAACCTATGGATCGGAAGATCAGATGCAAGTTCAGATTAGTGTAGCCACCGAAGGAGGCAGCGGAACTGCGGTTCCTGATCTGTCCATTGAAGTGGATGACGTGGACGAAGCCTATTCCCGTTGTGTTCATGCCGGGTATGCGGTTGAATACGGTCCGGCTGACGAGCCTTGGGGTGTCAGGCGGTTCTACGTGCGCGATCCCTTCGGAAAGCTCGTCAATGTGCTGGCGCATGGCCATTAGCTGAATTTGTTTCGATAATGTGCCAGGGCAACAAGCGGCCAGATGTACCGGTAGCTATGGTATCGCACATAGAAATAGCCAGGCAAGGCGGCGCCGGTCGGATAGTGGGTCTTCCAGTTGTTTTCATGCAAAAAGCCGATCAGCCGATCAATGCCGCGATTAATGGCGGGAGTCGCCTCCGGCGAAACGGCGATCAGCGCATCCAGTGCCCAGGCGGTCTGGGATGGGGTGCTGGCGCCGATCGAGACATAATGGGACTTGGAGTCGCTGCGGCAGGATTCGCCCCAGCCGCCATCGGATTGCTGCATGCGGAGGAGCCACTCGGCTCCATTTTTTATGGTCTCATGGCTGGACGGCACACCGGCAGCTGCCAGCCCTGTGAGCGCCGCCCATGTGCCGTAGAGATAGCAAACGCCCCATCTGCCGTACCACGAGCCGTTTCTCCCCTGATTCCGAATTAACCAATCCTTTCCCCGCTTTATCCATCGTTCATTCGTGTGAAGCTGTGCAAAATTCCCTAAGTATTCCAGTGCCCTGCCTGTCAGATCCGCTTCGGACGGATCGATCGCCGCCGACTTGGCCCCTTCGATAGCAAGCCAGGTCAGCATCTGGTTATTCGTTTCCTTCTCGAAGGCGGGCCACCCGCCATCCCTGTTCTGCATGGAGGTTACCCACTTCAAGCCGCGATGCCACGCTTCGGCATATATGGGTTCGTCGACTGCAAGCCGGTGGATGGCCCGCAGAGCAGCTGTCGTATCATCTACATCCGGATTCATCGTATTCGTCTCGGAGAAGCCCCAGCCGCCGGGCGGCGTGTTCGGGTTACGCTTGCTCCAATCTCCTTTGCGCGTATGCTGCTTCGACAGCAGGTAGGCGCTTGCGTTCAGAATGGCATCGTGACGATGGGAGACGCCTGCTTCCTGGAGCGCATAGCTGATCAGAGCGGTGTCCCAGATTTCAGAGGGAGAATTCTGAATGGTTGTGATGCCTTCTGTATTGAAGCGCATGTTGGCGAGGCCGCGGCAAGCCTTGCTTACGACCGGATGCTCCTTACTGTAGCCCAATGCCAGCAGGGCGAAGATCATCAAGATTGTACTGGTGGCGTAGCTGTATAGAGTGCCGTCGCCTTGGATCCGCTCCAGCATGAACGCCTCCGCCTTGTCGGTTGCGGCATCGCGCAGGGAACGCTCTGACCCGATCAGCTTTCCCATCCCGGCCTGGATTTGACTCCTCATCTCGATGTGAGAGGGCAGATAAGCCTCATCCGGCGCATCTCGATGGGCATAGAGCGCCGATAAGTCGGGCGTGCGATCGGTTCGAAGGGAGAATTTTCGGGAGCCCATTACGAGCATAGGTACGAGGTGGACACGGGCATAGCCGGAGAAGGAGAAGAGGCTAAGCGGCAGCTCGCTTGGGACGAGCATGATCTCCATTGGTATGGTTGCGATGGAGAGCGGCCATTCCCGCTGTCCCGTCATCGCAAGAATGGCCTTTGTGAGTGTGCTCTTGACCATGCCAATGCCGCCGCGCGATAGAATATAAGCTTGGGCTCGCTGCATATGCTCTTCATTCGCATGGCTATGCCCGGATATGAGCATCGCATAATAAGCTTCGACCGAAGCAGAGAGGTTGCCTTCCTCCTCATCATGGTACAATCGCCAACAGCCGTCGGGCTGCTGGCTTCCGGCGATCCGGTCATGCAGCTTGTGCAGCAAGTCTTCGTCCTCATATTCAAGCAGCCGTAAGAGGATAAGGACATAGGCATCCATAATAATGCCGTTCTCGAAGCAGAAGCGCCAGGAGCCATCCTCCTTCTGTTCCTTGACTAGCCAATCGACAAGCTGGCTGATGCCTTGATCGATCTTTTTGCGCAGATCATTCAATGTCCGTACCTCCCGCAGTTTTTATCATTCTATGAGCGGCGGAGGGCGGAAATGTGGCGGAATGGCAGGTAATGTGCTTCATCTATTCTTGCGGCAGCGGTTGAGGAGTGACGTAAACCGCAGCATAGATACAGCCAGCGGTTGCCTGTATCGGAAGCGGTGTTATTGAGAGCGGATCGGGTGGCTGCGAATCAAGTCTACAAAACGGGAGGCTGCGGCTGATAAAGGTTCGTTTTGGCGGGTACATACAGCAATGGAATTGATGGGCTGCACGCTATCTACATATACCCGGCACAGCTCCCCGCGCTCTACCTTATCCCGAACGACGAGAGAGGATACGAAGTTCGCGCCATAGCCCGCAAGTACAGCTGTAATCGCCTCATGAAGTCCATTGAATTGCAGTGTGATTCTGGGCGAGGGCGCGTTGTGCGTCCGGCACAGAGCGAACAGTCTCTCCCGTGTAGAGCTCCCGGTCTCGCGCATGACGAAGGGTTCTCTCATCATCTCCGTTAATGTGATATGCTGCTCCGCGTACCGATGCCCTGGAGCGACTACAAACCACAGCTCGTCCTCGAACAATTGCTCTGTGGCAATCGTATCGGGATATTCCTCCGGGATGCCGCCGTAGATGGCAATATCGGCTTCCATCTGCTGCAGCCTGTGGAGAGCCCCGCCGGAATCGGTCGTATGAATCGTCATCTCGACGCCTTCGTACGACTGCTTGTACTTGGCGATCCAGGCTGGAAGCAGGAAGTGTGCGGGCAGATAGGTAGCGGCAACCCGTATCCTTCCGATTGCGCCTTCGCGGTAATCATGCGCGAATTGCTCGATTTGGGTTTCCACCGCAAACAGTCTGCTTGCCAGCACGGACAGCTGTTCTCCGGCTTCGGTCAAAGCGATGCCCCGTCCTTCTGGTCTTAGCAGCTGGAGCGAGAGCTCCTTCTCGAACTTCTTCACCTGTGATGTAATGGCGGGCTGGCTGATACTAAGCTGCTCCGAGGCGCGGGTTACGCTCCCGGTAGAGGCGATAAGGTGAAAAAGGCGCAGCGCATGCAAGTTCATAAGCTATTCTCCTTTAAAATCATATACAAAATATATAAGTATATCAGAAACATATATTATTTTTATGATAATAAACCTTTTACAATAAAGCCAGAAGGACATTCAAGTAAAAGGGAGCTGGGAGAATGAGCAATCATCAGGCGTTATGGACGAAGGTCGATCAGTATGTGGAGGAGAAGCTGATTCCGTCAGACGAGGCGCTCGATACAGCGCTTGCCGCCAACCGTGAAGCGGGATTGCCGGCAATCGATGTATCGCCGGCGCAGGGGAAGCTGCTGCAAGTGCTGGCGATAATGAACAGAGCAAGGCGGATACTGGAGATTGGGACGCTTGGCGGGTACAGCACGATCTGGCTGGCCGGAGCGCTGCCGGCAGGCGGCAAGCTGGTTACGCTGGAATACGAAGCGCACCATGCCAGCGTAGCGAAGCGAAATATTGAGCGTGCGGGACTCGCGGACCGCGTGGAGATTCGTGTAGGACTTGCGCTGGACCAGCTGGGAGCGCTGGCGGAGGAAGAAGCGGAGCCCTTCGATCTGATCTTTATTGATGCGGATAAGCCGAACAACCCGCATTATCTGGATTGGGCGCTTCGCTTCTCCCGTCCAGGTACGGTCATTATAGGCGACAATGTGATTCGGAACGGCGATATGATTGACGCGAATAACGAGGATGTGCGGGTTATCGGCACACGGCAGTTTTTCGACAAGCTGGCGTCAGAGCCGAGAATGACCTGCACGGCCATACAGACAGTAGGCAGCAAAGGTTATGACGGCTTTATGATCGGGATCGTGGACAAATGATTTTTAGGCTTGCAAATGATGGGATATGGAAGTAGAATAACGTTAAATGAAAGTGATCACTTGCATTTCGTTCTTGCAGGAAGGAGGGTTCTTATCGTTAATGGCAAACTAAGCACCGCAGAGAAGCTGATGAAGGCGGTTATCGATCTCGTGGCGGAGCAAGGCTATAACGGCGTATCGACCAAGGAAATCGCAGCATGCGCAGGCGTGAACGAAGTGACGCTGTTCCGCCACTTTGGCAGCAAGCTTAATTTGCTTGAGAAGGCGTTCCATCATTATCACTATGCGGAAGAGATGGAGAAGCTGTTCCAGCAGAAGCTGACGTACAGTCTGCATGATGATCTAATGACGATCAGCAGCAGGTACCACGAGCTCATGATCCGTAATCGGAAGGTGATGCAGATTGCCTTCAAGGAGAAGCCGATTATCAAGCAATTCCAGGAATCGACGCATAAGCACCCGCAGAAGCTGCAAGAGCTGCTAATCGACTATTTCAATGAAATGAAGCGCCGAGGCATGCTGGCCGATTGCAATACCGAGCTGCAGGCCAAAGCGTTCATGTGGATGAATCACGGAGCTTTTATGAGTTTGCTGCAAGGAGACGGCTCCTCGCTAGGCTTGTCATCGGTGGATGCATTTATCGATGAAAGCGTCAATACCTTTACTAGGGCTTTAACTCCCTAGTTTTTTTATGAAAGTAATGTAAGTAAGTACTTGCACTCAATATGCTGAGTTTGTTTAAAATCCTGATTCAATTAAGGAGAGGTGTACAATGAGTTCTGCGATCAACCCCGCACATACGGCAAAGCTGCTTCGAGTGATGCTCGTTGCGCTTATGCTGTCGTCTATGAGCGCAATGATGTTCAATATCGTGCTTCCTGAATTAAGTCTGGAGTTCAATCTGAGTCTGGCGCAAGTAAGCTGGATGTCAGCCGCTTATTCGCTGATCTATGCGGTGGGTACCGTAACGTATGGCAAGCTTGCGGACCGGTTCAAGCTGAAAAATATTCTCACATTCGGGCTTCTCGTATTTGCGGTTGGCTCTATAATCGGCCTGTTGTCTCAAAGCTTCGGCATGGCTCTGCTTGCCAGATGCCTGCAATCGGTTGGCGCGGCGGCCATTCCCGCTGTATCCATGCTCATCCCGATCCGCTATATTGCACAAGAGAGAAGAGGCGCAGCTCTAGGTATGGCGGCGGCGGGACTGGCACTGGGAAGTGCGCTTGGACCGGTATTGTCGGCACTGCTGACGAGCTTTGCGGATTGGAGATGGCTGTTCAGCTTCCCGATCGCGCTGCTCGCCCTTATCCCGTTTTATCGTTCCTATCTGCCGGATGATACCGGTGTGAAATCGGCGTTCGACTGGCTTGGCGGCGTATTGCTCGGTGCGGCTGCCGGACTTGTATTATTTGGTTTCACGAATGTCTCTTGGTTCTCTCTTGGACTGGGGCTTATCTTCCTCGCGCTGTTCATCTGGCGAATCCGCAGCGCGGCAGAGCCGTTCGTCCGACCGGAGCTTTTTCGTAATCGCAAATATTCATTTATGATTCTCGTGGCCGTAATGGTGAACGGAATTGGCGTGTCGTTCTACTTCCTGACGCCAGTGCTGCTATCCCGCGTTCAGGAGCTGCCTCCTTATTGGATCGGCATGGTGATGGTGCCTGCGGCAATCGTCTCCGCCATTCTGGGCAGGAAGGCGGGCAAGCTCGCAGACCGGAGGGGCAATGCGTTTCTATACGCGATAGCTTCCAGTTTCATTATGATCTGCTTGTTCTTATTGTCGTCCTTCGCGGCTGCTCCGGGCTGGTGGATTGCTGCCATTCTTATATTGGGCAATGTCGGACAGTCCTTTATGATGATTACGATGTCGAACACCGTATCACGCACACTGCCGAAGGAGCAGGCTGGGATCGGCATGGGCTTGTTCTCCATGTGCGGCTTCATTACGCATGGCATGGCTTCCGGGCTGTACGGCATCATTGCGGAATGGACGGCGACGACTTCGGTCAACCCCATTCATCAGGATAGCGGCAGTGCGGTGTTCAGCAATCTCTACTTGGTATTGGCCTTGCTGCATATTGGTGTACTCGTCTTCTACCTTGCTCAATTCGGATCAAGCCGCAAGCATCAGACGATCGCGGCCAGTCCGGGAAGCGGTGCAAAACCGTAAGGGCAGTGTAAAAATGCAGCATATCTGCATTGACGCTCCTGTGCTCTTGGTATAACGTGGGGAATAAAGTATAACGATCACTTGTACCATGACTGGGAGAGCATTTGAGGATGACAGGGAAGAGCATGAAATTAAAGAAACGATGGTTATGGGCGGCAATTGCGGTCATTATGGTTGCTGCCGTCCTATTCCATCCTACATGGACGCCTTCATTGAAAGGCGATAACAGCATTAGCGTGCTGGAGCGTATGGTCGTGAATGGAGCAGAGCACACGGTCATGATTCGCGGCGAAAATCGCGACAATCCCATTCTGTTGTTCGTGCATGGCGGTCCGGGCAGTTCGGAAATTCCGTATGTGCGAAAATATCAGGACATATTGGAGAAGGATTTCACCGTTGTCCATTATGACCAGCGGGGAAGCGGCAAGTCCTATCGATTTTTTGAAGATTACGCGGATCTGACGACGGACCTTCTTGTGGACGACTTGCTTGCGCTGACGGAGAAGGTGAAGGTGCGGCTGAGCCAGGAAAGGGTTATTTTGGCGGGTCATTCCTTCGGTACTTACATTGGCATGAAGGCGGCTGCGAAATCGCCGGAGTCCTTCTCCGCCTACATCGGGATCGGCCAGGTCGGAGACCATCATGACAGCGAGCTGGACAGCTTCGCCTATGTGCTGGAACAGGCTAAGGCTGCTCATGCTGGAGACGATGTCAGAAAGCTGGAGCAGCTCCGGCCGCAAATTGAGGGTGGAGAGCAAATGACGCCGCGCAGTCTGATCCGAAAGTACGGAGGAGCGGCAAGGCTGATCGAAGACAATCGGGACTATTACGAGGGTTTTCTGCTGAAGCCGGAGTACAACGGACTTGATGTACTTCGTTATGTGAGAGGCATTGCCCAGACGCAGTCAGGCCTGTTGGCGGAAGAGTCGGCTCATCCTTTGCCGGAAGTCGTGCGTGAGCTGGCTATTCCTTGTTACTTTGTAATGGGCGCTTATGATTATATGACTTCCGTGGATGCGGCTCAGTCGTACTTCGACCTTCTTGATGCTCCGAATAAACAATTTATCGTGTTCGAACAATCGGCCCATTATCCGCAATTCGAAGAGAAAGAGCGGTTCGCAGAGTGGATGGCGGACACTTTTTTGGAGAAGTAACGTATAGAAGAGTTATAAGAGCATGAAGAGGCGGGGGATGACGAGAAATGGACAAGGAGCGTCGCGTTCGGATATTCGACAAGCAGGCGGATATGTACGACAGAAGGAGAGGGGATGCGAGCCAGGAGCGGTTCCGGCGCGGGCTGCTTCGGCAGGCGAAGGGAGACGTGCTGGAGCTTGCGGTCGGAGCGGGAGCGAACTTTCCCTATTATCCTCCGCATGTGCGGGTGACGGCTGCCGACTTCAGCGGCAAGATGCTGGAGAAGGCGAAGGAGGCGGCGGTACGTTATCGTGTCGACGCTTCTTTCCTGCAATCGGATATCGAGAGCCTTCAATTTCCAGAGCATGCCTTCGATACGGTCATCTCCACATTATCTCTATGCAGCTATGACAATCCTCAGCAGGTTGTTGAAAATATGAAGCGATGGTGCAAGCGGGACGGACAAATTTTGCTTATGGAGCATGGCATCAGCAGCAACGGCATCATCTCGGCGCTCCAGAAAACACTGAATCCGCTGTTGTACCGGATGAATGGCTGTCATTTTACACGCAATATGGAGAAGCTGGTGGAGGGAGCGGGCCTTCAGATCGTACATATGGAGAGACATTGGCTGAGCATGCTCTATATCATACGGGCGCAACCATCTGGGTAATTATGTTATAATTTTATGTTCGCAATAGAGAAGAAATCATGAAATTTCCGTTGTGCTAGACTTGGAAGTAATGGATTACAGATCATTAATGAGGAGGAGTTTCTGGTGCAAAAGATCACGACTTTTCTATGGTTTAATCAAGAGGCGGAGGAAGCGATAAACTTCTATACATCGATATTCCCCAATTCAGCCATTCTGTCGCTTGTGCGCAACGGGAATCAGGTCGTAACCGGCACCTTCCAGCTGGAAGGCCAGTCGTTCATGGCCTTGAACGGAGGTCCGCATTATTCCTTCACGCCTGCTATCTCGTTATTCGTCAGCTGTGAATCCCAGGAGGAGGTTGACGAGCTGTGGGACAAGCTGGTCGAGGGCGGCGAGGAATCACGCTGCGGCTGGCTGAAGGATCGCTTTGGACTATCATGGCAGATCATTCCGAAGGCGCTGGGCGAGCTGATGCATGGCGGTGGAGATGCGGCCAGAGCGCAGCGGGTAATGAATGCGATGCTTGGCATGAACCGGATTATAATTGAAGATTTGAAGCGGGCGTATGACGGGGAAAGCTGACGGATGGGATAGCGCCGAGATGCAGCAAGGGCGCTGCGGGTAGTGCGTGTGTGGCATTATTATAATGAAGATTTAAAGCGTGGCTCGAAAGAAAGAACTGAATGCTGCGAGAAGCTGCCGTATGGCAGCACAACATAAAGCGATACTTTGGGATAAGAGAATGACGTGTGCTTGGAGACAAGCTGAAAAAGACCAGCAGGGGCAAGCAGCGCCCTGCTGGTCTTTGTTTGGGTTGCCCGAGCGGGCTGTTCTTATTGGATTGCTCTAGGGTGATAAGTGCAGCCGCTTAAGGAATGATCTTCCAGACATCGGAAGTTGCGCTTGGCGTCTGGCCTAATGTCCACCACTTGGCTTCGTAGTTGACGCCGTTATGCGTTACTTTGTCTCCGCCCCAGTAGACGGCCGTCGAGCTCCATGCCGGGTACGTGGTTGGAGCAGACGGCGTTGTGACGGATACGGCATTGCTGGCAGCCGAGACGTTACCGGCACCGTCGATGGCTTTGACGGTAAAGGTGTAAGCCGTATTGGCGCTTAGGCCTGTTACCGTGTAGGCCAGTGTCGAGCCGGACACCGTCGTCACCAGCGTCGAGCCGCGGAAGACTTGATAGCCCGTTACGCCGACATTATCGGTGGAGGCGCTCCACATGAGAGGCACGGTCGTGGAAGTCGCACTGCCCATGACATGCAGCCCGGACGGCGCTGTCGGCGCCTGCGTATCGGGACCTGTATTCGTATTGGTCGTCACGGTGACGGCATTGCTGGCAGCGGATTCATTGCCTGCGGCATCCACTGCCTTAATGGTGAAGGTATACGCCGTATTGGCCGTTAAGCCGGTGGCGGTGTAACTTAAGGTTGATCCGGACACCGAGCCGGCCAGCGTGGAGCCGCGGTAGATGCGGTAGCCTGTTACACCGACATTATCGGTCGATGCGCTCCAGGATAGTGACACGCTTGTTGCTGTTTTGGAAGGAGAAGCCAGGTTGGCTGGCGCAGTAGGCGCTTGTGTGTCGCCTGGGTTGCCGCCGAAGTTGGCGTCAATGACGTTGTAGAAGGCATTACCGGTGTCGGCAACTTCCCATACAGCCAGGATGACATGGTAACCTGTGCGAGGCGGTACGGTGCACGTATTGGAATAAGAGTAAGGCGGCTGACCGCTGTAAGGAACCGAACAGAACGGAGTCAGGTCGAATTGGTTGCGGGATAATGATGCGTTCGGGTTCCAGTTTGTTTTCGTAATATAATATTTCCAGCTGCTAGTCGAGTGAGCGGCAGTCAGCGTCCAGTGGAAGGTGACGGAGCCGGAATTCATGTTGACCTTCGACCAACGAGTGGCAGATTGCTCATCAAGCTTAGGGAAAGCCCCGCCAGCACTGGCTATTTTGCCGTCTGCAGGTCCGGCTGCCGGGAAGCCTTTTGGCGCTTCAAGGCTTTGCGGCTCGTACACGATTGCGCCGCAGTCTGTGTTCTGCCCGGTTTTGCATAGATATCCGCGGCTTGCGGGCCCGTCGATATACCCGTGTGCGGATACTTGCTGGGAGAACAGGAGAAAGCTTAGTACCGCTGCCAGCATCATACCGCCAGCCAAAATCAGGCCTTTCATAGTGAAGCTGTTCAATCTTAAGGTTTTGACCAATAGAACTACCTCCTTTAGATGGGTGGGCTTCTTTCTTTTTGATAGGGCCTCCTTTCGTCTGAATCATTCTATTGAGGAATTTTAAAGAATATGAGGGCCATTTGAATAAATAAGTCAAAAGCTTGAACCCAAAATGCAAGGAACCGTCACAAATGTGCATGATAACTAAATATTCACACAGAAATGGTTCTTATTTGTCTAAAATTATTAATTATGTATGAAATGACAATTAATAGTTAGTTTTGTGGGTCGGGCGAATCGTGCAGATATGGAATGAGCGGCAGCCCGCAGCGCCTACAATTCTAAGCCGAGAAACTCGGCTTGGAGAGCGAGCGCGAGCGGAAGGCGGAGCTGCAAGCCGAGAAACTGGGCTAAGAGAGCGAGCACGAGCGGGAAGAGGAGCTGCAAGCCGAGAAATTCGGCTTGCAGCTTCGAGCTCCAACGCCGGCTTAGGCGGAGAGTGCTCGAACGGCCTTTTTTCGGCTGTAAGCGAAGCTGATCAGCGCGGCTGTAAGGCCGAGGAGGGTGAGGAGGGAGGCGAGCCAGGGATGGTAGCGGAAGGTAGCCGCTTCGCTCGCCAGTAAGCCGCCGGCGCTTGCTCCGCCCGCCAGACCGAGATGTACGATAGAAGTATTCAGGCTAAGCACCAAGTTGGCGGAGCCCGGCGCGAGCTGAATCATATGACTCTGGATAGCAGGACCTGAGGCGAACAGCGTGATAATGAAGATTCCGATTAGCATGAAGGCGGGAACGGGATGATAAACAGCGAGCGGGAGCAAGGCGAGAGCGGCTGCATTCGCCACGAGAACGAGCCTCAGAACCGCTTTCGTACCCCATCGGTCAACGGCGCTTCCGCTGAGACGCGAGCCGATAGCGCCTATAATTCCAAGCACCAGCATGACGATGGCGATATCCGTCATTCGAAGGCCCATTAGTTCCTGGAGGTAAGGAGTGAGATAAGTCATCCACACCGAACCGCCAAATTCACGGAACAAGGAGATTAGAAAGGCCGTTGCAATTACAGCGCTGCCCAGCAGCTTGAGCTGCTGCTTGAACGGGATCGCGGCATCCCCTTCGATATTGGGCAGCAGTCGAAGGATAACAAATCCAACTAAGAGGCAGACCAGGCCGAGCAGCACAAATATCATTTGCCAGCTCCACCAATCCGCAATCGTAATGCCGATCGGTACGCCCAAGATAAGAGCGCTGCTGAAGCCGAGAATGATGGTGCTGACCGCACGGCCGATCCGGTCAGGTGGAACAAGCTTGGATACGATTCCAAGCGCTATTACCAGATAGACACCCGAGCTTGCTCCAAGCAGAATGCGTGCAGCTATAATTGCAATCATGCTTGAGCTCATAGCGGAGAGGAGCGAGCCTGCAACAAATGCTGCCAGCGAGCCGGCCATGACGGTTCTGCGATTCATGCGCGCCGTAAGCGCGATCAGGATTGGCGTGCTGATGGCGAAGGAGAGGGAGTAGACTGTAATCAACTGTCCGGCTATAGCAAGAGACACTTGTGTATCTTGAGCGATTCGGGGCAAGATGCCGGAGATGACAAGCTCGGAGGTAGCGGTCAGAAACACACCAAGGGCAAGCACATAAATGATAAGGGTTTGTTTTTTCATGGAATATTCATCCTTTCATCTCTTATTGAATGTAGTATAATAAGGCAACTTTAAAAATGTAAGTACGCAAATGAATTGGACATTATCCAAAGAAATAGACTTACTAACCATAAGTAAAGTGAGGGATACGCGGAATATGAACGAAACGAAGCGCGAGGAGAGCTACCCCAGCATTTGCTCCGTGCTCGAAATACTGGGGGCAAAGTGGTCATTTCTCGTCATTGCGGCTTTATCCAAAGGCACAATGAGATTCCAGCAGTTGCACCGCGAGGTAGCGGTCGTGCGGACCCAATCGTTGACGAATGTGCTTCGCCATCTGGAGCAAAGCGGAATTGTGCACCGCGAGGTCATTCCGACAGTGCCGGTATCGGTCCATTATTCTTTAACAGAGAAGGGGCGGGACTTTCAGAACGCGTTGAAGGAGATGGAGCGCTGGGCAGAACGGTGGCAGGATTCGAATAAGGCTGACTGATTCCAACATCTGCATAAGGAAGACTTGATTAGGAAAATATACCAAGTGCGACTTATGATGGCCGGAGGTATGTGTGATGGACTTTTCCTTCTCAAGAACGCAGATCGTATTTTTGATGATATTGACAGTTGGCATCTCCAATCATGTTCTCATTATTCCGCATCTGGTTCAAACTGCGGGGCGCGACTCATGGGTCAGCATAGCAATAGGTTATGGAGTGCTGATCGCATGGAGCGCCATGCTGTACCGTATATTGAAGTCAATGCGGCAAGATTCATTCTCCGTTTGGCTGAAAAAGAAGATCGGCATGTTCGGCTATGTGCTGATCGCCGGCAGCATGCTGCTTTATTTCCTCATTGCCGGCATGATGATTATTTACGACACGACCAAAAACGTCAGCATCTATTTTTTACCCAGCACGCCCAGCATCATCATTATTGTCTGCTTTATCTTTATTGCCTTTAGCGCCGCCAGAACGGGGCTAAGGACGCTGGTCTACCTGTCCGCCATGCTGCTGCCTATTGTATGGCTGCTTGGAATGGGCGTCTCCTGGATGACGATGAGCAGCAAGGACTACGGCATTTTGCAACCATTTATGGTGGAGGGCTTGTCAGCCCAGCTCGGGGGCGGGGCGATTGTCGTCGGGGGCAGCTTTGACCTCATTATTCTGCTGCTGCTTCAGCACAGAATGAATAAACCTTTGAACTTTTTGACCATTTTCATTCTGCTCACGTTATTGATCGGCTTGATTCTGGGTCCAACGCTTGGTTCTATCACTGCTTTCGGTCCGATTGAGGCGAGCAACTTGAGATTTCCGGCTTTTGAGCAATGGAGACTCGTCATGCTGGGTGAATATATTTCGCATGTCGATTTTCTGGCAGCATTCCAATTGCTAGCAGGAAGCATTATTCGGGCGGGTGTATGCATCTATGTGCTGTCCGAAGTGGTGGTGATCCGTAAGGCTAAGCCTCGCCAAATCATCCTGTTCGTCGGCGCACTGCTCATGTCCTTGCCGGCGCTGCTGCAAGTCAGCGATATATGGATGCAGCAAGTCATCCACGATTACTTCTACAACTATGCTCTGATCTGGGGGATAGCGGTTACATTCATCCTGTTCGTCTTGACTTATATCACCCGTTCGAAAGCGGGGCGGCCGTCATGATCAGCGAACGGAAGGAGAAGGAGCTGTTTGCAGAATATGATGCCGCTCTTAAGCAAGGAACGTTAAGTGCGGAGGGACTCAAGCAGGCGTTCTCCCGCTATATGGACATCTATTTCCCCGAAATTCCCGGCGCTGGGGAAGAATCGGATGTGGTTGCGCTGTATTGCGAAGGAATGACCGATAAACATCAGTTAAATCAATACTTTTCGAGTGTGTGCCACTTTGCGAGCCGGGGGTCGATTGAGGAGCTGACGGATCATGGCGACATTCAGGAATTGCCGCTGATGGGCAAGGAACAGTCGATGACGATGATGGTGGAGGGATTGTTTTCGGGCAGCCTGGTGATTTATAAGAAGGGCGAACGCTATTTCTGGCTCGTCCATCTGTCCAGCGTTCCGCATCGCCAGCTTCAGGAATCCAACACGGAAATATCGATTAAAGGCCCGAAGGACGCATTCACTGAAGAGCTGTTCACCAATATATCGCTTATTCGCAAGCGGATGCATACCGGTCTGCTGTTTACCGAAGAGTTCGTATTGGGCAGTCTGAGCAAGACGCGGGTAGCGTTGATCTATCTGGACCATAGAGCCAATCGTAATGTGGTGGATGAAGCGCGCAAGCGTCTCCAGACGTTCCGGACGGAGAGCGTCGTCAGCAGCGGGCAATTGGAGCAGTGGCTTTCGGACCGGACATTTTCCCTCGTCCCTCTTATTGATTACATTGGAAGACCCGACTTCGTGACCGAAGCCTTATTGAGGGGGAGAATTGCGATCATCGTGGACGGTTCTCCGATGGTGCTCATCGGTCCAGCCAACTTCTTCGAGCTGCTGAAGACGCCGGAGGATGTTCATTTTCCATTCTATAATGTCGTGGTTCAACGCTTCCTGCGCATTATCGGCATTGCACTCAGTATATGCCTGCCCGGCTTCTGGATTGCGATTGCTTCGGTCAATGTGGATCAGATGCCGTTTTCTCTCGTTTCTACCGTTGTGACCTCCCGTGAAGGCGTGCCGATGCCGATGTTTTTGGAAACCTTCCTGCTCCTGTTTCTATTTGAGCTGCTCAGGGAAGCGGGAGTCCGGTTGCCGAAGGCGGTAGGACAGACGATTGGCATCGTCGGGGGCTTGATTATCGGGGACTCCTTAATCCGGGCAGGACTCGCTTCACCTACGCTGCTGGTGGTCATCGCCATTTCGTCGGTTGCAACCTATTCGCTGGTCAACCAGTCGCTGTCGGGGAGTGTCAGTTTGTTCCGGGGAGGGATATTGTTCGTATCCGCCTATTTGGGCGTCTATGGCTTCTTTCTGTCTATCTTTGCGATCTTCATCTACTTTTGCAGGCTGGATTCGTTCGGGCTTCCATTCATGGAGCCGATTGCGTCGCTGCGATTCCGGGAATGGTTGTCTGCGCTCACGATCAATCCATTCAGAAGGCGCGACTTCTCGTCGGACATGCTGAAGGAGATCAAGAAGGATGAAGAGTAACATGAGGCGAACTTGGCTCGTTAAATTCCTGCTAGCGTTGCTGCTGTTTGCCTCCGGCTGTGATACCGACGTAAAAAATATTGAGCATTTAAATTATGTAACAGCGATTGGGGTGGACTACCAGGAAGGGAAAATCCTTACCTATATTCAATTTATCGATATGCAGTCCGAGGCGAAGACCTCCGAAGGAAGGAAGGAGGGGGCGAGAGTATGGATTGGGGAGGGAGCCGGGCGCAATTTCGAAGAGGCGGTGTTCCAGATCTATCAAAGCGCCCAGGAGCGGATATACTGGGGGCATACGACGGCGCTAGTGTTCAGCGAATCGCTGTTAAAGCACGGGGTTGAAGCGGTCTATGACAGCATTACGAGGTATTCTGAGTTTCGGTATACGCCATGGGTGTACAGCACAAGGGGGTCTGTAAAAGCGATATTGCAGACAAAGGGGTTCTATGACCAGTCTCCGCTCAATACGATTCTGCATGTGCCCGAAGGCATCTATTCCCAGACATCCATTATTGAATCCATCAAGCTTCACCGGTTTGTAAGGGAACTTAGAGAGCCCGGGTATACATCCTGTATTCCTACATTAGCTCTGAATAAACGGCATTGGTCCCAGAATGACCAGAAAAAGAATATGCTGATAATTGACGGAGCGGAATTCTATAAGGACGGTGAGCTGAAGGGTTTTGTGCCGATTAAGGATTTGACTGGCCTTCGTTGGTTGCAAAAGGAAACGATTCGCGCGGGAGTGTCCGTACCGAGTCCTAAGGAGCCTTCCGTCCAAGTAATAGTCAATCATCCAAAGTCCAAGCTTACTCGGATGCAAGGCGGGGCTTATCCGAAATTCAATATTTCAGTTCGCGGCAAGGGCTATATCGTCAACAGGGTGGACAATACCTTAACCGTCTACCCGCAGCTTACCGAAGCTACTGAGAGTGCCATCAGGAAGGAAATTCAGGATCTCTATGAAGTTAGCGTGAAGAGGAAGCTGGATATTATGAATTTGGAATACAATCTATTCCGACATCACTATGGCGATTGGCTTGCTGGTGAGACGTGGGAATCGAGATTGTTGAACGGAGAAGCGATCGGGCAGATCGATGTACATATTTCGGTCAAGCATTCAAGCGCGGTGAAAAACCGGAGGAAAGAGTAGCTGCACGGGAAAAGCAACGCCCCGGCCTGCATAAGCGGGCCGGGGCGTTGTTCTCGTTATTCGTTGTCGTTTTCATTCAGCCATGCCAGAAGCAGTACAACTGCCTCCGCACGGGTAGTCATATCATTCGGGGCGAAGCGGTTGTTGCCTTTGCCCTGCATCAGGCCGGCTTCTACCGCTGCTGCGATGTAGCCGCGCGCCCAATCCTGGATGCTGTCGCTGTCGGAGAAGGACAGGCTGGCGTCTTCGATCGGCGTAAGACCCGCAATGCGTACGATCAATGCTGTCATCTCGGAGCGGGAGATCGCTTTGCCAGGACGGAAGGTGCCGTCGTCATAGCCTGTGATGAGGCCTGCGGCAACTGCCTTCTTCACGGAATCCATCGCCCAGTCTGGAATGTCGCTGCTGTCCTTGAATGCCGGAGCAGCGGAGGCGGAGATTTCTCCGTCAAATGCGCGCATCAGAAGCGTAATGAATTGCGCTCTGGTTACTTGCGCTTGCGGACGGAAGGTCCCGTCCTCATAACCCATGACGATTCCGCGTTTGACCGCTTCTTCGATGGAAGCTTTAGCCCAGTGGCTGCCAATATCGCTAAAGTCGATGATTGGCTCCGGCTTCGGCTTCGGCTCCGGATCTGTGCCGCCTCCGTCGCCATCGCCGCCAGGCTCCTCTGGGTTGCCTGGATTGCCCGGATCAACCGAGCTTCGGTAAGCCTGAACCTTTGCAGTGGTCGACAATGCCCCTACCGTAATTGTAATGGTTGCTTCGCCAGCCTTCAGCGCCTTCAGATTGCCGCTTGCATCTATCGATACGATAGAGCTGTCGCTGCTTTGATAGTCAATGCCGGCTGTCAGCGCTGACTTCTCTCCGTTGCTGAACAGTCCGTTGACCGTCAGCTTGCCTGTAGCGCCAATGCTCAGTCTAGCCGGATGGACAGCTTCCAGGCTAGTGATAAGCGGATCGTTCAGCGAGACGATGTTCATATTCGCAAAATATGCATTCAAAATTTGCGTATATGTCCAGCCTTCCTTGCCCAGCATTTGCGCGCCGTATTGGCTCATGCCGACGCCATGTCCGTTGCCGCCGCCGTAGAAGGTGACGATTTCGATATCTCCTTTTTCTGCGGCTTTGATATCAAAGGTGAAGAAAGCGGAATACAGAATGCTAGGGTTTTTGACCGTTCCCGCCGGATCATAATCTGTCGAACCGCCCTTGGCTCTGTAGGCCAGAATGTCTTCCGCGCTGCCTGTATCGGCTTTGGTCGGTCGGATCGTGAAGCGGATGTTGTATTCTTTGATAATCTTATAAGTGCCTGTCGTACCTTCAATAATCAATTCCGTAATATTGCCGCCGGCGCCGCGTTTCGCTACGGACATGCCCAGCAGATCGCCGATGCCGTCCTCAGGGATCGGCAGGCTTGCGAAGCTGCCGTCAGACGTCTTCGTCAGGATAAAGAGCGGATCGCCTGCATACCGAAGCTTGATGTTCTTGTTAATCGTTGCGGCCAGTTGATCAGCGGTTAGAGCTACCTTCCAGCGGAAGAAGAGTGACTCCGAGTCGTAGCCGGTGAGCGACAGGTCTTTGTAGAACGCATGGACTGCTGCTTCGTCCGACGTATCGATGTTCAGCATATCATCGCTGTTCGGGTCAAACGTATAGCTTCTGGCAGTGAGGTAAGGAATGGCTGTACCAGGGAACTTGTTCGTGCCGGTATCCGCCCATACCTCATGCTTCGATGCGCCGTAGCCGCCGGAAGTGGAGTAGAAGCGGGCATCGACCAGCATGCCGTCGCTCAGCATGATCAGGCCTGCTGTCGCGTCAACCGCTTGGCGCGTCAGCTCGTTCTCAGCGCTGTTGTTGAATACTTGGCTCAGCGTGCTGTCGTCGATATGGAAGCCTTGATCTGCGAAGCGGCTTACCATGTAGTCTGTCAGCGCGTATGTTCTTGCGGCAATGGATTGTGCCTTCAGTGCTTCCAGTCCGAAGGATGCCGGCATCTCGCTTGGCACGACCTGATACAGGTATTGCTCCATGTTCAGCTCGTTGACGATTCTAAGCTTGTCGCCTTCAGGCGACTGGAATACTTCCAGTACGCCGCGGTATTTCGGCTTGCCTTGCGCTCTCGTCAAGGATGAGATCTCAACCAGGGAGCCGTCAGCTGGCGGCAACATGTAGATGCGGTTCTCGGTGGACAACAAAGTTTTGCCCTTTTGCTCAACAACCGTTTTACCGTCTGCGATCGTGAAGACGATCGGGGCGTTTGCTTCCGCTTTTACGCTATTTCCGCCGATTTTGTCCGAGATGGAGACGGACGCTGTCGCCAGCATTTCGAGCCGGGTATGATTCAACTGCGTCATATCCGTAATATCGGCGATGCTGTTGCGGATACCGACGCGCATCGTATCTCTTGGCGTCTCGCCGTTCAATGTGATTTTGCTGATTTCGCCTTTGTCGTTTAGGGTGAAAACTGCGTTTTCGGCGCCGACGAGTACCTCGCTCAGCAAGCGGGTAACGGTGCGTGCCGGGAACTTCTGTTCAATGACGACATTGGCGGCGAGCTTCAGTACGCCGGAGCGCTCCAGCTCGATCGTGCCATTTTTCGAATCCTTGGCCATGACTTTCTCTTTCAGCGTGTCGCCCGGCGCGTAAGCCAATGTCACTGCGTTGCTTCCTGTACTTTCATTATGCAGACGGTCCAGTGCAGTAATGGCGTACGTATAGGTTTTGTACTCATCCATGTTGCCGTCGACATACAATTGCTCGGCTGCTCCGGCTTGCTTGCGGAATGTTCCGATCAATTGGGTTGGGTCATGGATATCCGGTGCGGCAGTACCCTCTTGTCTGTAGATCGCATAATACGTTGTATCCTGGCTGCCTGCGGCATCCGTGAAACGAAGCTCGGCAAGGCCTTCCTCCGACAGCTCGGCGGCATTCAGCTTCGGTGCAGCCGGAGCGGTGTCGTCCAGCCAAGGCATCGTCGGCGCCAGTGCAGGGTAGCGGTACAGGTCATTCATCATCGTATCCTGCATGCCGAGATGGTTGGCGATAACATCCTTCGCGCTGAAGAACATGCTGCCCTGTATGTCTTCCGCAAAGCTGCGGTTGAACTTGATTTGATTGACCATTTCCAGCGGATCGTCCCAAGTCGGCACGCGATAGATGGCGTGGCCAATGTACAGATGAGCGTCGGCATCAGCCGTTACGCTGCGCCACCATTCTACGACTTTCTCATAAGCGGCAGGTCCGTTGCCGAAGTGCCAGTAATCCTGCGGCGCGATGTAATCGAGCCAGCCTTTGTCTACCCAGCCCTTTGTATCGGCATAAAGCGCGTCATAGCTTTGCAGGCCGTTCGTATCGGAGCCGGCAGGGTCAGTCGATTTGTTGCGCCAGATGCCGAACGGGCTAATGCCGAATTGGACATAAGGCTTGCTTCTTTTGATTGCGTTGGCAAGGCCCTGGATCAGGGTATCGACATTGTTTCTGCGCCATGCGGCTTTGTCGGCGAAGTCTTTGCCATAGGCTGCGTACTGGGCGGCATCCGGGAAGTCGACTCCTGTAACCGGGTACGGGTAGAAGTAATCGTCGAAGTGAACGGCGTCAATATCGTAGTTGTCGACGACTTCCATGACGCTGTCGATGACGAATTGCTTCGCTTCAGGCACGCCCGGGTTGAAGTACAGCTTGCCGCCGTACGATACGACCCAGTCCGGATTTTTTTTCGCCGGATGATCCTCTGCCAGCTTGTTGATATCATCGTGCATACTGATGCGATAAGGGTTGAACCAGGCATGGAACTCCATATTCCGCTTATGCGCTTCCTCCAGCATGAAGGAGAGCGGGTCATAGCCCGGCTCTTTGCCTTGCTGGCCGGTCAGCCACTCGGACCAAGGTGCGTACTTCGAAGGGTAGAAGGCATCCGCTGTCGGCTTGATCTGTACAATGACGGCATTGATGCCAGTCGCCGCAAGCTCATCCAGCAGCGCGATGAAGTCGCTCTTCTGCTTGGCTTCCGTCGTTACGCCCTTGCTTGGCCAGTCGATGTTCTCCACAGATGCGATCCAGGCAGCGCGCAGCTCGCGCTTCTGCAATTGCTGCGGAGCGTGGACGATCAGCAGATGTTCGGTCAGTTTGTCTTCGAATGTGGCACGAATTCGGGTCGTTCCTGCTTTTTTGGCAGTGACCCCACCGTCCGCGTCCACTTCGGCAATGGTAGGATCGCTGCTTGTGAAGTCGGCGTTTTCTGTAACGTTCACCTCTTCATTCAGCAGGGTATAGGTTGCCAGTACATTCGCTTGAGCTTTGTCGCCTTCGGTAAGAGGAATGAGTCCTGCAATGCGGATGCTTTGGAGCGCAGGCACCGGTTTTGTAGTGACGACATCGATAATTGCAGTAAGTCCTTCAAGCTCTGCCGTAATCGTGACAGCGCCTTCATTTTTGGCAGTAAGCAATCCTGTAGCGGACACTTCTGCAATCGCCTCATCGCTGCTTGTGTACGTTACATGCTCAGATAGGCGTACAGGTTCTGTCTGGCCGCTATAGTATGCGTATGCGCGAAGCTGCTCTGTCTCGCCAGTGTTGAGAGCTGAGCGGCCTTCCAGTTCAAGGCCTGCGAGTACAGCGCCACTATCCGATACGATCAGCTCATATGTAGCTTTGTTCGAGCCGTTCGTTGCCGTAATGGTCGTCGTGCCATTGGCAACGGCTTGAACCAGTCCGCCTGCCGTAACCGTCGCTACTTCAGGAGAGCTGCTGCTGAATGCCGAGCCGTTTGTTGCATCAGCACGCGTGCTGCTTCCGTTGGAAGTTGCAAGAACGGAGGCCTGCATGCTATTGCCAGGCATCATCTCGGTTAGACCCGACAGCTCGATAAAGGCAGGATTGCCGCTGGTATAGATAGCGGATACTTGGTCGAAGTAGACCGTGCCTTTGTTTTTGTTCAGGTTGTTTGTTTCCGCGATATAAATCTGCCGCAGTTCGATTGGCTGCGGAAGCCCTTGCGGAATGGAAGCGATTACATATTGCCGCCCAGTCCAGCTAAAACCGCCGGTCGAAGTAAAGTCTGACGTATGTCTCACGCCGTTGGCATCTTCGAATTGCGCTCGGAGCCAATGCTTGCCTCCATCGCCGTATACCCAGGCGCCAATTCGTACCGGATAACCTTCAAGCACCCGGTCCACGTTTTTGTTAAAGTGCAGGTAGGCAGCTGAAGTGCCTTCATTTCCTGTGAAATCGTAATCAAATTTTCCCGAAGCCTGGCCGTACATGACGGGCCCTGGACGGGTGCTTTGTTCAATCTTTGTGGAACCCGGTACGGTGCGCACCTCAGCCACATACAAATCGGATATATCTTCAAAATCTTCAATCACGATGTGATCGGCAGCAGCTGCGGCTTGCGGAAGTACAGCTGCGGGCTCGGAAGCCTCTTCTCCTTCATCTGGTGCGGTTTCGGATGCGATGTCTGGATCAGCAGGCGATTGCTCATCGGCGGCATAAGCCATGCCGGAGAACAAGCTTCCCCAAAGCATCATCATGACAATCAGAATGGCTACGTTTCGGTTGGTTTTCCTGTGAAGGTACAAGCCAACACTTCCTTTCTCTAAATGTGGATAACGTCAAGCTGTTCATGAAGCCATACATAAATCGTTAGATTCATATTTTTATCCAAGCAAAAACCAGGATGAACCATGGGCCCCCTTTCCAGATAATAGAATACATATTTCGAAATAAAATTTCAAAATATATTTTATTTTTAGTATAAAATTTCCGAAATTAAATGTACATCATGCAAAAAGGCCCGTTTTAACGAGGTTCTTTGGGCTTAGCTGTAAGAACGAATCTACAAATTCCAACAATAAAACCTGAGAGATTTGAACTAGAAGGGAGGAGGAGTATGAAGGGGCAAGGCGAATTTTATAGCCGGATACGAAAAAACCTCCAAAGCTCACTTGTTCAGTGGCTTTGAAGGTCTGGACCGCAACTAGCTAGCTGTGGAAAAAATCATGGTTTCTTTAGCAGCAAATAGGCGAAATACGGTACGCCGATCAGCGATACGACGACACCGGCCGGAATGCCGTCCGGGTCGATCAGATTACGGCCAATCGTGTCTGCGATAAGAAGCAGCAGCCCGCCCATCAGGATGGAGATGGGAATAAATAATTGGTTGCGCGGGCCGACAAGCGCCTTTGCGATATGCGGAGCCATCAGCCCGACGAAGGCGATGCCGCCCGTCACGGAGACGGCGGAAGCCGCAAGCCCTACGGCAGCAAGCAGCAGCATAATGCGTTCCTTCTCTACCGAGAGTCCAACGCCGATGGATACTTGCTCGCTGAGGCTAAGCAGGTTCAGCCGGTACGCTTTGTATAGCGTAAAGGGTATGAGCACAATCAGCCAAGGGAGAAGCGCCCAGATGAACGGCCAGTCGGTGCCCCATATATTGCCCGCGATCCACTTGGCGATGAAATCGACCTTTTCGCGTTCTGCGGAAGAGATCAGCACGATCATCACGCCCGACAGCGCCGTCGAGAAGCCGACGCCTACGAGAATGAGCCGGATCGGGTTGAGGCCTTCCGATTTGCGGAAGGAGAACAGATAGATCAGCGTAGCAGTCAAGAGCGCACCAGCGAACGCTGCGATCGGCAGCATATAGACGAAATTGCCTGGATCGATAGGGACGAACAGGAAGAATAGCGCTACCGCTACACCTGCGCCGGAATTAATGCCGATAATACCGGGATCGGCAAGATCGTTTCTCGTAATGGATTGCAGAATAGAGCCGGACAGCGCTAGCGCCATGCCTGCAAGCACCGTAATGATTATTCTTGGCATTCGAATATCGAACAGAACGAATTTCTCTTTGAACGAGCCGTCGCCTAGCAGTGTAGGCAGAATCCGGTCGTAGGTGACCGAGGAATAACCGAGACCCAGTCCGATAAAACCTGTCACCAGAATAAGCGCAAATGTGGCAGCGATGATTATAATGGTTTTGCGAATAACAGCTTGCTGGATCATGAGATCGATCTCCCTCCTTTATGTACAACGAACAAGAAGAAGGGCAGTCCAAGCACAGCAACGATGGCAACGACAGGCGTCTCATACGGAGCATTAATCAGCCGTCCGAACGTGTCAGCCAGCATCATGAACGAAGCGCCGAAGATCGCAGACATCGGTACGATATAACGGTAGTCAGTACCGACTACCCGGCGGACGATATGCGGAATCATAAGGCCAATGAACGCCAGATTGCCGACCAGTGCGACCGAAGCGCCTGTAAGCAATATGACGGTAAAGAACATGAGGAATCTAATTTGCGTCAGCTTCTGGCCCAGACCGACAGCCACTTCCTCGCTCAAGCTTAGAATGGTGAGCTGCTTCGATAGAATAATGGCAATCAGGACGCCGAGGCCAACAACGGGGCTGATTAATGCGAGCTGTTTCCAGTTCGTGCCGATTAAGCCGCCGGCTGTCCACATGGACACGTTTTTGGAAAGCTTGAAGGTGAGAGCGACACCTTCAGTCAAAGCGATCAGGAAGGTTGATATTGCTGCGCCGGCAAGTACGACGCGAAGCGGCGAAAGCTTGCCTTTGCCGGAAGCGCTTAGCACGATGACGAGAATCGAGCCGAACGCGGCACCGATAAAGCAGGCGATCATCATGCCAATGTAGTTCAGGTTAGGTACGAAGGCAAGAGCAATGGCAAGCGCAGCCGTCGCGCCTGACGTTAGGCCAAGCAGTCCCGGATCAGCGAGCGGGTTGCGAGTCACGCCTTGCATGACGGCCCCGGATACTCCGAAGGCGGCGCCAACTAGCGCCGCTCCGAGTTCTCTGGGCAAGCGGATTTCCTGGATGATCAGGATGTCCTTGTTCAGATCCGTAAAGGTAATGGCGCGCCATACATCCAGGATGCTGATATTGGCTGCTCCGAGCGTGATGGAAAGAACAAACATGCCGGCAAGTAGAACAATGCCGGCAATCCATTTATATACCATTGGAATAGCTGTTTTTTTGGTCATGGTTGTGATCTCTCTATACTTAGATTATTCGCCAAGGAACTTTTGTTTAAAGAAGGTCAACTGGTCTTCAAGCGTCAGCGGATCATTGAAATAGAATTGGTTGCCGTCGACTTCGAAGACTTGATTGTTTTTGACGGCTGGAATGTTTTTGTACGATTCTGTCGACTGGAACGAAACGTCTGCGTCTGCGAATTTGCTGAAGATGACGTAGTCGCCCATGTAATCCGGCAATACTTCGGTGGAGATGGCATAGTAGCCGTCCTTCAGCGCGTCTTGTATAACCTTCTCTGGCATCGCAAGCTTCATCTCCTGGTACAAAATCTCGGTGCCGCGGCCCCAATTGTCGCCGTATACATACAGCTGCTTGTCGAAGCTTTCGACGACGGATACAGTTGCATTTTCGCCGATCTTCGCTTTAATGTCAACGCCGGCTTGGCCTGCACGAGCTTTGAAGCCGTCGATCCATTCTTTAGCTTCTTTCTCTTTGTTCAGCAGCTTGCCGATCTCCAAATGCTGTGTCAGGTAGTCTACTTTGCCGTACGTGTAAGTAACGGTTGGAGCGATTTCCTTCAGCTTGTCGACGTTCTTGATATTGGACAAGCCGATAATCAGGTCCGGCTCAAGCTCGATAATTTTCTCCAGACTTTCGTCGGATACTTCAGCAACGTCTTTGATGTATTCGTCGTAACGCGGGTTCAGCTTCGACCAGGAGTCTACGCCTACCAGATTGACGCCAAGCGCCATAACGTTGCCTGCAAAAGAAGAAAGAACGATTACGCGCTGCGGGTTAGCCGGTACTTCCACTTCACCGTTCTCGGATTGATAGTTGATGGTGCCTGTTGCGCCGCCCTCATTTTCGCTTGCATCAGCGGTAGGAGACGAGGAAGGCTTCGAGCTGGCATTACCTGAATTGCCAGGTGCGTTATTGTTCCCTCCGCAAGCGCTGACTAGCAGCAGCATCATAATAGCGAGGGGTAATAATGTTTTTTTCATGGTGCTTCTCTCCCTTTTCTAATCGATAATGATTATGATTATCAACGTTACTTGCACATTTTAATGGCAAGTGATAACGATTGTCAAACCATTTCTTCAATCCTGTTCGATTTGCTTTGCATATGGAAAATGATGTACGCGTTTGATACAATAAAGCTCTATTGTTAACTTAAATTATATATTATATAGTTAACAATAAAGAATGACTATTTATAACATAACGAGGAGACCGGTATACTTATGGGGAGATTGAAATGGGACGAGCTGGCCGACAAAGCGCTCGCAGGAGAATGCCTGACAACGGAGGAGGCATTATCGGTGCTGCGTGCGGATGATGATGAGCTGCTGCCGCTGATGCAAGCTGTCTTCAAAGTGAGAAGACATTATTATGGTAAAAAAGTGAAGCTGAATATGATCATGAATGCCAAAAGCGGCCTGTGCCCGGAGGATTGCGGGTATTGCTCGCAATCTATTGTATCGACTGCACCTATTGAAAAATACGTCATGCTGGACAAGGAGACACTGGTTGCGGGTGCGCGCGAGGCGCTGGCCCGTCAAGCCGGCACTTATTGCATTGTAGCGGCCGGTCGGGGGCCGACGGAACGGGAGCTCGGGCAGGTCATCGAAGCTGTTGAGGAAATCCGGGCGACAATGCCGCTCAAGATTTGCGCTTGTCTTGGCTTGCTTAAGGAACGCCAGGCAGAGCGTCTCGCGCAAGCTGGCGTCCATCGATATAATCATAATTTGAATACAAGCAGCAGCCATTATTCATCCATTACCAAAACACATACCTTCGAGGATCGTATCGGCACCGTCCAAAAAGCCAAGCAAAGCGGCATGTCTCCATGCTCGGGCGTTATTATTGGGATGGGGGAAACGGATGAGGATATTGTAGAGATGGCTATGACGCTTCGCGAACTTGATGCGGATTCCATACCGATCAACTTTCTGAATGCGATACCCGGCACGCCGCTGGAGCATACGGCGCCGATTGCTCCGCTTAGGGCGCTGAGGACGCTTGCCTTATTCCGCCTGATCTGTCCCTCGAAGGAGTTGCGTGCGGCGGGAGGACGCGAGATCCGGCTGCGTGCGCTGCAACCGCTGGCGCTGTATGCGGTCAACTCCTTGTTCGTCGGAGATTACTTGACGACTGAAGGACAGGATGTGACAGCCGATCATCGGATGATCGAGGATCTGGGCTTCGAGATTGAACGGTATGCGGTTCCGGTGTAAGACGCCCTTGAACGGAACAGTATTAAGGGGGGCGTAAGCCGCAGGATCGCTTAGCGGCTTGTCGCCGGAGATATTGTATAAGGCAAGAGAAAGCATGGCGGATGCCCGCCATGCTTTCTCTATGTTCCGTCTCTAACCTGTTTGGAATTTCTCTCTGTCTAATGCTTATGAATTTACTTGTCCTCAGCTTGCAATTGTTGAATTTCTTCTTTATACTCCGCCAGCAAATCGGCGAGCGTTTCCCGAATGCCAGCTGCATCTTTATCTTCTGCTGCCTTGGCGAGCTTGCTGTGTGTCTCAAACAGCGGGGATGGTTTAGTTGCAACAGCTGTGGCAGTAAACTGGCTTGCATCAAGATCCTTCACTACATCGAACTTGATGTCCGCAGCAGCGGTGTCGCTTACGGTTGCGGCAGACTTTGCCGTAGCGGCATTGAATTGAAGGGCGCCTGCTGCTTTCAGCTCGATAGCCTCGTCTGTTATGAACATGGAGGCGTCAACGTTTTCCCCTGAGATTGCTTGAACTGCCATCACGGTCGCTTCTCCCTCCGGAAGCTGAACGCCATCCTCGTTTAGAATCCTAATACTGAATGTATCTTTCAGCAGCTCATGGTACTGCTTCAAGGTAGCTTCCCAGTCCTCAGCCGTATCCGGCGCATATTCGCGAGCAAGTTCAACCGGGTCAGGAAGCATGACAGCTTGTAACGCTGGAATCTCCTCGCCCTTGATGAGTTTGCCTTCTACTTTGACTGCAGATCCAGTCGACAGCAAATCAACCGTTTTCGGATTCGCAAATACAGATGTGCTGGCAAATGCGGATAGGAGCAGCGTGGATGCTGCAACGCTTTTGAATAGTTTCATTTTGTTCATGGTTACACTCTCCTCGGTTGTTTGTTTTGTCTTACATGTCCAAGTGTATAGGCGAGTAGTGGCAGTTCATTGGTGGAATTGTGGAAAAACGATGGCAAGTCGCCAGCGGAATAGCAGCCTTGCTATAATGGTGGAAGATAAGGCAGGGAGGCAATTAAAGATGAATTCATATCGAATTGCGGTTGTCGATGACGATCTCCATATAAGAAACCTGGTTGAGGCATATCTGGTGCGCGAAAATTTCGAAACGATCGGACTGGGGAGCGCCGAGGAAGCGCTGGAGCTATGGCGGAATGATCCCCCGGATATGTGGGTGCTCGATATAATGCTGCCCGGGATGGACGGGTATGAGTTTTGCCGTACAATCCGGCGCGAGGCTGAGGTGCCGATTATTATGATCTCCGCTCGCGACAATGAAGTGGATAAAATCATGGGGCTGGAGCTTGGCGGCGACGATTATATGGTCAAGCCTTTTAGTCCCAGAGAGCTGGTAGCGAGGGTCAAGCGACAGCTCCATCGCTGGTATACCGCAAGGCCAGGCGAGGAGGGGGCGGCATCCGTACCATCTTCCGGCGATATTGTCATTGGAGAGCTGCGGCTGTCTATGGATGAGAGGCGAGTGTTTTGGGATGGCGAGGAGGTCGAGATGACGCTGAAGGAGTTTGCTTTGCTTCATACGTTGTCCCAGCATCCGAACCGCGCTTTCTCTCGTGACGATCTGCTCGCGATCGTATGGGGGGATGATTATTACGGCAGCGACAGGGCGGTAGACCATCTGGTGAAGCGCGTCCGCAAAAAAATAATGCAGCTACCGATAGAAGCCGTATGGGGCCATGGCTACAGGCTTAGACATGAGGGAGGTGAGCGGGGATGAGGCTGATCCACCAAATTAATCTGGCATTTGGCGCGCTGCTGGTTATTGTGCTGTCGCTAACCGGTGTAATCATTCATTATGTGTTGATGGATCATTTTGTAGGTAAGCAGAAGGATGATATGCAAGCATTGGGTGTTGCGATTCAGAATACAATAAGTGCCGACCCCCCCTATACGCTATCTAGCAGCGTAGCTATCGCATCGGGCGTAGCGCTCCCTGTAAGCGGAGTGGAAGCGTTCATCTCCGATGCTGAAGGCAATGTATTGCCGGGCTACGGAACGGGCTACGCGACGACTTCAAGCGCTTTGACGGAGGCTGGAAGCATGACGAGCGCAACGTCGCTGCAAGAAATATGGAATGAAAGTGACGGCAGATTCCTGGTCGATATCCAGCCGCTACCCCAAGGCAAGCTGACGCTTATCACTCCGATGAGTCAAATCAAAGAGATCGAGCGCGCGCTGCTTGAGCGATTTCTCCTCGTTCTGTGTGCTGCCGGCATATTGGTCTATGCGGCAAGCCTGTTCATTACCAAGAAGCTGATCGAACCGCTGATGAAGCTGAAAGGCGAGCTGAAGAAAGTGAAAAGCCGCCAATTTTCCGACGTCAAGCGAATTAAAGCCGGAGGCGAAATCGGCGCTGTGGCAGAGACCGTCCATGATCTTGCGGTAGAGCTTGACCGCTACAACCGCGTGCAAAAGCAATTTATCCAGAATGCCTCCCATGAGCTCAAAACGCCGCTGATGTCGATTGCGGGTTACGCCGAAGGGATTAAGGACGGCGTATTTGAAGGAGAAGGCGCGCGCAAGGGGCTTGAGGTCATTATGAGCGAGAGCGGCAGGCTGTCGAAAATCGTGACGGAGATGACCTTGCTGGCTAAGCTCGACAGCGAAGAGGATATATTCAAGGCAGAGCCGGTAACCGTGCAAGAAATTGTGACGGAGACCGTCGAGCGGATTAACCCGCTGCTGTTGGCCAGAGATATTAAGCTGAAGGTTGATTATGCAGAGGATAAAATGACCGGGCTGCGCACGGTAGCGGATAAGGATAAACTGCTGCAGGCGCTGCTTAATGTCGTGTCCAATGCGGCCCGGCATGCCCGGACGACCATAAGCATAAAAGTAACCGCAGTAGAGGAGCGAATAAGCATCCGCATAGAGGATGACGGCAGCGGAATTGCGGAGTCCTTGATTCCACAGCTCTTCCATCGATTCGTAAGAGGGAAGGATGGCGATACGGGGCTTGGACTTGCCATATCGCGTGCAATAGTGGAGCGCTGCGGCGGCTCCATCGCGGCAGGCAATGCCCAGACAGGCGGGGCGGTCATCTCGATCCAACTGCCATCAGCGGCATAAATCGGAAGATACGTGAAACATATAAGAAATATGGGGCTAAAGTATTGACAGACGCCGCTATCATTCTTATGTTGAAAGTAACAAATTCGACATAAGAAGTGATCCTATGCTGAGAAAATATACCCAAACCGAAACAGACCATTCAAAAGCCGCTTCCCTCGTCTCGAAGACGAGCATTGTCGTGCCGCCCGCATCCTCGGGCGATACGATCAGGGAGCGGCTGCTTGGACGATTGGATGAAAGCGTTAGCCGCAAGCTGACGCTTATTTCTGCTCCGGCAGGATACGGCAAGTCCACGCTGGTACGAACCTGGGTCCATACCCGCGGCACGAAGGCTGCATGGGTTTCGCTGGATTCAGGCGATAGGAGTGCCAGCCGCTTCTGGACGACGATAGCAGCCGCTTTGCTTGTGGAGTATCCGGCTATGAGTAAGACGATGCAAGACCGCATGCCGCCAGGGGAATCCAATATTGACACTCTGATTTCCGCAATCTTGGAGCTGGTGTCCATGCTATCCGAGCCCTGTGTGCTTGTCCTGGACGATTATCACCTCGTAGCCAATCCCCTTATTCATGACAGCATGTCTGCTTTCCTGGAGCATGCTTCCTCTTCTGTTCACGTCATTCTGATTAGCCGTACGATTCCGCCGTTGCCTTTATCCCGGCTGCGTGTTAGCAAGCAGCTGTCCCAATTTCATACCGAGGACTTGCGTTTCACCATAGAAGAAGCGGAGGAGCTTCAACGATTAACGCTTAAGAATCCGCTTGCTGCGGAGGAGCTCGTTTTGCTTGGAGAGAAGACGGAAGGCTGGGCTGCGGGACTTCTTCTTGCTTTTATGTCGCTGCAGCACCGTCAGGATGCTGTAGCTTATATAAAGGCATTCTCCGGCAGCCATCGGTACATCTTTGATTACTTGGCTGATGAAGTATTAGGCAGGCTGGATGAGAGACTGCTTGATTTCCTGCTGTTAACTTCAATTGCGGACCGATTCACGGCCGAGCTGGCAAATGCAATTACGGCGAATCAAGATGCTCATGCGCTGCTGGATAGACTGGAGAAGAGCCATCTCTTTCTTATCCCGCTGGACGATAGCCGAGTATGGTATAGATATCATCACTTATTAACGGAAGCATTAAGGAGCCGCTTGCAAGTTAAAAAAGATGCCGGGGCCCTAAGCGAGCTCCATCTCCGAGCTGCTCGCTGGTTTGATCAGAAACAGGCGTATGAAGAAGCGATTCGCCATGCGCTGCAAGCAGGAGACTTTAATTGGGCGGCAGAACGAATAGAGCGGCATCTGCCCATGCTCGTCAAGAACGGACATGAATCCGAGATGATGGCATGGCTGGCCCAAATTCCGCTAGTCTATGTTGTTGCGCGTCCCGATTTATTTTACTACCAGGCGGGGACACTGGCGTTGACAGGCCGGGTGCAAGAGGCGGATTCTCTCCTGAACGATGCGCTCGCTGCGCTGGGAGAACAACAGCGGGACTTATCCGTCGAAGCGTCTCAAGAAATGACGATGCGCATGGGGATGTACCGGGCCTCCATAGCCTTCTACAAAGGCGATATCGACGCTTTTGTAGAGCTGCTTGACCGCCATCGTGAGGGCCTGAGATTGTTTGCTTCGATTGTGAAGGTTGTCAATCTGGGCGAAGCGCTGCTGTACCGCGGACCCATCGGATTCGGAGGCAGGCTGAACAAGATGGCCGCTCTCTCTGCCAAGGTGTCGGATTCAGAGGAGCGAAGAGAAGCGATTCATTACGCCTTGCAGGGGCATGGCCTCGTGTTCTTGGCTGATCTGTATTATGAAAGGAACGCGCTGGACAAGGTGACGCCGCTGCTTGAGATAGCCTTGTCAGCGCAGGCGACGCCGTCCGGCCTTGGCGTTTGGGTTCCAGCTATCATTCTGCAATCCAAGCTGCTTGTAGCCAGAGGGGATATGCAGGGAGCGGAGCACAGCCTGCAAAATGCGATGAAGGAGCTGAACCAGCTTCATGTCCCTCATTGGCGCATGTTGCTGGAGGCGCAGATGGTCAGGCTGAAGCTGTCTCAGAGTAAGGCGGATGAAGGAACTCGCTGGGCAGACCGCTATCCCGTTCTAGCGCATGAAACGGCATCGGTCGATCGGGAATACGCGCATGTGACGCTGGCCCGAATTTGGCTGATGCAAGGGAAGACGGATATCGCGATCCGCAAGCTTAGACAAGCGGAGAAGGCTGCATTCCGTGCAGATCGGCTAGGAAGCCGGATTGAGATTGGCTTGCTGCTTGCAATCGCTTATGACCTGCAGGGTAAGCCGTCCAGTTCGACCGAAGCGCTTGATCAGGTATTGCGGCTTGCAGAGCCAGAAGGTTATGTCCGTCTCTTTTTGGATGAGGGGCAAGTGGTGCGCAGACTGCTGACGGATCGATTGGCGACCGGCCTAGCAAGCGGTATTCGCCAGTACGTGGGGAAGCTGCTGACTTCATTTGAAGCGGAGCTGGGCACACATGCGGCAGAAAGCCGTGCTGACTTAAGAGCTGAAGTGGATTCGCTTACCTCGCGTGAACTGGATATCCTGAAATGCATGGCAGATGGCCTCAGCAATTCGGAGATAGCCTCACATTTGTTCCTTTCACTGGGTACGGTGAAGCGGTACAGCCATCATATCTACCAGAAGCTGAATGTGAAGAACAGAGTGCAGGCCATCACGAAAGCAAAAGGACAGCGATTAATCTAGATTTGAGATATACGAGAACCGTTCAACCGGACTTGCGAGTTTCGTGTGAAAGATTAAAGCACGATGATAGGGTTAAAGCTGATAAGATCGGCATCATTTCATTCAACCTTTAGACTTGCATCAATGTTGTAGAATGGAGGGGATTAGCTAGAAGAAAGCTCGGAGAGGGGTAATACAATGAACGGAACGATTCAAATTCGAGGCGCAAGAGAAAACAATCTGAAGAACATCTCGCTCGACATTCCAAAGCATAAGCTTGTTGTAGTCACAGGTCCGTCAGGCTCAGGTAAGTCTACGCTTGCGATGGATACGCTGCAACGGGAATGCCAACGGCAATACATGGAATCGATGGGGATGGTATCGGATAGCGTAAGCAAGCCCAAAGTGGATTCCATTCAAGGATTGTCTCCCTCCATTAGTGTCGGTCAGCATCTGACCAACCGCAATCCGCGCTCTACGATTGGAACGGTAACCGACATCTATACATTAATGCGGATTCTGTACGCCAAGTTGGGCGAGCGGCCTTGCCCGGCATGCGGCGCTACAGTAGGTCACACCGCTGGAGATGAGCCTGCGAAGCTCGTGTCGGATGAAGAAGATACCGGGTATAACGAGAAGGTTGTTTGTCCTTCATGCGGACATCAGCTGGATAAGCTGACCATGTCCCATTTCTCCTTCAACAAACCTGAAGGGGCTTGCGAGGAATGCAGCGGACTCGGTCATGTCGCTACCTTGAACACGGGAGCCGTATTCGATCTGGAAAAGAGTGCACGAGACGGCGGGGTTCGATTCTGGTCGGGCATGTATATTGATTATAACCTGAGTATTCTGAAAGCCGCTGCCTCCCATTACCGGTTGCCATTCGATGAGAATGCCCCTCTTGCAAGCTATGATGCAGCCATGCTGGATCTCCTTTACTACGGTGCGGAAAGCGAGGCTTTCACGAACCGGATGCCGGATGTGAAGCCGCCGAAGTCTGTCACGCAAGGCAAATTCGAGGGCGTTGTAACCGGCATCTGGAGACGTTACAACGAAAAGGGCGGCGAATCTGGAGAGGCGGCCTTATTCCGGCAAAATAGCTGCGGCAGCTGCCACGGAGCGAAGCTGAAGAAGGAAAGCCGGCAAGTAACTGTGAATGGAATGGCCATTCACGAAGCGTCTGCACGGGCGCTCGGCGATACGCTGGACTGGCTTGAATCGGTTAAGGCAGGTCTGTCGGAGGATGAAGAGCAGCTGGTAGGTCCGCTTGTCTACGATATGTCCATCCGTTTGAAACGGATTATCGATACAGGGCTTACGTACATGTCGCTGGATCGTCCGATCGTCACGTTGTCCGGCGGAGAGGCGCAGCGGCTTCGTCTCGCTTCCATCCTGGGCTCGGGCTTGACTGGGGTGCTCTATATCCTGGACGAGCCTACGGCTGGTCTGCATGCCCGGGATACTAGCGGCTTGATCGAAGTCATGAAGCAGCTTCGCGATCTGGGCAATACCGTGCTGATCATCGAGCATGATGAGGATGTGATGAAGGCTGCCGACCATATTATCGACATCGGTCCCGGTGCGGGAGCGCAAGGAGGTCAGGTGATCGGACAAGGCAGCCTGGAGGAATTGATCGGCCAGCCGGCTTCCGTGACAGGAGCAATCTTCCGGGAAAGAAACGAACGAGCGACGAGGTCAAAAAGACGCAGCGGCAACGGTCACCAACTAACGATTCATCAAGCTCATTTGCGCAACCTGAAAGGTTTTACCGCAGCCTTCCCACTGGGTTGCCTCATAGCTGTGACGGGTGTCTCCGGCTCCGGCAAATCCACTCTGTTGTTCGACTTGCTTGCCGCCTCGGGACCGGATCAGCCGACGCCGGAGGGCTGCGATCAGATTACAGGCTGGGAAGAAGCGGGTTCGCTCATTATGGTTGATCAATCCCCGCTATCCCGTATGCAACGGTCCAATATTGCAACGTATACGGACGTGTATACGCATCTGCGCAATTGGTATGCGAGCTTCCCTGAGGCGAAGGCTGCAGGACTGACGGCCAAACACTTCTCCTTCAATACGGCCGGCGGCCGCTGCGAAGAATGCCAAGGACTTGGCGTAGTGCCGATCCATATGCACTTCCTGCCGGAAATCGAGGTTCGTTGTCCGTCATGCCGAGGCAGACGATTCAAGGATGAGGTACTCGCGGTCACGTATGAGGGCTACAGCATCTCCGACCTGCTGGATATGTCAATTGAGGAGAGCTTGCCGCTGCTCGGCGGTCAGAAAAAAATAAAAGAGACGCTCCAGCTGCTATCGGAGGTAGGCCTTGGCTACTTGCAATGGGGCCAATCCCTCAGCACCTTGTCCGGGGGTGAAGGACAGCGAATCAAGCTGGCGAAGCAGCTGAGCAAAAAAACAGCGCAGCATACGGTCTACTTGCTTGATGAACCGTCCACTGGATTGCATCCGGGTGATGTGGAGCAACTGAAGGTGCTGCTGAACAAGCTGGTGGATGCAGGCAATACCGTGATTGTTGTAGAGCATAATCTGGAGCTTATCAGCGATTCGGACTGGATTATCGACATCGGGCCGGAAGGCGGCGAAGGCGGCGGAGAGCTGGTTTCCGAAGGCACGCCAGAGCAGGTCGCAGCGTGCAGCCGATCGCATACCGGCCGGTACTTGAAGGAGTTGCTGTAACGAGCTGCTGTAACGAGCTCACCTTTGGTTAACCACGCTCGTTTTTCGCCGAAGGGGCTTGTTGGGGCCAGATAAAAGTGGTAAGGGTATGAACCAGATTGATTTCAAGAATAAGCTCCCAAAGCTGTAAGACACCAGTTAGCGCTTCTGTTTGCGCATCATCATTAATCATATAGATACGTCGGCGAGAAGTCTGGCACCAATGATATAAGCTACAACATGTCTGCCTCAACCTTCCAAGTCATGCTTGGCATAATCCATGCCATAGTGCTTGAGAGGCTTGGGGTCTTTTTTTGTAATATAGTAGCGACATCATTAACGATCATAATAGGTTTGCGCAAAATAGGAAGCTGTGGCTGCTCGTAAGCATGATGGATGAATTTCCATTGCCGGTTAATAGTTGTTTGATATATAATTGTTTATGCAACTAATTGATGCGGAGCAAGAATAAAGATAGCGATAAACGAATGGAGGTGAGCAGGATGAAGGAGAAAGAGAAAGAGAAGGAGCCGGCACAGCAACAGTACCACCAACAACAGCACCAACAGCAACAGCCCCAGCATCAACAGCATCACCAACAACAGCAGTCCCAACAGCATCAACAGCACCACCAACAACTGGAACAGGAAATGCCTATCGGATCCATCGGGTTCATAATGGGAGTGACATACCGGAAGCTTACTGCGCTGCTGCAGCAGCGATTGAAGGAATATGAAGTAACACCTGAGCAATGGTCAGTATTATATACGATTGTCCGCTCGCAAGGGCTGATTCAGAAGGAGATTGCTGATCGCACACATAAGGACAAGCCCGCTACGACGCGAATCCTCGATCATTTGGAAGGCAAAGGGTTCATCTACAAGCAAGTCGGCAAGCAGGATCGGCGCTCTTTTCTCGTATACAGTACGGAGAAGGGGCGTAAGGTAATCGAGCAGACGATCCCGATTGAAGCGGGGATGACAGACATCGTAAAATCTGTTGTGTCGGAAGCCGAGCTTGCCCAGGTGATGGATATTCTGCTGCGGATTCAAGCGCATGCCAGCCATATGCTGGAACAGGAATCCAGTGAATAAGTTGCCAATGAACAGCTGAAAAATAAGGAATGGAGTTTTAACATGCAGCAAGAATCGCAACAAGAACCGTTATGGACCAAGTCCTTTTTGTCAATTACCGTTTGTTCCTTCTTATTGTTTTTGAATTTGCAAATGCTGCTATCATCGTTTCCGGCCTATGTGCAAAATGATCTTCATGCCGGCAATGTAGCTGTAAGTCTAGTGACCAGCGTATTTGCTCTGACATCGATCGCAGCTCGTTTTATGACCGCGGCTTTCATGAAGCGGGTGTCCAAAGATTATTTATTGATGGCAGGCTTGCTGCTTGCAGCCATTACGACACTGTTGTATCCATTTGCGCATACGGTTGGCTCGTTATTGATCATGCGGATTGGCTACGGTGTTGGTTTCGGCATGGCGAGCACAATATTGCCAACTCTGGTATCTCAGCTTATACCTGCCCGCAGAATGGGGGAAGGGATTGGATACTTCGGCTTATCGACTAGCTTGGCTATGTCCATAGGACCTATGATTGGCATGAATGTGATGTCGGGTTTTGGCTTTGGTACGCTGGCGTCAGTAGGGACGGCAGTTGTACTATTGATCCTTCCGATATTGCTGCTCTCTGGCATTGTGCGTATAAAGGGAGGTGTTCATCAGGCATCTCTTAATGCGGCTGCTGTATCCGGTGTCGCAGGCAAAACGGGCTTTAACCATAAGCTCTGGATGCCGGCTGTGCTGAACATGATGTTATCTATAACCTACAGTGGTCTGTTAAGCTTTATCGTGTTATTTGGAGAGTTCGCAGGCTTGAAGCAGGTGGGGATGTTCTTCCTGTTTAACGCAATTACAATTGTAATTATTCGGCCAATATCGGGCCGTCTATTCGACCGCAAAGGTCCGGCAACAGTGCTTATCCCGGCTGGTCTGTTCGTCGCGGCCAGCATGTTGCTGTTGTCTTATACCCATACTATGAGCATGCTTATTATAGCTGCGCTGCTGTATGGGCTTGGCTTCGGGGCTATTCAGCCTACTTTGCAGGCTTGGATGCTGCGCACATCTTCCAAAGAGCAATATGGCGCGGCGAACAGTATGTTCTACAACTCGACTGACTTTGGGGTTGCGGTTGGTGCTCTGCTCTTGGGAGCGATCGCTACGATGACCGATTACGCATCTATGTACCGGTATTCGGCGGGAGTAATGGTCTTATTCGTTGTTTTGTTTTTAATCATTTACGCGAGTACACGAACGTCCATGCTGCGCAATAATCAGACTTCTTTATAGGAATGAGCAGGGTTTGCCCGGAGGGTTCACTATCCCCTTTGCTCAGGAGCTTAGTTCTGGTAGCACTAAAAAGCTTCAATTACTTTGAAAACTTCAAATGCTTCAAATACTTCAAATACTTCATTTGCATCAATTACATTAGATCAACTGTGCGGACTTATCCTTCTCTAGCGATAGAGAAGATAAGTCTTTTTGTATTTATTGAAGTATAGATGCGGAATTCAAAGCCAAAGACCACTAAAAGTCCGCAACTGCTGGAAGTTTGTGGTGATTAATGCCTGAGACGGCTCAAAGTTAGCGCTCCCTACAGGTCCGCAACTGCTGGAGGTCTGTGGCGATTCAAAGTCAGATACGGCTAAAAGTCAGCGACCACTAAAGATCCGCAACTGCTAGTGGTCTGTGGTGATTCAAAGTCAGATACGGCTCAAAACTAGTGATCACTACAGGTCAACAACTGCTGAAAGTTTGTAGTGATTAAAGTCTGATACGGCTCAAAGTTAGCGCTCCCTACAGGTCCGCAACTGCTGGAGGTCTGTGGTGGTTTAAAGTCAGATACGGCTCAAAACTAGTGATCACTACAGGTCAACAACTGCTGAAAGTTTGTAGTGATTAAAGTCTGTTACGTCTCAATGTTAGAGCTCCCTACAGGTCCGCAACTGCTGGAGGTCTGTGGCGATTCAAAGTCTGTTACGTCTCAATGTTAGCGATCTCTAAAGGTGGGCAACAGCTAGTAGTCTGTGGTGATTTAAAGTCTGTTACGGCTCAAAGTCAGCGACTACTAAGGATCCGCAACTGCTGGAAGTTTGTGGTGATTCAAAGTCTGTTACGACTCAAAAATAGCGACCATTAACGCCCACCCAAAGCTTGAGAAGATTAAAAGTTGAAGAAGATTCAAAGTCTATGTTGATCTAAAATGCTGCATTCATTCTGAGCTGAGGGGATAGTGAGCCCATCCGCAAATAAAATAGTTGTGCCACCCCATTTACGTACATACAGTATGTATGTTAAATTACAGAAAGAAGACAGCAACCTACAACCAATAAGGAGCGTGGCCAATTATGCGTGTCAACAGTATGTATGCCGTTATTCAAACAGAAAAGCTTCAGGAAAGTATCCGTTTTTACCGTGACTACTTTGGATTTCAAATCGTTTTTGAATCGGACTGGTACGCCAGCCTAAAGCTGGAGGAGGGCAGCTTGCCGTTTGAGCTTGCGCTTCTGGATCACTCGCATGAGACTATTCCTGAAGGATTCCGGCGTCCGGCTGCCGGCATGATTTTGAATTTTGAAGTAGAGGATGTCGACAGTGAGTACGAGCGTCTTGTCGTAGAGGCTAAGCTGCCTCTTGAACGAGAGCTGCGGGATGAGGATTTTGGACAAAGGCATTTTATCATCAGCGATCCCAATGGTATTCTAATAGATATGATTAAGATTATCCCGCCTTCTGATGAGCAAAGCGGCTTGTATCAGGAGCAGGTGTGGTAAGGAAAGGGTATGGGTCAGGTTATGAGAAGGACGAAGGAGGATGCGAACGAAACGCTGCAGAGGCTGATCGGAGTTGCGAAAAGACACTTTGCTGAGCATGGTTATGCAGGTGCGGCATTGGAGGCCATCGCAGCTGAAGCGGAAGTGACCCGCGGTGCGCTGTACCATCATTTTCGCAATAAACACGGATTGTTCCACTCTGTGCTGGAGTCGGTTCAGCATGAGGTAGGGGAGCGGGTAGAGCAAGAAGCTTCCCGCAGCAACGATCTGAGGGAGCAGCTGCTGCTTGGCTGCCGTGCCTTCCTGACTGCGGCGGTAGAGCCGGCGAACAAGAGGATAATGTTGATTGACGGCCCTTCCGTATTGGGCTGGGATACATGGCGAATGCTGGATGAGCAAAATTCGATGAGCCATTTGCGCGAACAGCTTACGCTGATGCAGGTGCAAGGCATGTTTGCAGAGGCATCCATAGACGCGCTTGCTTCTTTCATCTCCGGCGGATTGAACGAATCTGCACTCCGAATGGCGGAGCTGCCGGACACATCTGCTGCTATGGAGCAAACAATGAAGCTATTGTCCTATTTGGTGGGTGCTTGGGATCAACGGCAGTAACATAAGTGAGATTCGCAATCTATAAGAAACAAAAACCGATTTTTCAGGTTATAATAACCATAGTTTATTGGAAATGCAACTTATAGACGGCGGAGGGATTGCAAATGGCATTAGTGTCCAAGCAAATATTCGTAAATTTACCGGTGAAAGACCTGGAAGCGTCGAAAACGTTTTTTGGCAAGATCGGTTTCGAATTTAATCTTAATTTTACGGATGATAAGGCAGCTTGCATGATCGTTGGGGAGAACATCTTCGTGATGCTGCTTCAAGAGGAGTTTTTCAAAGGGTTCACTACTAAAGACATTGCGAATACGTCTGCTACGACTGAGGTTCTGGTTGGATTGTCGGCTGATAGCAAGGAAGAGGTGCAGGCTATCGTCGATCGGGCTTTTGCTGCGGGGGCAAAGCCTAGCATCGATCCGGTGGACCACGGCTTTATGTACCAAGCGGGCTTCCAAGACATAGACGGGCATATGTGGGAAATCATTTATATGGATCCGACCGTTTTGGAGGAGCCAGCTGAATAACGGATTGCGTATAATGGTATAAGAGCCGCTGCAGGAGATCAGGAAACTGACTCTTACAGCGGTTCTTTTAGGGTTTGGCGCTTTTAATTGTAGCTTTCAGTACGGTCTCTACTTTCGTCAAATGTTCGCCGATTAGTTGATTCGCCAAATGTGCATCGCCGGATTTAATGGCTTCATAGATTGACCTGTGCTCGTCAAGTAGTCGTTCAGCCGTTGATTTCTCCTGGTAAAACCAAAGCTCTCGTGTTTTGCCGATCGTCTCGCTCAGCCGCTGCGTCAGCGATTCCATAAGCTGAATAAGCAGGGAGTTGCGGGAAGCGGCTGCTATTGCGGTATGAAACTCTACATCGGCTCTTTCGCCCTCAACGGTGTCGCCTTGCAGAAGAGCATGCTCCATCTTGTCCAGAATGGCTTGCAGCTTGGCCAAGTCCTCTTCGGTACGGCGTTCGGCCGCGTAGGAGGAAGTGCCGGCCTCCAGCAGCTTGCGCACCTCGAGAATTTCCAGAATGGAGCTTGCTTCCTGGAATAGGGTACTGCCCTGCGTATTGTCACTGGGCAAAACTTTCTTCACGAACGTTCCGCCACCATGGCGAATGTCTAGCCAGCCTGTTGCTTTGAGCGCACTTAACGCCTCGCGAAGCGTGGAGCGTCCTACACCGAACTGCTGCGACAGCTCCACGACTGAAGGCAGTTTCGCCCCCGGCTCCCACTCACCGCTCGAAATTCTCTCTAGAATTAGACGGCCGACAATTTCATGCCCTTTCTCCGTTTCAATCTTCATATTGCGCATTCCCGAGTCCTCCATGAAATATTACGAATTGACTATATTTCTATCTAAGCATAAGCTATAATGAAAGAAAAGTCATCAGATGACCTGATCTATTATTTTATTGACCATGAATCAGGAGGTTCATATGCTAAAATTCGAAATTACAGCTAAGCTTCGCGCCATCGTAGGGGAGAAGCATTATCGCGATGATCAGGAGGCGTTGGTGGCCCATTCCTATGACGGAACACCAATGCTGCAATCGCTGCCGGACGGCGTTATTTACCCGGCTTCTACTGAAGAAGTGTCTCAAATTATGAAAGTGCTGAGCGAATACCGAATTCCGCTTGTGAGCAGAGGATCGGGCTCGAACCTCTGTGGAGGGACGGTTCCTTCTGAAGGCGGAATAGTTATGGTCATGCATAGAATGAACAGCATCCTTGAGGTAGATTTGGAGAATCTGACAGCTACCGTCCAGCCGGGACTTATTACAGCGGAGATGATCGCCCATATTGAAAGCTTGGGTTTATTCTATCCGCCGGACCCTAGCAGCATGAAGATCAGCACCATCGGCGGCAATATCGCCGAATGCTCCGGCGGCTTGCGTGGCCTTAAGTACGGCACGACCAAAGACTATGTGATTGGTCTGGAAGCCGTACTGGCGAATGGCAGCATTATTCGGACGGGCGGTAAGCTGATGAAGGACGTAGCGGGTTATGATTTGACCAAGCTGCTGGTCGGCTCGGAGGGAACGCTGGCGATTATTACGGAAGCCATCTTGAAGCTGATTCCGCCGCCGAAGGCGAAGAAAACAATGCTGGCGATGTATAAGGATATATATGGAGCTGCGCGCACGGTATCCAAAATTATTGAGTCGAAGATTATACCGGCTACGCTTGAATTTATGGACAATCCGACCATCAGGGTGGTGGACGACTTTGCGAAGCTGGGGCTTCCGCTCGATATGGAAGCGGTATTGCTGATTGAGCAGGATGGCGATCCCGAGACAGTAGAGCGCGATATTGCCCGCATCCGGGAAATTTGCGAGCTGGAGAAGGCCGACCGTCTGGAAGTGGCGGAGAGCCGGGAGGAAGCGGATCGGCTGCTTACTGCGCGCCGCAGCGCATTCACGGCGCTTGCGCGTCTGCGTCCTACTACGATGCTGGAGGACGCGACGGTGCCGCGTTCGAAGATTGCCGATATGGTGCTTCGCATTAACGAAATCGCCAAGAAGTACAACGTCACGATCGCAACATTCGGACATGCCGGAGACGGGAACTTGCATCCGACCGCAACGACGGATGCCCGGGACAAGGAAGAAGTGCATCGTGTCGAAGAGGCGTTCGCAGAAATTTTCGAGGCGTCAATCGAGCTTGGCGGCACCATTACGGGCGAACATGGCGTAGGCATGGTCAAGGCGCCATATTTGGAATGGAAGGTGGGCGCTCCGGGAATTGAAGTAATGCGCGGCATTAAGGCAGCCTTCGATCCGCATAACTTGCTCAATCCAGGCAAAGTATTCGCCAAAGAATCAAGAAAAAGGGTGGTTCTGCAGCATGGGTGAGACTAACGTGATGAAGAAACCAGACATCAAGCATACGAATCCGCTTGCGCAGACACTATTGAACAAGCTGGATTATGACCAGCTTACCAATTGCATGCGCTGCGGCTTCTGCCTGCCTGCTTGCCCTACATTTCGTGAGACAGGTGTAGAGCCGGAGTCGCCGCGCGGCCGAATCGCTCTTATGAAGGCGGTCGCTGACGGACTTATGGATCCGGATCAGATGTTTCAGGATCAAATGAATCATTGTCTGGGCTGCAGAGCATGCGAGCCGGTCTGTCCGGCGGACGTGAAGTACGGTCAATTAATCGAGCAGGCGCGAGATGCGATCGAGGATCATGCCTCGCACAGCGTTCCGGTCAAAGGATTACGGAAGCTGATGTTCAAGGGCGTCTTCCCAAACAGGGGCAGCTTGAAGCTGCTGGGCGGATCGCTCGCTTTCTATCAGAAGTCGGGCCTTCGCAAGCTGGCTAGAGGAACGGGGATTATGCGCATGTTCCCGGACCATCTCCGCGAGATGGAATCTATCCTGCCGGATTCGACTTCAAAAGGCGTCATTGAGCAGATTGGCACATTCTATCCCGCCAAGGGCACTCCGATTGCCCGCGTCGCCTTATTCCGCGGCTGTATTATGGATGTGATGTTCGCCGGGACTAACGTGAACACGGTTGAGCTTTTGTCGGAAGCCGGCTTCGAGGTCGTTATTCCGAAGGAACAGGTTTGCTGCGGCGCGCTGCATGCCCATAGCGGCGAGATGGATCAGGCGAGATCGCTGGCGAAAGTCAATATTGCCGTTTTCAAGGAAGCGGGAATCGACTACATCGTGTCCAATGCCGGTGGCTGCGGAGCGCTGCTTGTCGAGTACGATCACCTCATGCACGAGGATAGCAACCCTCAAGTTCGCGAGGACGCAAGGTGGTTTGCGGAGCGCGTTATTGACATCAGCCAGCTTGTTGTTGAGAAGGGGAGAATTCCTAAGTTTGCAGAGCATTTGGATGAACAGAATCAAGTAACCGTTACGTACCAGGATTCCTGCCATCTTCGCAACGTCATGAAGAGCTCCGGAGCGCCTCGTCAGCTGATGCGCAGCGTGGAAGGCGCGTGTTTCGTCGAGATGAAGGAATCGGACCGCTGCTGCGGATCAGCGGGCATCTACAATGTGACGCAGCCAGAGATGGCTGGTCAACTGCTTGAACATAAGATGGAGCATGCGGCAACTACGAATGCGCGCTATATGCTGACGAGCAACCCGGGCTGCTTGCTGCAGATGAAGCTGGGCATTGAGAAGCATAAGCCTCCATTCAAGATGGAAGCGATGCATATTGTAGATTACTTGCATGAAAGATTAGTTCCAGCTCAGGCTGGAGTGCACAACAAGTCATAATCATAATGTTCTTTCCTGAAGTCGCCTAATTACGGCGGCTTCTTTTTTATTGCCTAAATACCAGCTCTACAAATAGGATAATGCTGGTATGGATGGAGCTGAAATGGCGAATAGTATGATCATCCCTGATGAAGGAGCGAGAAGATCATGAAGCGCAATGAATCTGATGAGCAGCAACAGGATCAATTGGAGCCTTCCTCGCTCCCAACCCTGCAGCATGTTTTGGACAATTTTTCGGATTGCTGCGATCTAACCCATCGAACCATTCCAGAGATCGGTGTAGATTTGGTGTATTTCGGGTATTTGCTGGGCAGCGAGGAGTTTACCAGGGATGTCATTATTCCACTGAACAAAGTTAATTCTGATGAAGTGAAGACGCTATTTGAACGCTCCCAGTTTCATTTAACCACCGATTCCAAAACCGTAATAAAAGGGATATTGGAGGGGAAGGTTTCTCTTTTTCATGAAGACGATGTATATCTGATTAATATGTACAGGCCTGAATCAAGGTCGATTTCCCAGTCAGAGACGGAAACGGTGATCAATGGCCCGCATGATTCCTTCGTGGAATCGGCGAGTCAAAATTTATCGCTCATCCGAAGAAGAGTAAGAAGCTCGCACCTGAAAGTCATCAAGCTTCAGGTCGGTGAAGTGACCAAGTCCGATGTGTATATCTTGTATATTGACGGCATAGCGAATATGGAAAACGTCAATGAGCTAGTCCAACGCATAAAAAACATCGAGATCGATGCTGTACACGACGGCAATATGCTTATTCAATATATCGACGATTTTCCCAATTCGATCTTTCCTCTATTCCCAACAACGGAACGTACGGATGCCGCTGTATCCAAGCTGGTCGGTGGCAGAATACTGGGTGTACTGGACGGAAGTCCGTCTGTCTTCTCGGCGCCGGCGTCCTTCTTCGAATTTTTTTCGTCTCCCGACGACTATTATCAGCGCTGGGCGCTGGGCTCTGCTATTCGTATATTAAGGCTCATTGCCTTTCTGATCACGGTTACGTTTACCGCTATGTATGTATCAGTAACGACTTTTCATTATGAGATGATCCCTGAGGATTTGTTAATTACGATTACGGAATCCAGGGCGCGGGTGCCCTTCCCGCCACTGTACGAAGCATTGCTCATGGAAGTCACGATCGAGCTGCTTAGGGAAGCGGGAGCCAGGCTGCCGACGAAGATCGGGCAAACCATTGGTATCGTAGGCGGTATCGTGATCGGGCAAGCAGCAGTCCAGGCAGGCCTGACCAGCAATATTTTAATTATTGCGGTCGCTTCCTCCGCGATTGCATCATTCGTTATCCCGAGTTATGTGATGAGCGCATCGATTCGTCTCATCCGCTTTGGATTAATTATTTTAGCAGGAATGATGGGGAATTTAGGGCTTATGATGGGATTTGCCCTGATCATCATTCATTTATCGGGACTGACAAGCCTCAATACGTCGTATGTTACCCCGGTTGCTCCGTTTAAGCCGAAGGATTGGCGTGACGTGTTTATTCGCGCTCCATTCTGGGCGCTGAAGGAACGACCTTCGCAATCGGCTTCTCCAAACAAGGTGAAAAATAGAATCAGAAAGTAAGTGAGGGAAAAAAGTGAAGGAGAAACTGTTTCCTTTTCATGTCGCGCTCTTAATCTACATGATTCAATCCGGAGTTGTCATATTTAGCATTCCGCGCTTGCTGGCTCAGAGCTTCGGCTACAATGGCTGGGCCTCTGTCATCATTTTTTTAGGTATTTCCTCATTTGCGATCTATCTCATTTCACGAGTATATCGTTTGGGCCAAGGAAGATCCATATTTGAAATTCTCGAGCAAGCGATCCCCAAGTTTATACTGTATCCAATCTATACCTTCCTGGTAGCATTATGGTCGCTTCTAGGCTGTATGGTCGCCAAGCAATATGTCATTATTTTTCAAATGATTGCTTTTCCTTCGACCCATCCCATGTTTTTCAAAGCTTTGATTGATATTTTATCTTTCATATTAGTAGTTGGCGGCGTATATACGATTGCCAAAGCTTCAACAAGCTTTTTTTGGATGATCATATGGATGACGCTCCTGTTGTTCTTTTACTTCGAGGATTTTGAGTGGGCAAGGCTTACCACCTTTTTCTTTCGGGGCGATACGGACATGGTCATGGGGAGTCTTGACATTTACAATGCCTTTTTGGGATTCGAGCTTGCCCTGCTGTTATTTCCGTACGTGGAGAAAAAGGGGAAGTTCATGAAGGCCGTTTATGCAGGAAACATCATCACATCATTGACCTACCTTTTTTTCTCCTTCATTTGTTTCGGTTTCTACAGCTTCGGACAATTAACGAAAATGAAGTATCCGCTTCTGGAATTGCTTTCATTTATTCGGTTGCCATTCGTTGAACGAATTGAAAACTTGTTATTTGGATTCTTTTTATTCCCTGCTTTAATCACCATTGTGATGTACATGTGGGCAGCTGTGGAGGTTGCGAAACGAATGGTTCCAAAGGTAAACGTAAAATGGCATGCGGTCGTCATATTCGGACTTCTCTACGCTGTGTCCTGGATACCGGATGTTATTGGAGAAGTGGAGCAATGGCTGCAATATCTCGGCTATGTGGAAACATCGGTTACATTCGGTTTGCCGCTTTTGTTGATTGTCATTTTATGGGCGAAAAAAGGAGCGATGAACCGTGAGTAAGGTGCGGATTGTTTTCACAGCCATATTAATGGCTGTTTTGATTAGCGGCTGCGGCGATCAACGCATCATTGAGAGGCTTGGCTTTCTCCATACAGCGAGCTTTGATTTGATTCCGGCGGAGCATGAGCATGCGGAGGATCAATTACTGTTTTCGGTTACTTATCCCATTATTGATGCCCAATTAAGGAAGGTGAGATATGAAAGTTTTAGCGCGGTAGCCCAGACAGGCAAGGAAGCCAAAATGAAGATCGCCAGGAAAAGTGAATTGAGATTGGTTAGCGGACAGATGCGCAGTACATTATACGGATTAAGCTTGTCGAGGAAAGGGCTGTGGAGTTATATCGATACGTTGGTAAGAGATCCTGCGATCTCTCAGCGTATTAAGATTACCGTAGTGAACGGCAACGCCAGCGACCTATTAAAGAAAAAATATCCTTCGCATCCCTCAACGGGACAATATATCGATCGGATGCTGGATAAGGAAGCGCGCTCCAATAACGTCCCGGAAATTACTCTGTACGAATTTGCAAGGGACTACTTTGACGATGGAATTGATGCAATTGCTCCCATCATTAAGGATGTGGGAGAGGATGTTGCGATTGATGGCATTGCATTATTCGACGGAGATCAGTACAAGACCAAACTGGATGCCGATCAAGCGATTTATTTCGCCTTTCTAAGGGATTCCTTTAAGCGTGGAGAAATAAGCATTGATTTGGGGGAAGTCGGATTAGGGGGAGAGTATGTCTTCAGCACATTGAGCAATAAAAGGAAGGTGAGTGTATCTCAGAGCAGTTCGGGCACTTATGAAGTAGATATAGCTGTTCAAATTAGAGGTTCGGTTCTGGAATACAACGGGGATTTTAAACTCAGCGATCAGAATGAAAGAGGGAAGCTGGAAAAGCTGGTATCACAGCACATTAGCCGTAAGCTTGATGCGATCATCAAAAAAATGCAAAAAAACAATGTGGACAGCATCGGAATCGGCAAGCATGTACGAAATAGTATGAGTTTTTCCAAATGGTCAAAGCTGGATTGGGATCTTGTATATCCCCAAGTTATAATCAGGCCGTCCGTCCAGGTTACGATAAAAGACTACGGCAAGTTCGAGAGATAATCGGTTCAAGGCACTTTGAAAATGTTCATGAATTTGTGTCGAATTATTTATTATTTTGTCGAAATTCTCCGATGAATGAAGTATGAATGGCATCATTGGGGGGACTTGAATGAAGATTTCTAATTGGAAATGGATGAAGAGTTTGAAGGGTTCGGTTCGTTTCAAATTTATTGTCTTGTTGTTGTGCTTGACTGTTATTCCGGTTTTGATCGTCGCCTGGATATTAACAAGCTTGTTTACCGACATCGTAGAGAAGGATCTCAAGCAGCAGCAAATTACTGTAGCTACATCAAATGCGACAGCGCTTAACGATTTTCTAGAGAGCAATGTATCTGCGGTGGAAGGTATGTTGGATGCCTATAAGAAGCAGTTTCTACAAGGTGATGAGACAAGTGTGGTTCCCTTGCTCCAGTCCATGAAGGCGATGCATCCTGACGTTAGTTCCTATTCGTATGCTTCGGCATCGGGAATGTCTATCAGTGATAAGAGGGAAGCATTGGATTTATCGAAGTTTGACAACTTTATTCGGATAAAGGAAGAGAAGAATGTAGGCATTTCGGACATTATTCATGACGGGATTACCGACGAAAACATCATTATTATCGACGTGCCGATCATTGACGATCAGCAGCAATTCCGCGGTCTTGTTCAAATGATCGTCAATCCGAGCCACATCCTGAACAACCTTAGCCGCAATAAAATGAGCGAATCCAGCTATGCGTATGTGCTGGCTAAGGACGGCACTTATTTGGCCCATCCTACCGAAGAGAAAATTGGCAGGGATTTCAGGGAATATGCTGACGAGGCCAAAATCAAAACTTACACAGAGCAAGTTCTCACTCGGGCTACCGGTACTGTCTCCTATACAGAGCTTGACGGATTGAATAAGCTGGCTTCATATGCTGCGATTGAGATGACGGGGTGGCGAGTCATCGTATCGGGAGATGAGGAGGAGCTTCTGACCAGCGTAAATGAGGCGATGAATATAGGGGTTATTGTCATTATTATTTGCTCGCTGGTTGTAGCGGTCATCTCTTATATCGTAGCTGGCTTCATTCTGCGTCCGATATTTGCGATGTCCAAGCTGATGACGAAAGTAGCAGCGGGTGATCTAACCGAAAGGCTGCAGGTTAATGGTGAAGACGAGCTCGCTCAGCTAAGGGCGAATATGAACGAAATGTTGAATTCCTTCAAGATGACGCTGGTGAAGCTGACGGAAGCTATAGAACATACTGCGGTTTCGACTGAGCAATTGACAGCCATATCGGTTGATTCGGCTACAGCAGCCGAGCAGATGGCAGTAGCAGTCGAACGGGTTGCCACAGGGGCCAAATCACAGCATCATGGGTCGGAGCAATCCGCCGTAGCGATGGAAGAGATGGCAATCGGCATTCAGAAGATTGCCGAGTCTTCCGGGGTCGTAAGCGAGCATGCCATGATGATGCATGACGATGTGATGAAAGGCGATCGCGTTGTACAGCTTGCTGTCGGCCAAATTAAGCAGGCGAGCGGCGCTGTTGGCCGATCGGCTGAGATGGTGCGGGAGCTGGAAGCGAAGACGGCGGAGATTAATGGAATTGTAGGCTACATTTCGGAGATTGCGAGTCAGACGAATTTGCTCGCGCTTAATGCTTCAATCGAAGCTGCGCGCGCAGGCGAGCATGGCAGAGGATTTGCTGTCGTTGCCGGGGAAGTGAAGAAGCTGGCTGTACAGACGACCGAGGCGACAGTATCCATCGGCTCAATCTTGCATGAGATTCAGAGGTCGACGGCATCCACGTCAACCGCCATTGCAGAAGGCATCGGCGAGGTTCATAAGAGCGTGGACCAGTTTGATCAGGTTGGGCAGGCCTTCGAAAGTATTATGACCACAGTGAATGGCGTTTCCGCTCAAATCCAGGAGGTATCCGCGGCGACGGAGGAGTTATCCGCCAGCACGGAGGAAGTGTCCGCATCCATGCAGGAGATTGTTGGCATTTCTGAACATGCTCTACAAGAGCTGGACGGGATCTCGGAGGATACGAACCGGCAGCGTGATTCTATGAAGGAAATATCCGCGTCATCGGAATCTCTTAGCCGAATGGCTACTGAGCTCCAAGAGCTTGTTGCTTTATTCAAATTGAAGTAATATCATCAGGCTGGTATAGTTTCGACAGATATCTCAGTTGTGCTTATGAAAAAAAGGACCTCAAGCCCGCCGACATGCGGGCTTTGAGGTTCTTTTGCACTTATACGAGGATGTTTCTGCTCGGAGCGTGCACGGAATGGTTATGGTCCCTAATAGGTTTAGGAGTGCAGCTTTACGGGCTGGCCTTCTTGAATCGATTGGTAGCCGGCAAGAGCAACAGCAGCGGAACGCATGCCGTCTACTCCTGTTATCGGAACCTGTTGACCGCTGCGGATGGCTTGAACGAAGGAACGAATCAGATATAGATCCATATTGTCCCCCCAATAATTCCATTGGCCAAGTCCGTCTTGCTGGCTGTATACTTCATTCACTTGAGCCAAGGAATCAACGGATAATACGCCTTTAGTACCGATAATCTCCATGGTGACGTCTCCCCATGTCGGGAATGGAGGCTTGCGGGACCAGCTTGTATCGACAACTCCGAATGCGCCGTTCTCGAATTTCACATGGATCATCCCGGCATCGTCTACCTCAAGCTGCTCATTGAACAAAGTGGCGGCATATGCGTACACTTCAGTTGGTTCGGAGCCGGTGAACCAGCGCATGAGATCCATTACATGGACCGTATGGTCGAGCAGGGCGCCGCCTCCGGACAAGCTGCGATCAACGAACCAGCCGGATGGAGCTGTGCCGCGATTCGTTCCTTTGATCGCTACGATCTCTCCGATCTCGCCACGTTCTACCGCCTGCTTGGCTTCCACGACCGCTGCAAGATAGCGACAAGGAAATGCTGTCATGAGCTGGACATGGTTGTCCTTGCAGGCTTCAAGCATTTGACTCATCTCATCGATTGATATGCCGAGCGGCTTCTCGCACAGCACATGGACGCCTTTGCCCGCGGCAGCGATTACAATCTCGGCATGCAGCGCGTTTTCAGAGCAGACGACAACGGCATCCAGCGGCTGCTCCAGCAGCGCAAGGTAGTCATTATAGTAAGTTATGTTATGCTTGGCTGTTGCCTCCGCCACTCTTTCGGCTACGGGATCCGCAATGCCAACGATATCAACTTCTTGGATGGACAGCAAAGCATCCAGATAAGAAAAGGCATGCTCATGGGCAAAACTGATCATACCAACCTTTAGGTTGCTCATTTCGCGTGGCCTCCTTTCAAATAAACGGCTTTGCCAGTAACCGCGCTCTCTCTGGCGTATAGGGCCAACTCAAGCGCTTTGTAGGCATCTGCTGCCGTAACGATCGACTCGCTCCCATCTTCAATACAGCGAATAAAGTGCTCTAATTGCAGCTCATACGGGCTTCTGTGTCCTGGGCTGCCCGGTATGACGACGGCTCCAGTCGTATCGCTGCTTGTCCCCTGCTTGACGATTTGGATGGAGCTGCTTTTCAGGCTATTGGCCCGAACGATACCGGTGCTGCCGGCGATTTCAGCTTTGGTATGGAACGGCCCTGGGTAACCCCAATTGGCTTCCACATTTGCAATCGTGCCGTTTTCGAAGCGCAAAGTGACCAGAGCATAATCGAGTCCCTCTTGTTTCGCGTTCAGGGCATATATGCTTTCGACCTCACCGAAGCAGGAGCGCAGGAAGTCCAGATCATGGATCATCAGATCAACGATGACGCCCCCGCTTAAGCCTTCATCCGCAAACCAGTTGCCCGGATGCCCGCCGATCCGGCTGGCATGAGCGACCGCAGGACGCCCCAGCTTTCCGCTGTCCAACGTTTGCTTGAGATGGTTGTAATCAGGGAAGAAGCGAACAACATGTCCAATAAACAGACGGACGCCGTTCTCTTCACTGACCGTCATCATCTCCCGTGCATCTTCCAGTGAAAGGGCGATAGGCTTTTCGCAAATAATATGCTTTCTTGCTTTCACAGCTTTAAGCGTATATTCTTTGTGTAAATAGGTAGGCAGCGCGATGCTTACCGCATCAAAATCCGCATTTGCCAGCATGTCGTCGAACGAGTAATATGCGGTTGCTCCTGTCTGCCCAGCCAATGTATCGGCCAATTGACGATTTGCATCGCAAACACCTGTTAATTGAACGTTTGCGAGACTGGCGTATATAACGGCATGAATAGCACCCATGCCTCCGCAACCTAGGACTGCCACTTTCATAGAGGGTCACCTTCCTTTATTTGTGGTTAGCTTTGTCTTAATCATACAAGGGAGTAGCTGCAGCCGTATATGCAATAATTTAATGGTTTTATATCCATTTTCAACATTTTAACATTCGGGAGAGAGATAGCCTTGGATATTATAAAAGAGCCTATACATTACCAGAATCAGCAGCTATGCCTGAAAGTATGGACATTTTTTCTTGAAGGCTTCGCTGGCGCAGAGCTGCCTAGCTGGCACTATCATAAGGAAGTAGAGTTTATTCTCGTATTAGACGGAATTCATGAGATGCATACCTTAGACCGAACCTATCGCCTGGAGCAGGGCGATGTGATGGTGATTGGCTCCAATCAGCTTCATCGAGCAGTAGGTCATGCAGGGCACGAAGTAGAATATATTGTACTTCACGTCGATCTGGAGCCGTACTTCGATCCGGCGACGATTAACTATTTAAGCTGTTTCATGGAGGTGCTTCAGCCGCTTGACGGACTGAATGATCTGTTCGCGTCCAACCCAAATGCAAGGGAGGAGGTGGGCCGTGCGATCTTCAGCATTCATGAGGAAGTCATGGCCAGACGTCATGGCTACGAGGTAGCGGTCAGCATGCATATCAAAGCGCTGATGCTTGCCATGCTAAGGCATGACGCAAACGACATATTATCACCGGGCGGAAAGCTGGACGCTCACGTACTGAAGCCTGTCATTGCCTTTATAGATGAGCGACTGGGCGAAAAGATACATATGTCTGAACTGAGCGCTTTAGCCGGAATGAGCTATGTCTATTTTTCTAAGTATTTCAAAACGCATATGGGACTGCCGTTTACCGAGTATGTCAATCGGCGACGTATTGCTAAGGCTACGCGCCTGCTTGCCCTTACCGATCGAAAAATAACGGACATCGCACATTCCGTAGGACTGGAGAATATGGCGCATTTTTATGAATTGTTCAAACGCTTCAACGGCTGTACGCCAAAGCAGTTTAAACTGAAAATGACGTTGTCAGCAGAACCGGAATAGATTCCTCCCCTTATTTCCAACTAGCGCAGGAGGAGATGGTCTAGTTGAGAAAAGCATCAATAAACGCATATAATTCGCGATCGGCTGATAGCGCAATGCATGTAAGCGCTTCTATCGGGATTTTTAAGCTTTTTCCGCCGAAACATGTCTGGAATGCGCTTTTACAAAACATTCGGAAAGGAGTAGCATTAGGCTCATAAATGAATATGCGTAACGCTCAATGGTCCGTTAAGACCAGCGGGGGAACCAAAGCGATCGTAATGGGTCGCAGGGGTGAATCCATGTTATGGTAGGGAGCTCTCGACTTCCGAATCCGTCAGCTAACCTCGTAAGCGTTGTTCGGGAGATAAGTGCGCGCGCTTGTGTTCGTCATGACCACAGAGAGCTTGTTTCTCTGTGGTCTTTGCTGTGTCCAATCAACAATGAATAGTAGAAGAGAGGCTCGTCAGATGGGAAAACAATTTGTAGTCATTGGGTTAGGGAGATTCGGGGGAAGTGTGACGCGAACATTGCTATCGCTTGGCTACGAAGTTATGGGAATCGACAAGGATGAGAAGAGAGTACAGGAATACGCGCCTATCTTGTCCCATGTCTATCAAGCCGATTCGACTGATGATCAGGTCATGCGGGAGCTCGGTGTGCGCAATCTGGATCATGCGATTGTAGCCATAGGCGAAAACCTTCAGTCCAGTATATTAACTACATTGATTCTGAAGGATATTGGCGTCAAATTCGTAACAGCCAAGGCAACAAGCGATTATCATCAGCGGGTGCTTGAAGGCGTCGGTGCGGACCATATCGTTCACCCGGAGCGCGATACAGGAGTACGGGTAGCCCATCAGGTCACCTCCAAAAACATGATTGAATACTTGGAGTTATCCCCCCAACATAGTCTCGTCGAAATGATTGCCCCGCCAATCTTCTGCGGCAAAACATTAAAAACATTGGACTTCAGAGCCAAATTCGGCTGCAGCGTCATGGCCATACGCAGAAAAGACAATGACTTGGTTGTATCTCCGCACGCGGACGATCGTATATTTGAAGGCGACATGTTAGTTATCATCGGCAAAAACAGCGATATTACAAGGTTCGAGCGGACATTCGCAGACTAAGTGTGAAGTCTGGATGCTTGCAGAAGGACAGTATACTTTTTGCCCGATAACATGTACGTATACAGAAATCATTCAGTACCCCCTTTCTGAGGGTGTTCTTTTTTGGAAAAGGGCTCACTCTCCCATCTGCTCAGGAACAGGTATATAAGATAAAACCATCTATCCAACTCTTGTAAAAGGTTGGGTATTTTGTTATACTAAAAACAGAACATATGTTCTCTTTTTTTGGGGGGGGTGAGGGATGTGGGAATATTATTAGCTTGGCAAGAGTTTAATGCACAATATCGGAGGGATGAGGATTTGCTTCCTCTTCTTGAACGTTTGAAGTGGCCATCAGGCTTTAAGTGCTATTGTTGTGGACATCGCTCTGCATATAAGATCGTTACGAGAAGTCTGCCTCTTTATGAATGCACGAAGTGCAAATATCAGCAGTCGCTAACCTCCCATACCATTTTACATAAAAGTCGCACTTCTATACGGAAGTGGTTGTTTGTTATGTATTTAGTTGGAAAGTTCGAGCATAGCGTTAATGCCGTGCAATTATCTGCGCTTCTGGACATTACCTATAAGACGGCTTGGCGCATGTTGAATAAAATTCGTTCCGTATTGTCCATGGAGTCGCAGCAAATATGGGGCGAATATATAGAAGTTAAACATGAGATTTTTAATCAGCAGGCTCTTTTATCCGATGACAGGTTACAGAAGGAGAGGTCTGTCGCAATCATTAAGTCGGTAAAACGAGACGAGAATAATTGCAGTAGCAGTTTTTTTGCATTTCAATTATTGAGCAGGCGCAAGCAGGCTAGGGAAGTCCTCGAGCATTCCGAACAAGCCGAAATATTGATACGATTGAACCTAGGCGGGCATAGCAGCGTGGATATGAATCCAAGGTTTCAGCAGTTTCAAAAACGAAATACTGCAGGAGATTTAGTCAACTCTGGCAAGCGCACGTGCCACCCGTTATCTGTGATCGCCAGTAATGCGTTTAGTTGGATGAAGGACAAGTTTCACGGAATCGGGGATAAGTATGCCCAGCAGTACATGGACGAATATTGCTTAAGGCTGAACGCCTCCACTGGTGCTATTACATGCGCATTTGAACACACTGCAAGCCTATCACTGCAAATGAAGCATTGATTGTACTGCAATGTAGACGCATTAGCTTTCAAACCTATGAGTTATTTGAGTATGTATCAAAATCTGCTTGACTTTGCCGTGTACCCCCATAATGCGTAACCCGTATCGTATTACTCATCACGCGAACCCTATAACACGTACCCATCACGTGTAACTCATAACGTGAACCCCATCTCACGAACCAAAAATGCGTAACCCATCATGCGAGCCCCTTAATGCGTAACCCGTAATGTATGTCTCATAACGCGTACCTCATCCCGTGAATCAATAACCCATAACACGTAGCCCATCAACGAATCCCATCATGCGAGCCCTATCGCGCATAACTTTTAACGCGAATCCCATCATACGAGCCCCTTAACGCTTAACACGTAGTGTATGACCCATCACGCATCACGTGAATCAATAACCCATAACACGTACGTAGCCTATAACGTATAACCTATCACGTGTAACCTATCACGCGAATCCCATCATACGAGCTCCTTAACGGTTAAGACGTAGTGCATGACTCATATTACGAATCCAATCCCGTGAATCGATAACCAAAAACACGTTACCCATAACGTGTAATCCATCGCGCGAATCAATAACCCATAACCGATAACCCATAACTGATAACCCATAACTGATAACCCATAACTGATAACCCATAACTGATAACCCATAACCGATAATCCATAACCGTTAACCCGTAGCCCTTATAAGTCTTACAATGTTACTCTCTAAATTATGTTTTTGCCCTGAGTTGATGGGATAGTGAGCAGGTTTGGGAAAGTGAAGGGTCTTGGAGAGATCTTTATTTTGTTGAGAGGTCGGTCTTTGGTTTGAATTTCGTTTAGATGGAACTTGAAATATAGTTTGTTGCGATTGATAGGAAAAGGAAATAAAAAAGCCCGGGCCATTATGGCCGGGCTTGTAGTGCGTTATTGATGACTTCGTTGACAGCGGAGACGTCTATATCAGGAGTTGACTCGTCGGAGAGCTTGTACTTTTGCTTCAGGCTAAGCACACGATAGACGCTTTCGTCCAGCCGTTCCTTACTTATCTCACCGGAGTGAACAGCTTGTCTAAGGGCATCCAAAGCTTCGATTCGCAGCTTCTCTTCATGGCTTACGAGCACGATGTCTGCACCCGCCTGGACGGCGGTTACGGATGCGTCCCCGATTTTGTTGCCGTTCAGCAAGCCGCCCATTGTCATATCATCCGTTATCACGACGCCCTCATATCCCAGCTTCTCACGCAGCAAGTCGTTGATTACAGCCTCGGATATCGAAGCAGGGTGTTTAGTGTCCAGATCCATCATGAGCAGATGCGCGACCATGATGGCGTCAACCTCCTGTTCAATGGCCTCTTTGAAAGGAATGAGCTCGAATTTCTCCAGCTCCTCGAGCGACTTATGAACGAGAGGCAAATCATAATGCGAGTCTACGGATGTATCGCCATGTCCCGGAAAATGCTTGACGACCGCAGCTACGCCTTCCGATGTGATGCCGTCCAGTGCTTCCAGGCCATGTGCTGTTACTTTGTCTGGTGTCGAGCCGTAGGAGCGGTCGCCGATGACTGGGTTTTTAGGGTTGCTGTTAATGTCCAGGACAGGAGCAAAATCTAGATTGAAGCCCAGCGCCTTTAGCTCGGTGCCCAGCGCCTTTCCGATTCCGTTCGTATACGGCAAGTTGTTGGCTGCCGCTACATGGCCCGCTGCCGGGATTTTTACGAATTCGGAGGACATACGGCTCACTCTGCCGCCTTCCTGATCTACGCTTAACCATAAAGGAATGTCGTTGCTGGTATTGGTTTGTTTCAGATCGTTCAAAAGCGCAAGCGTCTGCTGTGCGTTTTTGATGTTGTCTTTGAATAAGATGAATCCGCCGACTTTATAGTCCTGGATCATCTTTTGGGTGAAGCCGTTCATTTCGGTTCCATCTAAGCCGACGATGACGAGCTGTCCGATTTTTTCATCCAAGCTCATGTTCTTCATCTGCTCCTGAATCATATCCAGTTGCGGATCAGGAGTTGGTGTTGCTGACGTCTCGTTAGAAGGATCAGGTTTTGGGCTTTCTGTATGGATAGGCGGGCTTGAGTTTGTCTGCTCCGGAGCAGGATCTATGCTGTTCGAACCCTGGTTGGATGAACCGCAGCCAGCTAGCAGCAAGGCTGGAAGTAACATAAGAACAAACCATTTGTAAGCTGATTTTTGCATTTGTAACACACCTCATTTTGCAGGAATACCCCTTATTGTACGTGCTGGAGAGGGTGAAGGTCAAACGGCATACACTCTACGGCATGTTTGCTGTATAGAATATGTATATGGCTTTGCTTGCGTAGTATATACAATCGTATAGACCATTGAAGCTTCATTGAAACCGTATGTATGAATAGGGAATGCCTCATTCTGGATGAAGTTTTGTCATGGTAATGCTGTGTTTTTATGATCCCCGATGCAGCTTGTTTTAGCGTTGTATATATTCATTTATGGACATGGATGCAGCTTGTTCTTAAGCATGTTTCCAAAAGTTTTGTAAATCAGCCCTGTTAAACGCCGTTTCACTTGAACTCTCTGATGCACATGATACTGTACAGTTAAGGTTGCGAAGAGAGGATGCAGCTTCATGAACATTGGAATTATCGGCGCCGGTTATGTCGGGCTGACGACGGCAGCCGTGTTGGCGGAGCTTGGGCATGTGGTCTATTGCGTGGATCGCGACAAAGAGAAGGTTGAACGACTGAATAACGGCATCATTCCGATTTACGAGCCAGGGCTGGAGGAATTGGTGGATCGTCACCGAGCCGGCAATCGGTTGTTCTTCCGCGATGATGTGGAGGAAACGGTGAGGCGTAATGAAGTCATTATGATTGCAGTAGGGACGCCATCCGCGACGGATGGCTCAGCCGATCTCGTCTTCGTCAGAAGCGTGTTGAACGATATTGCAGGCGCGCTCAGCGATCCTAAAATTATTATTATGAAAAGCACAGTTCCACCTGGAACGGGAGAGTGGGCGGAGTCATTCCTGATCGAAAAAGGCGTATCTAGAGAGCAATTTGAAGTGGTCTCGAATCCGGAGTTTTTGCGCGAGGGGACGGCTATCTACGATACGTTCCATCCCGATCGGATTGTAATCGGAACGCAAAATGAAGCGGCAGCGGGAATTGTTCAGTCGCTATATAGCGGAATTGAAGCAAAGACGATCATTACAGGCAGAACGGAAGCCGAGTTGATTAAGTACGGCTCCAATGCATTTCTGGCCACAAAATTGTCCTTTATTAATGAGCTGGCACGAGTGTGCGACGCATTTGGCGCGGATATTATGGACGTTGCAAAGGGTATCGGCAAGGATAGCCGAATCGGGGAAAAGTTCCTGCAGGCAGGCATTGGCTACGGCGGCTCATGCCTGCCCAAGGATGTGCAAGCGCTGATGGCGGCAGCAGCTTCCCAAAACGAACCGCTTAAGCTGCTGCAGGCTGTCGCGGAAGTGAATGACACGCAGCTGGACGTGTATATACGCAAGCTTGAGAAGATTCTAGGCGGATTAGACGGGACAAAGCATATTGCAGTATGGGGCGCGACTTTTAAAGAAAACACAGATGATTTGCGTTACTCTCGGGCGGTAGCTTTGATGGAAGGTTTGGCGAAGAAGGACTGCGTGCTGACAGCCTATGATCCGCTTGCTGCACCGCCTATAACCGGCGTCGAGTGGAAGGAGAGCGCTTTGGCGGCGGTTGAAGGCGCTGATGCGGTTATTATTGCTACTGGCTGGGAGGAATTCATTCGAGCGGACTGGGAGCAAGTCGCGAAGCGAATGAGGGGATCTGTGGTGCTGGATGGGCGCAATGTACTAAACAGAAAAGCAGTTGAAGAAGCCGGACTTCGCTATGTGGGGGTTGGACGGCTATGAAAATTGTAGTTACGGGTGCGGCGGGCTTCGTCGGGTCTCATTTATGCGAGAAGCTGCTGGAGCGGGAAGAGCATGAGGTTATCGGCATTGATGCATTGCTGCGCGATGAGCTGAAGGTGATTGGGAGCCGGAATTTGGATGAGATTATAGATCATTCGAGGTTTACCTTCCGAGGGGAAAATCTTCTTGATATCGATTGGGATGAAGTATTGAAAGATGTGGACATTGTCTACCATCTGGCAGGGATACCTGGCGTGCGCAATAGCTGGGGAGCGGATTTCGGTCATTATGTGACGAACAATATTAATGTGACGCAGCGGCTGCTGGAAGCTTGCAAAGGAAAGCCGCTGAAAAAGTTTGTCTATATCTCTACCTCTTCGGTCTATGGGGAGGTAACGGGCAAGGTATCCGAAGATGCCATGCCTTCGCCGCTATCTCCTTACGGTGTATCCAAGCTGACAGGCGAGCACCTATGCCGGGTTTACTGGCGAAATGAAGGCGTTCCGGTTGTAATTTTGCGTTATTTTACGGTATATGGGCCTCGCCAGCGGTCTGATATGGCCTTTCATCGCTTTATCCGTCAGATCTTGAACAACCAGCCGATCACTTTATACGGAGACGGGACGCAAACGCGTGATTTCACGTATGTGGGTGATTGTGCAGAAGCGACTGCCGCCGTTGCGGAAGCAGGCGGTGTGATCGGCGAGACGATTAATATCGGGGGCAAAGAGCGGGCATCTATCAATGAAATTATCGAGATGCTGGAGTGGATGACAGGCAAGCCGACGCAGATCATTCATGCGGGCGGGCTTGTCGGGGAGCCACTGCATACATGGGCGGATATATCGAAAGCAGAGCGGCTGCTTGGCTATTCACCGAAGATCGGGCTAGCGGAAGGACTGCGCCGGGAAGTCGCATTTGCGAAAAAGCATCTTCAGTCAAATTAGGAGGGAAGTTGGGCGCAGCTCATAAAAAGAACCTTCGTACCGCCACTTTCGTTCGGCGCGAAGGTTCTTTGGGTTATTCGGACTTGAACAGTGTGGCGATGGAGCCGCCCTCTGTAATGATTCGAATGGCGGTGCCGAGCAATGGAGCCATCGGCAGGATGATAAAGTTGTCCGGACGCTCTCGCTCCAGCGCGATCGTATCGGTAATGACGACTTCCTGAATGTTCGGGTGACTGAGCTTATCGACCGCATTTTCGGAGAACAGGCCATGCGTTGCGCAGATGAACGCGTCTTCGGCGCCGCGTTTTTTGAGCGCCTCGACAACGTTGACGATCGTGCTGCCGGTATCGATCAAATCCTCGATAATGATCGGCGTCATGCCTTCAACTTCACCGATAATATGGGTAATTTCGGATTGGTTGTGCGCAGGTCGGTTTTTGATCATGATCGCAAATGGGCAATCGAGCAAGCCCGCCAGCTTCTCAGCTGTTGTCGCGCGTCCGGCATCCGGGGAGACGACAACGGGATTTTTGATCGATTTCTCACGCAAGTAATCGATGATCATATCCAGAGCGGTCAGATGGTCGACCGTAATCTTGAAGAAGCCTTGGATCGGATCGGCATGCAAATCTACGGTAATGATGCGGTCAGCGCCAACGGTTGTCAGTACATCGGCAACCATTTTGGCCGAGATTGGTTCACGCGGAGCGGATTTCCGTTCCTGACGCGCATAGCCGTAGTACGGCATCACGATATTGATTGATTTCGCCGACGCGCGTTTGGCTGCGTCAATCATAACAAGCAGTTCAACGAGATTCTCGTTGACCGGATGCGAAAGCGATTGAATCAGGAATACATGATGGTTGCGCAGCGACTCTTCATAGGATACATGAATCTCTCCGCTTTGCAGCCGGGAGATGGCGGATTTGCCAAGTGGCAGGTCTAGTTGTTCGCATACTTTGCGTGCAAGCTCAGGGTTCGATGAACCTGAGAAAATTTTGATGTTTTTCAACGTTCTGTCCTCCAATTAATCAGTCATATCAAAGCGCTGAGCGCGGACCACAAGGTTCCGCTCTCAGCGCCTTCGCTGTCTATGTGTCTTATTTCAAGTTCTTAATGGCTACATCAGGATTGGCGTCCGCTTCGTAGTTGATGCCGTCCGTCTCGAAGCCGAACAACTGGAAGAATTCGCGGCGGTAACCTTTAAGATCAGACAGATCATATACATTCTCAGTAGTCAGATCGGTCCATAGTCTAGCCACTTCCTGTTGAATTTCCGGGCGCATCTCCCAGTCGTCAACACGGATTAGCCCTTTATCGTCGACAAGCGTCTTGCCTTCGCCGTACAACCGCTCGGAGAATAGACGGTACATTTGCTCGATACAGCCTTCATGCAGTCCCTTTTCTTTCATGACTTTGTACAATGCGGAGATGTACAACGGCACGACAGGGATCGCGGAGCTGGACTGCGTGACAAGCGCTTTGTTCACGGATACGAATGCGCGTCCGCCGGATTCGCCAAGCTGCTTGTTCAGGTTGTGTGCTGTTGCTTCCAGGTCGTTTTTCGCTGCGCCAATGGTTCCTTCGCGATAGACGGCATGCGTTATTTCAGGTCCGATATAGGAATATGCGACCGTTGTAGCGTCTTCTGCCAGCACGCCAGCAGCCTGAAGCTCGTCGATCCACATCTGCCAGTCCTCGCCGCCCATAACGGCAATCGTCTGGCGAAGCTCATCTTCTGTAGCCGGCTCAATCGTCGCCTGTGACACTTCGCCGCTGTGGAAGTTGACGGTTTTGTTCGTATACGTCTCGCCTAGCGGCTTGATGACGGAGGAGAATACTTCTCCTGTCTTGGGATGCGTGCGGCGCGGAGATGCAACGCTGTACACAACCAGATCGATCTGGCCTAGCTCTGTGCGGATCAGGTCGATGGTTTTGGCTTTAATCTCGTCGGAGAATGCGTCGCCTACGATGCTGTATGATTTCGTTCCTTGCTCGCTTGCGGCTTCCTCGAAAGCTGCGGAATTGTACCAACCTGCGCTAGCGGTGCGCGCGCCTTCCGCCGCTTTGTCAAAGTATACGCCAACGGTGTTCGCGCCGGAGCCGAATGCTGCAACGATACGGGAAGCCAGTCCATAGCCAGTGGATGCGCCCACGACTAGAACGTTGCGTGGGCCTTGAATAGTTGGTTTACCCTTTACGTAATCGATTTGACGCTGAACTTGGGCAGCACAGCCTTGCGGATGCGCTGTTGTGCAAATAAAGCCGCGCGTTTTCGGTTGAATGATCATATTGGGATATTCCTTTCTCTTATAAAATAACAAGGTTCGTATGTAGCAAGGACAACTCTATCCCATTTTACCGATTTTTGCACACAAAGGAAAGGAGAAATGAAAAAAGAGAGCGCAGCGGCGCTCTCTGATCCAGGCAACTATAAGCAAGTATACGGTTGATCGGATACTGGTCTTATATGTAGACGCTCTGCCGGATATGTCCGCCAGTGAGCGGTTCGTGCCGATTGCATCGAGCTGCCGGTCTAGCGGCGGCCTGCGAGCTGTTGCTCGGCAATTTGCACGAGACGTCGTGTGATGTAACCGCCGATGGAGCCCATGTCGCGGGTCGTCATATTGCCATAGTAGCCGTCTTGCGGAAGCTGGATACCCAGCTCTTGCGCTACTTCATATTTCATTTGCTCCAGCGCGGCACGCGCTTGGGGAACGACCAGGTTGTTGCTGCTGCTTTGGTTTGCCATCTTAATTCAGCCTCCTTCAATCGTGTGGCGAAGACTAAGCTTCTTTGCTAGCATTCGCTCTGAAGCTATTATGCGCATCCAAAAAAGGATTATTCGCTAATCCCACCTGTATTTACCGACGAATTCACGTATAGATTCATGATAAGATGGGGAATACGGGAGGAAGAGGCTATGTTCATACAACCGATGTTGATGACGGAGAAAATGGAGCCGTTTGAGGATCGCCATTACTGGTTCGAGCCAATCGTTGACGGCCAGCGGCTGCAGCTTCATATGACGGCAGGAAAAGTAACGCTGTTGACCCGGCACGGCAACGATACAACAGCTCAATATCCGGAGCTACATAATGTGCCGCTCAACAGGCCTGCGGACGTCGTGCTGGACGGAGAAGTCGCCTGTCTGGACCCGGAGACAGGGCGCACAGATTTTGCCCGGCTGCAAGAGAGATTTCGCATGAAGGGCATTCCCCGGATCAGGGAAGCCCGTAAGACGCTGCCGGTTATTTATTTCGTATTTGATATCCTCATGTACAATGGCGTCGATCTGCGCAACTTGCCGCTTATAAGCCGCAGGAATCTGCTGGAATCGCTGCTTGAGGACAATCATTATTATGTCAAAATGAGGCATTGGGAGCGGGACGGCTTTGCCGTATACGAAGCTGCCGGGAAGCTGGGACTGGAAGGGATCGCGGGCAAGCATAAGTACAGCCGCTACGTCGAGGGAAGAAGCGACAGCTGGCTGCGCATCAGCCTGTAATCGACAGTGATAATTCGTCATTAGTGTAATTATAGAAAGAGCCTTCATCCCGCTGGCGCTAGCGGGATGAAGGCTTTTTTAGGTGATGGGTCTATTAAAGCACGCGTCTTGCTGTTACATATTTGCCTTTCCAGTAGCTGGAGTTCATGCTGGTGATCGTCACACCTTGGCTGCTGGAGCTATGAATGATTTTGTTGTTGCCCGCATAGATGGCGACATGGCTGATGGATTTGCCGTTTGTCTTGTAGAAGATAAGGTCGCCCATGCTCAGGGAGGCTTTGTCTACTTTGGTGCCCATGCTTGCTTGTGCGGCGGATGTGCGCGGCAGCCACACTTTAAAGGACTTGAATATGTATTGCGTAAAGGAGGAGCAGTCGAAGGAAGCGGTGCTTCCGGCTTTTGCCCCGAATTTGTAAGGGGTACCTATGAATTCCTTGCTCGATGCGATGAGTTCGGTCGAAGTCGGTGTAGCTGCATGAGCTTTGTCGCCAGCTGTTCCAAAGGTGAGAGCAGACCAGGCGATGGCTCCGCATGTTCCGATTTTTACGATGGTTTTAAGCAGATTGCTGTTTCTCATGTTGTTCAGTTAATCCCTTCTTGTTTCGTGATGTATCCACACTATAGCATAGTGAAACAGGGCCTATTTTCCTGTATGAGAATGATAATCCAGCGTCATTCTGCGATTATGAGCGTTTATGAGAAAAACATGAAAATTTATTAATCTTATGCTACATTACGATTAGCTCCATTGATAACACTTTCGAGGGGGATACAAATGGCTCTTCTTACTTGTCGATTTTATTCGGAAACGCTAGGCATGAGCACGTCTATGACTGTTATTCTGCCCCAGGCTACAAGGTCGCAGATCGGAATGGACAATACCGCTGCTGCCGGGAAGCACAAGACATTGTTTCTGTTGCATGGCTTATCAGATGATGATTCCATCTGGGTCAGACGGACTTCGATCGAACGGTATGTGGCTGAGCATGGACTAGCGGTTGTGATGCCTAATGTGCATCGCAGCTTTTATACGGATATGGAATATGGGGAGGCTTACTGGACATTCTTGACGGAAGAACTGCCGGCTGTGGCGCGCTCCTTCTTTCCGCTCTCTGAAGCAAGGGAAGATAACTTTGTGGCGGGTCTGTCGATGGGCGGCTACGGCGCATTCAAGTGGGCGCTGCGCCATCCTGACCGGTTTGCTGCGGCGGGAAGCTTCTCCGGAGCGCTTGATATTGCGGCGCATGTGAGGGAAGTTGGGGACTTTGACCGCATCTTCAAGCTGATCTTCGGTGACAAGGAGGTTCAGGGGACGGATGATGACTTGCTTGCGCTGCTGGGGCGGTCTGCTTCTGGACAGAATGGGCCAAATCCGCTTCTATACCAATGCTGCGGCACCGAGGATTTCTTATACAACGGCAACAAGGCCTTCCGCGATGCATGCGAGAAGACCGATTACCAGCTGACTTACAAGGATGGGCCGGGCGGACATAGTTGGGCCTATTGGGACGAGCATATTCAGCAGTTTCTGAAATGGCTTCCGCTAGGCATGTAGCCTCTTGGAAGCGGCTACATGCCTAGCGGTTGGCTTTGCTGATCATCTCGCGATGGTCCCATAGCAAGGACCGCAGATTGGACTTGGAGCCCTGTATGACAAAGTGGGGAATGCCATACATCTTCGCAATGTCGATACCGTCCCACGTCGCCCGATGCGATGTGGAGGTGATGAGCAGGAATAGCGCTTGCGAGCGGCGCAATTCTGCCGCGACACGCTCCGGATGGTCGCCGGTATCATGCGCCAGCTCGGCGCCGCTTTCGTGAACGACATGCTCGAACCACTTGCGGACGCCTCCGACGATGGTAATGAGGCAGTCTTGCAGGAAAGGCGTCGGCTGCTCCTTGGACATAAGCAATTTTCTTTTTTCTTTGTTTTTCTTCGATGCGGATTGCTCAGCCTGTGCCGGGTGCACAGGCTTTGTTTTGCCTGCGTCGGCTGTCAGGACTTCGCCCTGCAGGCGGTAAAGCTTGGTCAAACGCGCGATATGGCTGCCCTCTGCAACGTTGAAGGAGCAGGGATCGCCATGCGCAGGCTTCTGAATTTCGATATCTTTGTAATGAATTTGATAGCGGTTGGACGGATCGTTCATATCGACGCAGAACCAGAGATGGCCTTCGCCCGTCTCGATATAGCCGTCAAATTGATGGATGGGGGAGAACGCATCGTCTCCTTGAAAAAGCAGCTGCAAATCGTAATACAGCGACTTGCCATCCTGCTTGACCGGCGTACACAGCATCTCGGCCTCGTGCTGGAGCTCATGCTGCTGGACAAGCGATTCCGTAATGTTGAACGATTCGCCGCTTTCCAGTCGAATAAACCCGCCATGATCGCGGCGGAAGAAGGTGCCGTACAACGAGTTCGGCGAAGGCTGCACATGCAACAGCGGATGGGAATCCTCCGCTTGCACCTCTGGTTCCAGCTCCTCGCAGACGATTGGCTCGACAGTCTGTTTATTCCGAAGGGGCTGAACTTCTTCAATCGGAAGTGTATTCAGCATGAGATACTGGTCTAGCGCATCCAGCAAATCCAGCGCCTTGCGCATGCGGTTGCGGGAGGCGAGGGCGGTATGGCGCGAATCGTCATTGCGCGACGCCGGTACGGACTGTGCGACCGAGGCAAGCTCCATCTCGATGCTGTGAGACAGCAGCTTTGCGATGGATTCCGGGCTGGTCAGCTGGTTCCGCACATCGGATATGGCCTGCTTCAAATTCGCCTTGTCCTTCTCCTGATAATCGAGATCCTTCTTTTGATCCTCGATGGTGCGCTCCAGACGCTTATTCTGCTGGTTCAGCGCGCGAATCTGCTCCATGAAATGGTGGCGTTCCTCCAGCCAATCCGTCTGCTCTCGCTTCCAGTGGCGATCTCGCTCCGTCTGGGTGCTCTGCTGCTGGCTAATCATGTCGGCAGCTTGCTCCGCTTCATCTCTCAAGCGCTCGATTTCCTCCTCCAACAGCTCCATTTCCTTCGACTTCATCCTGATCAGCTTGTTCTTCTGGACGAGGTCATGCTCCAGTCTCTGCCGCGTCGAGCTTTCTTTTTTATATAAATCACCGAGTATTTTGATTTTCTTATCCAGCTTTGCATGGTCCGTATGCTCCTCTTCGGGAGCTTCCGCTTCCGTCGGCAGCTCCCCCAACAGATCGGCATCACCCGTCTGCAGCCAGCGCTCCTCCAGCTTTTTCATTTCCAAAAGCCAGAGATCATGCTCCTCCGATTTGCCGGGGTGGAAATAGAGTGTCCAGTAGTGGGACCAAAATCCCTCGGTCTCCAGCCGCTTCTCTTGCTCGTCGAGCAGGGCGGTAAGCGGGGGCCAATCTTCATCCTGTTTGTAAGGCAGCTTCTGAAGCACAGTCAACATCAGCCGGCGCTTCAGGGCGATATTGCCGGGAGCTTGCTGCACATAGGTCCGAAGCAGCTTCACGAACAGCATATCCGGCCACTTGCGAAGTTCGCGCCTGGCAAAGGGGAATTCCAATGTTAGCGCCATCGCCAGCTTCTCCTTATCGGAGAGCTGCTTGGCATAATCGAGGAACATTTCGTTCGGCAGGGGCTGATGGGTCTCCCGCTCCAATATCGTACGATAGGCCTCCATTTCTTTTGTCCATTCGGGGGATTCCAACAGGCCCGAGATACGGGCTTTTGACTTTATATCCACCAGCGCTCCTCCTTCGCGAATTGCTCTAGCAAACATTCGACAAACGTTTGCACTTTTCCTTTGAACAACAAGGACGTTCTGTGAATTATTTACAGGATAATCGTTTCATTGATGATGAAAAGGCATGACTTGCGGAATGGGTGGGGACTTTAGCACTATTTGGTACATAAGCAGGCGTGATTCCTTCTGATTTCTGCTTCTTCCCTGAACGGCTCATCCGGCAATAGAATAAGAGGATAAAATCTTCTTCTATATGATATCTATTCCTACTAGGTTACTATATTCATCTATGCTTGCGCAAAGCCGGAAATTTGGACCCGGAATCAGACGGTAGTCCTTCCGGCATTCCTGTGGGAATACAGCAACAGCGCCGAAGCATCATGCTTCGGCGCCGCTTGGTAACGAAGATTATTAGAAATTGAAATTGTCAGGGTCCGGACCAAAGCGCTGGTTGTTGTTCAGCGCCGAGATTTGCGCGACTTCCTCTTTGGTCAATGCGAAGTCGAAGATGTCTGCGTTCTCGACCAGGCGGGAAGGCGTTGTCGTTTTCGGAATCGTCACGACACCTTGCTGGAGATCCCAGCGCAATACAACCTGTGCAGGGGACTTGCCGTATTTTGCCCCGATTTCGGCGAGCAGCGGCAGATCCAGGTTGCCTTGCATGAGCGGGCTCCACGCCGTAAGACGGATGTTATGCTCCTGGCAGAACGCATGGAGGTCGACTTGCGTCAGCAGCGGGTGGTATTCCACTTGGTTGACCATTGGAACGACTTCGCTCGATTCAATAAGGTCCTTCAGATGATGGATCTGGAAGTTGCTCACGCCGATAGCACGAGCTTTGCCTTCACTGTATATTTTCTCAAGCGCTCTCCAAGTATCCTTGTATTTGCCCTTCACCGGCCAGTGAATAAGAATGAGATCGACATAGTCCATCTCCAGCTTGTCCAGGCTGGCTTGGAACGCTGCGAGCGTCGTATCATAGCCCTGCTCGGCATTCCAGATCTTGGTCGTGACGAACAATTGATCGCGCGCTACGCCGCTGGCGCGAACGCCGGCGCCTGTGCCGACTTCGTTCTGGTAGGCTGCCGCGGTATCGATGCTGCGGTAACCCGCTTCAATTGCCGCTTGTACGGTAGATGCGGCTACGTCATCCGCTACTTTCCATACGCCGAGGCCGAACTTCGGCATGTCAACGCCATTGCTTAAGGTATAGCTTTCTGTCAACGCTTTTGTCATGATGGAGTGCTCCTCTCGTTAATAGGGATTCATTATAGGGACATACGCAAAATTTCACGTACATCGTTCCTGCCGAGACGCTTGAACGAGCCGATATCGCCGTAACGAACCGCTTCCTCAGCCATTCGATCGAGCTGATCCTCACCGATGCCGAAGTCCGTGAGCTTGGATTCCGCGCCGATGCGTGTGAAGAAATCACGAGTAGCTTGGATGCCTGCTAGGGCGATCTCGTCGTCCGATTTGCCGGCAGGGTCAACGCCCCATACGCGGACCGCATACTGAACGAATCGGTCGATCCGCTCCTGGTACACATAACGCATCCAGTTCGGGAAGATGATGGCAAGGCCGGCGCCATGGGGAATATCGTAGATGGCGCTCACTTCATGCTCGATGCCGTGTGAGGCCCAGTCATTGGCCATGCCAAGGCTGATCTGTCCGCCGTTCAGCGCCATAGTCCCGCACCACATGAGGTTGGCTCTTGCGGCAGCGTCCGCCGGATTGGCGGTGGCCTGCTCTACATTCTCGATCACCGTCTGCAGGATGGATTCGCAGAATCTTTCTTGCAGCGGCGTATTGGTTGTTTTGCTGAAGTACTGCTCGAATACATGCGACATAATATCAACCGAGCCGTACACGGTATGATTGCGAGGCACAGTGTAGGTCAGCGTCGGATCAAGGATCGAAAACTTCGGATACAGATGAGGGCTGCCGCTTCCGCGCTTCAGCTTCTCTTCCCAGTTGGAAATGACGGTATTGCCATTCATCTCCGAGCCGGTAGCCGCAAGGGTCAGGACCGTGCCAATGGGAAGCGCTTGCTGGATCGAAGCTTTGTGCGTGAAGAAATCCCATACATCGCCGTCATACAGCGCCCCCGCCGCAATGGCCTTGGATGCGTCGATGACGCTGCCGCCGCCAATCGCCAGAATGATATCGATCCCGTGCTCCCGGCAAATATGTATGCCTTTCTTCACCGTAGTCAGCCGCGGGTTCGGCTCCACGCCCGCAAGCTCGAAGATCGCAACGCCGGCATCCTTTAATTGCTTGACTGCGCGCTCGTACAAGCCAGTGCTCTTGATGCTGCCTCCGCCGTATACGAGAAGGGCTTTCTGTCCATAGGATGAGGTCAGCTCTCCGATTTGATCGGCTGCCCCTTCACCGAATACGATGCGGGTAGGGTTGTAAAATTGAAATGGATTCATAGCGCGCCTCCTTTTAAATATTAACTTTTAGGTTAACTAAACTGAAAAATACGGCCTTTCGGGATTCATTTTATTGAATAGAGTGTGGGCTGTCAAGTTGTACGGCTTCTATTGTTAGATTAACTTTTAAGTTATATAATGAAGCTGCAAATGGAGTAATGACAGGGAAAGGGTTTTGCAGGATGGATATTGAAGTGAGCAGCCGCAACATGGGATTTTTGGAATGCTTCTCCTCTCCTACACGCGTCCGAATGATCGAGCTGCTGGGCGAGAGGCCCATGAACATCAAGAGCTTGTCGGAAGCGCTAGACATAAAGTCTCCGATCGTGACCAGGCATATACATATGCTGGAGGAGGCGGGCATCGTCCGAAGCGAAAGCATAGCTGGCAAGCGGGGAATGCAGAAGCTATGTTATTTGCAGCTTAGCCAGGCAACCTTGTTGTTCAAGGGCGCGCCCAAGCCGGAGGACAAAAACCGATACTTCGTCTCCTTGCCGGTCGGCACCTATGCTTCCTACGAGGTCAAGCCGACTTGCGGACTTGCCGCCGCCGACAGGATGATCGGCATGTGCGACGATCCCCGGTATTTCGCTGACCCGGAGCATGTGCATGCACGGGTTATCTGGTTCGGATCGGGGTACGTGGAGTATCGCATTCCTAATTATATGGTCAGCAATGAACAGCCGGATTCGCTGGAAATTTCGCTGGAGATTTGCTCGGAGACGCCTTGCACGGTCAACCATCTGCCCTCTGACATCGTATTTTCAGTGAACGGGACGGAAGTGGGTACTTGGACATATCCTGGGGACTTTGGAGGTGCGAGAGGGGTCTATACGCCGGCTTGGTGGTACAAAAACATCCATTACGGCCTAATGAAGACGATCCGCGTGACACGCCAAGGCTCGTTCATCGATGGCGTGAAGGTGTCTGATGTGACGATCGACGGGCTGTCCCTGTCCTATGACAAGGAGATTTTGTTCCGGATCGCCTGCAGCGCTTCGGCGAAAAATTGCGGAGGCGTAACGCTGTTCGGCAAAGACTTCGGCAATTACAATCAGGATATTGAAGTCACGCTGAGATGCCTGTAGTCCTTTGGATGGAATGGACTGACGAATAGAAGAAGGGCAAGTCCACATTGCAGCACAGCTGCTGTCATGGACTTGCCCTTTGTTGTATCCCTTACGGCGAGGGAATGGTCTTCGCATAATGTTCAATAAACTTCACGGCGTTGTCAGGACGCTCCGCGTTGGCGCGAACGCCGGCGATCAGCTCGATCTTCATCATTGGCAAATCCTTGAACAAGTCCGACTTGCTCAAATCCAGGCCATAGACAGAGCCTTCCGGGTCATCCTCCGTCTTCAGTTCAAGGGCAGCCGCCCCGTCCGCGTAAGCGGCCAGCTCAGGACGGTCGTCAAGCGGCAAGAGCGCCCCCTGCGGCCCAAGCCACTCGAACATATATTTGTCCATCAAATATAGATCGGGAATCTCGGACATAAGCGTTACGAGCGCCTTCTGCAAATACGCATACCGATTCATTTCGTCCTGCGGTACAAAGATCGTGGAGTATTCCAATCTCTTCCACTCTGGAAACGGCTTCATTAATGCGTTCATGACAAGATCCTTTTCTTGTCCGCTTTCTTCCATGAAGGTGCCCATAAATGTCACTTGCAGGTCCATTGGCGGCAGGCTGGCCAAATATCTTTCATGCTCCTTATGATCGATATAGCTCATAATGCCATAGATAATAACCCCGATCAGTGCGATGGCGCCTAGCGTATGAATCTTATAATACCGCCAGAAGTGATCCAGCTTTTGCGCTTTGCCCGCCATGTTTTTGTATTTGCCGTATTCTTTTTCATTGAACTCTTGCGTGTACTTCTCGTCCTCACGGGCCAGGATGAGCCGGTATGCGGCCGTCACCTGCCGAAACTCCTCGTCTCCGGCCGGGTCTCCCGACTTGGACCGCGTCTTCTCCCGCCTGACTAGCGTCGAATAGCGTTTTTCCACTTCTTCTTTGGATGCATGCTCCTTAAGTCCCATTGCCTTGTAAGCTTGCTTCAAATCGTCCACTCTGTCACCTCTATTGAATTAGGAGATCTAGCAATCTGCTATATACAAGTATACGGAAAAAGGGAAGCCCAACGCAAACTTGGAACGCCTGTAATTTTGCGAGGCATGGTACAATAGAAGGAAGTCCCTGATTAAGGGACCCTATTTTCTTAAATCAGGATGAAATAAAGAGGTGAATACAGCATGTTTGACCCGACCATATTCGATAATTTGAAGGTCGCTTTCGAGAATGAATTGTACGATCTGGATAACCTGGATCGGATCATTGATATTACAGGCCGCAAGGATGTACTCGACATGGCGGTCATGTCTCGTGAGTTCTCGGTGTCCTTCCGGCTTGCGGGGAGCGGAGACGGCGTGACGGCCGAGCTGGTGCTGGATACGTCGCTGCGCGACCTGTCGGCAGAGATACTGGGGCTGCAGGGGGAAAAGGCGGCTTGCAGCCTCGTTATCCTGTTTCATACCGAGGTGGAGGCGGATGGCCTCGAGACGCGCTGCCGGGAGATTGAACGGTGTATCGCCGATATTTGGATGCCGGAGAAGGTCCCCGTCCAGACGCTCAGCCGGGTATTCGGCGAGAATAGCGAACGTTACCGCAACCGGGTAGAGCTCCGCTTCAGCCGACGGATCGGCGAGGAGCAGATGGAGGATATTCCGGAGCTGATCGAGCATGCCGTCCGCACGCTTGCGGCGCTGGCGTGAAATAATTGCTATTTGCATCCCCCCGCGACTATGCTATAGTACGAGTGAACAATTGAAGAGAAAATCCGGCTCAGCAGCGAGGCCAGCAGGCTTGGGTGGCGCCGGGAGAGGTTCGCGAACTCCCTCTATAAAAAACTAAAACGAAAAGCGGTAGCCCTGTTTGGGCATCGTCGTTTTTGTGTTCGGCGCATTCGCGTTCCTGCTTAGGGACCCGAGGCGCCGTTTCTTATTTCTATGCGCCGGTTCCGGTCGGGGCCGGTGAGGAGTTCCGCCTTCTCTAATTTGGGAGGAGACAATATGTTGAAGAATGAAAAGGCCGTTGTGGTATTCAGCGGCGGGCAAGACAGTACGACCTGCCTGTTCTGGGCATTGGAGAGGTTCGCCGAAGTAGAGGCGGTCACCTTTAACTACGGGCAGCGCCATAAGCTGGAGCTCGATTGTGCGGCAGAGATCGCGGGGGAGCTTGGGATCAAGCATCATGTGCTGGATATGTCCTTGCTGAACCAGCTTGCGCCCAATGCGCTGACCCGGGATGAAATCGATATTGAGCAGAAGGACGGGGAGCTGCCGACGACCTTCGTCGACGGACGGAATTTGCTGTTCCTGTCGTTCGCGGCGGTGCTGGCCAAGGGCATTGGCGCGAGGCATATCGTCACCGGCGTATGCGAGACAGACTTCAGCGGCTATCCCGATTGCCGTGACGTATTCATCAAGTCGCTTAACGTGACGCTTAACTTGTCCATGGATTATAACTTTGTTATCGATACGCCGCTGATGTGGCTGAATAAAGCGGAGACGTGGGCGCTCGCCGACGAGCTGGGGGCGTTCGACTTTGTTAGGGAGCGCACGCTCACCTGCTACAACGGCATCAAAGCCGACGGGTGCGGTGAGTGTCCGGCTTGCCAGCTCCGCCGAAGGGGATTAGAGGAATATGTGGCATCGCGCGGTCCTGGGGGTGCGGGAATATGATGCTCCAGCAAATGTACCCGTCTGTGCCTCATGATTATAACTATGAACTGAATAAGGATTTTCAATTTGACGCTGCCCACTTTGTGCCGTCCGAAGCGGCGGGCAAGTGCCAGCGGATTCATGGCCATACGTATTACGCCAATGTGACCGTTGCCGGAGACGAGCTGGATGAATCCGGCTTTCTCGTGAATTTCGCCACAATCAAGGGGCTGATTCACGGACGATTCGATCATACGCTGCTGAATGACGATGCGGAAAGCTTCGACGCCGCGAATCCGGACCGCTTCCCGACGACGGAGGTGGTCGCCCGGACGATCTGGGAGCTGGTGCAGTGCTATCTCGACGACATGCCGAACAAGCCGGCGTGCCTCCAGGTTTATTTGAGAGAGACGCCTACGAGCTATTGCATCTACCGTCCGAAGCGAAAGGCGGCTTCCCATGAGTAGTCCAAGACGCATTCCGGTCATGGAAGTGTTCGGGCCAACGGTACAGGGAGAGGGCATGGTCATCGGCCGCAAAACGATGTTCGTCCGCACAGCAGGCTGCGACTACCAGTGCGCCTGGTGCGACTCCGCGTTCACATGGGACGGCACCGGCAAAGATGGGATTCGGCTGCTGTCCGCGAGCGAGGTGATCGAGGAGCTGGAGCGGGTCGGGGGTTCTTCCTTCGACCATGTGACGATATCCGGCGGCAATCCCGCGCTGCTTCCGCAGCTTGGAGAATTGATCGGAGACTTGCATGAGCGGGGCATCCAAGCCGCGCTGGAGACGCAGGGCAGCCGGTGGCAGCCTTGGTTCGCCGATATTGACGATCTGACGCTGTCGCCCAAGCCGCCAAGCTCCGGCATGTCGACGGATTGGGCGGTTCTGGACGACATCGTGGCGAGGCTGCTGGAGGAGGAGAGAGACTTTTGCCTAAAGGTCGTTGTATTCGATGAAATGGATCTGGTGTACGCGAAGTCAGTGCACAAGCGGTATGCGGATGTGCCGTTCTATCTCCAGGCCGGCAACGGCAATTTGACGGAGACAGAACCTCGCTTGATGCTGCCGTATCTCGTAGAGCGGTATGAATGGCTGATCGGGCTTGCGATGGCGGACGATGAATGGCGGAGCGTGCATGTTCTGCCGCAGCTTCATACCTGGGTATGGGGCAACAAAAAAGGCGTATAGCGGCGGCGAATGAGTCATGTTGAGCGGATCATCGTCAGCAACGTTTATTATAGAAAAGGAAGTGAGCTTCACATGGAAGGCAGAAACCAAGAAGAGCTGATGCAGGGAGGCATTACGCATCTGGGCAATCAGGGAACGAAGTACCCGTTCAACTACGCGCCGGAGGTGCTGGAATCCTTCGATAACAAACATCCGGGCCGCGATTATTTCGTCAAATTCAACTGTCCCGAATTTACGAGCCTGTGTCCGATTACAGGCCAGCCGGACTTTGCGACGATCTATATCTCCTATATTCCCGATGTGAAAATGGTGGAGAGCAAATCGCTGAAGCTGTATCTGTTCAGCTTCCGCAATCACGGTGATTTCCATGAAGACTGCATGAACATTATTATGAATGATTTGATCGCGCTGATGAATCCGCGCTATATCGAGGTGTGGGGCAAGTTCACGCCGCGCGGCGGCATCTCGATCGACCCGTATTGCAACTGGGGCCGCCCTGGCACGAAGTATGAGGCGATCGCCGAGCATCGTCTAATGAACCATGATATGTATCCTGAAAAGGTGGACAACCGGTAACAGGCCGGTTGTATCCAAGCAGACGTCCCGTCCGTCTGGAGGCTGCTCAGCTCTCCGAACGGACGGGGCGTTTTTTGTTTTGGCTTGGAATAGCGACGTGCTAAAGCTCTGAGCTTCTCTGGAAAGAAGTGCCGCGTGACGGGACAGTTTGTGCTACGATGTAAGAGTTGTCTGCGTGAGGTTTATACGCTGAGCTGTGCGCTGCAACTCTATTAATTCGCAAAGGCGTTGTTATCGATGAAAAATGTGCTCATCACCGGCTACCGCGCGCATGAGCTGAATATATTCAGTCAGAAGCATAAAGGCATTAAGTACATCCAGCAGGCGATTGTCGGCAAGCTGCGCCCGCTGGCGGAGGAAGGACTGGAATGGGTCATCACGCCGGGGCAATACGGCGTAGATCTATGGGCTTGCGAAGCGGTCATCGCACTAAAGCGCCAATACCCGAAGCTCAAGCTGTCCATTATTACAGCCTATGCCAATCCGGAGGAAGGCTGGAAGGAGGACAAAAAAACGTATTACCAGAGCCTCCTGCCCGGCGTCGATTATTGTGCCTCGATCTCGAAGGGGCCTTATGAGGGCGTCTGGCAGTTTACGGCGAGGGACGAGCTGCTGCTGCGCAAGACGGACGGGGTCATCCTGGTCTATGATGAGGAAGCGGGAGAAGGCAGTCCGCGGTTTATGAAGGAAAAGGCGATGAAAAAAGTGCATGCCGACGGCTACCAATACATCTCCATTACCTCCGACGATATCCAGAGTATCGCGGACGAGGACAGCTATCGCGAGATGGAGGAGCCATTTCACGAAGAAGAGGGTTGACAGTGTCCTTAAGAGGTTGCTATAATTCACCAATGACATTAATTCCGATAGGTTATATAGGGATTATAAACAACTTTTATAAGGAGGCAATACCCATGACCACAACTAGAGTAAGATTCGGCCAATGGACAGTCGCGCTGCTGGCAGCGTTCGCCATTCTGTTCACGGCAACCGCTTCGCATGCCGCGCCATCGACGGCATCCCAGCATGCCTTGGACGGGGCTGCCGAATACAAGCTGTTCCTGGAGGACAAATTCGATGTCCGCCTGGAAGCCAAGCTAAGCAAAGGAAACTTTATCGAGGCTGTAGCCGATGTGTTGAACATCGACGCGCCAAAAGACAAAGCCGTGTTCGCTGATGTGTCCCCTTCGGATGATCTGTATGACGCTGCTGCTGCACTGTACGGCAAAGGAATTCTGCAAGGGCCTGCTATCGGCGGCGAGCTGCCGCTGACGAATGCCGTAGCCGTCTCCATTGCGGTTAGAGCCGCGGATTTGAAGGAGCTTGCTTATACATATCCGTCTGCGAAAGTAGACAAAGCGCTTGACCAGCTTGGCATCTCCGCTGCGGGCCTTGGCAAGCATGTGGCCCAAGAACTGGCGGCTGCGGTCGATACGGGCTTCATTCCTGCGGAGTACCGCCAAGGCTTCTCCCCTAAAGCGACAGCGGACCAGGCGTTTGCGAACGTGCTGTTGGGCAAGGTGCTGGAGACGAAAGGCCTGTACAAAAATTACATCGGTTATATTAGCGATGCCGACATTATCGCCAAGCTTAATCAGGCGTATGCGACTTCGGACATCATCCAGGCGCCGAAGCTGCAGAAGCTGGTTAATACTGCGCTGGAGCAAGAGCTTATTACCGGCTACAACGTGAAGGATTCACGTTTTGAATCCAATTTTGTAGACGAATTGGCGCTTACGTACGGACATTCCGATCTGAAGCATGCGATCCAACTAATCGGCCTGCTGCGTAGCGAAGGACTGGACGCGAAAGTGCAATTCGAGCCGAAGACATCGGCCTTCGTCCATCTGCTGGAGTGGGGCGATCCTGGCCCGAACGTTGTGAAGATTGCGAATGGCAATTATATTGCCTATGCCAAGGAATATGACCTGGAGTTCGAATTCGCAACGAAGAAGGATAAAGAAGCGTTCCAGGCAATCATTCTCGCTTATGCCAAGAAAAATGAAGCTGACCAGACTGGACTTATCGCCGCTTCATGGTGGCAGCCGCTGTATTATTCCGCAACTGAGATCGCTGACTATGAAGTCATTACGAACAACCTCATCACCGATCCGGAGGGCCCGTACACGGTGCATCCGTTCTCTCTGAATGAGAACTCCGAAGCGGTAGTGAAGGGCTTAAAGGCCATTGATCCGGATGCTGTTATTACACCTTACCGGTTCTGGGTCGACGTCCCTTTCTTCAACTATCTGCACGGTGAATCCACTTAGCGTTAAGGCAGCAATAAGCAATGGATCAAGAGCTATGAAGTCGCACAGACATTCATAGCTCTTTTTTTACATTTGTAAGGGGAATTTGCAACCAGACAGGTTATAAGCGGCATGTTTCTTCTATATAGAGTTTCGCGGGGATGAACGGTTGTCCGATTTGGACAGCCGTTTTTTTGCGCATTAGCCCAAAGTGTTTTGTTCCTCATGCGCTCATGCTTCTCCACATGCGCCTGATTTTTGGCAACAGGGACAAGTCAACGGACAGGGGAAAGACATGCCGCATATAGTATCTCATCATGGATAGGAAAAGAGGTGCAGGACATGCCGTTGATCTGGACTTGTTCCGTAACTGGCATAGTGGGGTCTATTATTACGTTTGCGTTTGGAGGCTGGGTGGAGTCGCTTACCGTTCTTGTTGTTGCGATGGGGATGGATTACGTAAGCGGCGTCGCCGCTTCGATCAAGGAAGGCAAAGGATTGAACAGCGCGTTCGGAGCTTGGGGGCTCGCCCGCAAAGGATTGATGCTGCTTGTCATTCTGCTTGCCCACCGTGTGGATATATTGCTGGAAACGAGCAACGTGACGATGGGAGCCGCGATCTATTTTTATATTGCGAACGAATTAATATCGATTACGGAAAATTACGGAAGAATGGGATTGCCGCTGCCGGAGAAAATTCGCAAGCTAATTGCGGTGTTGAAGGAAAAGTAAGAGAAGAGCTGGCAATCGGAAGCTTCCAAAAACCTCCAGGGGAAAGCGGCGGAGGTTATTTCCGCTTGCATGTAATTGCGTGGTTCGCATATAATAAGAACAGGTGTTCTGGTATATTGAAAGCAATGTGATGGAGGGGTGGCTATGGCCGCTAACGGAATAGAGGTACGCGGGGGAGCCGCACCTGCGGCAACGCCGCCGATTCAGACCGAAGACGAGCTTGCGCTTGTGAAGCGCTGCGTGTTGCTTGGTATTGTAACGCGCGTATTGGATCATGATATACGGGTTGTCGATTCGTCAGGCATGAAGCTGCCGCGCTTCTACGAATCGTTCCTTCGCGGCATTCAGGATCGGGTGCTGCTGGATTTGGCGGACTTGCGCAGGCAGTTCCGCAGCCGTGGCATCAAGATTTATGAAGAGAAGCAGGAGAAGGATGGGCTTCTTGCGAAATACGTTTGCCGCGGCTATCACCATGAGTTTTATATGCTTTGGGGTTTCGTCAAGGCGGAGTCGGAGCGTACATTGAAGCAATATTTGTCTAAATGATGTCCAAATGATGTCCAAATTGTTCAATGTTTTGTCAAAAAGAAAAAAAACTTTTCCACTTTGCGCAGTTTAAGGTTGAGAACTTCGGACGATCTTATGTAATATAAGAGGTAGACATTATGATCGCAAAGGGGAGCACGTAGCAATGCACAAATGGATTATGTTCGTCGTCTTCACAGCGGCAGCCGTGCTGGGCATTTATCTTCTTACATTCAACATGCCTGAGAAGCCGGTTGAAGAAGAATTGCCAGAAGGCGTATCGCGTATGACAATTGAGGCATACAGCGATTTTACGTTCAACAAGGAAGTATTCACGGCGAAAGTTGGAGACAAGGTTATTATGAAGCTGACGAACAAGAGCGGCGTTCACGGCATTCATATTGACGAATTGAAAGTAGCACTGGATAACGATACGCCGGAGACGGAGCTGGAATTCACTGAACCGGGCGAGTACGAGATATATTGTTCGGTTCCTTGCGGCGCCGGACATACAACGATGAAAGCGAAGCTTATCGTCGAAGCAGCGTAAGAGAAAGCATGAAGAAAAGGAGCCGAGAGGCTCCTTTTCCATTACGCTCTTGTTCCGGGGACTCTAAGCGGTCGAGCGTCTTTTTCTGCGATCGCGTGCGATGAAGACGTCTGCGATGTAGCCGATGACGGCCCAACTGATAATCGTAAGCACATACATCAGCAGGACGCTTACTTCATGAATATCGACGAAAAAGTCGGCGAACCATGCCGGAATGCTAAGCATGAAGAAAACCATGTTATGCGGGTCATAACCCGTGTAATTGAAAGCGCAGATCGCAACAGCGATCAGGGTAGCGATAATCGTAACCGTATAGCGCATAGGGATTGATCTCCTTTAACTAAAGATTGCCGTAATACGATTCCATAGGTTATTATGTGACAAAAGGACGAAACTCATGCCGAAGGCGCAGGGTAACCCAATAGACGATGATTCCAGGAGGCTATGATCATGATTACACATATCGTTTTCTTCAAACTAAAGGATAACAGCGCAGAGAGCGTGGAGCGCACGGCACAGGTGCTTCGCGATATGGAAGGCAAGATCGACGAGCTGAAGCATTTAGAAGTTGGTATTGACGTGCTGCACTCGGAGCGTTCGTACGACATCGCCCTTATTACAAAATTCGAATCCATGGCTGCCCTGGAGGTTTATCAGGTGCATCCCGTACACAAAAAAGTAATCGAGCATATGACGCAAGTACGCGAAGCTTCCGTAAGCGTTGACTTTGAGAGCTAAGGGGTATCCAAGATATGCAGGAGATGAGAGACGTATATGAAATGCTGACTTATTTGCTGGTCATCATTTTTAGCAGTATTATTATGGTCGCTTGGCTGAAACGGAGAGCAAAACGCAAGAAATAGAAGTTAACCGAAAGCAGGGAATGCGATGTATTACGTAAATCAGGAGCAGATCGCCGTTCGTCTGGATGCGATACCGGAGCTGGCGGAAGCGCTGAGCGCGCTGGCATCCGACTGGAGAGGCGACTTGCTGCAAGGAATGGCACAGGAGCGCGCGCTTCATCTTGCCATCGAGACCGTAACGGACGTAGGCAGTTATCTGATCGACGGTTTCTTGATGAGGGATGCGAGCAGCTACGAGGATATTATTGAAATTACGGGCGGAGAAGGTGTATTCTCTGCCGAGCTTCAAGCCGTGCTGACGGAGCTCGTGAAGCTTCGCAAGCCGCTTGTACAGGATTATTATGCTTGGCCGCGCAGCGAGCTGCATCCTTTTACCACGCAGCTGTCGGCACAGTTAACGGCGTTCCGGGATTCCGTAGAGCGTTATTTGAAGCAAGAGCTGAGCGTATAGCTTCAAGAACCAGAAGGCTTGGAGAGCAAACCGGCAGCGATGTCCGGAAACGGGCAGATCGAATGGGCGGAGGTGGAGTCGTGAAACGAATGGATAGCGACAGGCAAGGCGGGCGCGAACCGAAGTCCGCTTCTTCGACCCGGGAGCGCATTCTTCTGCTGATGAAGACACGAGGCAGGATGAGCGCAAGTGAGCTTGCTTCAGAATTGAAGCTGACCGAGATGGCGATCAGGCGGCATATGTACGAGTTGGAGGGCGCGGGCAGCGTTCAAACGGTAGCGATTCGCCAGCAGGTGGGCAGGCCGCTGCATAAGTTCGAGCTGACGGCTGTCGCGGATGAATTGTTCCCCAAGAACTACCATGCGCTAGCGCTGGATTTGCTAACGGAGCTGGATGAAGATCCTGAGACGGCCCTGTTGATCGACCGCATGTTCGAGGGAAGAATGCGCAAGCTGCGCGACCGCTTCTTGCCCCGGATGCAAGGATTGGGCTTGGAGGAGCGCGTGCAAGCACTGGCTGTCATTCAGAATGAAGGCGGTTATATGGCGCAGGTAGAAAGAGACAGCGAGCATCGCTTCACGCTGCACGAATACAATTGTCCGATTACGGGCGTTGCGGGCAAATATGAGCAGGCTTGCAATTGTGAGCTCGCTTTGTTCCGCAGCTTGCTGGAGGTGCCGGTGGAGCGTACGGAATGTCTGGCGAAAGGCGGAAGCCGGTGCAGCTACGCGATTGACGGCAAGGTGAGCCCGTGATTCGCGATTAGACCATAGAATGACAACAGAGACAAAGCTTGGCTGAGCAGCCAGGCTTTTTTTGTTGTACGGAGTATTCAAGGGGCTTTAAAGGAAGTGGTGTCTGGCAGTCGGCAACCCTTCACTCAGAATTAAGCATGGCGTTGTGTCAAGACGAGCCCATGCTGCTTATACTGTCATTACGAAGTAGGCATTCGTCTAGCCCGCAAGGCTCCGGGGCAAGAGGTCGGGGCTGCAATGGCGGCTGGAGAGGAGGCGTTCGACATGGCGGAATGGAGCGCGGCGGTAGCTGCGGCAGCATTCGTAGCTTTGGTAGCGGGATTGTTAGTTGGGCTTCGCATGTTGCTGCGCAGGCTTGGGCAAGCGCAAGCGTCAGTGGAAGCAATGCAGGCCGATCTGCACAGGCTTTCGACGGAAATTGGGGCGGTGCTTCAGCCTGTGGAGCAGACAGCCAAAGGCGTGCAGCGAAGCTTGGAAGCAGCAGGGGGATTGGTGCAGGCGGTTCGTCAAGTAAGCGGTACGGTCGAGAGAACGTCATCGGCTGTCGAGCGCGTCGCGACGACTCTGTCCGCGTCAGCTGTCAAGCATGCGGAGCGCATTGCGGCTAGCCGCCATCTGGATGAGGCGGCGCAGTGGGCGGAGCTTGGGCTGACGGCCTGGCAGCTGTGGCAATCGAGAAGCAAAGCGGAAGGCAATCATGATTCCCGCCCGAATGGCTGAATCAACAAGCCGAGACGAAGGGTACTCTAATGACGAAGGGAGCGATTATCGATGTCAACACGTAAAGACACTAAAGGATTTTTGCTGGGTGCGATAGCCGGAGGGGTTATCGGGTCCATTACGGCTTTGCTGTTCGCGCCGAAAGCAGGCAAGGAGCTGCGCCAGGATATTTCCGCGGGAGCTCAGAAGGTAGGCGACTCGACGATCAAGGCAGCGAATAAAGTCGGCGAGACGACAGGCCGCATTGTGCGGGAAATTGGCGATCAGGCTTCCACGATTGCGGGCAATGTCGTAAGCAGTGTAAAAGGTATACGCAAGCCTGCGGATTCAGCCACAATTGCGACGGTATCGGGCATCTTGACCGAGGAGTTCGCAGAAGAAACGATTGAGGCTGCCGCAGAAGCTGTAGTGGCAGAGGAAGCATCTTCCAAGCAGCTGTAACACCATGGATAGCACATAACGAAGAGCCGGCGCAGGCGGCAAGCGCTTGGCTCTTTGCCGTATCCAGAGCTTCTTGAACCTTGTCCCTATTTGCGTTAAGATGTAGGTACGTTTTCGATGTCGAATTCATATGCTATTCTGTCTCGAAATCGGATTCCATCATCTTGTTTAAGAAAGCGGTGTGTTTGTGCAGCAACCGATAGCGATACTAGATTCCGGCGTGGGCGGCCTTACGGTTGTTAAGGAAGTGATGCGCCAATTGCCGCGCGAGAAGATCATTTATTTCGGAGATACGGCGCGTACCCCGTATGGACCGAGAACCCCTGAAGAAGTAATGCGCTTTACTAGAGAAATCGTGGATTATTTGATACAGTTTCATCCGAAAATGATTGTCATTGCCTGCAATACCGCTACAGCGGTGGCGCTGGCGGACATTCGCGCCAGAGTCGCCATTCCGGTCGTAGGTGTTATTAATCCCGGCGCCCGTGCTGCTATCGGCAGAACCAAGACCGGCTGCGTAGGCGTCATCGGCACGGAAGGCACGATCAAGAGCGGTGCGTACGAGCAAGCGCTGCGCGAGCTGTCGCCTCATGTGCAAGTCGTCAGCGAGGCATGTCCGAAGTTCGTGCCGCTGGTAGAGCAGGGCAACTTCCGCTCGATCGAGACGTATGACGTCGTAAGGGATTCAATTTCCCATATGCGCACGTATCCGATTGATACGCTTATCCTGGGATGCACGCATTACCCGTTCCTGACGGAGACGATCTCCGAGGTGATGGGGAGCGAAGTGAATCTGATCAGCTCCGCCGATGAGACGGCAAGAGAGATCAGTACGATTCTGCAAGACAAGCGCAAGCTGGCCCGGAACGATCAGGTGCCCGTGCACCAATTTTTCTGCAGCGGGGATCCCGGCATGTTCAAGCTGATTGCGCAGCAATGGCTCGGCGAGCAGATTGAGCTGACGCCGGTTGTCTGGCAAATTCCGAATATCGTATAGAGCAGGGCGCATCACGCGCCAATAAAGAAACGAACAGCCGTCTCCGGAAGGAGCCGGCTTTTTCATTGGCGCCGTTCAATGATAGGACGGGCTTCTTCGCGCATAGGATGAATAAAACCATCCTGGCGAGAGCGGAGGGGAAAGCGTTCGTGAATGCAGATTATGGCTTCGATGATATGATGCGAGAGATTCAGAGCTTGAAGGCCATTAACCCGTGTGTAGGTGTATATCAATATGGACAAAGCGTGTTCGGTCGCCCTCTTGTAGCGCTATGCTGCGGCCGCGGCTCGCGGCTGATACATGTGAATGCCTCCTGCCATGCGAATGAGTGGATCACGTCGGCATTATTGATGCGATTCATGACGGAGCTCTCCGGCGCTTATTCTAAGGAAGAGCGTCTGGGCGGAGAGGATGTAGGGGCGTTGCTGGATACCGTGACGCTATGGGCGGCGCCGATGGTGAACCCGGACGGGGTAGAGCTCGTCCAGGGGCGATTCCACCATTCCCATCCGCATTATCGGACACTGATGGCGTGGAACGGAGGGCTTGAGGACTTCAGCGGCTGGAAAGCGAATATTCGCGGGGTGGATTTGAACGATCAATTCCCTGCCTACTGGGAGGAGGAATGCAAGCGCAGGGCTGTGGTGTCCCCGGCCCCCCGGGATTACCCTGGGGCTCATCCGCTCTGCGAGCCGGAGGCGGCGGCGCTGGCGGAGCTGACGGAACGCCTCGGGTTTCACACCGTTATAGCGCTTCATACCCAAGGAAGAGAGATCTACTGGAACTACCGGGACTTCGAGCCGCCTCATGCTGAGGCCTTGGCGGGCCGTCTCGGAGCCGCGAGCGGCTATGCGCCCATCAAGCTGAGCGGCAGTGATGCGGGCTACAAGGACTGGTTCATTCACCGCTACCGCCGTCCCGGCTTTACAGTGGAGGCCGGCTACGGGGAGAACCCGCTCCCGGCCAGCGCGTTCGACACGATCTACGCGGAGCTTAGGCCGCTGCTGCTGGAGTCGCTAAGACTGTAGCGAGACGGAGGGCGCAAGCGAGAGGCCGTTCCATGAGTTGGCAGATGGACATGGAACGGCCCATAGGAGAAAAGGGGAAAGCTATGATATAATGCTGTAAAATCGGGATTCACAGGGGTGGAAGAGATTATGCGCAAGCTACTGTCGCTTAAGCATTGGCAAAGAACTTTTGCCCTTATTTTCCGATTGCTGAAATCAAAGGATGTGCTTATTCGGGACAAGCTGCTGTTCCTTGTGCCCGTAATTGTCTATTGGATCGTTCCGGATGTGATGCCGTTCATTCCGATTGACGATATTGCTTTTACGATGATTGTTGCAGAATGGTTTGCCCGGAGAATGGGGACGAAGTATAATATAGAGTAATGAAGGAAGAACTTGTTGCCGCATGGGCAACGCAGAGGAGCTGGATAGGCATGAAATGCAAAATTTCCCGCAATGCGGCGAAGATGATAAAGCTTGAGCTGGAGAAGGAAGAGAATACAGACAAGCTGCTGCGCGTCTATGTGACGCATTCGCATGGCGACCACGCGCATTACGGCATGGGAGTCGACACGCCCACGGATAAGGACGTAGTTGTATCGACGGACAAGGATATCGATGTGATTTTGGAGAAGGACAATGATTTTCTCGACGGTATCCGCATAGACTACTTCTACGTGCCGGAAGAGGGCTTCGCGATTACGAATCCGTCCAAGGGCAACCACGGAGATCATTAAGCATCATGAAGCACCGCTTTGCAGGCGATGAGGAATGGGACGATAAATCATAATGGCTACCAATGATATTAAAGTATGTGAAAAGTGCAAGCATATGAAGATGAAGACCACGCTTGCCAAGCTGCAGAAGCTTGCTCCCGAGGCGGAGATCAGCCAAGTGACTTGCAAATCCTACTGCGGGCCTTGCGCCCGCTATGCCTTCGTATTTATTAACGGACGGTATGTGAAGGGTGCAACAGAGGATGAAGCGATCGAGAAGGCGCTGTCGTATTTGAAGTCATAATGTTTATTCCATACAACAAACCAACGATGAACCCAACAACTTAGATGCTGTTGGGTTTTTATATGGATCGCAATGAACAGGGAAGGAGCATAGGATGGATATTAAGACACCACAGCTGCTATATCATGGAACGACAGGCTCTACCGTAGAGTCATTCCGCAGCAAGCTGCTTCAATCGGCCTATTGGCGGCCGGGCAAAGACTTCGGGGAAGGCTTCTATACGACGATTTCCATCGCTCAGGCAAGAAGATGGGCGCATAAGACGGCAAAGGAAGCCTGGGATGGCGGCAAGCCTTGTGTACTGGTCGTTGAGCTGTCCAGTATTCCTGCCGAGATTGAGCCGCTCCTGTTCCTGTCGGATTCTCCTGCTTGGGCTTCATTCGTCTACAGTCACAGGAAACAGAATGCGAAAGGCGAAGATCCGTGCGCCGTACATCCAGATATCATTATTGGTCCGATGGCGGACAATGACACTGGAAAAATCGTACATAAAGGCGTACAATTAAAGAAAGACGATCAATGGTTTTACGATCAGATTACCCGATCTCAGAAGGGGCGCAAGCTGGACGCTTTGAAGCTGGGCAACCAGGTCGTATTCGGTTCCGAGCGATGGGAGTCACATGTTGTCTTATTGGGTTATTATATATATACGAGAGGAAGGTGGTTGTATGGCGACGCCAGGGACGAGAGTGAGATTAAGCGCGTATGAGCGGGGCATAGCCGAGGCACTGGTGCAAGGGTGGAGCTACGAACCGTTAGCCGCCCGCGAGCTGGTTGTCGAATACATCAAGGTGATTCGCAGATTAGGCGGATATGAGCCGTGCACCCATTATGCGGCGCTAATCGATCGGGCCAAGCGCGCCGGACATACGCCTTCCATGTGGATACAACGCATCGTGGACATCGAGCAAGGCGAGGCAATGGACCGCGGCATCGGAGAAGAGCAAAGCCGCCACTACTTGCAGAGCAAGTAGAAGCAGCTTCGCTGCTCCCGTACGCGGGTGCGGACATAAGGGAAGACAAGGGGACGTGCGGCAGCTATCTACGCGTCCGCTTGTCTTTTTTTGTGAAGGGACAAGCAAAGGAAACCATTGTGACTGGGAGGCTTTAGGGTGAAGAAGGGTTATCATGCAGGCAGACGGCTTTATTATGCTGGATTTATAATCGCAATCTGCAGCTTGATTGCGGCAGAACTGATATGGATACCAGCTCCGCTCCGAACAGGAGGGGGCGTATTGTGGATTGAAATGATTAATTGGCTCTATTATGTACTGGCTGTTATTCCGCTGATGTGGACGCTGGGAGCGGGCCTGATGCTCCGATTATCTCCGAGGCTAACGATTCGGAGCTTAAGGGTTGCTATTATAGCCGTTAATCTGGCGCTGGCGGGCTTGCTATTCGCCAGGGCATCGATGACAGCGCTGCTGGCGGCTCTGACGGCTGCGGCTGTTCTTGTCATCATCGATATGCTGGCTAGCGGTCGTATGGAGCGAGGGCGTACGCCTTGGCGAACAGTCGTTTCGATAGCGGCAATGGCTTTGATTCTTGGCATCCTGCTTGTGCCGACAGGCTACAGCGTGACCTATCCAGGCATGACGCTGGATATGAACCGTTACGCGCATGTTCAAGGAGGGGCCGAGGGCGGAGAGATTGAGGGCGTGCTCGTATTCGACCGGCCAGCGGTATTGGCGGATAGGCTGTATGGCTGGTTATTCCCGCAATATGACTTCTTGCCGATTCCGAAGGACGAGCCGCCGCTGTCAGAGACGTATGCGCAGGTAATCGCCATGAAAACCGATGCTAACCGCGTTGCTGCGGCAATTGCCATGCAGAAGGCCGGCATCGGCAAAGGGGTTGTTCCGGATGGTGTTCGCATTGTTGCCATTGTGAAGGACAGCCCGGCAGACGGCATTCTGCATGCAGGAGATATCGTAGACGCCGTGAACGGGCATGAGATTCGTAAGGTCGAGGAAATGATCTCGTATATGACAGAAATCGTTAAGCCCGGCGATAAAGTGAACTTAACAGTCAGAAGAGCGGGCGCGCCCGTCTCCGTCACAGTCCGTACCGTTCCATCGGAGCAAGACGCGTCGCGGGCAGTATTCGGCGTATCCGTACAGACGGAGCCCAAGCTCGACACGCCTAGATCCATTAACTTCCATGAGTATATCGCTCATCTCGGCGGACCTTCGCATGGCGCGATGCTTACGCTTGCTTTTATCGATCAGCTGATTGAGGGCGGCGTGACGGGCGGTCTGCAGGTGGCTGGAACGGGTACAATTGAGACGGATGGATCGATAGGCATGGTCGGAGGCATCCCCCAGAAGGCTTATGCGGTAAGCCGGACGGATGCCGATGTGTTTTTTGTGCCTATAGAGGGAGAGCAAGCAGCCAGAAGCGCGGCGCCTGATCTGAGAATTGTTGCGGTAAGCAGCATCGATGAAGTGCTGGAATGGCTAAAGGAGCATAAAAATGAAGCCCCAGGGAAATGATCGCCTAATGAGGGGTTGTTCACGAATGCCCGGGCGAGCAGTTCGCCGTCTGGCGAACGACCAGCCTCGGTGCTGAATACCCGACTTTTTGAACACGTACGATAAGGGGGATATTCGTCTGATAGAGTTGACATCCCATGTAAAATAGTTAACAATGAATCTGATGTCTATGTTTGAACCAATAGGAGAAATATACATGAGTCATAAATTAGAACGATCATCCTTTCAGGAGCGGCTGGATCATTTCGTTAATGTCATTCGCACGGAAATTGTGAACGGAATTAGGGAAGAAGGCACGTACCTGCCTGCCGAGAGCGCGCTTGCGAAGCAATTCGAGCTGAGCAACAAGTCGATACGGAAGGGGCTGGAGCAGCTCGTCGAGGAAGGGCTGATCGTCAAGATTGACCGGGTCGGCAGCATGGTGACGCCGAGGGCGAAGGAGACCATTACGATCAACTTCGGCTGCCCCATCAGCCTGACGACGGACTTCATGATGGACGACCTTATTGCAGCGTTCTCGAAGCGCAATCCGGGTATTCATGTGCGCCGCATATCGCTTAACCATATCAGTTATTCACAATCCGCCGAAGAGATGATGGCGAACGGCCTGCTTGATGTTGTGGCCTTCAACAGTCCGCAGTTCCAGGAGTGGACGGAGGAAGGGCTAACGTCGCTGCTGGAGCCGCAGGCGTCCGACGAGCGGCTGTACCGCATCGCGGAGGAAGCCTTCCTGCATGATGGAATGCTGTTTGCGAAGCCGGTTTCCTTCTCGCCGGTTGTCTTGTGCTACAACAAGGAGCACTTCGCGGGGGCCGGCATCGACGCTCCGGACAGCTATTGGACCTGGCAGGATCTGATGGATGCGGCGGCGAAGCTGTCGGAATCGCGCGGGAAGCCGGGCATCTACTTCCTGCCGACCTCCGAGAACCGCTATTCGGTCTTCCTGCTGCAAGGCGCAGGGAGAAACAGAGGGAGCGAGAGTGTTGAAGGGCTGCTTGACGGCTTGTCAACACTGAACCGCCTCATTGAGAACCGTTCCATCTTCCCGAATTATTGGGCGCACGGCAATGACGAGACGATTCAGCTGTTCGTTGAGGGGCAGGTGTCCATTATCCTGTGCACGTATTTCAATCTCAATGAATTCGCCCATTCGACGATGGACTACGACATCTGTCCGCTGCCTGTCCTGCGCAGAGGGGACCCTCAGCGCACGCTGCTGCTGTCGATCGGCATGTCGGTCGTGAAGCAGTCCAAGGTGAAGGAGGCTGCCCGCCGCTTTGTCGACTTCCTCTCTTCGGAGGAAGCGCAGGGCATGATCCGCGACAAGACGATGAGTATACCGGCACGCAAGGAGTCTGCGAGCCGCTTGGCAGGCGGCGCGCTTCGGCTGCCGTCCAGGTATGCCATGTTCAGGGAGCTGCAGCCTTCCTTCGCGTATCACAGCGATCTGGGCATACGGATGAAGGACCTCAGGAAGATTACCAAATGGCTGAAGGAATACTGGTCGAATATGATCGACGCCACCGAGCTTAGCGGCAAGCTGCTGGAGCTGGGATCGGAGAATCGCAAGAGCGGACAGCCTGCTGGCATGCCCGAACGATAATGCAATCCTGGAACCGTCCAAGCATACAAGCTTGGGCGGTTCTTTTTGTTGTCTCGATTGAACGCGCTTTCAACTTCTAGAGTATTCAGAAAAATAGTTGTTGACGGTTTCATAAAACCGGGATTATAATCAATACATCAGAAGTACATCAGTGATGTATTTTAGAATGAAATTATTGGTAAATATCAATCACTAGTAAATCAGAATGGAGCGGAATGCATCTATGCGAGCGATTAAGAGCCGAAATGGCACTGCGGTCGTAGTCGATCTTCCTGAACCGGAGATCAAGCCGCAGTATGTCAAAGTGAAAATTCAATATTCCTCCGTCAGCATCGGCACAGAGCTCCTGATGATCCGGACGAATCCGGAAGCGGCGCTGGGCTACAGCGCGGCCGGGGTCGTCCTTCAAGTAGGAGAAGGCGTCACGCATGTGGGTCCGGGAGACCGGGTAGCCTGCTACGGCACGCCTGCACACCGGGAAGTGATGCTATCGCCCAAACATTTGGCCGTGAAAATTCCTGACGGCGTGTCCATGCAGGAAGCGGCATTTTCGGGAATCGGAGCGATTGCGATCCATGCCCTTCGGCAAGCGGATTTGACCTTCGGCGAATCCGTCGTTGTGCAAGGCGTAGGCATTCTGGGGCAAATTATCGCGGGGATCGCCCATGCATCGAACTTCCGTGTCATCGGCCTTGATCCGATAGCCGAGCGCAGAGAAAAGCTGCTGGAAGCGGGAATCAGATATGCATATGGTAGCACGGACGAGATTGGCGCAGCGCTTAAGACGGCTACCATCGGCGGGAAAGGCGCGGATGCCGTGCTCGTATGCGCAAGCAACCGCAGCCATAGCCATATCGATACGGCTATCGGCTGGCTCCGGGACCGGGGCAAGATCGTTGTTGTCGGCGATACCGGCTGTGACTTCAACCGTGATCTGCTGTTCGCGAAGGAAGCAAGCGTACACATCTCGCGGGCGGGCGGCCCAGGGCGCTACGAAGCCGATTATGAGCAGCTTGGATTCGATTATCCAATCGGTTATATCAGATGGACAGAGGGACGCAACATCGGGGACTTCTTGCGGATGATCGACGAGCAAAGAATTGATATCGCTTCCTTAATTACGGATGAAGTTTCCTTCGAAGCTCTTCCTGAGCTTTATGAACGATACGAGCGCGAGCCGAACAAGATGCTGGGAATCGTCGTTCGATTCCATGACTAACGGGAGGAGTGAAAGCGCTTATGCGAGAGATGGCGAGTACCGCCAAGGCGGCTAAGCGGCCGGAAGGATCGCGCCCGAAGTGGATCAAGACGTTCCTTCGCTACCGGTGGCTCTATCTGTTCATGGTGCCGGGTCTGCTGTACTACCTCATCTTCCATTACGTGCCGATGTTTGGGCTGGTCGTCGCATTCCAGGACTACAACCTGATGAAGGGCGTATGGGGAAGCCCCTGGGTAGGCTTTGACAATTTCAGAACGGTCTTCTCATCACCGGACTTTCTTGTCCTGATGAAGAACACGATTATCCTGAGCGTCTACCGGATCGTGTTCAATATGTTTCCTGATTTGATTCTGGCGCTGATGCTGAACGAGATTCGGGTGCGCTGGTTCAAAAAATGGATTCAGACGCTCACATACGGTCCTCACTTCTTGTCGTGGATTATCGTATACGGCATTGTATTTTCTTTCTTTGCACCAGGCTCAGGCTTGATTACGAACTTCATCCGCGATCTGGGCTGGACGCCAATCGATGTCCTCACAAGTTCGGAATGGTTCCGGACGCTGCTGCTGAGCACGGATATATGGAAGAGCACGGGCTACGGGGCCATCATTTATTTGGCCGCGCTGGCGGGCATTAACAACGAGTTGTATGAATCCGCTGCCATTGACGGGGCGGGGCGCTGGCGACAGATGTGGCATATTACGCTGCCGGGCGTGCGGGATGTCTTCATCCTGCTGATTATTCTACGGCTGGGGAATATTCTCGATGCAGGCTTTGAGCAAGTTTACATTTTCTTGAATGTACGCGTTTACGATGTCGGAGATATATTGGATACCTGGATTTTCCGAAGGGGTATCGAGCAGCTTGATTTCAGCGTTCCTGCAGCGGTTGGCGTCTTCAAATCCATCATTGGGTTTGTGCTCGTCATCCTGGCGAACAAGCTGGCCAAGCGCTTCGGAGGATCGGGAATATGGTAATGAAATGGCTGGAGGTGGTGGAGCATGCCGTTCCTGTTCAAAAAATCGCTGTCTGACCGTGTGGCGGACGGAATTATCTACCTGGTGCTTGCACTATTCGGTATTGCGACCTTGTTCCCGATTTACTACGTATTTGTCGTCTCGATTACACCTTATACGGAAGTGCTCAAAAACGGCGGATTCCTGCTAATACCGAAAACAATTACATTTGACGCTTTCCAAGCGATATTCAGCAGCGGAGTAGTGCCGCGCGCCTTGCAAATTACCGTATTCATTACCGTGTGCGGTACGGTGCTGAACCTGCTTGTTACGACGCTGCTTGCGTATCCGCTTTCAAAGAAATTTTTGCCGGGAAGGAATCCCGTCCTGCTTGCGCTGATCTTCACAATGCTGTTCTCGGGCGGCTTGATTCCGACCTTCCTGACCGTCAAGGCGGTTGGCCTGATGAATACGCTATGGGCGCTTATTATTCCGGGTTTGGTCTCGACCTTTAACCTGCTGATTATGAAAACCTACTTTGAATCGTTGCCGCCGGAGATAGAAGAGGCGGCCAAGGTAGACGGCTGCGGCGACGCGCGGACCTTGATGTCCATCGTGCTTCCGCTGTCGATGCCGATCATGGCGACGCTGGGCTTGTTCTATGGCGTCAATCATTGGAACGCTTATTTTGGCGGCATTATGTACCTGAATGACCGGGATCTCTACCCGCTTCAGGTTGTGCTGCGGAACATGATTATTACGCCGAGCGTCAGCCAGGAGCTGGCCGTGCCGCAGACGCAATTGAGCGCGCTGCCTCCCGAATCGATCAAGATGGCGACGGTTGTCGTCGCGATTGTTCCGGTCCTTATCGTGTATCCTTTTCTACAAAAATATTTCATTAAAGGGATGCTGCTTGGAGCTGTCAAGGGGTAATCACAACAGGGAAGCAGATGAAGGGGGAATGTCCGGGCGCCTACGCGCTAGCTTCTATTAGAGAGAGAAGAGCAATGCCGCAGTAAGGAAAGAGCAGAAACCTTGAAACCTAACTCATACTTTAGGAGGTCATGCAACATGAAAGGAACCAAATCGCTATTATTGGTGCTTATGGCAATCATCCTTACACTGACAGCATGCAGCGGCAACAACAAGTCGAATCAGGAGCCGTCCTCGCAGCCATCCTCGAATGCCGGGGGCGAGACATCGGAGCCGACACGGGAGAAGATCAAGCTGAACTGGTTCGTAACCGCTTCGGCCGATGCGATTCTTCCGAAGGGCGACCAAGACTTTGTGAAAGCCGCAATCGATGAGAAGTTCAACGTCGACCTGAAAATCAACTATATGCCGTTCGGCCAGGACTATCAGAACAAGCTGAATTCCATGGTGGCGTCGAGCGACATCCCGGATGTGTTTTTCATCGACGGCATTTCCTCCAACCAGTACATCAAGGACGGCATTGCGCGCGATATGACAGGCATTGTCACGCCTGAGAATATGCCGAACTACTTCAAGTATTGGGTAAGCGAAGACGCGCTTCCGAAGTATCAGGTACAAGGCCAGTTTGCTAGAGCGCCGATTCCATTTGAAAAATATTTCTACCGTTCCTACTATATCCGTCAAGACTGGCTGGATAAGCTCGGACTGCCAATGCCAAAATCGTATGACGATATGCTGAACGTGATGCAGGCATTCACAAACGACGATCCGGACGGCAACGGCAAAAGGGATACTTACGGCTTTACCGCATTTGGCAACGGCACGAACATGTCGCTTGAATTCCCGACCTACGTCAAAAACGGCCTGTTCGGCGACTTCAACATTGTAGGCGATGAATTTGTCGATACCCGTACCGATCTGAAAATGCAGCAGGTGCTGGAAGATACGAAGGCGCTGATCGGCTCCGGCGTCGTAGATCCAGACTGGCTACTGAACAAAAACGGCCAGCAAATCGAAAAAGCCGTTCAAGGCAAAGTGGGCATCATTCTTGGCTTCGGCAAAAACCTGGCCTTCGATCAAAACCCTGAAGGCTTGCAGATGAAAACAAAAGAAGTAACAGGCAACGCTGACGCTAACTGGATGCCGTTTGATCCGTTCGCGGACACAGGCACATATATCGATCCGGTGCCAGGCAATCCGTTCCTGCTAAGCTCCAAATCATCGGAAGAGGCGATCAGTCGTTCTGTGGAAATTCTGGATTGGCTTGCAGGAGAGGAAGGATTCCTGCTTACGCACTACGGCCGCGATGGTTCAGAATATACGCGTGACGGCTCGACCATTACGTTGAATCAAGACGCGATCAAATCCAATATTACAGACAATGGGAACTTCCTGTCCGTCTACAACTGGTTCACGCCAATCTCTGGTCCGGAGGAATTTGGTGTTGTTGTAGCCGATCCGAACGTAACCGACCGCGACCGCGCGATTGTAGACACAATTACTTCCTATAAGATCGTTCCATCCGTAGGCACTAGCATGGTCGTCAAGGAAGGCATGGATCTCGGCGCATTGCGCGCCAGAATGAACGAGCTTCAAGTGAAGATTATCTATGACGAGAAGGATGCGTCCAACTGGCCGAAGTACCGCGAAGAGCTGATGACCAAATACGGCGGCAAAGAAATCTTTGAATTCTACGCTGAGCAAGTAACAGAGGCAAGAGGTCAATCCGTTACGTTCAAGGCGGATAATAACTAATCGAATAGATGAGGGTGGAGAGTCGCGATATGCCGGCTCTCCTCTCTCTATCCACACAAGATAGAAGGAGGTTTCATCATGGACTACAATGCCGGAGCGTCCATGATCCGGGTGCCGACCGTCAAGGAGCTGAAGGCGCTGCCGAAGGAGAGCCGGATAGCGGGAGGTTCTGTCTGGATTGAAGGGTATGAAGAGGCGGGAGATGCGGGGGCTAAGCTAGTGTACTGGTCGCCGGCATGTAGTGCCCCGGATAACGGAGGAACCGTCCATGCGCCTGAGGACGGAGGAGAAGGACGGTGGCAGGTCAGACATGACGGAGTAGGGCGCTTCAGCTGGTTCGGACATTTCGATGCCGATCGGGCTGCGGACGACGCTCTGGACGCCATGGTGAACGATCCTTCCATCCGCCGGATCGAGGCAGGCTCGGATTTGCGCTTTATCAGGCGCCATGAGTTCAGCCGAAGCGGCATTGAACTGAATTTTTGGGGCTTCTCGGCCTATACGGATGGCATGGAGGATGCGCCTGACAATGATCCTTTTGCCGCGCTGCTATTGTTTAGAGGCAAGCTTACCGATGTGGAGCAGACGATTCGGCTGACGGAGCCGCTTGCGGAGATGGATGAGAGATTCCCGGTTGCCGATTCGGAAGCATTCACGACTGGAGATTGGTGGATCGTTCGCTGCGATCGTCTCAGCGGCGGGGCGGAGCGCGAGCTGGAGAAGATGCTGCGGGTAACCGAGGTCATGGATGATGGCCGCGTGCGCTTCGATTATAAAAACGGTTGGAGGCTGGAGCCTGGACGGGAGATCAGCTACCGCAAGGTGGAGCCAGTTGTCGGGGCATCCGTCCGCAGCATGAAATTCCACGGGGCGGGTACGACGATGGCTACGGGCTCTCATCCGGTGGCCTACGAGTATGCGGCGGAATGCCATGTCTCAGACATTGACGCTTACCGAACATTTTGGCCCGTCATTATGCGGCGCTACTGCTCCCACTATGTGACAGAGCGGTGCAAGCTGACCAATCCCGTCGAAGTGCTGATCGGCGGCACGGGCTATTTGACTCAGCAAATCTACTGCTTGTATGGGGTGGTCAGAGATTGCCTCACGAGCAATGGCAGACACTTGAATGACTTTACAGGCTCCGCTTATGGCTACGTGGAGAACTGCCATGCCGACGGCGACGATCTGGGCGCGTTCGTGACGCATGGGCAATATGAGCATGACCTGACGTATGTAGGCAACTCCGGACTGATGTCCTTTGCCAACAGCGGACCGACCTGGGGCGAGAGCGCCAAGCGGATTACGGTGAAGCAGCATGTCGGCTCCTGGTTCATCGCCCATCGGAAGGTGACGGATCTGACGCTGGAGGACGTGCATGTCTTTAGGCGAGACGGAGTAGAAAATTCGGCTAACACGGGCTCGTTCTGGCTGAATGCGGACGGCGTCCAGATGAAGAACTGCACAGCGGAGGCGATGGTCCGATTCGTGCAAGTATCGGATCGCTCCGCAAGACCGAATGTGGCGGAGAACAGCTCCTTCACCGTCACGAAGGGACGAAGGCTCTCGTATGAGGGGGTAGACGGCAAGCTTCAATTCGTACGATGCCGCTTTCTCGGCCTCGATGGGAACCGCTTCGAGGGCGGGGGCGAGCTGAGCTTCCGCGATTGCGAATGGCAGGGAGCAAGCGAGCAATCCGATGCGGTAACCGTAGCTGGTTCCGGCTTCAGATTTACAGGCGGTAGCATGGACAATACCGGCGTCGCGATGGTTGGCGAAGGAGCGAAGCGAGTCGAGGTGGCAGGCGGCGCGCGCTTAAGCGGCACTAATGCTGGCAAGGTCTTTTTGAGACGGGAAGCGAGTGGCGAGACACAAGGATCGACGGAGTGGCGGCTGATGGGCTACATAAGCCGGGCAGCCGACAGTGAGACGGCGCATGTCCAACTGGACGGCGCGTCCCATGCGTATCTGGCAAGCGGCGTAACCTTTGATGGCGGCCGGTTTCATTGTCCCGACGCTGCTTTCGAGGAAGGCGGCTATATGCTGCACAAGGATAATATAGAGCTGAATGTCAGCCGTGAGGTCATGCCAGCCGAACGAAATGGCGTTCAGCACGCGCATCATAATATGAACATCACAACTGGAGGGTATTGAACATGAACGATCAACAACTGTTTGAGCAAATGGAATCTTTGTTATACGCGGCAGTGATCTCCGACACGCTGGATGAGCTAGGCTACCGCAATCAAGTTATGCGCGAAAATATTAATCCGATCGTTAACGATTGGGTAGTGGCAGGCCGTGCGAAAACGATCCTGTCTGTGGATGTGCACTATGTGCCGGAGGACCCGTATGCGAAAGAAATCGAAGCGGTAGATAGCGTGAAGCCGAACGAAGTGGTTATCGGCTGTACGAACGAGTCGAAGCAGAACGGGCTATGGGGCGAGCTGTTATCCACCGCTTCGAAGATGCGCGGCGCAAGAGGCGCGATCGTGGACGGCCTCATCCGCGATACGAAAAAAATCGAAGAGCTGGACTTCCCGGTATTCGCAACCGGCACGAAGCCGGTCGACTCGCAGGGCAGAGGCCTGGTGATCGACTATGATATTCCGGTGTTATGCGGCGGCGTGATGGTGCATCCGGGCGACGTTATCTTCGGAGACCGTGACGGCGTAGTTGTAATCCCGCAAGCCTTGGTCGATGACGTGTTCAAGCGCGCAATGGATAAGGTAACACGCGAGAATCATACGCGTGACGAGCTGCTGGAGGGCCGTACGCTGCGCGAAGTGTATGACAAATACGGCGTGCTGTAAGGCACACGGATGAAGGAGCGAACCGGCATGAGGCTGCAAGGGAAAAGAGCGGTAGTGACAGGCGCTGCGCGCGGCATCGGCCTCGCGATCGCCGAGCGCTTCCTGCAAGAAGGCGCAAGCGTCGTGCTGATTGACCGTGACGGCGGTGAATTGGAGGCAGCGCTTCAAAGCTTGGCTTCGTATGGGGGACGCGCAGTTGCAGAGGTCTGCGACCTGCGCAGCCTTCCGGAGCTGGAGCATGCGGCGGCAGCCGCGTTCGGCCGATTCGGCGGGGTTGATATTCTGGTCAACAACGCCGGAATCGCCTTCCGCGAGCCGTTCATGGGCATCTCCATGGAGCGTTGGGAAGCCGTATTTGACGTTAATGTTCGAGCCGTCTTCCGTCTGGGACAGCTGGCGGCGGATTGCATGGCGAGGCAGGGGACGGGAGGCGCCATCCTCAATATGAGCTCCAAGAACGGACTGTCCGCCAGCGGTGAGCTGGCCCATTACAATGCGTCGAAGGCAGCGGTCATTTTGCTGACGGAATCGATGGCAGTGGAGCTTGCTAGTTATGGCATCCGCGTCAACGCGGTCGCGCCGGGCTTCGTCGATACGCCGCTCGATCGCAAGCTGCGCGAAGAGAACGGCCTGCCGGCGTATTCGGAGCATACTCCGATGAAGCGCGGAGGCAGCGTGACGGAGATTGCGAATGCTTTTCTGTTCCTCGCATCGGACGAAGCTTCCTATATTACAGGAACAACGCTGCGGGTGGATGGAGGACATTTGGCGAACGGCAGCGAATTGTGAGGTAGCCGCATAGCCGAGTATCAACCTTGTCCGGTTGGCCGGCATACAGCGGACAGCATGAGCAGGGGAGAGGGAAGCGATGACGACAATCGTAAATTTGGCGCTTGATGCCCGGGCTGCATTAGGTGAAGGACCGCACTGGGACGCCGAAACCAATCAATTATATTTTGTAGATATAGACGGGAGAGCGCTGCATGTGTACGACACAGTCTCCCGCAATCATCGGATGCACCGCTTTGACAAGCGGGTAAGTGCCGTAATACCAGCCGTGGATGGTTCGCTTATCGTGACGCTGGAGGACGGCATTTACAACTATTACCCCGATTCGGGAGCGCTGCATGTCATTGCGCTCATCGAAGCGGAGATGCCGGATAACCGGTTCAACGATGCTAAATGCGATCCTGCCGGCAGGCTCTGGGCAGGCACGATGAGCACAGGCTACGCCAAGGATCAAGGAAGTCTCTACCGGCTGGAGCGAGGCGGAGAGCCTGCGCGCGTCGTAACGGAAGTGGGCTGCTCCAACGGCTTGGCTTGGGATGAGAGCAAGGGATGCATGTATTATATCGATACGTTAAAGCTTGCGGTAGACCGATTCCGTTACAATAGCGGCACAGGCGAAATTAGCGGGCGCGAGACGGTGATTAAATGGCCGTCGAAGGAAGGTTATCCCGACGGCATGACGATAGACAACGAGGGCATGCTCTGGATTGCGCATTGGGGAGGCGGCAAAGTATCGCGCTTTGATCCCGATACCGGCAAGCGGCTGGCGGAGATCGAAGTGCCGGCCCTTTACGTCACATCCTGCGTATTCGGCGGCGCACGCCTTGATGAATTATATATCACGACGGCGAGAGTCGTCTTGTCGGAAGACGAGCATGCCTTATATCCCCATGCAGGCGGCGTATTTATGGCGAAGCCGGGCGTGACGGGGACGCCTTCCAGACGATTCGGACCTTAACAACAAGGAGGTACTGGTTATGCGCTTGAGGGACAAGGTTGCGATTATTACCGGCTCCGGCTCCGGCATCGGGCGAAGCTCGGCGCTGCTCTTCGCCTCGGAAGGGGCGGCTGTTGTCATTGCGGATCTGGATCGCGAGAGAGGGCAGCAAGCAGCGGATGAGATCACAGCATTGGGCGGCAAGGCGATCCATGTGACATGCGATGTGACGGAGCAAGAGGCGGCGAAAGCGCTGGCGGCCGAGACGGTAGCGGCATATGGCCGAGTCGACGTGCTGTTCAACAATGCGGGCATCAGCCATGTCGGCGCGCTTCATGAAGTGGAGCCGGATGCGTGGGACCGCGTCATACGCGTTAACGTGCGCGGGGTATACATGACGGCGGCTGCCGTCTTGCCTTATATGATGGAGAGCCGGTCAGGCTCGATTATTAATATGTCATCCAGCATTGCCGAGATGGGCGTATCCGCAAGAGCGGCATATACGGCCTCCAAAGGCGCTGTCCTCTCGCTCACGAAAGCGATGCAGGTTGATTACGCGCCATACGGCATACGCGTCAACGCGCTGCTGCCAGGCACGATCATGACCCCTTTTGTCGAGGGATACTTGAGCCGTTCCGCCGACCCGGAAGCTGCGAAGGCTTCCATCAAGCGAAGACAGCTGAGCGGCGAGCTCGGCCGTCCCGAGGATGTGGCCCATGCGGCGCTGTTCCTCGCTTCCGACGAATCGCGCTTTGTCATGGGTTCGCCGTTTTATGTGGATGGAGGGCTTGTTTTCGGCAAAAACGCATAGCTGCGGCAGAGAACGGATGGCTCACTCATCCCAATGCTGATAACTGAACTAGCGTTCGACTTTCAGGCGTGGCACCTCGCATAATCGCAGTGAATGTATGTTTTCCATGTCAGATAGAGGTTCAGATATCAAGCCCGTTTGCAGCGCAATCATACCGTGATAGAAAAGGAGAGGTATAACGATGAAACTAATGACCTTTATGAAGGATGGGGTATACCGGACAGGCGTAAAAACGGAAGAGGGCGTGCTCGATTTGGCAGCAGCCGTGCAGGGCAGCGCTGCCGGAGAGCCGATTCCAACCACCGTCAGAGAAGTGATTGCAGGCGGGGACAGCACCCGTGAAGCGGTAGAGGCGTTCATCGCACAATTGAAGTCGGAGGGCCCTGAGCTATACCGCGCCTATCTGAATCACGAAGAGGAGCTATCCATCGGTCCATGCGTTACCGAACCCGAGAAGCTGATCTGCATCGGGCTCAACTACCGCAAGCATGCGGAGGAGTCCAACATGCCGATCCCGGCATACCCGATTCTGTTCAACAAATTCAACAACACGCTGAATGGACATGGCAGCGACGTTCCGCTGCCGAGGACGTCGAGCGAGGTGGATTACGAAGCGGAGCTTGGCATTGTCATCGGGCGCACAGCCAAGTATGTAAGCGAAGAGGAAGCGCTGGATTATGTATTCGGCTATTGTACGGCGAACGACTTGTCGGCACGCGACTTGCAAATGCGCACCAGCCAGTGGCTGGCGGGCAAATCCTGCGACGGCTTCTCGCCGATCGGCCCTTACCTCGTATCCGCGGATGAAGTGGGCGATCCCAATGCGCTTGCGATTAGCTGCACGGTGAACGGCGAGCTTCGCCAAAGCTCCAACACTTCGGATATGATCTTCAACTGCAAGCAAATCATCAGTTATGTCTCCCATTGCATGACGCTGAAGCCGGGCGACATCATCCTCACAGGAACGCCGGAGGGCGTCGTGCTGGGATACCCGCCGGAGAAACGAGTCTACCTGAAGGACGGAGATGTCGTTACGGTGTCCATCGAAAAGCTGGGTGCGATCACGAATCGCATGGTTAGCGAATAGGGGGGGCTGGCGATGATCTTCGACAGCCATACTCACCTGTTCGGACCCGGTATGTGCAGCGGCCCCACTGAAGCGGCCATCAAGCGCGCATGGGGACCGGATATGGAAATATTGGCGACACCCGAGATGCATGAGGAAGCGACTGCCGGCTGCAGCGGCTCCATCGTACTGGCGATGGCGGCTTATGCTACCGGCCTGGTTGTGCCGAACGAATATGTCGCGGAGTATTGCGCCAAGGACAGCACAAAGCGCTTTGGGTTCGCCAGCGTTGATCCGAACGACCCCGACGCTGTCATCAAGTTCGAGACGGCCATCAGAGAGCTGAACTTGAAAGGACTTAAGCTGGGGCCCATCTACCAAAACTTTTATCCCGATACGAAGGAGCATTTTCCCCTCTATGCGAAGGCCGAGGAGCTGGACGTGCCGATTCTGTGGCATCAAGGCACATCTTTTGTGCCGGAGGGCTATCTGGACGCATCGCGCCCGGCGATGCTGGACCCCATTGCAAGAGCTTTTCCAAAGCTGAAAATGATCGTAGCGCATATGGGTCATCCATGGATTGATGAATGCATCTCGCTTGTCCGCAAGCACCCGAACTTATATATGGATGTGTCCGCGCTCGGCAGCAGGCCGTGGCAGTTCTACAATGCGCTTGTATCGGCGCAGGAGTACGGCTCGGTGCATAAAATTCTGTTTGGCTCGGACTATCCTTTTTTTACGCCGGACCGGATGATCGACGCGATGCAACGCATTAACGAACCGGCAGAAGGGACGAAGATGCCGCGCGTAACGGATGAGACGATCGAATCGATTCTGCATCGCGATACGCCGACCATTCTTGGGTTTTAACAGACGGAGCATACAGGAGGAGAATGGCAGTGAAGAGTGAGAGCTATTTTGGCGAAAAGGACTTGTGGGGATTCATTCATCGCTCGTTCACCAAATCGATGGGCTACACCGAAGACGATCTTCGCAAGCCAGTCATCGGCATCTGCAATACATTCAGCGAGCTGAACAAATGCCATTCCCACTTTAATGAACTTGTCGATTACGTGAAGCGAGGCGTTTGGCAAGTTGGCGGCTTGCCGATGGAATTCCCGACGATCTCTATCGGCGAGCCGTATGTGAAGCCGACGACCATGCTGCTGCGAAACCTGATGGCGATGGATACGGAAGAGATGATGAAGGCGCATCCGATCGACGGCGTCGTGCTGATCGGCGGCTGTGATAAGACCGTGCCCGCCCAACTGATGGCGGCGGCAAGCGCGAACATTCCGGCTATCGTCCTGACGGGCGGTCCGATGCTGAACGGCCGTTTGCAAGGCCGAAGCCTCGGCGCTTGCACGGATTGTTACGGCTTTACGCTGGAGCATAAGGCGGGCAACCTGAGCGACGAGGAGCTGGCAACTGCGGAGAATTCCGTGTGTCGCAGCGACGGCCATTGCATGGTCATGGGCACGGCAAGCACGATGGCGTCCATCGCGGAAGCCATCGGCATGGCGCTTCCCGGCTGCGCCGCTATTCCCGCCCCTGACAGCCGCCGCAGACATATCTCCGAAGCGACTGGCAAACAGATTGTTGAGCTGGTGCGCCGCAATATTCGTCCGCGCGACATTATGACGATGGACGCGCTGGAGAATGCTATCCGCATTACGATGGCGAGCGGTGGCTCGACGAATGCAATCATTCATCTGGTGGCCATTGCTGGACGGCTTGGCTTCAAGCTGCCGCTGGAGACATTCGACCGGATTAGCGCACAGACCCCGTTCCTATTGAATCTGCGCCCGTCGGGCAAATATCAGATGGAGGAATACTTCGAAGCGGGAGGTGTTCCGGCCTTGATGAAGGAGCTGGAGCCGCTCCTGCATGGAGACTGTCTGACTGTTACGGGCAAGACGATGAAGGAGAATCTGGCAACAGAGCCGCGTACCTGGAACCCGGATGTCATTCGTCCGATGGTCGAGCCGCTGGACTCGCAAGGCGGAATCGCCGTGCTGAAGGGCAATCTGGCGCCAAACGGCGCCTTGATCAAGCAGACGGCCGTCTCCCCGCATCTGAAGAAGCATAAGGGGAAAGCAGTCGTCTTTGACAGCCCGGAGGACCTCGCTGCGCGAATCGACGATCCAAACCTGGATGTGGACGAAAACAGCGTGCTGGTGCTGAAAAATGCGGGACCGAAAGGCGCGCCGGCCATGCCGGAGATCGGCCAGATTCCGATTCCGGCGAAGCTGCTGAAGCAAGGCATTCGGGATATGGTTCGTATATCGGATGCGCGGATCAGCGGCACGTCTTACGGAGCGCTGATCGTGCATGTCTCGCCGGAGGCGGCAGTCGGCGGAACGCTGGCGCTTGTGCAATCCGGCGATGAGATTGAGCTGGACATTGAGGCGAAGCGGCTGCAGCTTCATGTGGCCGAGGAAGACCTCGCGATTAGAAGAAGCGGCTGGTCGGCGCCGAAGCCGCATTACGACCGTGGCTACGGCCTGCTGTTCCACGAGCGTGTGCTGCAAGCTCATCTGGGCTGCGACTTCGACTTCCTGCTGCCACCGGACCTTCGTGAGGAGCTGTTACGCGAGGAAGCTGACAGTATTAGCAAGAGTCAGGCGGCTGTTGAAAGAGATAACGTTTGATTGGCAGGTTGTCTTATGACAAGGCAATCTAGCGACAGCAAGTGATGGCTTTTGAGCAAGTAAAGTAGCAAGATACATCCAACAAGATACAAGATACATCCAGCTAGACCAACCCAACAAGATACACCCAACCAGACCAACCTTGTATGAGAAGGAGCCGATGATGTGGACATTCGTGCGATGAACAAAGCCGATCTCAAGGAAGCGGCGGCGCTAGCCAATCGTATATTCAGAGAGCCGGGGCATTCGTCGATGGCGGACGCCTTCCCGCCGATTTTTTCTGGAGCTTTCCAGAGCTCGCTGGGCCTATACGTGGAGGGCAGTCTGGTCGCCTTTATGGGACTGGTGCCTCATCTGCTGAGGATCGGCAAGGCGGAGGTTCCGATGTTTGCTTTAGGGTCGGTATGTACCGACCCGGAGCATCAAGGTAAGGGCTACGCCGGCTTGCTGCTGGATCGCGTATTTGCGCATATGGAGGCATCCGGGGCTTCTCACTTATATATATCAGGGGCGGGCAAGCTATATGCACGCAACGGCTGCAAGCCTTTTGGCTCGACGCGAAGATACCGGCTGCATGCAGGCATAGCTTCCATAGCTGCGCCGACTGCGGAAGGCCTTCATTTCCGTGAAGGTATGGAGAGTGATCGCTTCGAGATTCACAGCTTATATAAGGAGACCGCCGTCAGATATGAACGCGGTCTCTTCGAGACAGGCATGCTAATGCAAGCAGAGGCGATAGCGGGTATTTATAAGCTGGAGCATCGCGTGCTCGTGGCAGTCCGGGATGACCGTATCATCGCTTATACCGTGTTGGCGGTGAAAGGCAAGCAAGCTACGGATGCGGTTCCTTTCATGGTGGAAGGAGCGGGCGACGCAGGCGCTTTGGAACAAATACTGCTTCATGCGCTTAGAAGCGGAATGGCCGAAGAACTGGATGTCACTGTTCCTTGGCATGAACATGCTTGGAGAGAGAAGCTTGATCGTTATCCATACGCGGATGGCACCCAGTCCGGCACGATACGGATCGTGAGTCCGGAGCGTTTTTGGAAGAGCATAACACCTTACTTAGTGGAAATCGACGCAGAAGCGACGAGTCTGGTTTCCGTGCAGAATGTGGCGGTTCCCTCCGGAGAAGCGGAGGCTGTCCGGCTAAAAGTGGATCAAGCAGAGCTAACGTTGAATCAGAACGAATGGATATCGCTGCTGTTCGATGCTGCATGGGACATACCGTCGATTACAGAGGAGCAACGGGAAATACTGAAGCGATTGCTGCCGATTCCGACGCCTTATCCCGCCGGCTTGAATTTTGTGTAGGGTTGCCATGCAAGTTGGTCGAACCGTTTAAACTGCGGAAGCGCGGGAAGCGTGAATGCCTTGTGTTTGAAGCATGCAGGCTCTGAAGCTGCTTGGATAGCCACTAACCCGAAAACCGCAAAAAAGAGGTCAACCGGATCGTTCCGGTTGACCTCTTTTGCTAAATTACGGCTTGGCAGGATCTGCGATCGCTTCGACCGCACCGTTGTTTTTGAAGGTACGAAGCAGGTTGCCGATGACGACCCGATCCGACATCATCAGCTCAAGCTGGGCCGACTCCGTCATCGGGAGGCAGGCTGCCGAGTCGAGCAGTTCTCCGTTATCTGCGGTATAACATTTTCCGTTCGCAGACAAGCCGTCAGCCGAAGGAATGTAATAGCGGTGACCATCTGTCCAGGAGCCGTACCGCTGCGTTACGATCCGTGTCTCCTCCTGCTGCCCGGTCAGCAAAGGCGATCCCAGCCATTTGGGCTCGGATGTCGACAGACCCAGCAAGTGCATGAGAGTCGGCGTTACATCCAACTGACCGCCGGCTTTTTCATACGTGCCCGCATGAGCCCCGTCAGGAAGATGGATCAGCATAGGAACGCTTTTGATCAGCTGCTCGCGTTCCATCTCGTTAGAGGTGTCCTTCATAAAGCGGGTATACCATTCCCAATTTTGAATGGAGTTGTCATGATCCCCGTAAAGCACGAAGATCGTATTGTCCCATAGCCCCTCGGATTTCAGACGATCGATCAGCTCCCCCAGCGCCGCATCCGCATAGTGGACCACCTGCAAATAGTCGCCCATCATCGTGCCGGTCAACTCCTCCGTATCGAGCAGCTTCTCGGCAGCGGGAAGCGAATACGGGTGGTGGCTAGTGAGAGAGATCAGGAAAGAATGGAATGGCTGGGGCAATTCCGCAATGACATCCATCGATTGCCGGTAAAACGATTTGTCTCCTAATGACCATCCCAGACGCTCATCCATTTCGTAATGCTTCATGCTGTAGAATTGATCGTATTTCATCTTATTGTACATGACGTTGCGGTTCCAGAAGCCGCCTTGATAAGGGTGGAATACATTGACGCTGTACCCTTCGTTTTTCAACTGCGACGGCAAGCAGGCGTATTCATGCGAAGCGTACTGAATAAAGACGGAACCGCTCTTCATCGGCTGCAAGGAGCAATTGACGGCGAAGTCGGCGTCGGATGTGCGTCCTTGAGCGGTCTGGTGGTAGAAGTTCGAGAAGTACGCGCTTTCTTTAATTAACTCGTTGAGAACGGGCGTAATTTCTTTGCCGCCAATAGATTGGCCAATCATGAACGCCTGCAGCGATTCCACTTGAACCATAAGCACATTGCTGTCCTTATAGGCGGCGAACAGACTGTCGCTTCGCTCAAGCTCGTCTCTGGCCGCTGCACGTTCTTCCATGAAGCGCTGCGTATCTGAACGCTGCTCCGCCGAAACAGGCTCTGCATTGAACCAGTTCAGCTTGGCGTAACGATACACATCGTATCCATGGAATCCAAGCGAGCCTGCAACGTTGTAGATGGATAAATTCCACCAGTTTTTTTCGAACAACCCTTTGGCCCATGTATCCGTCGCATGATTTAAGTTGGTGAAAAAAAGCGAGAAGCCCAGCATAAATGCGGCTGCGCTGCACGCGATTCGAATGCCGATTCTCCGCCAGCGGATGGCACGGGTGATGGAGGAGAGCCGATTGGCTAAGTCCGTACGACCCCTCCACAGCACATACACTGCATACAAAATAATGATCAAAGCATCCGCAAATAACCGAAAGTCTTCCGGTTTCATCAGCGTATGAATGCTTCCTCCAAGCGATTCTACTTGTCCGAGCTGAAGCAGCACCGGCACGGTGATCAAATCCTGAAAGTAGCGATAATAGATCACATCGGCATACAGAATGAAGGAGAGGAGCAAGTTAAGCGAGATCAAGGCGATCAGCCTTCCGCGCGTTGGCAGAAGCAGCGCCCAGAAGGAGGCTAGCAGGATCGCACCTGTCTCGATGATTTTGTCTGCATCCGTCATATCCATGTAGGGGACAGACAGCAGCTTGTTGAACCAATATACTTTTAGCCCCATGGCGATAACAAAAAGAAGCAAATCGAGTGCTACCCAGCGGTCAAACACGCGCAGAGTGAAGCCGAGCGCACGGCGAAGCCAAGATTTGTTGCTGTTTGGCCCTATGCTTTCGGCCATTGGATGAATCATTGACGCTTCTCCCTTGGAGGCAGCGGACCGAAGAACTGATAATAATCGGTCTGAATCCGGCCGTTGAACAGCTTGCGTTTCTTATCGGCTGGACGACCCATATAGTGCTCGACCTGATCGGACGGACTGATGGCGAATACGGACCAAGTTGGATAATGAAGCGTCATCAGTCCGAACTGGCGCAGAGCTGCCTCTGCTTCGAGGTCGTCGCCTAGTCTCTCGCCGTATGGCGGGTTCGTAATGATCACGCCATAGTCGCCCTTCGGCTTTGCCTTCGCGACAGGGAGGACGCTCACTTGGATGTCCTTTGCGAATCCTGCGCGTTTGATCGCAGTCTCGGATATTTCAATCGATCTTGGATCGATATCAGAGCCTGCAATTTGAAGTGGAATGTCGTCTTTGACTGCATCGAACGCTTCTTCACGCGCGGCGCTCCATAGCTCTGCCGGAATGCGGTCCCAACGCTCGCTGTTGAAGTTGCGGCGCAAGCCAGGAGCGATATTCCAGCCAATCATGGCTGCTTCCACGAGGAAGGTTCCCGATCCGCAGAATGGATCGTAGAACGGGCGCTCCGGACGCCAGCGGCTTAGCAGAATAAGTGCCGCCGCCATCGATTCACGAATCGGAGCTTCGTTGGAGACGAGGCGGTATCCACGCTTATGTAGACCTGCGCCGGATGTATCCAGCGTCAACAGCGCTTCGTCATTGAGCAAGGATACTTCAATGACGTATCTGCCGCCGTTTTCATCGAACCATTCTGTGCCGTAGCGATCCTTCATTTTTTCGACAACTGCTTTTTTGACGATTTTCTGACATGCAGGCACGCTGGACAGCTGGGATTTGTGGGAACGTCCTTCTACCGGGAATTCCCCATTTTCGGGAATCCAGTCCGGCCAGTCGAGCGCTTTCGTTCCTTCGAACAGCTCGTCGAACGTCGTTGCTTTGAATGTACCCATATTAATAAGAATCCGGCCAGCGGTACGAAGCCATAGATTCGTTCTGCATATGTCCTCAGGTCCGCCCTTGAAGTTGACGCGTCCATTCTCCACTTGAAGGTCATGATAGCCAAGTTCTTTTAACTCTCTGGCGACGACGGCTTCAAGCCCCATCGGGGAAGTGGCGATCAATTGTAATTGTTCCATCTTGCACTCTCATTTCCGTAACGTTTATAATGGTTCTTTTCTTGCTACGTTTCCTATAAAAACATACAATTAAGTATAGGTCAAACGGCCGTGCATTTACAAATCAAACATACGGGGAGCTTACGGCAATGTCTATTGAAGAACAATACATAGATTCACTATATAGAAAAGATGATCAACTGGAGCGTGTAAAAGAAGGAATCGCTGCGCATGGCATGCCGGATATCTCGGTTGCGGACGGCTACGGAAGATTGCTAACTATGCTGGTTGGCATGTCCGGGGCAAAAGATATTTTGGAAATAGGCGCTTTGGGCGGATATAGCGGAATATGCCTGGCGAGAGGGCTGGGCGATGGGGGGACGCTGCTATCGCTGGAGCTGCTGCCTCATTATGCGAATGTCGCACGCGCCCATCTGGAGGAAGCGGGTTACGGAGCCCGAGTGGATTACCGGACTGGCGACGCCAAAGAGAGTCTGGCTCGGCTGAAGGAAGAGGGCCGCACATTCGATTTCTTTTTTATCGACGCCGACAAAGAAGGCTATCCGCTCTATCTTGATTTCGCGATTGAGCTGGCAAGAACGGGTGCCGTTATTGTAGCCGACAACATATTGCTGCGCGGCAGAACGACGAACATGGATAAGCAAGGCCCGGCTGTGCTCGCGGTACGCAGCTTTAATGAAAGAATCGCCACCGACCCGCGCCTCGAAAGCACAATCCTCCCAGGCTACGACGGTCTTGCGATCGCGCGGGTGAAGGGGTAACGCGCACTCCAGGTGAATAGCGCTATGGAGGCGTAGTGAATCCGTAAAGATGCAACACACACGCTTGCAACTGTGCGTGTTGCTCAAATAGGCAACCGAATAGACGAAAAAACAGTCCAGAGACGTTAGGTGTTCTCTGGACTGCTTTTTTGTGGGAGCTGCGTGATCGGAGCAGATAGGTGCAAGCCGAGAAATTCGGCTTAGAGAGCTCGCGGAGCTACTGGATGTGTCTGCAAGCCGAGAAACTCGGCTTAGACAGTCCCGCCAGTGTCTGCCGAGACAGAAAAAAGCCGAGCCACTCGGCAAATGTTGCAAGCAGCTCGGCTTCCAAATAAAAAAAGCGGCAAACGCCGCTTGCTAGCAAACCTCCAATTTCTAAGAAGTCATGACGAAGAAGTACCGCTGCCGTGTCTCGGCGAGCGTTTGCTCAGCAGCGAGAACCAGACCCATACGCCGTTGAGCAGCATCAGGATGGCCGACATGACGAACAACCCTTGGATGCCGATATAGCCGGAGAGCGCACCGCCGGTAATCGGTCCGATCATGTTGCCAAGGCTCATCGTGCTGCTGTTAAAGCTGTAGGCACGGCTTTCCATACCGTCAGGCGTATGGACGCGGATAAGCGAATTAACAGCAGGAATGAGTCCGCCCAAAAACAACCCAAGTCCAAATCTGGCCAGCAGCAGCATGAATACGGAATCGGCCATCGCTTGGGGGATAAAGGCCAGCGCCGCGCCAACTAGAGACACAGCCAGCACCCGCTCCGCGCCGATGCGGTCGCTCAACTTGCCGAGCAGCGGCGAGGCGAGCATGTTCGACAGACCGGTTACCGAACCGACGAATCCGGCGAGAAACGCGATGTTTTCCAGTGAACCGTGCAGCTCCTGCACGAACAGGGGAATGAGCGTCATCGGGCTCATCATGGCAAACTGGATGAGGAACGTTACGCCATACAGCGACATGAGCTGCGGAATGCGGCTGATTCGCTTAAGCCCGTCTATTACGGATGCTTGAACGCGGGTAGCGGCTTTTGCCAGGTCGAACGATTCTTTTACGACAAACAGAGCCAATAAGGAAGCGGCAAACAGAAGTGCTCCCGTTATATAAAAGATAGGCCGGTAGCCTACAGCGTCGACCAGCAGTCCGCCCATTAACGGACCCAAAATCGTGCCCGCCATTGCGCCGGACTGGATTGTGCCCATGGCAAAGCCTGTACGTTCCTTCGGTGTCGTTGCCGAGATCAGCGCGATCGATGCCGGATTAAAACCGGATATCGTGCCGTTCAGCATGCGCAGCAGCAGAAGATGCCACGGGCTCGTGGCGAAACCCATCATGACCATGACGATCGCCATGCCGAAGCCTGAGCGGAGCAGCATCATTTTGCGTCCGTAACGGTCGGCTAGCTTGCCCCAAATCGGCTGAAAAATAAACGCGGTAACAAAGTTGCCTGCAAATATAAAGCCTGCCCATACCCCGATTTCATGAGGATCGGAGAGGCCAAGCTCGAATTGCAAATAGAGGGTGAGAAACGGAATGATCATCGTCATGCCGCCCATGACGAGAAACTGTCCGAACCACAGCACAATTAGATTCTTTTTCCACTGTTCCATAGCGTTAGTATATCATAATCGTTCCATTCTAATCGTTGCATAGTTGCGAGGCTTAGCTTGCTGAATTGAGATGGATCGGGTTTACATTTTGACCAATGGAATCTCGATGTTTGGAGGGTAATAGCGTTGTTTAGCCAAACGATAATGAGAGAGGAGGAAGGTAAGTAAGAGTTGCGAGGGCATGAAGAGAGGAGCTTTTTGGCGTGGAAGGATATAAGATGTATGGGTATCTTGAAAGCACATTTAACCATGATAAGCTGGTGATATATAGGGACAAACAAGCGTCGTGGGAAGGATATTTCAAGCAATTTTCATGCAACTATACCTTGATTGTCATACTATTGTCATAGGAAGCAAAGCTACAGCGGTTGTTAGGGTTCGGGAAAAAGGGCATAATGAGAAGCAGAAGAAACTACATAGAAATGGGGAACGGGAATGTCTTATAACGACCGTTTCATTCGGGCAAGCCGGAAGGAACTTGTGGATCGCGTACCAGTATGGTACATGAGGCAAGCAGGGAGATACGATCCCGATTATCGCAAAATCAAAGAGAAGTATTCCTTGCTTGAAATATGCAAGCAGCCAGAGTTGGCTGCCGAAGTAACGCTTATGCCGGTGCGCAAGCTTGGCGTAGATGCGGCTATTCTGTATTCGGATATTATGAATCCGGTTGCGTCTATCGGCATCGATTTCGATATTGTGGCGAACATTGGTCCAGTCATTCATAATCCGATCCGTTCCGCGGCTGATGTAGAACGTCTGAAGCCGATTGACGTGGAAGGCGATCTGGGCCATGTGTTGGAGACGATCCGCATTTTGGATCGTGAGTTGGAGGTTCCTCTTATTACGTTTGCAGGAGCGCCGTTTACGATTGCTAGCTATCTGATCGAGGGGCGTCCGTCCAAAAACTATCTTCGCACAAAAGAGCTTATGTACAGCGAGCCGCAAGTATGGCATTCGCTTATGCAGAAGCTTGGCGATATGGTTATCGCTTATTTGCGTGCCCATGTGGCTAACGGCGGCAAGGCGTTCCAGCTATTCGACAGCTGGGTTGGCGCGCTTTCTCCAGCGGACTTCCGCAAGTTTGTCCTGCCTACGATTGAGCGTATTTTCAACGAGCTGAGCGATTTGCCGCAGCCGAAAATCTACTTCCCGGGCGTAAGCTCAGGCGAGCTGCTGCCAGAGCTTCACAATGTGGAGGCGAACGTGATCGGTCTGGACTGGCGCGTATCGATAGAAGAAGGACGCCGCAGACTGAATCATCAATATGCGGTGCAGGGCAACCTGGACCCTACCATTCTAACTGCGCCTATGAGTGTCATTGAGTCATATGCAGCTGAGATCATTGATCAAGGCATTCAGGAGCCTGGCTTTATTTTCAATCTGGGCCACGGACTATTCCCGGAAGCGTCGCTGGAGAAGCTGGCTGAATTGACGGCGTTTATCCACTCATATTCCGAAAAAGCGATTGCGGCACAGAGCAAAGGGGAGGCCCGCCATGTCTAGCAGCGAACACAAAATCGGTGTACTCGTCATGTCCTACGGCACGCCGGAATCGATGGACGATGTTGAAGCGTACTACACGCATATTCGTCGCGGACATCCGCCGACAGAGGAACAGCTGAAGGAACTGACGGATCGTTATGAAGCGATCGTCGGAGGCGTATTCCCGCTCCGCGAGAACACAAACGGCCAGGTCGCCGGGTTGCAGGATAAGCTGGATACAACCGCGCCTGGACAATATGTTTGTTACCAAGGGCTGAAGCATGCCCGTCCCTATATTGAGGATGGTGTGGAAGCGATGGCTAAGGACGGCATTCGCCGTGCTGTGGGCATCGTGCTCGCTCCTCATTTTTCAACGATGAGCGTAGGCAGCTACATCAAGAGAGCAAAGGAGAAAGCGGACGAGCTTGGCATCGAAATGTCCTTTGTCGAGCAGTATCACCTTCATCCGAAGCTGATCAAAGCGCTAACCGAGCGTGTGGAGAACGGATTGTCCGTGCTGGCGAAGACAGCAGGCGTCGAAGCGAAGACGAAGGTGCTGTTCAGCGCGCACAGCTTGCCAGAGAAGATCAGAGAGCTGGGCGACCCGTACGAGAAGCAATTACTGGAGACATCCGCTGTTGTCGCTGAAGCTGCGGGCGTACAGGATTGGCAGTTCACATGGCAAAGCGCCGGCCGGACTCGTGATCCGTGGCTCGGACCTGATATTCTGGAGACGCTGGCGACGATCGCAGGTGAAGGCGTGGAAGCAGTGCTTGTGGCACCTGTCGGCTTCGTATCGGATCATCTAGAGGTGCTGTATGATCTGGATATCGAAGCGAAAGCGGAGGCGGAGAAGATCGGCATTAAGCTGGAGCGCATAGCGATGCTGAATCGTGATCCGCTTTATATGGAGACATTAGCGGAGTCGGTACAAGCCGCTTCGGTCAAGAACGGAAAGGAATGAATAGAATGCGGAGTGCAGAAGCGATTGATCGAATTGTCATTATTGGCGGGGGGATCAGCGGACTGAGCTCCGCTTTTTATTTGCAGCGGGAAGCGGAGCGGCAAGGACGGAAGCTTCATCTTACGATCGTAGATGAAGCTCCTGTCCTTGGCGGAAAAATCAATACGCTGCAACGTGACGGCTTTGTCATCGAGAAGGGACCGGATTCCTTCCTTGCGCGCAAGCAAGCCATCATCGATCTGGCGAAGGAGCTTGGTCTGGAAGATGAACTGACAGCAACCAATCCCGCCGCCAAAAAGACCTATATCATGCATAACCGGAAACTGCACGCGATGCCGCCGGGACTCGTGCTGGGCATTCCGACAGAGATCGGCCCCTTCATGAAGACCAGTCTGCTGTCGCTTGGCGGCAAGCTGAGAGCGGTGATGGACTTGTTCATGCCTGCAAAGCCTGCGGATGGAGACGAGTCGCTGGGCGGATTTCTGGAAAGACGCGTCGGCACGCAAGTAATGCGGAGAATTGCCGAACCGCTGCTGGCCGGCATTTATGCGGGAGACTTGAAGAAGTTGAGCCTTAGGGCCACCTTCCCGCAGTTCGGCGACTCGGAGCGGAAGCATGGCAGCTTGATAAAAGGCATGATGCATAACAGGAAAGCTACAGCTGCAGCTGCGAAGGGCAAAGCGCAAGGAACGACGTTCCTGACGTTCAAGCAAGGGTTGTCCACGCTTGTTCGGGCGCTAGATCAGGAGCTTGGCGGAGTGGAACGCAGGCTTGGCGTGAAAGTGGCGGAGCTTGCTAAGTCCGGGAGCGGATATACGGTGACGCTGGCTGACGGAGAGAAGCTGGAGACGGACCGTATTATTGTGACGGCTCCTGCCTTTGCCGCTGCCAAACTGCTGGAGCCGCTGGTGGCGTGCACCGAGTTGAAGGACATCCGATATGTGTCGGTAGCCAACGTCGTGATGGCTTTTGACAAAAAAACATTTGGTCTCGACTTCGACGGCTCCGGCTTTGTTGTGCCGCGTTCGGAAGGGCTTCATATTACGGCCTGTACTTGGACGTCGAGCAAGTGGCTGCATACCAGCCCGGAAGACAAGGTACTGCTGCGTTGTTATGTCGGCCATTCTGAAGATCAGGAAAGCATCAAGCTGCCGGATGATCAACTGGTTGCCGCGGTGCGCAAGGATATTCGGGAGACGATGGGCATTACGGCAGAACCGATGTTTACGGAAATTACGAGACTCAATCATTCGATGCCGCAATATCCGGTCGGCCATATCGAGAAGATGCAGTCGCTGCGCAGCCGCTTGAAGTCGGAATTGCCCGGCGTGTGGGTGACGGGGGCCGCTTTCGACGGTGTAGGCTTGCCGGATTGCATCCGCCAAGGTAAAGAGGCAGCAGCCGAGCTGTATCCGGCAACGAATTAATCTCGCAAGTAGAATGCTCTTTTTTTGACAGATTCTCTTCGCTTCCTCACGGGTAAAAGGTATAATGAGGAAGTCTAGTATCTAGCAGAGAGATCTATCAAATAAGGAGCATTTTATGACATTATCCAGATCGGAATCGCGCCAAAAAGAAAAAGCGCAGCGCGAAAAGCGGCGGCGACGGACGCTTAGTATATCAATTGTGTTAATTGGAACCCTTCTTGTCGTGGCTGCCCTGGGATTGACTTGGGGCTCGAAAGCAGGCTTGCCGGATTGGTTCTCCTGGCCGGGCGGCGGGGCAGAGCAAGCGCTTGTGAATGATCCAGACGGACCAGATGACGGGGCTGCCAGTCCGGAGCCTACTGATCTGCCCGATGATCCTGCATCCACGGATGAGGAAGGAAATGAAGAGCCTGATGCCAGCCCACCAGCGGAGGAAGGCACCGGGGAGATGAGCGAGCTTATCAGCTTGTCGTTCGTAGGCGATATGATGCCGGGTGAATACATTAATCGTATTTTGCTGGAGAAGGGTTATGATTTCCCTTATCAAAAGGTATTGCTATATCTAAGCGAGCCGGACATTATGGCGGGCAATCTGGAGCTTCCAATCACAACAAGAGGAACGCCGATCGAGGGAACGCCCTATGTGCATAAAGGTTCGCCTGAGGCGCTGCCGCCTCTTCGCGATGCGGGATTCGATGTGCTGAGCCTGGCGAATAACCATGCACTGGATCAGGGGCTGGAGGGCATGCATGATACGATGAAGCATTTGCAAGAAGCTGGCATAGGGTATATGGGTGTCGGCAATAACGATGCGGAAGCGTTCGCTCCATACGTGATGGAAGCGAGAGGTTTCAAAGTTGCGTATATTGGCGTTAGCGGAGTGATCCCGTACACACATCTGAAGGCGGATCGCAATACCCCCGGCATCGCAGAGACCTATGAGACCAAAAGAACGGTGGCGGCGATCGCAAGCGCGAAGGAAGACGCGGATCTCGTCATCGTAATGGTGCATTGGGGAGAAGATGCGGCAGATAAGCCGAAAAACCTTCATCGGAATTATGCCAGGGAATATATAGACGCAGGGGCTGACATCGTCATTGGCAGCCATCCGCATGTGCTGCAAGGCTTTGAGAATTATAAAGGCAAATGGATTGCGTACAGCCTGGGCAATTTCGTCTATGCTACCAATCCCAAAAGCCCGCAGGGAGACACAGGCGTATTGGATGCCGTCTGCAACAAAGCGGGCGAATGCACGCTGAAATTCAATCCGATGAACGTTATCGGGTCGCAGCCTACCCCTCTTGAAGGCGAGGCAAAGCAGCAGCTGCTTGAGCGATTGTCATCAATTTCGTTCGGAGTCACACTGGATTCTGAAGGCTCCGTCATCCAACAAGGGACTGCGGCGAAGGCACCATGAGATGGGATAACGGAGAGAGGAAGGGAACTGCATGAATAACCCGTGCGTAGCGCATCGGGGCTGGTCCGGCCGTGCGCCGGAAAATACGATGGCTGCGTTCCGAATGGCGCTGGAAGCCCCGGATGTGGCCTGGATCGAGCTAGATGTTCAGTTAAGCAAAGATGCCGTACCTGTCGTCATCCATGATTACAATCTGAGACGTACGACCAACGGAAGAGGAGAGGTGCGCGATTGGACGGCAGCGGAGCTGGCTTCATTGGATGCCGGCAGCTGGTTTTCTTCCAAGTACAAGGGAGAGTCGATTCCTACACTGGACGACGTGCTTCGTGAGTCGGCGGGTCGGGCTAAGCTGAATATCGAGCTGAAGACGGACGGAATCCGCTATCCTCATATCGAGGAGAAGGTGCTGGAGCGCGTCTATGAACATGGAAGAATGGATGACGTCGTACTTACTTCCTTCCATCTTGGAACGCTTCAGCGGCTTCGCAAGCTGTCGGATCACGTCCGAATCGGACTTATTCTGGACGGCTGGCGCAATACGCTTCTTCATGAGCTGCGCGAGCTGAAGTCGGATTTTTTATCGATCGGCTATACGAAGCTGAATCCGGCCAGAATGGCGCTGTTGAATGAAGCCGGCATCCAGACGATGGCATGGACGGTTAATGACAAACGCAATATGCGCAAGGTGGCGGCGCTTGATCCCGCCCTTCTGATCTGTACGAATTATCCGGACCGCTACCGGGAGGTAGTGTCGGAATCCGGCTCTAAGCCTATAAGCAGACGAATGCTGGAAAACTCGAAAAATTGGTTCAGGTTCAAGCCGAATAAGTAGAATGAAGGGATGCACATGGTCGGATTTATCGATGAATGGTGGCTGAGGCTGTTTATTGGTCTGCTGGGCAGCGGTCTCGCTGCCGCAGCAGCCTACCGCGCCCGCGCTTTGTCGGGATCGGGAGCTTGGTCGGCGCTGGCGATGGGGACAGGCTTTGTCACTTTCGGCGAACCGGTTTGGTTCGGTGTACTTATCGCATTTTTTATCTCGTCTACGTTTTGGTCCAAGTGGAAGCGCCATACGAGGTCCAAGCGGGATGCAGAAGCGAAATATGCCAAAGGCGGGCGCCGCGATGCGGGACAAGTCTGGGCCAATGGCGGTGCAGGTCTCGTGCTGTGCGTCCTGCATGCCTTATTCCCTCATGACGGCTGGCTGCTTGCCTACATAGGCGTCATGGCCTCGGTCAACGCCGATACATGGGCGACCGAGATCGGCGCGCTCAGCCGCTCTGTGCCGCGATCGATCGTGAGCGGCAAGCAGGTCCCGACCGGCACGAGCGGCGGAATTACGCCGCTCGGCAGCGCAGCAGCGCTTGGGGGCGCCGCATTCATCGGCGCCGTGTCAGCGCTGCTGCTGGCTATCCCGCAGCCCGGCGAGGCTGCTGCGGGGCTTAGCGGCGTCGCTGCGGCGGGATTGATCGCCGCAGCAGCCGCGGCTGGCCTGGCCGGCGCCTTCGCCGATTCGCTGCTAGGCGCGACGGGCCAGGCCATGTACCGCTGCCAGGTATGCGGCAGCGAGACAGAGCGGGTCAGCCATTGCGGCAGCCCGACCCGGCACATACGCGGCTTCGCCGCGCTAGACAACGACAGGGTGAACCTCCTGTCGTCACTTCTCGCCGGCCTGCTGGCTTTCGCCATCGGCCAGTTCCTCTAACACAAGCGGCTTCTCCCGCTGGCACAGGCTTATGTGCCGGGCGTGGAGAAGCCGTTTTTTTTTGATAGGCGAAGGTGTTGATAAGAGCTAACTGGTGAAACTGATGTGGATTGTGATGATGGAGCCAAATCCGTACTATAGCATCATGAAGATGCTGGCTTCAGCATACTCGCCAACGGCAACGAATTACCGTTGTATAGCACTACAAACTGACCGATTCTGGAGTTTGGTGCGAAATAGTGTTGCGTGACACCACCAAATTCGCATATTCGTCGGATGGGATGAATTAGCGTTATGCAACACCACTAATTTACTGATTCAGCAGTCTGGTGCGAAATAGTGTTGCGTGACACCACTAAATTCGCATTTTCGTCGAATTGGATGATTTAGCGTTGTGCAGCACCATAAACTGACCAAAGCCGAGTAAAGTGCAAAACAACGATGTGTGAAACTGCTAATTTCCATTTTCACAAGTTGAATGAATGAACGTGCGCGATGTGACGGGCACCTAATTCAAACGCTGAAATCAGCACAACCACTCTAACCAACTCATACTCTCCGATTTTCTTTTCTTGACCCAGCACCTTACCTCCTAAAGTTGTCTGCAACCTCCGCATAACCTCCTTCACGTAACCTTCCCGCATAAACTCCATAAAAAAAGACCCTCACATCCGCATGCATGCGAATGTGAAGGCCTACTTTATCGTACGGAGCTTCAGCCGCCTGTAATTAGGCAGCCTGAGCCACGTTCTTCGTTATTTTTTCGTCCTATCGCTCGTCAGCTGTTCCATCTGTGCAATCAGCTGCTCAAACACGCTCATGGCTTGCTCGATCGGCTCAGGAGAGGACATATCGACGCCGGCTTTCTTCAAGATGTTGATCGAGAAGTCGCTGCCTCCGCTCTTCAGGAAGCCGAGGTAGCGTTCAACGGCAGGCGCGCCTTCGTCCAAAATCTGCTTCGAGAAGCTCGTAGCCGCAGAGAAACCGGTCGCGTATTTGTACACATAGAAGCTGGTGTAGAAATGAGGGATACGCGCCCACTCCATCTCGATGTCTTGATCCACAACCATGCCAGGGCCGTAATACAGCTTGTTCAGATCATAGTAGATCTTGCTCAATTCCTGAGGCGTCAGCGATTCACCCGCTTCTGTGCGCTCATGGACGATCTTCTCAAACTCGGCAAACATCGTCTGGCGGAACACCGTTGTACGGAATTGATCCGCGTAGTAGGTGAGCAGGTACATTTTTTCCTTGGCATCCGTTGACTTCCCGAGCAAATAATCCATCAGCAGCGCTTCATTCAGCGTAGAAGCAACCTCTGCCAAGAAGATCGTATATTGCGCGTCGCGATAGTTCTGATTCGTATCGGAGTAGTACGAGTGAAGGGCATGGCCCATCTCATGCGTCAGCGTGAACATGCTGTTCAGGTTGTCTTTATGGTTCAGCAGCACGTAAGGATGCGTGCCGTATGCGCCCCAGCTGTAAGCGCCGCTGCGCTTGCCTTCATTCTCATACACGTCGATCCAGCCTTGGTCAAAGCCTTCCTGCAACACGTTCAAGTAGTCTTGACCCAGTGGCTTCAAGCTTTCACTAATCGTTTTTTTCGCTTCCTCGAAGCTGATCTCCATATCGAATTCCTCGACAAGCGGGGCGAACAAATCGTACATATGCAGCTCATCCAGCCCAAGCAGCTTTTTGCGAAGCTCCATATAACGGTGCATGAGCGGAAGATGCTTGTGGATCGTATCGATCAGATTCGTATACACTTCCTTCGGAATGTTGTCGCCGTACAGCGACATCCCGAGCACAGAGTCGTATTTGCGCGCCTTGGCGTAAAATGCGTTTTTGTTGACGTTGGCATTCAGCGTGGAAGCCATCGTGTTTTTCAGCTTGCCGTATGTATCGTACATCGCTTTGAACGCTTCGCGGCGCACATCGCGGTTTTTGCTCTCCAGAAACTGAATGTAGCGGCCATGCGACAGCTCAACTTCTTCGCCGGCTTCGTTTTTCACTTTAGGGAACTTCAAATCTGCATTGTTCAGCATGCCGAAGATCGTGCCGGGAGCAGAGCTGATATTGCCAACCTGAGCCATAAGCGCTTCTTCGTTTTTGGACAAAATATGGGCTTTCTGCCGTCTCATTTCTTCGAGCGTGTGGCGGTACTTGGCAAGCGATTCATTGTTGATCATCGCATCCAGCTCGCTATCGGAGAGGCTTAGCACCTCAGGCGTTACGAATGACAACGCTTCTCCTGTCTCTACACTCAATTTTTTCGATTTGTCAGAAAGAGCTTGGTTGACAGGTTCGGCAGTATCTTCGTGATGGCGCATATTGGCATACACATAAAGCCGCTCGACATGGAGGGATAGCTCGTCTTCCAGCTCGAAACATGCCTTAAGCTGAGCAGGATCGCTTAGCTTGCCTTGGAACTGGTCGGCTTTTTTGATCAAATCCTTAGCCTTGGCGTATTCTTGATCCCAGGATGATTGATTGGCGAACAAATCTTCCAGCTTCCAGCGGGATTCGACCGCAGTTTCAGAACGTTTCGGTACGTGATTCATCGTATTCCTCCTTGATATAGATGGGATGGATTGCTTATCGCCGGCTTCCTGCGGAATTGCCGGTTGGGCTGCTGCGCCTTGAACTAGGGATAGCGCAAGCAGCAGGGGCAGCCATTTCATGTTAGGATCACCTCGCAAGACACAGTTTGCCCATACTATGCCCTGCTGGGATGGAAGTTATGCTAATTGGCGAAAAACTAGGTGGCGTCCGAACCCATGGTGAACAAGCTGTACACAATGAGGAAAAAAGCGAACGCAATCATGGCGATAGAGACAAGCGCCAACCCGCGGCGCATCTTAGGCGGCAACGTATCCCGCTTCATGACGATGACGGCCCCAAGGGAAAACGCCGCAATAATAAAGATGATAGAAGATGTCATTGGATCCATGTTATTTCTTACTGCCTCCTAAACGTTTCTATGCGTACGGGTGTACCGTTATGTTCGCTGCCGCTGCTTCATATTCCTTTTCTTTGCAGGGGAAGCAGGCAAGCTAACAATCGGAGACGGCTTATACTTCGCGGAAAGCGTCTATGATCGCTTTCAGTTCTTCTTCCCTGCCTTCGAACTTTTCCGCACGGAATCGATTTCCAGCCCAATGCATCATCTCTGGACGGCTGACGAATGTATGACATTCCTCGCCCCATTGATCGGAAATTTCGCGTACGATTAGAGTCTTGCCTTGAACCTCTACGGTCAGCATATTGTAATTATCCTGTTTGTAGATTTGATGTTTTTTAAACATAAAATTTTCCACCTTCACTTGTGTTAATTATGGTATAGTTACCATGATAGCCATTATGAAGCCGCTAAGCAATAAAAGCGGACCAGTTGGCATGAATCCAGCACTGTTTTGTGCAGAGATGAGAAGAGTTGAGTTGAGATGAGACGAGGAGAGATGGACATGTCAAAAACGTTTTATGAGCAAGTAGGCGTCGCCATGACGTGCAGAGGATTCGAGGAATATCGGGCAATGTTTCAGTTGACGGATCATGAGCTTGCGGCCGGACCTATCCTGGATGTTGCAGGCGGCGGTTCTTCTTTTACGGCTGAGGCCAGAAGGAAAGGGTACGACGCGATGGCAGTAGATCCCCGTTATTCAGGAGATATGAGCGCATGGGTAGAAGAGGCGCGCAATGAGATCGAGATGTCTACGGCCAAGCTGGAGGGACTGAAGGATCGATTTGACTGGAGCTATTACGGTTCGCTGGACAACCATCGCAGCGGCAGAGTAAAGTCATTAAAGCTATTCGAGGAACATGCGGCATCGGCTGAAGGGGGACACCGCTATATCGGCGGATCGTTGCCTGAGCTGTCTTTTGAGGATAATTGTTTTTCGCTGGTGCTGTGCAGCCATTTTCTCTTTTTGTACGCAGAGCAGTTCGGCTATGCATTCCATGAAGCATCGATTCGCGAGCTAATGCGCGTATGCAGGCCAGGCGGTACGATTCGGGTATATCCTTTGACGTCGTTGAAATGGGAGCCGTACGAGAAGTTGGACGAACTGATGGAAGCCGTGCGGAAAGCTGGAGGAACGCCAGACATCCGCGCATCGGGTTTGCCATTTATTCCGGGCTCCGATCGTATGCTTAATATTGTGATGAACGCATAAATCCGCTATTTTTTACTGAAATTGCAATTTGAATTTCGACTCGGTATAATGATCTCACGCTGATGCAATCAGCTGAACATTTAGGAGGTCATGAACGTTGAAAGGTACAGTTAAATGGTTTAATGCAGAAAAAGGCTACGGTTTCATCCAAGTGGAGGACGGGGAAGACGTGTTTGTACATTTCTCCGCGATTCAAAGCGAAGGCTTTAAATCACTGGAGGAAGGCCAAGCGGTCGAGTTCGATATTACTGAAGGAAACCGCGGCGCTCAGGCGGCCAACGTCCATAAACTATAGGTTTATCGGTCGACAGCTTAAAACGTAGAAGAAGGCTCCCTGCTCAGGGAGCCTTTGTTATGTACGGGGATAGTCATAATCCGCTGTTGGCGGCTGGTTGCACAAATAATTCCTCCATGCGGGAATGAAGCTCCTTCGAGTCGGTGTAGTAATGTTCGTCAATGGAAGTCGTGAAGAAGGCCAGCTTTTCTTCTCCCCGCTCCAGAATATATAAGAGGTATAAGTATCCGACCCCGTCTTCCCGGTGGGGCGAAGCTTGGAAGGTGATGTCGCGTACGCTATCGAGCCATTGCTGAATTTGATGTTTGTCCGTATACGTGCGCAGCTCTCCTGTTGATCCGCTGCGAATCCGAATTTCATCAGCATTTTCCAGTTCGCCGGGATAGAATTGATGTAGCTTTTTTTCTGACAGAGCAGGCTCAGACAGATTGGCTTTTGTATGACTGCATGCGGCAAACAAGCAGCAAATTGTAGCGAATAGGATTAAATAGTTTGCTGGTTTAAGCAAAATCAATAATGATTCCCTCCTATTTTATAGCTCCTTCCAATGCGTTAACTTGTCATCATATACTTGTCACAAAATGATTGGTGCAATTATAAAGTGTACACTTCCATATTGAACACTTAACATGACTGGGGTACAATCTAGTAAGTGAATCATCTCGCGTAAAGAATGCGCTGTTCGTCTCGTATGAGGCTGACAGCGCATTTTTTTTGCGTTATCGATTAAGAATGGAGGAAATAGTGGATGAGTACGTTATTTGAAAAGCAGTTTGAAGTATTCCTGGAGAGTCAAAGGACCAAGGCGAGTGCTAGACGGCTGGAGATGCTGGAGCGGGATTTGACGGGAACGATCAAGCTGCTTAGAGAGGTGATTTGGCCGATTTTTCGAAGCTTTGATGGTTTCGAGCTTGAATACGAGATGAGAAGTCCAAACGGAGTAACCATGTTTATTGATGTGTTTTATCAACCATATTGCATCGCTTTTGAGTGCGATGGATATAGTGCTCATGTTGAGATGATAACTAGAGAACGGTTTAATTTTGAAAAAAGCCGGGTACGTTCCATGTTGTTGAAGGGGTATGCCTACGTTCCGTTTAGTTGGGATGAGCTCGATAAAAAGTCGGTTTTTTTGCAGAAGTTTTGTATATGAGTTACTTGGGAGATATAGCAGCAGTGCAGTACTTACACTCTATGAGCGTGAGATAATCCGGTATGCCGCGCAATTGAACCGACCATTTCGCTTGAACGATATTTGCGACTGTTTGGGGAAAAAACGTGATTTTAGTATGAAAACAGTAGCTTCTCTGATGCAAAAACGCCTCATACAACCAGTACGCCCATTAAGTCAAAGAAATCATGAGTATGTGCTTAGTGAGGGGTCATTGCAGCAAATACGTTAGGGCCAAGTTGTGGTTGCTTTTATCGTGTTAGAAGTAGTGTGCGTAGTTAAGATGTGCAAGGTTGTTTTAAGTGTAGGCGTGGATGTGCGTTTAAAACTAGACTAAAACGGGCTCCAAATTGAGAGGAATTTAACAGCGATCGAGTTGATCTGATTTGAAAATATAAATTGGAAAGAGAGCTAAGTCGGTGAGACCAACTTAAAAGGGGCTAGCGCCTGAGTGAGCAGGAATAAGTCGGTCAAACCGACTAAAAGCAAGGCAAAGCGGATTTCCGAGGGATTAGGTCGTTCATCGGGTTAACCCCCTAATTTTGGACACTTCCCACACTCATGCTCTCTCATTCACATTAAAGCGCAATTTTTTGAGCGTGTAGCACGCCAGCGGTG
>NZ_JBHVQB010000007.1:0-106538 GCF_042887015.1 Paenibacillus sp. NPDC057967
TGCTAGCCGAGTTTCTCGGCTTAGAGCGCGGGCGCGGGCTCGCGAGGACGCTGCTAGCCGAGTTTCTCGGCTTAGAGCGCGGGCGCGGGCTCGCGGAGCGACTGCAAGCCGAGTTTTTCGGCTTAGAGCGCGGGCGCGGGCTTGCGAGGACGCTGCAAGCCGAGTTTCTCGGCTTAGAGCACGTGCGCGGGCTCGCGAGTACGCTGCAAGCCGAGTTTCTCGGCTTAGAGAGCGGGCGCGAGCTGGCAGAGACGCTGCAAACCGAGTTTCTCGGCTTAGAACGCGGGAGCGATATAGCGGGGGCGTATGTTCATCCGCTCTTTGTCCGCCTAGCGTGTGTTATGCTTTCGGAAAAAGTAGAACGTGAGCGGTGCGAAAACTACGATGAGCAGAGCTCCCATTCCGATGCCCCACGCAAGGTCAGCCGCAGTCGCCGTTCCATGCATAAGCCCTCTGAGAGCGGATGCAGCAAGGCTGATCGGGTTATAATCAACGATCCTTCCCAGCCAGCCCGGCATCGTAGCCGAGTCGACAAAGATGCTGCTTGCAAAAAGCAGTGGATAAATCATGACCATGCTTGTGCCAGACACCGTCTCCGGCTTCTTCACGACGATGCCCATCATGGCAAATATCCAGCTAATGCTGAAGGCAAAGAAAACGGCATAACCAAGAGCCATCAATACGCCTCCCGATCCTCCTTCTGGGCGAAAACCGAGCAGAAGACCGATGCCGATCGTGACTATCGATGCGACCACATATCGCAAGGAATCGGTGATGATCGGTCCCAGCACGCTCGCCGGCGGCCAGACGGACATCGTCCGGAACCGGTTATGCACACCCTTCGCAATATCCTGGCATAACGTGGTCCCGCTATAGACGGTCATAGGAGCCACAATGAGAACCAAAGCGCCGGGGAGCAGAAATTGAATGTATTCGGAGGTCGATCCCGCAATGGCCCCGCCGAACAAATACGTAAAGATAAGCAGCATCAGAACGGGCGATGCCAGACAATCCACGATAAAGCCAAACGGATTGTTTTTAACGCCAAGGAAGGTTCTTCTCATAAATACGCCTGTTGCGGCAGCACGTCCCGGTCTCCGCAGAACGGCACGCCGGATGATCCAGGCCGGTTGGCCCGACGAGTCCACAGAATGAGTTTTGTTCATGATACCGCCTCCTTGTTGCGCGCATCAGTTAGCGAGAGGAATACCTCATCAAGGCTTGGCTCGGAGAGAGCGAATTCCACTACCGGACAGTGATGGTCCATAAGCGTCTGAATGGCTCGACTTGCCAACCGCTCATCCGGCGAAGGAACTTTGATCATTAGCGGATCTTCCTCATCCCGCGTAATATGCAATCCGTGATCGTCAGCCAGCAGCCGGATATAGGGTTCAAGCACGACCTGCTCCTTCAAGCGAATCGTCAGCGTCTTCCCCCCGACGGCAGCTTTCAGCTCCCTCGGCGTTCCTTCAGCAATGATGCGCCCCTCATCCAGCACAGCGATTCGATCTGCCAGCCGGTCCGCTTCCTCCAGGTACTGGGTCGTCAGCAATACCGTCGTACCCTGCTTCAGCAAGGAGCGCACGACTTCCCAAACTTGCAGACGACTCTGAGGGTCCAGTCCCGTCGTCGGCTCATCGAGGAAGATGACCTCCGGCTGGGCCAATACGCTTGCCGCGATATCCAGACGCCTTCTCATACCGCCCGAGTATTGCTCTACAAGGCGGTGCCTCGCCTCCTCGAGACCGAATGCAGGCAGCAGCTCATCGGCTAGCCGCCGAGCTTCCTTCCAGGAGTAACCGTAAAGCTTGGCGAACATCGCCAAATTCTCAAAGCCGGACATCCCTTCATCCAGCGCAGCGAACTGCCCAGTCAGGCTGATTTTGCCCCGGACGGCCGCCGCCTCCTTCACCACATCGCGTCCCCCGATCCGCGCCGTCCCGCCATCCGGCAAGATCAGCGTGGACAACATCTCGACGACTGTTGTTTTGCCTGCGCCATTCGGACCAAGCAGGGCGAACAGCTCTCCTTGACGAATCGCAAGATCAATTCCTTTCACAACTTCCCGATTGCGGTATGACTTTCGAAGCTGATTCACTTCAATGGCTAGCGACATCGCCATTCTCCTTTCATTCGTAAAAGCAAATACTTGAAATTGCCGGGTATTCGGATGAATACCACACTGAAACCATTTGCCGAATAACGCTTTATATAAATCGATCCTTATGGTCGAGCACCCACTCGGCGAACGTTCTCGCCGGCTTGCCGGTCACCTGCTCCACTGTCGGCAGCACCGTGTACCCGATTTCAGGCGGATTTTTGCCCATCTGGACAAAAAATGCGATGGATTCCTCGTCATAGCCCTGCTCGCTCCATCTTTGTCTGGCTTCTTCCTCCGACAGCTCCTCGAAGCGAATGTCCTTGCCTGTCGCTTCCGCGATCACCTTGACCGCCTCAATCCTTGACAACGCCTCCGGCCCTGTCAAGTAATAGCTTTGGCTATGATGTCCGCCATTAACAAGCGCCGCGACGGATACGGCCGCGATATCTCCTTCGTGAATTCGGGCGCTGCGCACAGAGCCGAACGGCTCCCGGACAACCCCCTCCGCTTGAATGGACGGCTGCCAGTCGATTAGCGCATTGGACATGAACTCCACAGGCATAAGCATCGTCCATTCCAGCGAGCTTGCTTTAAGCGCCTCTTCGAGCGGCCCTTCTTCGTATGACATCAGCAGGGATACCCGCTGCACGCCCGCTTCCTCCGCTAGCCGGATTAGGGCTGGATCGGTATTCCACGGCATATACGAATCATAGCTGGACGCGATCAAATGAATGCCGGTAACGCCCGTCAGCACCTCCCGCAGCGTATCCGCCTTTGTCAAATCGCCCGCTACCGCCTCTGCCCCTTCGGGCAACTGGGCCGTCTCCGGATTACGAGTAACAGCCTTTACCCGCACCCCTTTCTTCACTAGCTGCTCCACTACATGTCTTCCAATCGTTCCTGTTGCGCCAGTTACCAGAATCGTCATCTGTTACGGCCTCCTTTAGTTTTCATATCTTGTACGAATCGCTTCAAGCTGGTTCAACAATTGCTGCCTTAGGTCTTCTGGAGATATAATCTCGACAATCGGACCGAAGCTGAGGATAACGGATAAGGCATAAGCTGGCGAAAAAAACAGCGTATGCACATCGATATGCGTGCCCCGGTGTGTGCACTGGCCTTGAAACTGCTCGAAAATACGCGGCTGATTGGTGGCCTCAAAACGAAGATGAACCTCAATGGCCTGCACATTCTCCTGCCCCATCGATGCAGACATCTCGAGCCTTGGGCGGAATGGTCCATCCGTCACCTGAAGCTGAGACATACGGGATACCTTGAAGCAACGCTGAGCCTGCTTCAACAGGCAGTATCCCTCCACATACCACCAGCCCCGGTCCCAATACAACCGGACAGGCTCCACGCTTCTCTCCGATTCGTTCCCCGCCGAGTCCCTGTACGAGAACGTAACGACTCGTTGCAGTCCGATCGCTTCATACAGAGGCTTGATCGCATCCTTCTCCAATACCGAAGCGCTTGCGTCGATAATAATGGGGTTCGGGCTGCCTCCGTTCAGCAGGGCGGGCTGCAAGCTGCCCAGCTTATGTACAATCGACGTGATTTTGTTCCCGACCGCTTCTTCCATCCCTTTTAGCAGATGAAAAATGACGGACAAGTCATCGATGGAGAAATGCTGCTTCGACAAGTAATAGCCTTCCATCAGCTCGAAGCCCCCGACCACGCCGGAGAAGGACACAACGGGTATTCCGGCCTCGTTAATCAAATCCAAGTCACGGTAGATCGTACGGATGGACACTTCGAAGCGGGTGGCCAGCTCTGCCGCTGTAACCCGTTTTTTCGTCATCAGCTCTATCGTAATACCAAGCAAACGTTCCAGCTTCACACCGTTTCCCCCTCTTTCGGGATGCTAACTCCGATCCGCTACAAGGATCATAACGCAGAAAATATGACATCTTGTATGTCAGTGTTTAAACACGGTAGTTAACTCTTTTCAGCATTTATATCTGATAAAAAAAGAAAAGCGGCATCAGGCATTGTGGCCAGATCCCGCTTCATGTATGAATTAAATGCCTTTCACTGCAAACCGCGTGAAGTGCGTATGGCTTCCATGCATCGTCGCAAAGCCGACGCCGCCATTGAGATAAGGCTGGTCGTTATCCTCGTAAGACAATAACGTCTCACCATTCCATTCTACCGTGAACTTAGCACCCTTTGCCGTAACAGCGATGGTATAGGCTTGTCCTGCCTCCCAAGGGAAATCAACTTCCTTTAAGACCTCATAGCCGTTGTTGTTTTTGAGAAGCGCAAGCTTGCCGCCTGGCGCCAGGCCCACAGCATAGCTCCGAATGCCCCCTTGTACGCGAGTCAACATATAATGGCCCTCACCCAGCTTCGGAATAAGCTCGGCCTCCAGTCGATAATCGGTCCAAGCAGGATCTCCGGTATAGCATTCTGCCGATTCTGCGGAATAACTTCCGCTTAGCTCTCCATCCTCCAGCGTCCATAAACCTCTCAAATACGAGAATTGACTGACTTCAATATGCAGGCTATTCCATACCTCAAGACGTTCTTGTTTGAAGTCAATCTCATAATGAGGCTGACCGGAGAAGCTAAAGTCGTCCACGTAAACCATCAAATCCATCGACCGTCCATCAAGCGGGATAAGCTCAATGCCGGCTTCCTCCAGACAAGCGCCTGACATATAAGGAATATCAAAGGCCGCCTCTTGCCATTGTCCAGGGATAAGCTGAATCGGCTCCCCATAATATCTTTCATTGCGATTGCCATCCTTCACATACATCACCGCTTTGACCGGTACCGGCGAGTCCTGCGGCAGCAGCAGCTGCGCCGAGATCGATTGTCCCGGGTACAGAATCGGCGAGAAGCTAGGGTCATAGCGGCTGTCATCGAAGTCTGCAGGACGGTAATACGTCTGATGATAAAGCCGGTAAGCTTCTCCGCCTTGTACCTTGTCGAACACAACTTTCAATGAACGTGAGCCTGTATAAGCGCATTCTTCCGTATTTTCAATCAAAGCCCTCACATGAGCTTCGTCGCTCGTATCCGTCCTCATCGCGTGCGTAGAGCCAGGATATTCGAAGTGGAATTTAGGTCCTCTGCCCCGTAATATCGCTTCCCATTCCTGCGGCATAGCTTCGCCTGCAATGAGGTAGCCAAAGCGGGAAATATAGGCTGCGCACGATGGCAAATCTGTAATGTTAAGCGCCCCCATCACGCTGGAGCTGCACAGAAAATCATTTATTGGCGCTCTCCACTCGTCCCCGATGCCGTCCAAGCCTACATATACACCAAGAATCGCGCCTACATTCCCTACATTGCAGTCGGTATCCCAGCCGCACATATTGCAAATATTGATCGTTCGCGAGAAATCGCCTGCACCATATAACATGGATAATAGGATAACACCCGAGTTCGGAATGATATGGCAGTTGCCCGGGTACTTGTCATACCCAAAATGGTCTCTGACATACATAAAGCAATCGCGCCAATTGTCCGGATGCTCCAGGTGGAAGGCTCTGATGGCATCCGCCATTTTTCGGTACACGCTTTCCTCTGGAATAACGGACAGACCTGCGTCGATGATCTCATCCACGCTGCCAGCCGTGTATGCGGCAGAGATCGCAGCGGCGATAAAACGCCCCCCGTAGATCCCCTCGCCGTCATGCGATACGCTGGCTGCCTTCTCCGCATATTCGGCGGCAAGCTTCGGATTGCCGGGAGCGATCATCCCCCATACATCGATAAAGATTTGTCCGCCGATTTGCTCCGCAACTACTGCCCCGTTTTGCTCAATCGAACCCGATCTGGGCGCCATGATGCCATTCTTCAAATTCAGATACGCGGTATGCTCCGTGGATACCCCATAGCCGCCCCACCAGTAGAAGCCATGCTGGTCCGGGGCGTAGTTCAGCCAGGTCAGACCGATTTGCTCCGGCGTAATCTCGCGTGTATGTGTATAGTCCTCAAGAGCCCGGAGGAAAAATAAAGGCCCGTTCGTGTCGTCATCAGCGGCAAAATTACGAAAATCATGCGGGTAAGCCGTTATTTCTCCAAATACACGCTGCAGCCGCTCATAGCTCCAATTTTCTACGTTGGCACCATGCCGGACGCCAATCACCTTGCCTAGCCACCCTGCATAGGTGCGTTCAATGTAATCCGCTTTCAAGCCTGTATGGCTTACGGGAGATGCTGCCTTATTATCCATGTCTGTCTCTCCTGTCATTCGAGATCGATTTGTTTGAGTCCACTCTGATTTCAGAACCGCAGGTTAGCATCTATATCCAACCATACGAATCAACTCATTCAACTAAAAATCGTTAATGCGTGCGATACCGGCTCTATTGAATTATTTTCATGAAAATTTTCGAACCGGTTCGAAAATAGTATCACACGGCCTCATTGATATGTCAAGAGACCGCAGCTGACTGCTTGAATGAGAACAATCAGGACTCCGTTACCTTTACCGTAGATTCCCGCACGATCAGCCGAGGCTCCAGCTGCACTTTGCGCAGCGGCGTTGTCTGCCCCTCTTTGATCCGCTTGATCAGCAGCTCTGCGGCGATTCTTCCCGTCTCTGCTGTCAGATTGGAGACCGTGCTGACACGCGGCTTGGTAATGGTGGACCAGCTAATATCGTCTATGCCTACTACTGTAATGTCCTCTGGAACCCGAATGCCGATCTCCAGAAGCCGTTGGATAAGGCCAATGGCGATCATATCGTTGGCAGCATATACGCCGTCGGGCAGCTTCGGAAGATGACTTAGGTAGTCCGCCGCCTCTATGCCTGTCTGCAAAGAGAATTCGGAGCCAATATAGACATGGTCGGGCTTTAACTTCATGAAATTAGCGCTAAGTCCCCCTTCATAAGCGGCATATCGCGCCCCCTGATGCATCTCCTTGGGACCACCAGCGTATGCAATATGGGTACAGCCGATTCGAATCAGATGCTCCATTGCAAGCGTACCTTCCGGCTTGGAGAGATACACCATATCCGCATTCACATCGTCACCCAGATTGCCGATTGCGCACACGGGCACTGTCGAGTGATTAATATACTTCTTTAGTGCTGCCGGGAAGCTGATTGTCGACATAATGATTCCGTCGATATGCATTTCATTGACTTTGCCCATAATCGAGAGTTCTTCCGACGGGTTGCCGTAATGGTTGATCAGCACAAGGCGGAAGCCGTTCTCCTTCGCCACCTGCTCTACTGCCCATGCCAGCTCCGGGTAATAGGGATTGCGAATATCGTCAATGGCAAGCGCAATCTGCAGCTTCATATTCGTCTTTAGACTTCTAGCCAGCATATTAGGCCGGAAGCCAAGCTCCTCAATCGCTTGCAGCACTTTGCTGCGCGTTACCGGCTTGACGCCCGGTACATCGTTAATGATCCGTGACACCGTTGATTTCGCTACGCCTGCCCGCTTAGCCACATCTGCAATCGTAACCGAATCTGATTTGGACATTTGAATCTGCTCCTACGCTTCGTACTGTTCCGATGCTCATGGTACCGGTTCGATTTCATTATGTCATGAAAAGCGATACCCGGCAACTGAACGATAGGACCGGTTATCGGCATATGAAAAAAGACTGGCCTCAATCCCAATACGGCAACTTCTTTAAATCAGCCATTAGGCAAACAAAAGACGGGGCTTTTTCTCCCCGTCTCTCACTTGATGAAGCTTCAAATCACTTGTATCACTTCGCGCCGCTAGGTATGCCGTGCTTGCAAAGCACGCCGTGTATTGCGAAATAAGCTACGTCTGAAGGAAGCTCATCCTTAATCGGCTTCAGCCGCTCTGTGCCGACAAGCTCTATTGCTTTTAATATATTCTCTTCTTGGTGGGGTGGAATAATTCGGTCCCAGTCCACCTCATAGCCTTCGCCTGCACCGCGAATGATATGGCCCTCCACCGTCACTTGGCTGAATCCTCGTTCCTTTGCAATCTCGGCTGTCGACATGCCAGAGTTGAATAGCTCCAGCGAATGCAGATGGCTGGGCTGCTCTCCTTGATCCGATTTTCTGGCAGCCGATGCTTGCTTGCTAGACCGGGAATAGCTCCCTGCTGCGGAATCGCCGGATGATTGCGGGAAGCCGGCAACAATGCCGATAATATCTTCCCCATATTTGCTTCCCTTAGCCGCCCCGATCCCTTTCACATCAAGCAGCTCGTTAATGGATGCCGGGTGGGCATTCGCAATATCTCTAAGGGTAGCATCGAAGAAAATCATAAATGGAGGCACGCCTTCCTTCGCCGCCGCGTCTCTGCGCCACGCTTTAAGCGCATCGAATAATGGGGACGAAACAGATGATGCCGATGCCGCCTGTCTTACGGACGCCCGCACCCGCTGCGATATCCTCTCCTTGCCTTCCAGAACAGGCAGCGCATTCGCCGTCAGCGAGACCGTCGGATATTGGCCTTCGCTAAGCCTCATGTACCCTTCCGCAACAAGCCAATACAGCCAATCCGCAACTTCCTTCTCCGGCAAGTGACGCATGAGTCCGTACGTCGTTAGCCTGTCCAAGCCAAATTCCAGCAGCCTCTTGTCGCGGGAGCCCTTCAGCACTTTCGCCGCCATCGTCACGCCGAAACGTCCCTTCATTCTGCCTACGCAAGAGAGCGCCATCTTCGCATCTTCCGTACGATCGACCGCTTCGCTCTTGTCCAGGCAGCTGCTGCATTTTCCGCATTTGGGGACGTCACTCTCTCCGAAGTAGTCTACAATAAACTGCTGCAGACAGCGCTGCGTCCGGCTGTAATTCATCATCAAATGAAGCTTGGACATCTGAACGGACTTCCGCTCCGTATCCCCTGTTCCCTGCTCAATCAGGAAGCGCTGAACCTGCATATCGGCCGGTTCGAAGAGCAGGATACAGTCGCTCTCTTCCCCATCCCTGCCGGCTCTGCCCGCTTCTTGATAATATGACTCCAGGTCGCCTGGCATCTGCCAATGCAGGACGTATCGGACGTTGGGCTTGTCGATGCCCATACCGAACGCGTTCGTCGCCACCATGACGCGGACCTGGTCGAACCGAAAATTCTCTTGCGTCGCCGCCCGCTCGGTATCTGACAATCCGCCATGATAAATGCCTGATTCCAGACCAAATTGCCGAACGATACCGCCGACTTCTTCTGCTTCTTTTCGCGTCGCTGTATAGATAATGCCGGATTGATCCTCTCGTTGCTTTAAAAAATCTTTCAGGAACCGCTTTTTATCCACTCCGCTCACGACGGACAAGGACAGATTGGGACGGGCAAAACCCGTCACATACCGGCGCGGATCATTCAACCTGAGCATATGAGCAATATCATCGGCTACCTCTTCTGTAGCCGTGGCCGTAAAAGCGGCCACAAGCGGACGATTCGGCATTCGGCCGATCCATCCGGCAAGCTGGCGGTAGCTTGGACGGAAGTCATGTCCCCACTGCGAGACGCAATGCGCCTCGTCAATCGCGATGAGCGGGATGTGCAGCTGCTCCGACAGCGTCTGGAACATCGGGGCGTCCAGCCTCTCCGGTGCTACATACAACAGCTTGTATTCCCCTTGCATCGCCTTACGGAGCACTTCCCGGTACTCCGCAGCACCAAGCGAGCTATTCAGGAACGCTGCTGCTACACCTACGCGGTGCAGGCTGTCGACCTGATCCTTCATCAGCGAGATTAGCGGCGATATTACCAAGCTTGTACCCGGCAGCAGCAAAGCCGGAATTTGATAACAAATCGATTTCCCGCCGCCCGTCGGCAAGATGGCCAGCGTATCGTGACCATCCACTATGCCCGCAATAATGTCTTCTTGACCTTTACGAAACGAGTCGTATCCGTATATTTCCTTAAGCAAGTGCAATGCTTTCTCCATCTCTTACCGCAGCCTCCTCTCTTCCAAAACGGAAAGAACCCTGGCAGCGTTCTGTCAGGGTCCTCCCGTACTTTAAGTCAAAACTATATAGGGATGAGACGAACGAGCCGCTGTTACTGTCCATTACTGCGTGCAGCAAAACGGCTGTATATTTCTGTTTATCCCGTTTTTTGTTCGGATTAACCGGCTGTTACAATTTGAATCACGTTGCGTACGGATTGTGCGGACTGATCCAGCGCCGTTTTTTCTTCAACCGTCAGCTCAAGCTCGATTACCTTTTCGATGCCGTCACCGCCGATTATAGCAGGCACGCCCATGAACAAATTCTCGTATCCGTATTCGCCCTCGAGATACGCGATAACCGGAATAATGCGTTTTTTGTCTTTCAGCACAGCTTCCGTCATTTGTACGAGAGAAGCAGCCGGTGCGTAATAAGCGCTGCCGTTGCCGAGCAGATTGACAATCTCGCCGCCACCGACTCGCGCACGCTTAACGATGGCTTCGATGCGGTCCGCCGGAATCAGCTTCTCGATCGGGATGCCTGCGACGTTGGAGTAACGCACAAGCGGCACCATGTCATCGCCATGCCCGCCAAGCACAAACCCGCGAACATCTTCCACCGACACGTTCAGCTCTTGCGCGATGAAGGTGCAATAACGGGCCGTATCCAGAACGCCGGACTGACCGATAACGCGATTTTTAGGGAAGCCAAGCGACTGATAGGCGACGTAAGTCATCGCGTCTACCGGATTGCTCAGGATGATTACGTAAGCGTTAGGGCTTGTCGCTTTTACGCTTTCGCAGACGGACTTCACGATGCCGGCGTTGGTATTCACGAGATCATCACGGCTCATGCCAGGCTTGCGCGCAATGCCAGCTGTAATGATGACAACATCAGAATCCTTCGTATCCTCGTAGTTCGATGTACCGATAATGTTCGCATCGACGCCGATAACCGGAGTGGCCTCCAGCATATCGAGCGCTTTGCCCTTCGTAGGGTTCTCCAGAGGCGCAATATCGACCAATACGATATCGCCAAGTTCCTTCTGCGCCAGCATAAGCGCCGTCGTCGCACCCGTGAAACCTGCACCTACAACCGTAATTTTCTTACGTTGAATAGCCATTACCAATGACCTCCCTATTCTCATCTATCGCGTAATCACATGATCATGCATCTATACCCTTTTATACACATTTCTGCATCAAAAGATACGCCTACCGCCGCACATCCTGTACGCCAGCGAGGTTTTAGTGGTGCGCGCCGCTCTAAGCCGAATTTTTCGGCTTGCAGCACTACAACAGCTCGCTGCACGCTCTCTAAGCCGAATTTCTCGGCTTACAGCACTCCAACTGCTCGCTGTACGCTCTCTAAGCCGAGTTTATCGGCTTGCAGCGCTACAACAGCTCGCTGCACGCTCTCTAAGCCGAATTTCTCGGCTTACAGCACTCTAACTGCTCGCTGCACGCGCTCTAAGCCGAGTTTATCGGCTTGCAGCACTCTAACTGCTCGCTGTACGCTCTCTAAGCCGAATTTCTCGGCTTACAGCACTCCAACTGCTCGCTGCACGCGCTCTAAGCCGAGTTTATCGGCTTGCAGCGCTCTTTTAAGCCCCACAATGCCTATGCGCCCCTGTACTCCCTCGTGCTTCGAGCGGGAATTCAGAGGCGCATCGCCTTGGCTCCCCTAAGGGAGAGTTAAAGTAGATTCAATCAGGCGATCCCTCGGACGGCTTTATAGCCGCCAGCGAATAGGAAACCTAAACTACATGTTTTTGATGATTTCGTCAGCAAATGCCGAGCATTTTACTTCTGTTGCGCCTTCCATCAGGCGTGCGAAGTCATAAGTTACCGTTTTGTTGTTGATGGAAGTTTCCATGCCTTTATAGATCAGGTCAGCCGCTTCTTGCCAGCCCAGGTGCTCAAGCATCATAACGCCGGACAGAATTACGGAACCTGGGTTCACGACGTCTTTGTCCGCGTATTTAGGTGCAGTACCGTGAGTTGCTTCGAAAATAGCATGTCCAGTCAGGTAGTTGATGTTCGCGCCCGGTGCGATACCGATGCCGCCTACTTGTGCAGCCAGAGCGTCGGACAGGTAGTCGCCGTTCAGGTTCAAAGTAGCGATTACGTCGAAGTCAGTTGGACGAGTCAATACTTGTTGAAGCGCGATGTCCGCAATTGCGTCCTTCACGATCAGTTTACCAGCAGCTTCTGCTTCTGCTTGTGCTTTGTTCGCAGCGTCAACGCCTTCAGCGTCTTTGATGCGATCGTATTGGCCCCAAGTGAAGGTTTGCTCAGCGAATTCTTGCTCAGCCACTTCGTAGCCCCAGTTTTTGAACGCGCCTTCTGTAAATTTCATGATGTTGCCTTTGTGTACCAGTGTAACCGATTTTCTGCCGTGCTTGATCGCATATTCGATCGCAGCGCGAGCCAGACGTTTCGAACCTTCAGCAGATACTGGCTTGATGCCGATACCGGAAGTTTCAGGGAAACGGATTTTGTTAGCGCCCATTTCATTTTGCAGGAACGCGATTACTTTTTTCACTTCTGCGGAACCTTCAGCGTACTCGATACCAGCGTAGATATCTTCAGTGTTCTCGCGGAAGATAACCATGTTAACCAGCTCAGGGCGTTTAACCGGGGAAGGTACGCCATCGAAGTAACGAACTGGACGCAGGCAAGTGTACAGGTCAAGCTCTTGACGAAGCGCAACGTTCAGGGAACGGATGCCACCGCCGATAGGCGTAGTCAGAGGACCTTTGATTGCTACGATGTATTCACGGATAGCTGTCAGTGTATCAGCTGGCAGCCACTCGCCGTATTCGTTGAATGCTTTTTCGCCGGCAAAAACTTCGTACCAAGCGATTTTTTTGGAGCCGCTGTAAGCTTTTTCTACAGCAGCGTCAAGAACGCGTTTCGAAGCGCGCCAGATGTCGCGTCCAGTACCGTCGCCCTCGATGAACGGGATGATCGGGTTGTTTGGCACTTGAAGCACGCCATTGTCAATAGAAATTTGCTCGCCTTCAGTTGGAAGAGCGTATTTTTCGAACTTAGCCATGAATAATTCCTCCTAAAAAGTTTTGTGATTTGGATCAGCGATTAGCTGATTAGAGCAAAACTTACTTCGTAAGCATCGACCTAAGTTTTGTGATTTGGATCAGCGATTAGCTGATTAGAGCAAAACTTACTTCGTAAGCATCGACCTAAGTTTTGTGATGGGAATCAGCAGTTAGCTGATTGGAGCAAAACTTACTTCGTAAGCATAGATCCAAGTTTTGTGTTTAGAGTCAGCGCTTAGCTGACCGAAGCAAAACTTACTTCGTAAGCATCAACCTTAAGTATAGCGATCTTCTGCGACGATAACCAGCCCGCACGGGAAGGAGAACAAGCTTGCCGCTTGCTCTCGCTATATGCGGAAGCCTATGATCGATTAACGTTGCTCGATCGGGATGTATTTTGCATTGACAGGGCCGACGTAGTCCGCACGTGGGCGAATCAGACGGTTGTCTTGGTATTGCTCAAGGATATGTGCGCACCAGCCGGATACACGGCTAATTGCAAAGATTGGCGTGAACAGGTCGCGCGGAATTTCCAGTGCTGTGTATACCGATGCGGAGTAGAAGTCAACGTTCGGCTTCAGACCTTTTTGACCGGTTACGAGCTCTTCGATTTTAACTGACATTTCGTACAGCTCCATGTTGCCAGTCAGCTTGCCCAACTCGCGGGACATTTTTTGCAAATGCTTGGCGCGCGGGTCGCCGTTTTTGTAGACGCGGTGACCGAAGCCCATAATTTTTTGCTTGTTCGCAAGAGCATTGCCGATATAGCCTTCAACGTTCGCAAACGTGCCGATTTCTTCAAGCATAACCATAACGGCTTCGTTCGCGCCGCCATGCAGAGGGCCTTTCAGAGCGCCGATTGCGGAAGTTACACCGGAGTAAATGTCGGAAAGCGTCGCTACCGTTACGCGAGCGGCGAACGTGGAAGCATTCAGCTCGTGGTCGGCGTGCAGGACAAGCGCTTGATCCAAAGCCTTCACTGCCACTTCAGCCGGTTCTTTGCCAGTAAGCATATACAGGAAGTTGTAAGCAATGGATACGCCTTTCTTCGGAGCAACCGGTTCCTTGCCTTCGCGAATACGCGAGAAAGCAGCGATAACTGTAGGCAGCTGCGCCTGCAATTTAATCGCTTTCAGTTGGTTAGCCTCTGCAGTCATGTCGTTCGCCGAAGCGTCATACAGCGCTAGGCTGGATACTGCCGTACGAAGAGCCGCCATGGAGTTTGTATCTTTCGGATACAGTTTAATTTGATCGATTACTGCGCTAGGCACTTCCGAATATTCGTCAAGCTGCTTTTGCAGACCGTCAAGTTCGGAACGATTCGGGAGTTTGCCGTACCAGAGCAGATAAGCTACTTCTTCAAAGGAAGCGTTTTCTGCAAGATCGTCAATGTCGATGCCGCGATAAGTGAGGACTCCATCAATGATCGAACTGATGGAAGACGCTGCTGCGACGATTCCTTCCAGACCTTTAGTTGCTGTCATCGTTCTCTCTCCTTTATACTCGATATAGTTCTCATTCCAGGAATGGTAACGTTATTGATGCACTATCTTTAATCATAAATGATTTTTTCAATGAAGCCAACAAAATAGGACATAAAATTGCTTTATCGGCATCATTGATAATTTGAATCGGTTATGTACGCAGAGTATGCGCGGCCGTGCCGCGCAAATGTTCCCGACAGCTCATTATTCCACAATCCAAACACCAATATACTTCAAAAAAACCGGGACGATATGATAGAATGTCCCCAATACAGACGGCATGCTACCATGCCGGAACGGAGGTTTAACATGACTGGACAACGTATCGGCATCATCGACATCGGCTCCAACTCTGTCAGGCTCGTCGTGTACGAGAGAACAGCAGGCGGTGCCAACCGCGTCGTCGATGCCAGCAAACGATCCGCCAGACTAAGCGGAAAAATAGATGAAGAAGGCGCATTAACCGAAGAAGCGGTGTCCGAGCTTGTAGAGACGCTCCGACACTTCATGCGCATCTGCTCGCATCATGGCATCGGACATATTAGGGCCGTTGCGACAGCAGCTATCCGCAACGCGACCAACCGGGACTACGTCCTTGAGCGAATCAAGACCGATACCTCATTGACCATCGAGCTGCTGACCGGCGAGATGGAAGCTTCATTCGGCTTTCTCGGCATGATTAATTCGCTTAACGTGACGGACGGCTATCTGATTGACATCGGAGGCGGAAGCACAGAGCTGTCGCTATTCCGGAACCGGGAGCTGATCCATTCTGTGTCCTTTCCGTTCGGCTGCGTCAGCTTGAACAAGTCCTTCGACGCCAAAGAAGAATTGTCGGACGAGTCGCTGAAGGCGATTGAAGCCATAGTGACCGACGCCGCAATAAAGCATGACTGGATACATGAAGCGCCGGGACTTCCCCTCGTTGGCGTCGGAGGAACGGTTCGCGCGCTGGGCAAGGTGCACCAAGCCGTGCATCATTACGCATTCGAACAGACGCATAATTATGAACTCTCAGGAGCAGGCGTAGATGAGCTGTTCCAGACCATGAGAAGCCAGCCGCTGGAACGCAGACGCAAGCTGCCCGGCTTGTCCAAAGACAGGGCAGATGTCATTGTGCCAGGCGTTGCCGTGCTACGGATATTGTTCCGATTAGTGAGAGCATCTCATTATCAAATTTGCGGAGCTGGCCTTCGGGACGGTCTGTTCCATGCGACACGCTTTCCCGCACAGCCTAAGCTGAATGACCCGCTAGCCTACAGTTTGCAGAACTTGAACGCCCTGCATACTGAAGCGCCAAGACAGCATGTGATGCAAGTGAACCGTCTATCCCTGGAGCTATACGATGAGCTGCATCGCCGTATGCCCACAGGAGGCGACGCTCGCTCCAGACTGCTCCTTGATGCCGCCTCGCAGCTCCATCGAATTGGAGCGTCTATCGACTATTACGATTATGCGAGGCATTCCTTTTATCTAATAATCCATTCCCATTTGAATGGACTCTCCCATCGAGAGATTATTATGACAGCGGCAATCGCATCGTTCAAAAGCAAAGGACGCATCAAAACCCAAACCGCGCCTTATCGCACGCTGATCCAAGATGAGGATATCGATCAAATATGCAAATTAGGCTTAATCCTTCAGTTGGCCGCTGCGTTAGATCGAAGCGAGACACAGGCGATCGGAAAGATCGCCATCCGTCAAGCCGAGCCCCAGCTCCTCCTGCGGCCGCTTCATCCCCGCGGATCGCTGGCGGTAGAGCGCCGGGAAGTCGAAGAGCTGGCTTCCGATTTCAAGAAGCACTGGCATCTCACGCCTGTACTTGATCATTACCGAATGCACCGCTAAACTTCACCTTTCCACAGCGGAATCACCTTGGCTTCGAATTGGCTGCGGAATGGCTTGTCGCTTTTGCTGACAACCGGCTCATAGAGTCCGCTCGGCTTTAATTCCCTGGCCTTGACGTTATCCTCCAGGTTCAGCTTCAGCATATTGATCAAGATGACGCGCAGCTCAGAATCGAATACGGGACACATCAACTCGATCCGCTTCATGAGATTTCGCGTCATCCAATCTGCACTGGAGAGATACACTTCCTCTTCCCCGTCATTGTAGAAATACATCACTCTGGCATGCTCCAAATAACGGTCCACTATGCTGATCACTTTAATATTTTCGCTGCGCCCGGCCACACCCGGCCTCAAACAGCAAACACCTCGTACGATCAAATCGATTTTCACACCGGCCTGTGACGCTTCATACAATTTATCAATTATATCTTGATTGGATAATGAATTCATCTTGGCGATAATATGCGCTTTCCGTCCGGCCAGCGCATTGGCCTTCTCCCGGTCGATCAGCCGGAATAGCTTCTCTCTCAGATCGGTAGGCGCCACTCCGAATGCCTTCCAGTTATAAGGAGAGGAATAGCCTGTAACCTCATTAAATAGGGCCGATGCGTCTCCGCCAATGACGGGATGCGAAGTAAATAAGCCGATGTCCGTATACAGCGTTGCTGTATTGTCATTGTAATTCCCTGTACCTACATGCACATAGCGGCGAAGCGTCCCTTGCTCGCGCCTGACGACCAGTAATATTTTGGCATGGGTTTTCAGTCCCACAAGACCATAGACGACATGACAGCCTGCCTTCTCCAGCTGTCTTGCCCAAGCGATATTGCGCTCCTCGTCAAACCGGGCTTTCAGCTCAACCACGACCGTAACCTGCTTGCCTGATTCCGCTGCCTTCGCAAGCGCCTGCACGAGCGCCGATTGTCCGCTGACGCGATAAAGCGTCATTTTGAGAGCCAGAACATCAGGATCATAAGCAGCCTGCAGCACAAAATCATTGACCGGCTCAAACGACTCGTACGGATGATAGACCAGCACATCCCGCTGCCGTATCACGTCAAACATATCATCCGACTCATCGAATTCACGAGGGTAGACCGGCTCCAGCTTCTCGTATCGCAAGTTATCATAGCCTGCCAAGCTCCCGGCAAACCGCAACAGAAAGCTGAGGTCAAGAGGTCCTTCGATCTCGAACAGATTATCCTCAATCTCCAGCTCCTCCCTAAGTGTTTGCAGTGCGTACGGATGCATGCCCTTCGCTACTTCAAGACGGACAGGAATACCCCACCTGCGCCGGCGCAGCTCCTTCTCAATCTCTTCCAGCAAATCCTCCGCCCCTTCTTCGTTCAGCGTCAGATCTGCGTTGCGGGTCAGCCGGAACGGATGGACAGAAAACGGCTCGTAGCCGTTGAACAACGTATGAATAAATTGCTCTATCAACTCTTCAAGCAGCACAAACTCTTGTTTCTTGCTATTCACTCTTCCTGGCACAGCTACGAATCTCGATAAAATCGATGGCACCTGCACAATGGCAAATAGCGGCTCTTCTTCTTCCTCTGCCCCTTCACGCTTCAGCAGTACCGCCAAATACAGTTCCTTCGTATGTACGAGAGGAAACGGTCTGCTCTGGTCTACGGCCATCGGCGTAAGGACCGGAAATACGATTTCATGGAAGTAATCGGATACGGATTTCTGCTGATTCGCATTCAGCTCATCCAGCGATCGAATACATATTCCTTCTTTGGCGAGGCAGCGTGTCACTTCACGATAGGTGCGGTATTGTTCGAACATCATACTGGTAGCGCGTTTTATTAGCCGCTTCCATAGACCTGCAGGCGTATATCCCGTAAAGTCCATTTTCGTCAAACCCGCTCTCATCTGATCCTGAATACCGGCCACTCGTACGCTCATGAATTCATCTAGATTACTGGACACGATAGACAGAAACTTCGCTCTCTCCAGCAATGGATTACGCGTGTCCTGCGCTTCTTCGAGCACTCTCCGATTGAATTCGATCCAGCTTAAATCCCGATTGACGTATGGGGACAACTGCTTCGTCATGGTAATCCATTTCCTCGCTTTCGATGTAACTTGCTATAGCAAGCCAAAGCATATGCTATCGATACCATTATGATAGATGACTATTTTTGGCACATTATCGATTTGTTAACTTCATGTAAACATTAAAAACGCCTGATCGTAAAGCCTCCATTGCGCATTCGTTTCTCCAGCCACTGCAATATCATATTGCGGAAGAGGGGTCTGGTGAACGGCAGGAGCATGATGATACCAAACAAATCGCTGAAAAATCCTGGAAGCAGTAACAACAGCCCGCCCAGCAGCACACATATCCCGTCTATCATTGCCCGGCCAGGGATTTGCCCAGATTGCATTTGTCTCTGCGCCTCCACCCATACTTTCCGGCCTTCAAACTGAGCGACCAATGCGCCTGCAGCGCTTAGTACGAGAATAAGCAGGAATGTATTCCAGCCGCCGATCCAATCGCCCATTCGGAGAATGCCCCAAATCTCAATGATGGGCACTATTATTATCGCTGCTAATATCCACCTATACATCATATTCCACCTTTCGCTTGTAGCATGCACATGATTATTTCCGGACCAGCAAGCGGTAGTAAGTCGATGTGATCGACTTATATGGTCTCAACTGCGCAACAGCTCCTGCACCAACCTGTCACTTACTTCCCGCTAATGAGCGCATACAACTCTGGAAGCACCCGGCTTAGCCTTGCCGGCTGCCACTGTTCATTCACCCAGACATGCTTGGTGCCGCCTTCAACCAGCAATTCTCCCGGGAGCTCATCGCCATATGCTGCCTTAGCTGCCTTGAAGTCCGCCTCCGTCACTCTGCGAACCTGCGATTGAAACTCCACGCGCAGCGGTGAGCTGCTGGCAATACGAGTGCACACGACAACAAGATCGTCGTATTTGGCCGGCGCAACATACGTGCACTGAAGATCAACGACCGGCAGCAGCAGTCCTTTGCTTTCAATCGTCTTATAGTCGTATCCGGCCGACCTTATCCATTCCGTACGGCCAACTTCGAACCAGGTTACATAATTACCGTGAAAAACTACGCCCATCTGATCCGTTTCCTGATATCTGACCCGAATGGGATATAATGTCCATGCGCCTTCCGTCCCCACCTTTTCATCCCCCGTTCTATTGTTTGCGACTATGGCGTGCCCTAAGCTTACGGTTTGAAAAAACCTCTAACGAAGCCGTCATTAAAGAAGCGGCCGCATTAGAGGTTGTCCGATAGTTGAATAAAAAGCGACGGTGAACGCACCATCGCTTTCTATCCATTTATAAAGTTAAATTACAGTACTTTGGATTGGCCGGAGTAGATAAAGCCCGTTTCCGCATATACAGTAACTTCCATACCGTCTTTCAGTGTATCCGTAGCACCTGTCACACCCAGAATGACCGGAACGCTCAGGTTAAGACCGCATACTGCCGCATGGCTCGTAATGCCGCCTTGCTCCGTAATAACCGCTCCCGCCTTCTCGAATGCAGGCATGTATTCCTTGTCTGTCGAGACAGCTACCAGAATGTCGCCTTGCTGTACTTTTTCATTCGCTTCTTGCGGCGTGCGAGCTACTACCAGCTTGCCCGTAACCGTCTGGCTGCCGATGCCTTGGCCTTTTGCCAAAAGCTCGCCAATGTGGTGGATTTTCATCAGGTTGGTTGTGCCTGCAAATCCTACCGGTACGCCTGCCGTAATGACAACCGTGTCGCCCAGTGCCAGCAAACCTGTGCCCAGTGCCCCTTTGACCGCATTGTCGAACATCTCGTCAGTAGTGTCCGCGTCAGCTCCCTTAACCGGGATTACGCCCCAGCCCAATGCCAGACGCTTCATTACTTTCGCATCCGTCGTAACCGCGATGATCGGTGCTTTCGGACGGTATTTGGATACCATGCGAGCTGTAAAGCCGCTTTGCGTTGAAGTAATGATCGCTTTTGCATTCAGATCCAAAGCTGAGTTTGCTACCGCTTGGCTGATTGCTTCCGTTACGGACGTTTGCTGAGCGTTCGCTTGCTTCGTGAAGATCTCACGATATTCAAGCGCGTTCTCCGCGCGCTCTGCAATACGGGACATCGTCTGAACCGATTCAACCGGATATTTGCCCGCAGCCGTCTCGCCGGAGAGCATGATGGCATCCGTGCCGTCGAAGATCGCGTTCGCTACGTCACTCGCTTCTGCGCGAGTCGGACGAGGATTGCGCTGCATGGAATCCAGCATTTGTGTTGCTGTAATAACCGGCTTGCCTGCGCGGTTACACTTCTTGATCATCATTTTTTGAACCAGCGGCACTTCTTCCGCCGGAATCTCAACGCCAAGGTCGCCACGGGCAACCATCAGACCGTCGGATACTTCCAGAATCTCATCCAGGTTGTCTACGCCTTCCTGGTTCTCGATTTTGGAGATGATCTGGATATGGCTCGCGTTGTGCTTCTCCAGCAATTCGCGGATTTCCAGAACGTCGCTTGCTTTACGCACGAAGGAAGCTGCGATAAAGTCGACGCCTTGCTCGATACCGAAGATGATATCGTTCGCATCTTTTTCCGTGATGCCCGGCAACGAGATTTTAACGCCTGGAACGTTCACGCCTTTTTTGCTCTTGATCGGACCGTTGTTCACGATGCGGCAATGAATTTCTGTACCCTCGATGGACTCAACAGTCAGACCGATCAGACCGTCGTCGATCAAAACTGTCGAACCTACGGAGATGTCATTGGGAAGATTATTGTATGTTACGGGAATACGCGTGCGGTCGCCCAGAATTTCTTCCGTAGTCAGCGTAATCGCATCGCCTTGCACCAACTCAATCGGCTCTTCCTTCAGCTTGCCCAGACGAATCTCAGGACCTTTCGTATCCAGCAAGATTGCTACCGACGTACCCATCTCGGCATTAGCCAATCCTACGTTTTTGATCCGGTTGCCATGTTCCTCGAAGTCACCGTGCGAGAAGTTGAGACGGGCTACGTTCATCCCGGCTTGGATCAGTTTTTTTGTGTTTTCCAGTGATTCGCTGGAAGGTCCGATTGTACAGACGATTTTAGTTTTGCGCATGTTATGTTTCCTCCGTTTAATGCCTGAAATGTCATTATTGAATATAAATACACGCCTTCACGGGCTTGTCCCCCGCGTAATAGCGATTGTATACGTTAATTAAGGGTTGGGGCAGCTTCCTGTCCCGCGGAATGGCTGGCTGCTGGTCCGCCCAGCTCGTTCCCTTGCTCCGCAGCCGCGGACGGCTCCCGGACTTCCCCGGCCGCTTCAAGCTCGGCCATCTGGAAATATCCGATTTTACGGAACTTGTTGTAGCGATCCTCAATCAGCTCATCAGCGCTCATTGCGAGAAGTTCTTGAAGATGAGTCCAAAGCCCTTCCTTAATACGCTCCGACTGGTATTCAAGATCGCGATGGGCACCGCCTTGCGGCTCTTCGATAATCTGCTCAATAATGCCGAATTCCAGCAGATCCTTCGCAGTAATCTTCATGGCTTCGGCTGCCTGGTCGGCTCTCGAAGCATCCTTCCAAAGAATCGATGCCGCGCCGTTCGGCGATATCGCCGAATAGATGGCGTTCTCCAGCATCAATACACGGTTGCCGACGCCAAGCGCCAGGGCGCCGCCGCTTCCGCCTTCACCGATGACAACGCAGATAATAGGCACACCGAAACCGGCCATCTCACGCAGGTTGCGCGCAATCGCTTCCGATTGACCGCGTTCCTCTGCCGTATTGCCCGGATAGGCGCCTTTGGTATCGATAAAGGTAATGATCGGGCGATTGAATTTGTTCGCCTGCTGCATGAGTCGCAGCGCTTTGCGGAAGCCTTCCGGATGGGGGCTGCCGAAGAAACGGGCGATATTCTCGCGCGTATCCTTGCCCCGCTGATGACCGATGACCGTTACCGGCACCCCGTTTAGCTTAGCCAGACCGCCAACGATCGCCAGGTCGTCGGCGAATAGCCGATCGCCGTGCAGCTCCATAAAGTCGGTAAAGACCTCGCCGATGAAATCCAGCGATGTCGGACGTTGATGATGACGCGCAAGATGCATCTTCTGCGCTGCCGTCAGTTCGCTGTAGAGCTCTTCTTCCAGCTGCTTGCAGCGTTCCTCCAGCCGAAGAATCTCTTCGGAGAAATCAATACCTTTGCCGACGCTCAAGCTTTTCAGTTCTTTGATTTTTTGACGCATTTCCACAATTGGCTTCTCAAAGGGCAGTTCATTCGGCATGGAACGATTCCTCCTTCACGCAATGCATGTCCAGCAGCTTTGTAAGCGTCGCCTTCATATCCTTGCGGTGCACGACTTTATCCAGCTGACCGTGCTGCAAGTTGAACTCGGCCGTCTGGAAGTTGTCCGGAAGCTTCTGGCGGATCGTCTGCTCGATGACGATGCGTCCCGCAAAACCGATCAATGCGCCGGGCTCGGCCAAATTATAGTCGCCAAGACTCGCGAAGCTGGCGGATACGCCGCCTGTCGTCGGGTCAGTGAAGACGGAGATGTACAATCCGCCAGCCCCTTGGAACTTCGCCAGCGCAGCGCTTGTCTTGGCCATCTGCATCAGGCTCAAGATACTCTCCTGCATACGAGCGCCGCTCGATGTCGAGAAAATGATAAGAGGCAGCTTCTTCTCATGAGCCGCTTCGATCGCTCTTGTAATTTTCTCGCCAGCGACTGAGCCCATGCTTCCTGTAAAGAAGTCGAAGCTCATCACGGCAACAACCACAGGAAAGCCGCCAATCTTGCCTTCGCCCGTTATGACGGAATCGCGAAGATTCGACTTGGCTTTCTGCTGTTCAAGCTTATTGGCATAACCCGGGAAGGACAACGGATCGACCGATTCCATAGCGGCATCGTATTCCGTCAGCTTGCCGTCGTCCAGCGTCATGCCGATCCTCTCCCAAGCATTCAGCCGGTAATGATGCCCGCAAGAGGAGCAAACCTTCATGTTTTTTTCCAGCTCTTTGCTATATTGAATCGTGCCGCACTTGGAGCACTTATTCATCAAGCCTTCTGGAATATCACGCTTGGGACGCTCCGAAGGGATCGTCGCATATTTTTTTTTCGAAAATAAGTCCTTAATTTGCACTGTTACACCTCTCAAGGCGCAATAATGAACAATTAGCCATCAAGAGCGGAACAAGGAATTGAATACTTCCTGTACTTCCTCAAGCTCGCCTGACGGAACTAATATCTCATATTGCTGTTTAGACAGATTGACGGGCCGGACCTTTATCAAAAAACCTTCTTCCGTGAGCCGCTTCTTGATGTTTTCTGCCATTTTTGCTGTTGGTGCGATATAGATAACCGTCCACATCTTGGTACCTCCTGATAACCCCGCGTTAGCAAAGTTAACCTGTCGAACGTTCACGACTGTCGCCGTCCTGTCTAGTAAAACCAAACTAATCCCGCCAAAAGGCCATATGATGCCATAATGATAACATAGTTATGGCGAATCGGGCAAATGATATTGGATGGCTTTCGGATCGCCGTGAGCGATGCGGGCAGATGCCGCAGCCGCCAGACCGGCTACCAAATCGTCCAGAAAGACATGGATTTTTTCGCCTTTGACATTCAATTTGCGAATGATGCCTGGCTTCATTTTGTCCAAATATCCGAAGCTCGTAAGCCCGATCATGCCGTACACGTTCGTAATGCCAAGGGCAAGCGTCTCATCGACGCCATACAGCGATTCGTCGCGCTCCATAATGGATTGCAGCGGCTCAGGCAGAAGCTTCCGCTCAGCCAGCTCATCCAGAGCTATGCCGGTATATAGCACATATTGCACTTCTCTCTTCTCCAGCACTGCTCGCACGCTTTCCCGGCACTCCTCTATGCGTAGATCTGAATTATACGGCGATTGCAGCGTATATACAATCTCTGCAATATCCTCAACCGTCACGCCGCGTGTCTCCAGCCATTTTTCGATTGCGTTCACGGACATCCTTCCTCTCGGGGCCTGCTTGTATCTCTATGCATATGCGTGGACAAGCCATAATGTGCATAGAAATACAAAATCCGATAAGAAGAGCGCCTGAGTGCTTATCTGATTACAGCTGAACCGGTACCCAGCAGCTCCTCGATCGCCCCCAGCAGCTTGGGTCCCGGCTTTATGCGATGGCTTGCGCTGAGCGCGATCGCTTTGCCTTCCCGTTCATAGAACAACGCGCAATCTATCGTTCCCGGATGGGACAAGAGCAATTCCTTCAGGGCGTTCAGCACATACGCACGCTCGTTGCTCTCCGTAATTTTGATGTAGAGCAGCTGGCGCTTGCCCGTCCTTATCTCGCCGCCGGCGGCAGGCCGGACAGCAGCGCTCGTCCCGGCAGGCTGCTGCCGAGCACCGTCTCCATTCGAACGGAATGATGACTCTGAGGAGGCTTGACGCTGCGGCGCTTCCCCCGTTGAAGACATTCTACCAGATGCCCCGCGGGAAGAGGAGTCTACGCTGGCAGCAGTCCGGGATTTCGATTCGGCTGCTTGCTGCTGAGTCCCGCCAGCCGATGCCGGACGACTGCTGTCCATTCTGGCCGACCGAGTGCGCGCTGCGTTACGCAGTCGTCTGACCTGGGCCGCCATATAGTCATCGGTTCCCTCGATCGGAACGACATCATCGACCAACAGCTTGAAATCCTCGTCCTCATGCTGGACCTTCGCTTGTACAATGACGAGCCCGTCTTTGGCAAGCTTGGCGCCTACCCGCTTCCATACGGCCGGGAATACGACAGCTTCCACTCGCATGATGCGATCCTCTACATCCATAAACCCCATCGCATTGCCTTTCTTATTGGTGAAAGGCTTGAGGCCCGCAACCATGACGCCGACTACAGCAATCGTCCCGTCCGCCGCATCGTTCAAGTCCACCAGACGGTCAAGCTCCAGCTGATCAAGCCGTTCTGCTACGGATTCCAGCGGATGGCCCGACAAATACATGCCTAGCAATTCGCGCTCGAAGTCCAGCTTTTGGGAAGTCGTGAACGGCCTGATGTCCGGCAGCTCTACATCCCAATTCTGCACCTCCTCGAAGCCGAACATCTCAATCTGCAGCTCTTCCTTCTCCTTGCGCCACTTCACCGCCGTCTCCACCGTCTCCTCCAGCGAAGCAAGCAGCTGGGCGCGGTGGCCCGGCAAGGAATCCAGCGCGCCGGCCTGGATCAGCGATTCCAGTACGCGCTTGTTCACGACGCGCAGATCGACCCGCTTGCACAGATCGAGCAGGCTGACGAACGGTCCGTTCTCCCGCTCCCGCAGCACAGCATCTATCGCTTGAGTGCCGACGTTCTTAATGGAAGCAAGCCCGAATCGTACCGCAGATTCCACAGGGGTGAACGACACGCTGCTTTCGTTCAAATCCGGCGGCAGCACCTCGATCCCCATCCGGCGGCATTCATCGGCGTATTCTGCCGTCTTGCGCATATTGCCCGTAACCGATGCCATCATGGAGGCCATAAAGGGGACAGGATAATGCGCCTTAAGCCAGGCGGTCTGGAATGCAAGCACGCCATATGCCGCGGCATGCGCGCGCGGGAAGCCGTAATCGGCGAAGCGGACGATCATGTCATAGACCCGGTTGGCCTCCTCTTCACTGTAACCTTGCCCCAGGCTGCCCTTCACGAAGTGGGTGCGCTCCTCATCGAGCACCTCGCGCTTCTTCTTGGATACCGCACGGCGCAGCAAGTCGGCTTCACCGAGCGAGAAGCCCGCCATCAGAGAAGCAATCTGCATGATTTGCTCCTGGTAGACGATGATTCCGTACGTATCCTTCAGGATAGACTCAAGTTTCGGGTGAGGATAAGTGACATCCAGCACACCATGCTTGCCCCCGATATACTTGGGTATAAATTCCATCGGACCCGGACGATACAAGGCCACCACCGAGATGATGTCTTCAAAGGCTGACGGCTTCATCTCCCGCAGTACTCGCCGCACGCCAGTCGACTCCAGCTGGAAGATGCCTGTCGTATCGCCTCGTCCAAGCATCGTATAGGTATCTGGGTCAGAATCGTCTATCGTGCGGAAATCAATTTCCTTCCGGAACAGCTCCTTCACCCAGGCAAGCGTTCGTTCCAGAATAGACAGCGTTCTTAGGCCCAGGAAGTCCATCTTGAGCAGGCCGATCGCCTCCAGATGCTCCATGGAATATTGGGTCAGCGGAATCGATTCGCTCCCGCCCTGCAGCGGAACGTAATCCGTCAGCGGCTCCTTCGAGATAATGACGCCTGCGGCGTGAGTCGAGGCATGACGGGGCATCCCCTCTACCTTGATCGCCATCTTCAGCAGCGCATCTGTCTTCGGCTGCCGTTCGCAGGCGGCTCGCAGCTCCTCGCTCTGGCACAGCGCCTCCTCCAGTGTAATGCCAAGCTGATTCGGGATCAGCTTCGCGGCCCGGTCCACCTCTTGGAACGGCACGTTCAGCGCTCTGCCCACATCTCTGACCGCAGCCTTCGCGGCCATGGTGCCGAACGTAATAATTTGCGCCACATGCTCCTCGCCGTACTTGGCGGATACATAGGCAATAACTTCGTCGCGGCGCTCGTCGTTGAAGTCGATATCGATATCCGGCATCGATATCCGCTCCGGGTTCAGGAAGCGCTCGAACAGGAGCTTGTATTTCAGCGGATCGACATCGGTTATTCGCAGCGCGTAAGCGACGAGACTTCCTGCGGAGGAACCCCGGCCAGGACCGGTGCGTATGCCGCGTTCATGGGCGAAGCGAATGAAGTCCCATACGATCAGGAAGTAATCGCTGAATCCCATATTCTCGATAACGGACAACTCATAAGCCAGCCGCTCTTCAGCCTTCACTCGGAAATCCGAGCCGTCCGTCCACTCCGGCAAACCCGCATATCGCGACACAAGACCGCTCCCGCATAGCTCCGCCAAATATTGAGCAGAGGACGCTCCGGCGGGAACAGGTCGGAATACGGGCAGAGCTGCCCTGCCGAATGTCAGCTCCAGATTGCATTTGTCCGCAATTTCTACCGTATGGGCGATCGCCTCCGGCACATGGCGGAATAAAGCCGCCATCTCTTCGCCGCTCTTCATATATAGCTGGTCCGTCGACATGCGCATGCGGTCCCCATCCTCGACGGTCTTGCCCGTGCCGATACAAATGAGCACATCCTGCACGCTGGCATCTTCCGGCCGCAAATAATGCACGTCATTGGACGCAACCAGCTTGATCCCCGTCTCCCGGGCAAGTTCGATCATGGCCGTCGCCACCTTCTTCTGCTCCAGCATCCCGTGATCCTGAAGCTCCAGGTAGAAGTCGTCTCCAAAGATCGTCCGGTAGCGAAGCGCGGCTTCCCTCGCCTCATCCATGCGGTCGTAGAGCAAATGCTGGGAGACCTCTCCCATCAAGCAGGAGCTGAGGCAGACCAAGCCCTCAGCATGCTTAGCCAGCGTCTCCATGTCCACTCTCGGCTTATAATGGAAACCCTCCAGATGGGCGATAGAGCTGAGCTTCATCAAATTGCGGTAGCCCGTCTCATCCTTCGCCAACACGATAAGATGATAGGTCGGATTATCCTTGCGCGCCCCCTTCTCGAATCGCGATCCCGCTGTCAAATACAGCTCGCAGCCGATAATCGGCTTGATCCCGTTCGCACGGCAAGCGCGATAGAACGGAATCGCCCCGTACATCACGCCGTGATCCGTCAAGGCAAGCGCGCGCATGCCCAGCTCGGCAGCACGGGATGCCAAGTCCCGTATGCGGGCGGCGCCGTCAAGGAGGCTATATTCGCTATGCGCATGCAGATGTACAAATGCCTTTTCTTGTCCGGCACTTACGCCCATGGTATGACCACCTTTCCTAGCAAACCTCTGTTCTCATTTTAAAGTTATCGCTATTTTATCATAATCGGGTTGGACACGCCCATAGAATGGTATAAAGCGCTGGGATTACGAATTGGAGGCAATGGGCATGAGCTATTTTTTATCAAAAGCGGGTATGGATTTTTTTATCGCCTTTGGCGTCGTCATCGGAGGAGCCACGCTGGCGGGCGTCGGCTCTGTCTTTATGCTGATGCCTCCTGCCACCGTTATGCTCGACACCGCACTCCGGCTGAAAATATGGGCCATCGTAGCCGCGATAGGCGGATCGATCGATCCCGTCAGAGTCATTGAAAGCAATATCTCATTGGGCCAGCTGTCGCCGGTGGCGCAGCAAATCTGCTTCATTCTGTTCGCCTTTCTGGGTGCGCACATGGCCACCGAGCTGGTTCGATTAATATGCAAAGGAACGGTATAGTCGATGAGACTGCCTCCGTTCGAACGATATATAAGAGGCATGCAGCTAATAGGCGTGTTCCTGCTGGGCATGCTGGCCGGAGCTGTCACGCTTAACTCCCTGTTTGTTGCGCAGTTTGAAGCTATGTATCATACAAAGAATGAACTGGAAGCCAAGCTGGAGCAATACGAGCAAGATATTCGGGGGTTAAATCAATACAAAAACCAGCATACGGTCATTAAGAGCATTCAGTTGAGGCTCGCCGAAAACAATGGCAAGCGTACGCATCTGGACAAAGTGACGGAAGCGGAGCTGATCAAGCGCGTAAAGGAGGACCTCTCGATCTTCCTGGGCCAAAGCATCTATGAGGTCGACTCCGACGCCAAATTCGCCCGCAAGATTCTGGAGAGGAAGGTCTATGAGGACATTAACGGAAAAGATTATGTGGTTGAGCTGCAGACGGTGCTGCTTGCAGACAATGTACTTCAGATCTGGATGATTGCTCTGCCCCATGCCAAAGCTCCCGCTTCTTGAGGAGGTTGTTCAAAAAGTCCGCTTTTGATCACGAAGGGGATCATGAAACCTATTCGACATCGAATATAGCATTCAGCCGAACTTTCGGTGCTCACAAAAGCTTCCACTACGCTCCGCTCCTCATTTCCCAGCTTCATCCCATCTTCTGCAGCGTTTTGAAAAAACGCATCATCGGAAGCATAAGCTGATGTGCTGAAAACCGGACTTTTTGAACACGCACTTGAAGCAAACACACACACAATCTGATACAATAGAAAACGATTGACAGCCGTGAACGCCGATAGCGGCGCCGGCCTCTATTTTTTGAATTAAAGGAGCTGTATAGGTAACATGGATCAATTGCTGCAATGGCTGCTCTTCCCGGGCATCCTGATTACGCTGGCGCTTTCGACCGTATTCAGTTTCAAGTCACGGCGCGCCACGGATCCCAGAACAAGGGGCATACAAGCCGCAAGAATGAACATAAGCATGGGCGGCATGCTGCTATTTATCGCCGCTGTCCAGCTATTCCTGTCCGCCGAATCTACGCTTCGCATCGTGATCGGCGCGATCTTTATCGTCATCGGCCTGTTCAACCTGTTCGCGGGCATCCGCAACTTAAGCGTCTATCGTTCCATGGCTGCAAGCGAGCAGACACAGCGTTAATACGGATCGATCATCTGGGCCGTCAGCATCGCCTTCGCGGCGAGTCCCTGCCGGTCCAGCACCTCGATCTCAAGCTTGGAGAATTTGCGGCTTAGCTCAAGCGGCCGCGGCTTTATCGTAATCTCACTATCGATTTGCACGGGTCTGACATAATAGGATGTCATGCTCTCCAGCAGGAAATCCCGCTTGCCGGTATCACGGATCATTCTTCTGGCGGCTTGCGCCATAAGTGTCGTTAAGAGCCCCTCTGAGGCCATACCGAGCGCGCCTGACATTTGCGGCGTAATAGCCCCTTTGTAGCTGATCCCCGCATCGTCCTGGCTGCTCTCCTCCGTCTGAATGAAGCCTGCCCACATCAAATCCTCGAACGTCTGTCCTGATTCCGGCTGCTTGCCCGCGAATCGCATTGCATCCAGCACCTCTTGCCGCGTTACGACGCCCAGCAGCTTGCGATGCCGATCGACGATCGGCAGCAGATCAATGCCCTCAGCCGCCATCGTATGTGCTGCGGATGTGACCGTAATATTGGGCGCTGCCGTAATAGGCTGCCTGGTCATAACCTTGTCCACCGCAATATCTTCCTTGGAGCCTACCGCATCCTTCGCCGTCATCATCCCGATTACCCTGCCCCGATCATCAACGACTGGAAAACGCGAATACCCTGTTTCCTTGGACAGCCTATTATAGTCCGTTACAGTAGCTCCGGTGCGAAGCACATCCGCTGGACGGCTGAATGTGACGATATCCTCGATCAGCATAATCTTCCGCTTGATAAGCCTGTCATACATCGCCCTGTTGATCATAGAAGCAACGGTATACGTATCGTGTCTGGATGACAGAATCGGCAAAGAGAGCTCGTCCGCTAGCGCAATCACCTCTTCGCTAGGCTCGAACCCTCCTGTAATCAGTACGCCTGCGCCCTGCTCCAGCGCCCTGCGGTGGACGTTCACGCGGTTTCCTACGATAAGCAGACTGCCTTGGTCGATATACCGAAGCATCGCTTCCAGCTCCATCGCGCCAATGACGAATTTGTGTAGCGTCTTGTCCAGCCCTTCGCCGCCTCCGAACAACCGGCCTTCCACAATTTGCGCAACCTCGCCGAACGTTAGTTGGTCCAGCGCGTCACGCCGCTTGCGGTCGATTCGCACGGTGCCGATTCTCTCCTTCGTGCTGACGAGGCCGGACGCTTCCGCTTCCTTGAATGCCTTGTATACGGTGCCTTCGCTCACGCTCAGCTCTTTTGCAATGGCTCTAACCGATATTTTCGTGCCGATCTTAAGTCCCTGTATATGTTGAAGAATTAGCTCATGCTTGGTCGTCGTATCATTGCCTGGCTCATGGATCGTACTCACGTTCGTTCCCTCCTCGTTAGCTCCATTATAGGACATGGAAACAAGAATCGGAAATCCGGAACGCTTGTCCTGAGCTTGGCAGCTTAATCTACCATTGCAACTCTACCTTCTTCACCTTCAGATGGGCGTCGACCGGCTGGCCGCTCGCCCCAAGCAGCTTCCATTTCTTAAGCAATACGTTCATGCTGTTCGCGTTAATGGCGCTCTCTGCTCCGTCTACTATAAATTGCTGCCAGTCATAATCGATCGGCACACGGTAGCGAAGCTTATGAATCGGATAATTCATATAATCGATAACCTGTTCCGGAATGGCCTCATAAATACTGGAAAACAGGAACGAACCGCTTTCGCTATAGGGCCTTTCTATCGGTTCCGATTTCAATTGCATCAAGTATTCGACCGTTTGCGTGTGCGCATTCACTCCGCAACTGAAAGTCCCCTTTGCTGTCGCGGACTTGTTAAGCCTGTGCGAGAAGCGATAGGTGAAGGACAGCGAGAACGACACATTGCAATAAAAAGCCCGGACCTTTCTATAAAATTCAAATTCCTCTACCATCATCCCTTCTTCACCCTGCTCCTTCAACTATTATCCCACCATTCTAACACATTTGTCATATTTATGTTAATTATAATAAATCATCCACCCCCGAGTCAATGACTATAGTAATGATTTAATATACATCCTATATAACGTTGAGACGCTGCGTTTAACCTTTTATCGTTAGGCTGAGGTGACTTTATGAGCGACATCGGACGTTTGGTCGGCGAGAACATACGCGCATTGCGCAGAGCCAAAGGGCTTAGTCAGGAGCAATTGGCGCTGCGCGCGGATATCAACGCTTCTTATATGGGACAAGTCGAGCGTGGTGACAAAAACCCGACGATCGACGTTCTGAGCAGAATTGCCGCCGCGCTGCATACGCCGCTGGAGACGATTGTGAACATCCATGCGGAGCCGCCAACCGAAGAAAACGACGAGGCTGTGCGGTATGCTGACAAGATCGCAAGCCAGCTGTCGGGTCTAAGCGTCAAAGAACAAGAAGCCGTCTATAAACTAGTCAAGCAATTGGTTCAGTTCAAAGATTTGGAATAATACCAGCATCTATTGCCGCACACCAAAAAGGCCCCTGTCAGGGGCCTTTATTGTTAAGCTTATTCCGCCTAGAGACAATAGGGGCGGGCCTCGCGCCTCTCCCTTATCCTCTGCCTCTAGTGCGCTGCACAGTCTCTGCCCGCTTCGATATCCGCTTCTCCAGGGCGCGCTCCCACCGCTGCGCCTTCGCCCGCTTGATGCGGGCCATCTCCTTGCGCTTCCCTTCGCTCATGAGCAGCATATTCACATTGGCTGCTATGATGACCGCCGTAAAGGCGAGCCATACATACCAGAACAAATGGGCAGTACCGCCTCCCGCGCTTTGTCCCATTTGGGTCAACGCATAAAAAAGCATGCCCGAAGCAGCGATCAGATAGAATACATGACGGCCTTTACCCGGCAATTTTCGTTTACGCTCCATACTCTCCTCCTTATTCACCCCGATGCGGACAACAATAGTCTTGTCCTTTGTACTTCTATTCTATGATCCGAATTCCGACTCTATGACTGCGGAAAGTGCTTCGCTCCGAACACGCATTCACCATCCGGTAGGCGAACTCATATGATGAATTAATTCGTGTAAAACACCTACAGGCCTCCATATCCCTCATCGCATGACCTTCTGGCTTGGAAGGAGATTAGAAATGCTAAGAACGAAAGTCGCCATACAAGTCATCGCTGCAAATCAGCTGCCCGAAGATACCATCGTGCTTGGCGAAGGCTACATCAAGCATTGGAAGATCCCTAGAGGACAGCATGTAGAGCTCAAGTTCGGCGCTTTCCGCCGGCACTTGAAAGTTATACCGGCAGCGAAGCTCGACGGCATGCGCATCAGCCAGTCGCTCGCAGCCAAAATGGGCTGGCCGCCAGACTCACCCGCACGCATCCATCTGCGTATGCATTACAAGACGGCTACCGGCATGCTGTCACTTGGTCCGCTCATCGGCGTACTGGTAAGCCGCGACTTCCCCCAGACGCCGGATAAGCCGTTCGGCACCATAACGATGTTCTGCCGAGAGCTGGTGGAAGCGTGCACGGCGCAAGGGGCGTACGTCTACTTCTTTACGCCCAGCCACATCGGAAAGAGCGCCGATGCAGTCGAAGGCTGGACCTATTCAGGCGGGTGGAAGCAGAGCCGGTTCCCCGCGCCCGATATTGTGAACAATCGCCTGACGACGCGAAAGCTGGAGAACAGCTATGAGGTGCAGCGGTTTATGAAAGAAACCAAGCTCTATCATTCCACTGTCTTCTTCAACGAAAAGTTTCTGGATAAGACCGAGGTGTTCGAAGCGCTTCAGAAGGACGAATCGCTCGTCCGGTACTTGCCGGAGTCGCATCCGCTGCGCAGCTATGCCACACTCCGGAGCATGTGCGGCAAATACAGCAATGTGTTTCTCAAGCCGGTACGAGGCAGTCTGGGCAAAGGCATCATTCGCATCTCCCATCTGGAGGGCGAAAGTTACCAAGCGCTGCATGCCACCCCCGCAGGCTCGCGCAAGCAGGTGTATCCCAATCTGACAAGGCTGTACGCCTCGATCTCTTCCAAAATGAAATCAGTCCGCTATCAGATCCAGCAGGGCTTGCATCTGATTGAAATCCAGAAGAGGCCGGTCGACTTCCGTGCGCTCGTCCAGAAGAACGCCACCGGCAAATGGATGATCACCTCCATCGTCGCCCGTACAGCGGGCAATCAGCATTTTGTGTCCAATCTCGCGCGGGGTGGTACGCTCAGCACGGTAACCGCAGCCGTGTCCAAGTGCAATATGAACAGCAACATCAACCGGCTGGACACCACCGGGCGGCTCCGCAATGCGGCGCTTCAAATCGCCAAGGGCATCGACACCCATATTCCCGCCCACTTCGGGGAGCTTGGCATTGACCTTGCGCTCGATACAAGCGGCAAAGTATGGCTGCTCGAAGTCAATTCCAAGCCGTCCAAGAACGACAACACGCCGCTGAACGAAGGCAAGATCAGACCTTCCGTTCGAATGATGATCCAATACGCCCGCTTCCTTGCGGGCTTCTGACGGAGGCAGCTATGGAACACACGATATTGTACCTGGGCATTCTGACCGCACCGTTTCTTGGCCTTGCTTCAGAGGGGCAGGGGCGAATGACACCGCCGGAGCCTCGTCTATGCAGGGATCTGTCCGAGACTTCCGACCGATTGTCTGTGCACGCTTATGTCTTCACCTCTGAAGACTACGATCATGCTGCCGGAGAACTGTGCGGCTGGTGCTGGCAGAACGGCGAATGGGTACGGCAGTTAGTGCCGCTGCCGGATATCGTGTACGACAGAACCTTCTTCCATTCCAAAAGGGAGCGGCTGCGCTGCGAAGCGGCGCTGTCGGCCATCCATGCACGCAAAGCCCATCGCCGTATGAACGGAAGCTTGCCCTCGAAGCCGGTCGTCTACGACCGGCTTGCCGAGGACACGAGGCTTGCGCGTCACATCCCGCCAACCATTCGTTACGCTCCCGAGAGGCTGAAGCCGTTCCTCGCCTCGCATGGAGGGAGCGCCATTATAAAGCCCGCCGCCGGCATGCAAGGCAGGGGCGTCATCCTGATTCGGCAAGGATTGTGGAACGACGCGCTGTCAATCAAGGGCAGAACCCGCAGCAACCGCCCGTTCGAGCGTATCCTGCCGAATCTGGCGGAGCTGTCAGATCGGCTCTCCCGATTTATGGGAGACTCCCCTTTTCTTATCCAGCCCTATCTGCAGCTGCGTGATCGCGAGGGACGCCCTTACGATATACGCGCGCTGATTCAGAAGGACGGGAGTGGCAAATGGAGAATAACCGGAGAGGCTGCGCGGATCGGCCGCAGCGGCTCCTTGACGTCCAACCTGCACGGGGGCGGGGAAGTTATGGACTCCTTCGCCCTGCTATCTGCCAATTTTGGCAAGCCTATGGCCGAACGTTTAATCCGTGAAATCCATACAATAAGTGGGCATACAGCAATACGGCTGGAGCATGGCTTTGGAAGATTCGGTGAGCTTGCCATGGATTTCGGGATTGAGTCGGACGGCTCGATATGGCTGCTGGAAGTCAACTCGAAGCCTGGCCGCGAAGCCTTCCGCCAGACCGGTCCGGATACCGTCTACGCCATGTCCATCGAACGACCGATTCGTTATGCCAGATACTTGAAGGACCGTTTATCGCCGACCTTTACCGCATCCGAGTCTGCATACGACCTTTTTCAACCGCAACGTTAGATGGCCCATTCTAGGCAGGCCGAGGTCTTTACACGTTCAGGAGGTTCATCGATGAGTTTGACAACTTGCAACGTACACTTCTCACAGCAGTCCGATAAAATCATCTATTTGTCCAGACCGCTCTACAGGCAGCTCAATCTAACTGACAATCGGTCGATCCATCTCAAGCTGGGCAATGAAGTCATTACCGCCGCGGTCAAGCAATTGAAGCGCGCCGGCAACCATCTGTATCTGTCCGCCGGGGTACGCAATTCCATTAAGGTGCCGAAGTCGGGCAATGTCTATTTGCTGAGCACCGGAGAGAATGAATTGCAGCTTGGACCGCTAGTCGGCATCTTGACCGATACGATTCATCCGGCAGAAAGCTATCCCTTCGGCTCCCGCTCAGGCTTTATCAAGCAAGTGATCCGCACGGGCGACCGCAAGGCTTATATGTTCGGCTTTACACCCAGCGATATCAACTGGCAGCAGGAGACGGTCAACGGGTATTTCCTGAACACCCAAGGCAACTGGTACCGCAAAATCGTGCCTTTGCCCGATGTCGTCTACAACCGCCTGCCTAACCGCAAAGCGGAGATCTCCCCCTACATCAGCTCCGTGCGGGAGAGATTCGTGAAGAAGCAAATTCCGATCTTCAACTGGAGCTTTCTCAATAAAGCGGATGTCTACAAGCTGCTCGACAATGATCCGGAGGCGCTGGCGCATCTGCCGGAATCCGTATCCAATCCGACCCCCGCCAAAATGAAGGAGATGCTCGACCAGCATCAGTTCATCTATTACAAGCCGGGAGGCGGCAGTCTCGGGATCGGCATATACAGGCTGACCTACAATCCAAAACGGGGCTATTTCGTCCGTTACCGGAAAGGAAGCCAGAACGTACTGGCCCGCTACAGTACCTTCCAAAGCATGATGAAGATGCTGCAGGCCCGGCACGGCAGCCGGCTTAGCCAATATGTCGCCCAGCAAGGCATCCGCCTAATCGAGATAGACAAATGCCAGTTGGACTTCCGTTTTCATATGCACAAGAATGGCAGCAATCAATGGATTGCCGCCGGAATCGGCGCCAAGAAAGCCGGGCGCGGCAGCGTCACAACCCATGTCAAGAGCGGCGGATCGCTCATGACGCCCGAGCAGGCGCTAAGCCGCACCTTCGGCACTGAAGCCGGCGCGGTATTGGAGAAAGCGAAGCGCGTTGCCGTCAAGCTGTCGGAGGCCATCGAGCGGAATTATTCGCACCGGCTGGGCGAGCTCGGCCTTGATATCGGTATCGACAAATCCGGCAGCGTATGGATGTTCGAGGCCAACGCCAAGCCGGGACGCTCCATTTTCAAGCATCCTTCGCTGCGCTCTGAAGGAAAAGCATCCATTTCTTACATCTTTGATCATTGCCTGTATTTGAGCCGATTCAAAGGAGGTACCAACCTATGAACAGCTTAATCCAGGATGAAAGGTATGCGAAGGAGTCTTCCCGCCCTTCAGCCCACGTACTGGCGATCTTGACGGTAGACGATCCCGCAGGCGACTTCCGCGGCAACCGTTCCAACTTCGCCGATCTGATCCGTACCGGGCAATCATTAGGCTTCCTAGTCTATGTGCTGACCGTCAAACACTTGCATCTGCACCGAAAAATACTGCGCGGCTACGTGTACAACAAAGAAGCAGGGGGCTGGCAGAAGCAGCCCGTTCCCTTCCCCGACATTATCTATAACCGCATTCCGCTGCGCGAGAACGAGGTTCAACCTGCTGTCCGCCAAAAAATCAATGCGTGTCGCAAGCATTCACGCGTCATTCTATTCAATCCCTCCTTCTTCAACAAATGGGAACTGTTCGAATGGCTGAGCCAATCGAAGTTGACTCGGCCGTTCATTCCGACGACCAGGCGACTTATGTCAGTAAGCGGACTGGGGAGGCTGATGCGTAAGCACAGCTATCTCTATTTGAAGCCAGAAAGCGGCAAAGCGGGCAAGGGCATTATGACCGTCAAGGTGCACGGGGAGAAAAGCCTCCCCTATCGCCTTAAAATTCAGGAAAATAAAACCAGCTCCACCTACAGCTGCTCTTCCCTGCAAAAGCTCTGGACGCGAATCCAGAAGCAAAGCGGGGGCGAAGCTTATATTGCGCAGCAGGGCATTCAACTGGCATCCGTCAACGACCGCAGATTCGACCTGAGAGCACTTGTGCAAAAAAATCGCAGAGGCTACTGGGAGCTGACAGGCATGGGCGCCCGTCTGGCAGGTGCGACCAGCATTACGACGCATGTGCCGAGAGGCGGACGGATCGAAGATCCAGAGAAGCTGTTGACGTATTCATTCAACTCGGAGCAGGCTCATAAGCTATTGCAAAAAGCCAAATTTGCCGCCCTGACGATCGCAAGACAGATTGAGCGCGCATCCGGGCAGCGCCTTGGCGAGATGTCGATGGACCTTGGCGTCGACAGCAATGGGAACCTGTGGTTTTTTGAAGCTAACTCCAAGCCAATGAAATTCGATGAGCCTCACATTAGGCAAAAATCGCTTGAGCGCATATTCCACTACGGAGCTTATCTGGCACGGAAGAAAAAAATAAAACGAGCGGGAGGCGCGTAATGTGGAGCTGCTGCTGCTGACACCTGAAATGTGGATAAAAGAAAAGAGAAAGCTGCTTGGCTTTATTATACGATTCGGGGAAAAACGCATTACAGTAGCGTCGCTTCATGCGCTTCGAAGCCTTGAGCCCGCCTGGCTCATGGCGGATGAGAGCGGCTACAGCAAAGCAGCGGTAGTGATATCGAAGTCAGGCGGCCGCATCACCGGCCTCGGCTTCGCTGCCGAAGGCGGTGATGGCGGCTGCCTGATCGTCGTCCATCCCGGCGCCCGCCGAACCGGCACGGGCACCGCGATTATGCAGCGCATGATGCATGCGCTTGGCCATCTGGCTTGTCACGTCGCAGCCGATAATATCCCCAGTATGGCTCTCTGCTTCTCTCTCGGCATGAAAGCCGTCTCGATCCACAAAGGGCCTACCGGTAAATCGACGCTCCGTTTCGAGGGGGGAATTCAGCATGACGCAGCCCGTCCTGGGCATATTGACGCTATATCTCAATGACGCCGGCGCCCTGGAGGAGAGGGATTATTACCGAAGGATGACGGAAGAGGGACGGCGTCTTGGCATTGATGTATTCGTCTTTACGCCGGAGGATGTGCATTATAAGCGAAACCGGATACGGGGCCAGTTCTATCATCCCGATACGCGATCCTGGCACAAAAAATGGACGGATTTTCCCGATATGATCTTCGACCGCTGCCGAATCCAGCGCTCCCACAGGTTCGAGCAGCTGCTAAAGTTCAGGGCGCGTTATCCTAGCGAAACTTTCCTCAATCGCCCGCTTCGCAATAAGTGGACGATCCATTCCCTATTGGCCAAGGACGCCCGATTCAGTCCGTACTTACCGGCTACACGCTACTATGAAAGTGTGCAGGACGTCAAAGAAATGCTCAGAGTTCACTCCCAGCTGTACCTGAAACCGATTAACGGCACCGGCGGGCGGGGCATTCTCCGCATCGAGAAGGAACGTGACGGGTTGCTGCTCATCCAAGGCCGAAACCACTCCAGGCGCATCATCCAGCCCAAGCGGATGAATGCCGGGCAACTGGGCGACTTCCTGGCCGGCTGGAAAGTGAAGGACACCCGTTATATCGTGCAGCAAGGTCTCCAATTAAAGCTGAAAAACGGACGCGTCCATGATTACCGGCTGCTCGTACAGAAGGACGGCAGCGGACAGTGGCAGGTGACGGGCTGCGCAGGCCGGGTTGGTGCGGCCGGCAGCATTACCGCCAATCTGCATGGCGGAGGCCGAGCCGTCAAGATGGATATTTTACTTCGGTCATGGATCGGGGATGAAGCCAAAATGGCGAAGATTAAAGAGGATGTCGAGCGTTTCGGCGTATCCGTCGCTCAATATCTGGAGCTTTGCTATGACGCGCTCTGCGAGCTTGCCGTCGATATTGCCATTGATCGCAAAGGGCGCATCTGGATGATTGAGGTCAATCCGAAGCCTGCCAGAGAAGTGTTCATACGGGCAGGCGAATCTGACGTCTACCGCAGCGCCATCGTCAAGCCGCTGGAATACGCCCTCTGGAAGTACAGGAGCATGAAAACCAGAGACAGCAGCGACGAGAAAACCGACTAACGATGAAACGAGACTAATATAAAAATGTTCTTTCACCTCAGCAGTTCGATTATGTCGGTAAGATCGACTTAATAGCGTCCGCTCGCCTCAGTAGTGGAAATAAGTCGGTAAAACCGACTTAAAGTCGTCCGTACGTCTCGGTGGCGGAAATAAGTCGGCAAGACCGACTTAATAGCGTCCGCTCGCCCCCCATAGCGGGAAATTAGTCGGTAAGATCGACTTAAAACCCTTGGATAGAGGCCGGACCAACAGTTTCAAGAAAGCGGCAATCGGCCAAAAGCAAGAAATGGCGATGCAGAGGGTCTCCTTAGCATCGTCATTTCTTTGCTGTTTTTTGATCAAACGAGTCTTCTCGCCAATCGAGCTGACCAGCTTCCGTGACAGCCTCCTTCAGCTACAAATGCAAATCTGTCAGAATGGCTGCATGCCCAGCGTATCTACTTTCTCTCCTGTAATATCAACGCCCATCTGCTTCGTAATATCGCGGTAGTGGCCTGCACGGCGCTTGACCGGGCTGCCGTCCGTCTCGCCGAGATTCGCTTCCAGACCGTTCAATACCATGATGGTGACGCCGAAGCCGCGGTTGCCGAGACCCTTGTCTATCTGCTCCTGCGTAGGCTTCCATTTGTTAATGATCACATCATGCGCGGATGGCTTCGGATCTTGCGGCGTCATCCAGAACAAGATGGCGGTCATATAGCCGACCTTGCCATCCTGCGCCAGAATTTCCGGCTTGTTCAGCAGCACGTTTTTGTCCCCATAAATAATGGAGCTGAATAGCCCGTAGTTAAAGTTCCAGCTCATCATGATCGGACCGCGCCCGTAATAACGCTTGCCCTCTGCGCCCGGATACAGCTCGGCGCTGTTCGGATCGACGAAGTCGGACATATTGGCGCCTGTTCTGCCCGCTATGTTCTCGTTCCAGAAAAGCCCCCACTTCAGCTCGCCGCCAGGAGCCGTCGCCCAGCCGCCTCCCGTCTCATGGGACAGGTTCGCAAGGAAAGCTGCCAGCTCGCGCTTGCGATCCTTCTTGAAGCCTTCCTTCAGGAACGTGCCAAAATCAATGATAACGGTTTCAATTTCCTTCTTCTTGTTTTTCGAGGAGTTGAAATCGGCTGAGCGGCTGACCAGCGTCTCAATCCGGGCATCCTTGTCCAGCCGGTAGATTTCCTGTACGCCCGGGGCGTCCCTGCGCGTACTGATCTTCAGCTTGATGTTCGCTACCTCCGTTACGGCGCTGATCAGATTTTCGTAAGAGAAATAATCGGTCTGGTTTTCTTTGTAATACTCTTTCTCCTTCGCGACTTCCTTCCAAGCCTTCGAACCCAGCCGGTACGGGAACAGCTCCTCGAAGTCCTGCTTCGTCAGCAGCGCACGTACCGCCTGGACTGCCTGGTCAGGCTTGTAATCCGGGTCGATCCCATCCCATTCCCTGCGAATATCCTGACGCGTCAGGAAGCGGTTCTCTCCAACGGCCAGATTGCTGCCTTCATACACAGCGGCGGCTTCGTGCTTCGTTGTGCTTATGACTGGCTGAGGCCCTGGCGCGGCAGATGCGGCAAGCGGCGTCAGCAGCAGGGCGGCACCAAGAGATAGGCAGGCCGTACGGTAGAGCATGTTGCGGGAACGCGATTCATTGCGTTGTAGCATGAACAAGTCTCCTTTACGAAAAATTAGTTTACCACTAAAAGATAAGCACGCAGACCGCGCTTGTACATAGAGCCGGAATCCTGCATAGAAAGGCCGATATGCCGATTTCCGATTCGTTTCTTCCATTGTCCGGCGGCGGGGCGGGATCAGCTTTAAGACTTCGCTGTCGAATTAGACAAAATGGTATATTATGCCATGTTTCCAAGGAACTACGAGAGAACTCGTTATCCGGGCGCTCCTGAGCGCAAAAAAATAACTGTCGAAATGAATTCGACAGTTCATTGTTGCCCAGATCTTACAGCTGAAGCTGCAGCAGCTCCCGGAAGTCGGAAATCCGCACATCCGCATCCGCGAGCTCCGAAGCACGGCCATAGCGCGCATAGGCGCATCCGATCGTCTTCAGGCCGTTGCCTCGTCCCGCTTCCACATCCGAAGAGCGGTCGCCCACCATCCACACGGCATGCTGTGAGCCCAGCTTATGGTCGTGAAGCAGCCTTGCGACCAGATCAACCTTGCTCGCCGTTTCGTATTCGCCCGCACTGTAGATGCCATTGAATAGCGAAGCAATCCCCTTATGCTCCGCAACTCCCTTCACATACCATTCCAGGCCGTTGCTGGCGACAAACAATTTGGCGCCGTTCTCCTTCAGCTTCCGAAGCGTATCCTCAACATGCGGATACAGGGCGCCTTCGCCTTCCGCCAGTCCCTCCAGCTCATATTGCAGCAGCAGCTCATCCGCCCGCAGACGTGCCTCTTCGGTGCTGCCCGGCATAATCTCGCGCCATATATCATCCAACAGCATGCCGAGACATCCCAGCAAGCGCTCCGCTGGCGGGGCCTCTTCTACATACAATCCCTCTTCGCGAAGCGTCCGGAATACGCGCTCGTGCACCGGAATCAGCAGCTTATCCGTCTCAAATAATGTTCCGTCCATATCAAAAATGACGGCATCTGGCCGTCCTTGTTGCCCTATCGTCATGAAATGCGTCATCCTTTCAACCAAATTCCATCTATCATATCGGATGCCGACTGTTCCCGCAAGCCTCGCCCTACTTCCCCCGCCATGCGAGCAGAGCTAATCTGGAGACGCCATAGGGTCCGAGGTATGCGCCGCTGATCAGAAATGCAGGATTCAACAGCACGCTGTGAACCTCTGTCATGAATACTGTATCGTCAAGCAGCGTCTTCAAGACAGCTCCCGACACGGCAACAAAAAAGACAAATGCCGCGAAGCAACCCAGCCCGTCAAGCCATCTTCTTACCTTCTCGTACTTCCCCCCGGCCGCCGTGAGTGCAAGCGAAGCTACCGCCAAGCTTATTGCAATCATGATGATCACTCGATCTCCTCCTTTACTTGTTCGCCGCTATTGATAAAATGAACCGATTATGTCAAACTGTGTGTTGGACCAAAGGCCTCCGGCCAACACATGCGCATGACGCAAGGAAAGGACGTGACGGTGCCGTTATGACCAAATGGCTGCTTCGCGCCATGACGGAGCTTAGCTCCCGCAAATGGATTTCCCGCCTGACCGGCAAATTCGCCCAATCTTCGGCAAGCCGTCTTATGATTCCCCGATTCGCCAAGCTGTATGGCATCGCGGTGGAAGAAGCAGAGAAAGAGCTTCGGGAATATCGCACATTAAATGAATTTTTCACCCGCAGACTAAAACCAGGCATGAGAACGATCGATTCCGGACCCGCTGCGCTGGCAAGCCCGGTCGATGCGGTCATAACCGGACTTGGCCCCATCAACGCGGGTACGATGATGAATATTAAAGGACAAGACTATACCGTCGATGAGCTGCTGAACGGTTCGTCAAGAGCGAAGAGCTATTATCACGGTTACTATATGGTTCTCTATTTAAGCCCAACTGATTATCACCGTATTCACGTTCCCGTGTCGGGAGTCGTCACAGAGAATGTACATATTCCGGGGAAGGTTTATCCCGTCAATGATTTCGGCCTGAAGCACATGAAGCGAGTGCTGAGCCGGAATGAACGCCTGATCACGTACATTCGCCATCAGGGCGGAGAAGCGGCTGTCGTCAAAGTCGGCGCGATGAACGTAAGCAGCATCAAATACGCCGCTCCGCTGCCGAAGTCGGTGGAGAAGGGCGCCGAGCTTGCTTATTTTGAATTCGGCTCGACCGTTGTCCTGCTTCTGGAAGAGGACACCTTCACCCCGCGCCCGGATTTGAAGCTTGGCACAAAAGTGCGAATGGGCGAATCACTGGGTGAATTGCGCGGGTAACCTCGCACGCGCTTACCGGCTATGCTGTAATTGCAATATCAACTTATATGAAATTCATGTATACAGAAATGGCGGCGCCCGTTTTATCTAGCGCCGCCATTTTGCTTGCCTTGACTATCCAAATCAATTTATTCGATATCTACCGGATGCTTGATCCCATCCTTGAAAAAATCCACATACAACTGCCCGTTGCTTCCCTTTACGGCATAAAAAACCTCCTGTACCGTTTTGCCGATTACCTTTAGCTCTTTATGCAGCCAATCGCTCGATATGTGGTTATTTTCAAGATTGCCGACTAATATTTGGCCGTCCATAATTAACTCGATCGGGACAGGTTTATGCGCACTCGCCTTCAACTGCAAATCTTTTAATGTCACATTTCTGTGCATATCTTTTTTCATAACAGACAATCTGCCGTTCAGTTCCAGAAATGCGTGCCCTACCTCGCCAATATCAAAAATATCCTTCTGCCGCAGCAATTGATTCATCGAATCCAGTGTCAGATTATTTTTCTTTAAATTCTCTTCAAGAATTTTACCGTCTTCAATTAGGACTGTGGGGGTGCCCTCCGTCCACTTGCGGAGTTTTCTGTTGCGGATCAGAAGCTTAGCGAGTACATAGGAGGTTCCTGTAAATACGATAAGCGATATAAGCAGATGGGTTACCTCAATTTTTTCGTTAAAGGCAAAATTCGCTCCAATCGCGCCCAAAATTACAGCTGTCACAAATTCATGGAAGTTCATGTTAGAGAGGGTCTGTTTGCCCAATATTCTAGTTATAAGCAGCAATGTAATAAAGGCGGAGATGCTCCTTATAAAGATGATGAAATGTTCGTACATTCATATCGCTCCAATCAGACAGTTATCCAGTTCTTGTGTACCCGCTTGGGTATAAGTATGTTCCGAACCAGATAGGCATATCCCAATCACGCTCTTGCTCTAACATAAAAAAGAGCACAATCAGTAGATTGCGACTCTTGATCATGACACTATAGCATTTCACCTGATCTCAGACGGACTTCGTCCCGTATATTGCTTGAATTGGCGGCTGAAGAAGAAGATATCCCGATAGCCAAGCGCATCAGCTACCTCCGTCACATTCATGCCCGCATGCATAAGCAGATGTTGTGCACGATCGATTCGGGTGCGAATCATATAGGTCTGGACGGACATGCCGACCATCTCCTTGAATTTCGTCGAGAAATAACGGGGAGAAAGCTGGGCTCTCGTAGCCAGATCCTCTACCCGGTGCGGAATACCTGGATGCTGCCGGATATAATTCGCAATTTCATGTATGGCTTCAGTCAATTGATTGCTCGCCTTCTTCTCGATCGGGGCATGGTTATGATTGTCAGCCCTCAGCAACTGGATCAGAAGTGCCTTCAGCACGACCTTGGCTTCTTCCTCCGCGGCATAGGTTTGAACCAGGAACAGCCTGACGTATCTGGATAGCATATATTCGAAATCGACCGTTTCGTCCAGCACGCGATACCGTTCCGGAACTTGGTCTACCAAACCATTGACCGAGAAGTGAATATAGGTAAGCACTAAAGGCCTCTGCGGGTTATGCGTCGCGCTTGTGTAATCCCCAGGCCGGAACAGGAAGCAGCTCCCCGGCCCCACCTTGTAATGGACGCCGTTCACTTCAACCTCTCCTTCTCCGCTCCAGACATAGAACAAGTCGTAGTTCGCCATCGGCTTCTCGCGTCTGGCCCATCGCCACCCGGGCTCACAGGAGATCTTGGCGAAGGCTGGCTGCAGTCCTAGCGAATCGGGCGATATATGAAGCATAAGTGATCCTCCCTCGCATCATGCGCTGTTTCTATCGCGGGTAGGCGATGCCACAACGCTTCCTTCCTTTATTATAGTGGATTAACGCTATCAATCAATAGAAGGACTTCAAGCGCTAGCAACGATTATCCCAAAATTATTCACAATCCTGAATGGTTTGCGGCGAACAAAAATGGTATAATATCACGAACATTAGAAGTACAATAACGATTGAATTCGGAAGGATGGAATGAAATCCATGAACCCACTGGCAGAGCAATTAAATGAGACGTTGCAGAAGGAGAGTCCGAACGTCTACGCCATGTTGTCAAACCTAGGTAAAGCGATCTATTTCCCAAAAGAAGGCATTCTCAGCCAATCTGCTGAAGCGAAGACGAAGGCAACCAAGTTCAATGCTACCATCGGCATCGCGACAGAAGGCGGAAAGCCCATGCATCTTAAGCTCATTCAAGATACGCTAAGCGCCTATAATCCGAAGGATATATATGAATATGCACCACCAGCCGGAAAACCTGAGCTGCGGAGCGCTTGGCGCGCCAAAATGTTAAAGGACAACCCGTCGCTGGAAGGCGTGAGCTTCGGCAATCCGATCGTAACGAACGCGCTCACTCACGGACTAAGTATCGTAGCTGATCTCTTCGCTGACGAAGGAGACGCTGTCGTCATTCCGAATAAAAACTGGGAAAACTACGAGCTCACCTTCGGCATCCGCCGCGGCGCCGAGATCGTGGAGTACCCGCTCTATAACGAAAACATGCAATTCAACAGCGCTGCTTTGCGCGACGCGCTGCTCGCTCAGAAAGGTAAAGGCAAAGCGATCGTCCTGCTGAACTTCCCGAACAATCCGACCGGTTATACGCCTGGCGTTCGGGAATGCGAGGAAATTGTAGCTGCCATTCGTGATGCTGCAGAGGCCGGCATTCATGTCGTAGCCGTAACCGACGATGCCTACTTCGGGCTGTTCTTTGAGGACTCGATTCAAGAATCGCTATTCTCGAAGCTGGCTGCGCTGCACCCGCGCGTCCTTGCTGTGAAGGTGGACGGTGCTACGAAGGAAGAATACGTATGGGGCTTCCGCGTCGGATTCATCACATTCGCTTCCGAATCACAGGCAACGCTGGCTGCGCTGGAGCAGAAGACGTTAGGCATTATCCGCTCGACGATCTCCAGCGGTCCGCATCCGTCACAGACCTTCGTGCTGCACGCACTGCAGTCACCGGAATTCGAAGCACAGAAGGCTGAAAAGTTCGACATTATGAAAGGACGCGCCAATCGCGTCAAGTCACTGCTGGACAGCGGCCGGTATGGCGATACATGGGGATACTACCCGTTCAACTCCGGATATTTCATGTGTCTGAAGCTGACGACGGTATCCGCAGAGTCTGTCCGGCAGCATCTCTTGAACGAATACGGCATCGGCACCATCGCTTTGGGCGAGACAGATCTTCGTGTTGCCTTCTCCTGTATCGAAGAGGAGAACCTGGAGGAGCTGTTCGACTTGATCCACAAAGCGGTAACTGAAGTGGCCGCGCGATAAACCGATCTTTATACATGCGTTTATAAACAGCAAACCGCCCGGGGCATCTGCCTCAGGCGGTTTATTTTGTTTATGTTCTTCAGTCTTCGTCGGCATCGGATCTGATCTTGCGCCGCAGCCGCATTGGTCTGATCGCCAGATACGCCAAGGCGCCAATTAGCATGACCACAGGCGGTGTTACGATGCCGGTTAGCAGCAGCGGCAACGCTGCGGGCAGCCAAAGCAGCAGCAAGCCTGCCGCCAGCGCGACCCGATCCACCTGAAGCAGCTGACTGGTCTGCTTGTCATCAGGAAGCGGATAGACATGCTTCCATACCGAATAGCGATGTACGCTTCGAAGCCCGCCAAGCTGCAGGCTGAATACGATGCCGAACAAGGCATATACAAAGGCGGTAACCCAGCCCGACAAGGAAGCCGCATCCGCAGTCATATAGTTCACGAGTGCGCCAAGCAGCAGGATACGAATCAGTATGCCGCCGATCTCGGAGCGGAACAGCGTGGCGCTGAACAGATAGTTGAACGTATACCGGTGCGCAAACGGAATACGCGGCAATAGCCAAGACAGATATGCTCTGCGCTTGATGCTGGACGGGAGCACCGGCACATCAATGAACAGGCCAAAAAACGCATAATAACGCCTCCGCGTCACCGCTTCCTCCGCAATCAGCCTCTCCCAAGGCAACCGATGCCGCTGCGGCAGCCGGTAGCACACGAACGCCAGCACTGCGCATAAAACGGTGAACAGCAAGGCTTGCCACGGAGGAGTTAATAGCCAAGCCGCAACCGCAAGACCCGTAAGCAGCCACCGCGCCGAACGCAGCAGCAGCCTCATACTGTTCCAGGCCAGCTTGCGCTCCTGCCACCCCCCGGCAGCATTGGCCGCTTTCAGAACAAGCGCGGCGAGTACGATCCATACCATGTCGCTTCCGGTGCCTGCTTGCCTATAGATAGGCAGGTATAGCAGCATAACGGCAGCTGCAAGAAAAACGCTCTTCACGATGGTTCGCTGAAAGGAGGATCGAAGATAAGGCCCCATCTCGTATTCCCGCGGCATGAGATAGACGACGTCCGCGCCTGCTAGATAGGTACGCATGGGACTCCAGCATAATACAGGCGTCAATACTAACACCCCAACCTGCACAATGGGAAAGTCTGCTGGCACATCCCGTACAAGGGTGAAATATCCGATAGCCGAAGCGATGAACACCAGCGACAAAAAGGATGGAAAACCGCTCATCGCCATATAGCGGATATAAGGCTTGATCTCATTCCGGAAGTCTTTGGCCCTGCTGCGCCACAGCGCTGCCGGTTCATGATTGGCGGGCAGCATCAGTCTACTCCTCCGGCTACCAGCTTGTAGAAAGCATCCTCCAGCGTCCCGCTTCCGGCATCCATTCCCGCTGCGAGTCTGACGTCATCCAGATTGCCTTGCGCGGCAATTCTTCCATGGTGCATCACGATATACCGATCGCAATACGCCTCTACTGTGGATAAAATATGCGAGCTCATTAATATAGCCGCTCCTCCGCGCTTCACTTCGACCAATTGGTCAAGCAGCGAGCGAATGCCAAGCGGGTCGAGTCCCAGGAAAGGCTCGTCAATAATGTACAAAGGCGGCGAAGCCAGCAGCGCACTCATAATCATAACCTTCTGCTTCATGCCCTTGGACAGATGTGAAGCGAATGCCTTCCGCTTCGGCACCATCTGATACTGCTCCAGCAGCTTCGACGCTTGCTCCTCGTAATCCGAGCCAGGAACATTGTAAGCCATGCCGCTCAGCCGCAGATGCTCCTCTACGGTCAATTCATCGAAGAGCACCGGCGTCTCCGGCACATAGGCGAATGCCGAACGGTATTGCTGCGGCGATTCGTTCAGCGTGACGCCCGCTACCTTGATCCCGCCCTGATGGGGACTCATCAGCCCCAAAATATGTTTGATCGTCGTGCTTTTCCCTGCTCCGTTCAAGCCGATCAGTCCGACCATCTCGCCGGCCTTCAGCTCGAAGTTCAGATCATGGAGCACCGGTCTGCGCGGGCTATACCCGCCAGTCAATTGCTCGACCTTTAATATGGATTCCATATCAATCACCTTCTGCCTTCCAATTATCGCCTTCCTATTAGCTAGCATACCGAATCCTCAGCCTAATATCAAAAAAAGACTGTTTAACCCTATGGCTAAGAACACAAACTGCGCAAGATATATACAACCTTACGGCTAAGACCACAAACTCCGCAAGATATATTCAACCTTATGGCTGAGAACACAAACTGCGCAAGATATATTCTTCCGATCGCTGTTGTATCCAGATTCCTTGAACAATGGTTAAAGGTTGGAATCCGGATACAAAGGCGAACGCTATCGCTTCTCCAGAATATATCTTGCTCCATTTGCTTCGGCCACGCAGTACAACTTACGAAAATCCAATTCAAAATCTCTAAAACCGGACTAATATAAAAATGGCGATGCCAGGAGTAATCTCCAGAGCACCGCCATTTCTCATTGTTGCAACTTCATATCAATTTACAAGAGCATTATTTGATTTCAATCGTTTTAACGACGTTTTTGTCGCCCTTCACTTGAACCAGCTGGCCGTTCTTCAGCTTGGTAGCGTCGCCGACGATGGTGACGTTAGGATCGACATTATAGATAAGAACGGAATTTTGAGTGCTGTCAGCCGGATTGATCGCAATGGTCGACAGCTTGGCCTGGGAGTTGAAGCCCAGTGTACTTACAACGCCTAGCTGTGTGAATGCAGTGCTCGCCTGGCCGTTTTCTGTCACTTCAATAAAGACCACTTTGTTCTGGTAAGTGCGCAGGAACAGCTTATCTCCCGCTTGCAGCGCGCTGATCGGCGACTTCTTGTCGTCGCGGAAGATGAAGACCGTCGGGTCAATCGCCAGCGTCAACTCCGTCTTGTCCGGCTTTATCAGCGTAAGCTTGCCATTCGCCGGCGCTGCTTTCAGCTGGCCGGAGATGGCTTGCGCGTCATGGTCCGGCATCTCGCCGTCTGTACGGTCAAGCAGCGCAGCAAGCTCAGCACGCGTAACCGGTTGGTTCGGACGGAATGTTTTGTTGCCATGCTTGTCTTCATAGCCGGTAATAATACCCTTCTGCAGCGCGAGCGCTACATAGCCGACGGAGCCAGCTGGAATCTCATGCGCATCCTTGAAGTCCAGCTTCGTGTTGTTCAGCGCTTTTGCTTCGTTCTCCAGCTTGAGCGCTTTGATCAACAGAATCGTCGACCATAGTCTTGACGCATTTTGCTCAGGCTTGATTTCTGTATCCGTCTCGAAGAACAGGTCGTTCTCCAGCGCTACAGCAACGTATCCGACTGCCCAAGGATATTTTTTCTTCAGCTTGTCCGCATCCTTGAAGTGAAGCTCTGTATTCATCTCCGTCGAAGATTCCGCTTGATCGCGCAGGCCCATCAGCCGTACCGCTGCAGTAAGCGTCTCGATGCGGGAGATTTTTTGCTTCGGCTTGAACGTGCCGTCCTCATAGCCGGTGAATACGCCTTTGGAAGCCAGACGCATAATGTATTCCAGCGCCCATTGCAGATCAGCCTCGTCCTCGAATTGCCATGTTACTTTCTTCTCTTTTTTATCGTCATTATCTTTGTCATGCTTGTCATCTTTATCTTTGCCTTTGTTCTTGTTTTGCTCATATTCCGATTTCCATTTGCCGTTTCCGTTGTTACTATGTTTCCCGTCAGCAAAGGCGGTGGTTGCTCCTGTTGCCAACATCACTAGCGCCGTAGCTGACAGCGCAGTTTTTTTCAACATTTTCATTTTAGACATAAAAAGCCACTCTCCTTTTTTTTGAACGATTGCGGGAAATACCGCTTTTTACCTTCGCCCATACCTTTCGGGGGGACTCGTTCGTTTAAAGGGGGTGGCTTTCTAAAAAAATATTTTATTCCGGCTTCGAAGCCGACTGGCGCTTCTCCTTCAACCACTTCGGAGCGCCCTTGTCTTTGGCTTCCCGTTTCCGGACCGCCTTGCTCTTCGCAGGCTTCACTTCAGGCTTGTCCTTCGCTCGCGCCGGCTTCTTCGGCGAAGGGGTCGCACCACCGCCAGCGCGAGTGCGTGAAGCTGGTTCTGCGCTTCTTGCTGGGGCTGTCGGCTTCGCTGAGACGGATGCTTGTGCCGGCTTTCCGCCTTGCTCGGCTGATGGTTTACCTGTCTGCTCTACAGACGGCTTGGAAAGATTGCCTGTGCGTGCGCTCTCTCTAGCCAGGCGCTCCATCTTCGGTCTCGTCGCCTCGCGAAGCTCCTCCTCGGACAGCAGCTCGCCACGGTACATCGCCCGTTCGCTCAGATTGACGCCGAGCTGCTTGCGGAATTTTTCCATGATGAAGAGCTCATGCGGCGTGACGATCGTAATGACCGTGCCGCTGCGCCCCATTCTGCCCGTCCGGCCCGCGCGATGGACATAGTGATCCGCATCGACGGCAGGGTCAAGCTGAAGCACAAGCGGAAGTCCTTCGATATCCAGGCCGCGCGCCGCCACATCGGTCGCCAGCAGCAGCTGGCAGCGGCCTTCGCGGAACCGCTCCAGCGTCGCCGCTCTGCGCTGCTTGTCGGAATCGCCATAGAGCATCTCGACTGTGAAGCCTTCATAGCTCAGCTTGGATTCCCAATTGGCAATTTCATTGGTATCATTCAGGAACAGCAGCGCCGAAGACGGGTTAAGCAACCGGATGAGCCTTCTTGCTGTATCGGTCTTATCCCGCTTGTCGCTAATGACGTAATAGTTCTCGATCGTCTGCGAGACCCGGTGCTCCGGCGTCAGCTGGATACGCTGCGTGCCTCTCATCCAGCGGCCTTCGAACCGTGCCATAATGTCCGGATAAGTCGCGGAGAAAAACGCCGTCTGCCGCTCCTTGCCCATGCCGAACAATACGGCCTCCACTTCCTTCGTCGAGCCGAGCTGGAATACCTGGTCCGCTTCGTCGATGACGACATGACGCACATCGCTAAGCTTCAGCTTGCGATTTTTCAGCAATTCATGAATCCGTCCAGGCGTACCAATAACCAGCTGCGGACGAAGCTTCAGCTTCTCGACCTGACGCTTCATGGCGGCTCCGCCGATCAACTGCTGCACGCGGACGCCAATCGGCTCCGCATAACTCTGCGCAACGCGGACAATCTGCATCGCAAGCTCCTGCGTCGGAGACAGAATAACCGCCTGAATCGCTCCAGACTCCGTGTTGATCTGCTGCAACAACGACAGCAGGAAGGCAAGCGTCTTGCCCGTGCCGGTCTGCGATCTTGCCGAGACATCATGTCCGGCCAGCATGGCCGGGATGGTCTCCGCTTGCACGGACGTCGGCTCCTTGATGCCGTTTTTGGCCAATTCTTCAATCAGTTTCTCTTGAATTCCTAGATCAGTCCAGGTTGTTCCGCTCATTGTTATACCTCGCTTATCTTCTATAACCCTATTGTTATCTTATTTCTTGTTGAACAGTCCGCCGAACAGCACATCCGCCATCCGCGGAAACAAACCGTAGAGCTTAATACCTATGGACGCCGTGCGCGGCAGATCCAGCTCGGCAGTCCGCTTCTCCATGACGCGCACGATGGCGCGGGAGACATATTCCGGCTTCATCATGAACCAGCTTACGTTTTTCACATAGGAGCCTGAAGGGTCGGCCAGCGCAAAAAACTCCGTGTCAATCGGTCCCGGATTGATGGCCGACACATGGATGCCTTGCGGCCTAAGCTCCATCCTAAGCGAATTCGTAAAGCCGAGCACAGCATGCTTCGTCGCCGAATAGCTGGTCGACTTGGAGGAGCCGATCTTGCCCGCCATTGAAGCCACGTTAACAATATGTCCCTCGCCGCGCCTCTGCATATAGGGCAGCACTGCCTTGACGCAGCGTACGATGCCCATATAGTTGGTTTCCATCATTGCCTGGAACCGCTCTACGGGCATCTCTGTAATCGTCTCGAATTGGCCGTATCCGGCATTGTTCAACAAAATATCGATTCTACCGTACTTTGCGATGACCGCAGCGACCGTGCTCTCTACGTCTTCGGTCTTCGTTACGTCCATAACGTAATAGGAGCATTCGCCTTGTATAGAGTCTGTCTGCTTCTTCAGCCTCTCGACATTTCGGCCGGTTAATACCGGTATCGCTCCCCGCTCGGCAAGCATCGAAGCCGTCATGGCGCCTATTCCGCTGGAAGCGCCCGAGATGAGTACGATTTTTCCTTTCAACATGCAGCATCACCCATCCCTCAGTGTACTCCATACCAAGCCCTCTAAGCAAAAAAAAGCTCCAAAAAGGAGCTTCTTCTGCATTAAGATGCAATAAGCACTTGAATGTCCAACTCGCCGATCCCGTCCATAATGAGAGGAATCGTCAGCGCTTGCGTAGCGTTGAACCCGGCCGACTGCGCCGATTGAATCAGCTTCGGCGGCGTAATATCCACCCTTACGCCCTGATTGTACAAGATGGTGCTGGCATTGCCGCTGATCATATTGCCAAGCTCGGAGATTGCGCTGCGTCCCATCTCATCGATCTCAGAGATGGCGTATCCGCCCATCATCGCCGATACCATCTTGAGAGCTACCTGTTCACTTAGTCCGAATACGATATCACCGTTCATTTGTCCGTTGAGGCCTATTTGAATCCAAATATAGTTTTCTACGAACTTAATGTCCTTGACTCCGAGCTGCCCTGTCGCAGGCTTGATCTGCACAAGCTGCTCGATTACGATTTTTGCTGACTCAAGAAACGGGTTTATATATTCTGCCTTCATAAAGAGGATGCGCTCCTTTTTCGACAAAATTCGCAATTTGTCTATTTTGCCACTATTATACTTGAAATAATAGGACAAGTATACTACTAGAAACGCATATCGATCTTAAGACCTACAAAAAAATAAGGCCGCATTCTAGTCTAAACGGCTTTGTCTTGGCTCGTTTTCCGGTAATGCATTCTAATTAGCCTAAGTCTTTCGTATAGGATTTCAACCGGCTGGCCGGGCTGAGCGGCTGCCTCATCCCCATACACATGCTGGAGTACAGGCTTCAGGTACCGGTCTCCGAGGGACGCCATTGCCTCCAGAATCTGCTCCCTCTCCTCCTCTGGAACTACGCTTAGCTCACGCTCAATAAGAGCGTCAACGTCATAACCTTCCTGCTCCAGCAATTCGATTCGCAAGAGAAGCTCCCTGCGCGGCAGCTTCAGCTCGGTCTGTAATTGGTCAAGCCCGCCCGCTTGCTGCAGAACGGCCAATATCCTCCGCTTCTCTTGCTGGCGGTCCATGATGCCCTTAAACTTGTTTTCCTTTTGCTTATATAGCCAAGCCGTGTAGTGCTCTGCATCTAGCTTCTCCTGCACCCAATCCAAGGGAAATGACGTTTCCCGCGCCATGCCTGAGGTAAGGCCGATAATGGCATCGCCATAGGCCTCCTGCTTGCTCTTGCCCCAGCCCGGAATTTGCTTCAGCTCGTCCAGCGTCTGCGGGACAAACGCGCTGATCATCCACAGCATCCGGTTCGTTGCTACCAAATACGCGGAGCGCTTCTCTGCAGCGGCGGTCTTGCGACGCCACTCTCTCAGCGCTTGGAACAGCACTTCATCGGCATTCAGCTCTCCATAGCATTGCAGCATGGATGGCTGGCTGCCGCCGGAGGCGCGTCCGCTATCCAGCATGCCATCCATAATCGGGGCATAGCCCGCTCCCATCATTCTCGCTACGCCATACCGGAAAGCGGTCAGCATCTCCTCCCACGATATCCCCTCGAACCAGCGAAGCGGCTCCTTCTCTCCCTCTTCATCGGCACCAGCTTCCAGCCAGAGTACCGAATAACGCCCTCCCTCCTCGCATATGGACAGCTGGGCCGACTCGATTCGGCCTCCCTCCGCCGGCTTCTCAAACGTGTTCAAAAATACGATGTGCATAGCTTCTTCTCACCTTTCGTCATAGATATTGGCGAATGCAAGAACGAAAGCCCCCACTTCAGATATGCCGACAAATAAAAGCACCCCTTCCGCAAAGGCAGAAGAGGTGCTTCCTCACACGTTCATGATTCGATTGCCATTATGCTAACATATTACGGTACAATAGGCAAGCCTATCCTTTTATCTGCAAATTCGCTTCCTTATCTTTTGCCTCGTCTTCAGGTATAATGTTCTCAAAACCGAAGCGGAGGATGATCGCCATGGAACTGCCTCATTACGACTTTATGTCCGATACGACAGAAGATACGACTACGAGATTCACAACCTTTATAACACCCAGCATGAAGCGCTTCGATCTGGCTGTTACGACGACGAACCGCTTCTACGGCAAGAAGCTAATTACCGACCTGCAGTCAGGCAAGACGGCCATCATCGGGCCGGACGATCTGGAGCAGGAAGGCTATCTGGAGCATACGTTCAAGCTGACCGAGGAAGAAGCCGTCGAGCTGGCCCAATTCCTCTACTTCGTCGTCGGCACAGTGAATTTTACCGACTGAACTCGGCAACCCTAGGATGGCATACCATTGCCAAAGAGGAGGGACTTGCCACTTGGATCAGTTTGATTCGGAACAGCGTGATGCAGTCGAGGATCTGGCTACAGTCGAATCACATCAGAATGACCTGGCTCTAGAGGAATTCCCGGAGGGGCCTTACGGCTCCGACCTGATTAGCGAATCGCTAGGAAAAAGCACGCCATGGAGCACGGGTCAGCGGTCTTCGCCGCGATTCGGCTACGAGAACCGCGAGCTGCACGCGGGACTTCCTCGCCAGTATCCAGGCCAAGATGATAACGCAGCAATCCCGGAAGCTCTGGATGAACCATAAGTTCAATCGATAGGAACAACGCCCTTATCGGCCAATTGGCTAATAAAGGCGTTATTCATATTTCATGAAGCGTAATCTCGCTTCTGACCATAAAACGCGCGTTTATGCCCGCTTGCCCGATCCCTTTGGAAATATAATAGGTCCCGCTCGGGCTGTGATGCAGTCCCTTGTAGATGCCTTTGGCCGGCAGCGGCCCCTTCTGTACAAAGGAAAAGAAAAACGGGATGTTCATCTGCTTCCCGTGCAGATGACCGGACATGAGATATTCAAAGGGCCTGCGCAGGACAGGCACAATATTGGGGTCATGAGTGATGACGATGACCGGCTTCATGCCGTTGTTGCCGTCCACATCCCGATACGCTTCTTGTATCCGGCTATGGCCGGTTCCATAGTTATCGATGCCCACGAGGATGAAATCAGCAAGCTCCCTCGATTCATTGCGCAGCACCGTTACGCCGTAACGCTCCATCACATCGATTATTCTCTGCACACCTGGGAAGTTATAATCGTGGTTGCCAAGCACCGAATAGACGGGTACACCTTCCTCGGCAATCATTCTAATATAGCGGTCCAGCTCCGGCAAACAACTTTCCTTGTACGTATAGTCGCCTGTTAGAAAAATATAGTCCGGCTTGGTTCTCTGAATCGCCTCTTGCAGCTTGCCGGAGGATACACGGAGCATATCCACATGCAAATCGCTAATCTGCAAGATACGGGCGCCGATGCCAAGCGGATGCCGCACCTGCTCAATCTTAAGCCAACGGGTAGGAACGATTAATGCAATATAGAGCAAAGCGGCCACAGCCGCAGCGACAGCGAGCAATTCCAGCAGCAGGTCCAATGGCGGCGCTCCTCTCCCCTCATCTTATAGGAATATAAGATTTAGTATAGAGAAATTGAGGCTACATTGCCACCGGCTGCTTGCTGCCGAGCAGGCTGCGGAACATGCCCCCCTGCTCCTCTGCGAGCGTCTGGAACTCTCCTGCCTGCACGATCCGGCCATCGTCGACCACGATAACATGATCCGCATCTTGAATCGTGGTATAGCGGTGGGCAATGACGATCATCGTCAGCTTCCCTCTCAGCCGCTCCAGCGCTTGCTGGATTTTGGATTCGTTCAGACTGTCCAGCGCGCTCGTCGCTTCATCAAGGATCAGGATCGAGGGCTTGCGCAGGATGGCCCGCGCCAGTACCAGCCGCTGCCGCTCTCCGCCGGAGAGCAGAACACCCCGGTCGCCAATGATCGTATCCAGCCCTTGGGGAAGCTCCCGCACAAATTCGATCGCCGACGAGAATTCCATGGCCTCCCACATCTCTTTCTCGGTCGCGTCCGGATCGATTGACAATAAATTGTCGCGGATACTGGCATGGTACAAGAAGGAATCCTGCGGTACGTAGCTGATGGACCTGCGAAGCCTCATCACCCCTTCCGGTTGAAGCGGCTTGCCGTCCACAGCCACGATTCCCCGCTCCGGCTCGATCAATCCCAGCAGCATATCGACAATGGTGCTTTTGCCAGCACCCGACTTGCCGACAATAGCCGTCATCCCGTTCACAGGAATGCGCAGGTTGACATCATGCAGCGTATAGTCCGGGCTGCTGCGGTCATAGCGGAAGAAAATATCCCTCAGCTCCAGCGCTTCATTCATAGGCAGCGGAAGCAGCTTCTCCTCGAACGCTCCTGTTAGCAATCCGCCCCGCTCTCGCTCCGCCTTGCATTCCAGTTGAAGCTCCATTAAAGCTCTGAAGGCAGGGATCGAGGAAGCCAGCTGCTCCAGATTGGATTGAATGCCGGTAAATCTGGGCCATAATCTGGCAAACAGCAGCGTGATCAGCAGCATCTGTCCACCCTGCGTATCGAACAGCGTCACCGCCGCAAAGATAAATACCGCGATCATGACGGCCGAAGCCCATTTATAGAAAAGCTGCGAATTGTTTCGCACCTTGGTGAATTCGTATCGTTCGCGCTCGATCTTCGCCGACCAGTCTTGCAGCCAGCGATAACGGGATTGCTCGAGCGAGTTGCTTTTGATCTCTTTCATGCCGTTGAAGTGATCGGATATGCCCGCCAGATAGCTTTGAGCCAAGTCAACAGAGACGGCTCCCAGTTGTTTGGATTTGCGGATATAACGCCGCGACAGCCATCCGATCAACAGGCCGCAGCCTAATATGAACAGCGTTAACGGCCAGGACAACCACAAGGCCAGCCCAATCTGTATCAGTGTGAACGCAACAGAGGCGATCATCTGCAGGAACAAGAAGGCGCCATTCGTTACCCTTCCCAGCTCACCTGTCAATGCATTGATTAAATCCGATTTTCGTTTCCGTACAAAAAATGTCCAATTCGCTTGCAGCAGCAGTCGGTAAGTCTCCAGCCGCACATGATTGATAAAACCTGTATGTATGCGTACTTCCCGCAGGGATAAATTACGCTGGAGCAGGCTCTGGGCCGCTACCAATGCGATATAGAAACATAAAATAATAGTCAGTGACCAGGTGACCGGCATCTCTTGCAGGAAGGACAGAAAGCCAATACCCGGAATGGTTGCCGTCGCAGACGGGATAATGCCGATAATGCCGATCAGCGGCAACAGCAATAGGACTGCCGCGCCATCCAGCAATCCGATCAACAGCATTCCGAAAAGATTGACATAAAGGATCTTTCCCGCGTACCTGTGGAGCTGGCCTGCAAAATACAGCAGCTGCTTCATACATTCATCGCTTTCCGGCCCTCGAATGCCATCGTTCGGGCAAACTTGCCTGTGACAGTAAATGACTTCATCTCTTCCGCCCCGGTAATATACCACGGGCCGCTGCGGAGCCAGGCATGCGCAATCATGCTGCCTTGTTCATTTTTGGCGGTCCCCAGATACAGCGTGCTTTCGATCCCGCGCCTCTCCAGCATTTTCATCCCGGCGACGGCACGCACGAGGCATTTGCTCTCCCAGAAAGTATGTTCACTCATCAAGTTAAGCGCATGCCGAACACGAGCCAGGTCCTTACGATGCGCTTCCGTCTCTTCATAATCCGTCTCCTTCATCGGCTCTCCCAGCCGGGCGGCCAAACCCGCGAAGGGACGGTGCAGCAGTTGGTACCGGGCCCAACCCATATAACAGGTTGCTTCGACAAGCAGTGCGATGGTGCGCCTATCATAAGACAACAGCAGCTTCAGCTTTCTCGCGATCGACATCGGTACACCAGCCTTAAATGCCGAACTGGACAAGCCGTTCCTCAGAGAGATGCGTCAGGAACGAGAATACTTGCTCCTCGCATGTCGTCCGGTCAATCTCGTATTCGTCCATCAATGTATTGACGATGGAACCGATCGTCTCCGGATACGCCATCATATCCCAGATGCGCCCGCCGATGGCGCCCAAATTGTAATACTTGCCGTTGTCGATGCTTAGAAGCACCTTCTCCCCGTTCATGTCGCTGGCAATATTGTTTTTGTTCTGCACAGCAAGCAGATCCAGCGAGAAGGCCTGGTGTTCCGGCTGGCTCATTAATTCCCCTTTATAAACCATGGACTGTTCCCTCCGTCGAAATCGTATTCAAGACAAGATCGGCTAATTGAGGCGCAGTGAACGCGGATTCGCCACGGCGCAGCCGGTATATATTCAGCCTTGAGGCCAGTGCCGCCGATTGCTCAAAGTGCCACTTCATCACATTCATACGCTCGATCAGCTGATACCGGTATGTATGCTGGAACAATAGAGGCAGCCTCTCCAGCTTGCCGGCGGGCTCCACCGCAATGCCGTTATGCTCCGCATTCTTCGTTAGTTCGAAGACACCGCCGAGCGGCAACGAAGCGGACTCGAAGTTATCGGTCAGCGGAACGCAATATTTGGTCTCCCTGCCGAAGATCGAGCGCAGCGCTTCATAACTCTGCCCCATCGCTTCCAGACTGTTCTGCCATAGCTTCTGCTGGGGATAAGACGGCGCTACAGTCGGCTGTCCCGTAAGCGGATCGATCGATACGGCGATGACGTCATCGCTCAGCAGCCGGTAACCCTTTGCAATCAGCGCGGAAGCGAGCGTCGACTTGCCGGCGCCGGACTTACCGACGATAGCATACGCCTTTCCATGAATGGCAAGCGCGCTGCCATGAAGCGGATAGATGCCCCGCTGCAATAGCACGATACCGAAGCAAGTGCCAAGCACATAAAGGCGGATTAAATCCTCATCCGCACCCGCATAAGGCGAGACAATGATCTTGTCGCCATCCTGCACGCGGAAGACGCCAGCATCAGGCATTTTGACCGTCACCGTATGATCCTCGGCCACAAAATGATAGGGTTTCGCATCAAACCCGTTTTTGAGGAAGGGATCTACCTTCACCACGACATCCGCCGAAGCGCTGAGGCTATCCAGCTCCGAAAGCTCAGGCAGCACCATGTCGCTGTGGACGGATAAGCCGAAGGCTCTATATTGCAGTTTCACTTTCGTATCCAACATGTTTTGTTCACCCCACAAACGGAATCAACAAGCTCTTATACAGAACCGTATAAGAGCTTGCCCAGTCGCCATTTCCGACATTAGCTTGAAAACCGCGGGAACTCACTGTTGTTGCCAGGGTTATAAGCTTCATCAGTAAAAGGACCGTTGTGCGTCGAAGCCTCCGTCATTTGAACTTGAAGAACTTCCAATTCCGGCTTATTCCATTCTTTTTTTGCCATCATCATTCGTCACCTCCTTTCAAGCCGATTTCCGAAGAAATCGATACAGAATCATTAAGTACATGGCGGCGTTGACATCCCGTCCATACGCATCTGCGGATTGGACGCCATTCTTCAGACGGGCAAGCACACTCTCTACGACTCGTCCATCCACGATCTCAAGCATTCGGTCATCGCGGCCGATCTGCTGAAGCTCCTGATAGAACGATGTCCAATCCGGCAGCATCCGATGAAGCCAATCCGCTCCCTGCACACCGCGTATGGTCTCGTTCAGCCGGATCGAATCGGGCAGCAGCTTCTCCGTCGCACGCCTGACTAACGCACGCGACATCCCTTGCCTCACATATTGATCCTCTGGCAAAGACAGGCAGAAGCGAATGACTCGCAGATCATTGGTTGGATCGCGCTTCCACAGCTTATAGCGATGGGAAAGCTTGGCCGCAAGCGTATTGCTGGCATTCCAATGGAACAGCTCACGGAAGTGGTTCTTCTTGTCCTTGTACGTATCACCCGAAGCCAGCCAGCCGGAGCCGCCGATTCCGTATTCGCGTAATTGCTCATACACCTGGGTCCTTGCGGCAAATTCGGGATTGATGAGCGCATGATACGGACTCTCGGCAAGCTCTCCGTTCTTTCCTCTCAGGAAGGGGAACGCTTCTTTGCTGACGAGTGACAAGAGATGCCCTCGTCCCGAGCCGATCTTATAGCTGCGAGACCGCAGCTCGCCCATCAGCTTGATCCACCTCATTCGCTTTAGCAGCCGGGCATAATAAGGAATTGCGTCCCCCCACGAAATGGACAGGTTCCCTCTGCCTCCATTAAGAAGCACTCCGATGTTACGGTCGCTCGCTTCCTTGAAGATGCCCTTCAGCCAATACGAATTGCTATAAAATTTATATGGCATTTCCATTACATTCAACATGTCGTCGATATCCGAATAGGGATCAAGTCCTTCAAAATCGAGGCAATGGGACTGGATACCTCCGATATGCGTAACCGTCTTCTCGATATAGGGTCTCTCATTGGGCATATACCACTTGGACGTGTAATCCACAAAGTCGTGAACCGGCACATAACTGAACGTTTGAAGCGTCCGATTCTCTTCGCGAAGCCGTCTGGCGGCAAAGCTTACGACGGCTCCGGAATCCAGTCCGCCGCTGAGCTGCGCCCCGACACCTCCGGCAGTGCGCACTCTGGCGTCGACGGCCTGCTGGAATACGTCGCGGAAAGCCTCTACATATTCACCGTCGGACTTCAGCTTCAGCATGCCAGGCGATTCCAACTTGCAATACCGGGACAAAGTGAGCTTGCCATCCTCCAGCACAAAGTAATGGGCAGGAGGGATTTGTCGAATGTCCTCGTATACCGTCTGGTCAGCGCTCGCGGCATCCACCACGGTCGAGATAGCCAAATATTGCGCAAGCCACCGCTCGTTGATGGTTCGGGTTCCCTCAGGCAGCTTCAGCAGCGGCTCCATCATTGAGCAGAAGCGGAACGCTATCCCGTCCCAGCTGTAGTAGAGCATTCTTCCGCCGGAGAAATCCCGCGCCCCATACAGCCTGCCGTTGCGATCGTCCCGAAGCACGAACGCAAAGTCGCCTACCAGCCGGGCAGCGGTCCCTGTCCCCCATTTCTCATAAGCCAACAGAATCAGTTCCTGATCGCTTATAGAGGCTCTGTCGCGCCGATGTACGCCAAGATTGTCGAACAGCTCCTCGCGATTGTCGATAATCGCGTCAGCAACAACGGTTAATCGGCGTTCCCGGTCGCAGAACGGATTAGGTACGCCGACCGATTCCGGAGTAATCCAGTGATTGTGCGCACCCAAGTATGTAAGCCGGTCTTCCCAAGCCAGGACATCATCCGCAGTCTGATTGTCCCATGCCTGCAGCATGCGGCTGCCCTCTTCTCGCAGCCGAACCCTTCCGATATCTCCGTGTACTCCCGCAATCACGCTCATGTCTGCCTCCGAACCGGTCAGTTTCGTTCATTTTAACGAACAATTTTTCTATAAACTCATCCCGTCAGCCGACAGAACTAAGTTCTTTATTAAGAACACAATCTCATATTATCCTCAAATCATTCGGGTGTCAACCGTATTTTTCGCCCTTTTTTGGTTCATTTCGCAATCTTTTTGTTCGTTATTAAAAACAATAGAAAGCTTTCACTTCAATGGAAAATATTGAATGAACAGATCTTATTCTGTTATGCAATATCTTTTATGTACGGCAAATGGAACATAATCACTTTCGTTAATCACTATATTTCGCTATAATAAAAAAAAAATGCATATAAGCATTAACGGAGGAGTTTGCTATGATCGGACAACGCATTCAGATGCTTCGCAAACGAAAGGGCCTTTCGTTAACTGAGCTCTCGCAGCGCGCAGGGGTTGCAAAATCGTATTTGAGCTCCATTGAACGTGGTCTTCAGCAAAACCCTTCCATACAGTTTCTTGAGAAAATAGGCGAGGTATTAAACGTGCCGGTCGAGGAATTTGTAAATAACGACCAATCGGAACGCCCAGCCGGGCTCGATCGGGATTGGGAAGATTTAGTAAGAGAAGCGATGAATTCCGGGGTAAGCAAAGAACAATTCAAAGAGTTTCTCGAATTTAATAAATGGAAATCAGGTCGTGAATAGCGCTGTATATCGTTATACAGCGCTCTCCTGTATAATGGATTGCCCTTCCTCTTGAAGGATACGCAGAACCTTGCTCACTTCTTCGGTTGTGAGTCCCTTTTCGCGCGCGCATATCATGAGCTCTACCCACTCCGCGTCCAGTTCCTGCTGGTTGTCCGATATTACTCGTCTCATCCTTTATATCCCCCATTCGTCGGGGCCGGTTGCACCACTGACTCCATGCGCTTAAGGTGCCCAGATACTAAACGCATTTCAACGTCTCCCTTTTTCCATATTGATTCCACAAGATGTATATTATCCTAACTCAAATGCACATGCTGTCGGTTCATGTCTCCATAATTTGAGAGATTATTTCTCAATTTGTCGAAATAATTAGAATGATATTTTTGCAATCGCATACATCACAAATTTCTTTGGCAGGCTGATCTGGTAGTCCCTTTTCCCCAATCTGGATAAATAAGCGGCGTCCCCGTTTTGAATGGCACGAATGTAACGAAGGGGGAAATAAGCCGCCGCCGCCTCGTCCCTGGCGCACTCCAGAACAGCCGGATGGGAGCAATATTCGCGGATCGCGGACAAGCGCTCCCGCTCCGGCAATCGTCCCGTAGACAGGTTGCGCAGACAAGTGCGGAGCGTATTAAGCAGCATGACTCTGATTCCAAAGTAGTGGAATTGGATCTGGTGCCGGTAATGAGATTCCACCACTTCCTTCTGAATGAGAAATCCGTTCACCATATCATGGAACAGATGCGGCATATAGCGGCTCGTAGCTCCGCCTGCACGGTAATAGTAAAGGACATCGGGGATAATCTGAACCGACCGCGCCTTCAAAAACATCTCCAGATTCAGAAAAAGATCATCGCCAAAAAAACGAATCCGCGATACATAATGCCCGCTGGACAGCAGAAGCTCCCGCTTGTAGAGCTTGCCGTGCAGCTGCGGCGGGAAGGGATGGCCGTGCAGAAAAGCAGGTACGAGCTCGCTGCGGATCTCGTCAGCCTCATACCTCCTCTTTTGCTTGAAGTAGCGGCTGCCGTTGCTCCGTCTGGGCCATGCTGAATCATTCATGACTTTATACATATTGCATACCGTAATGTCCGCGTCATCGGCAAGAGCCGCCCCTACCAGCTTCTCCAGCAGCCGCTTGTCGGCCCAGTCGTCTGCATCCATATACAGAATATATGGGGCATCGGACAGCTCCAGCCCCAGCCTGCGAGCGGATATGCTGCCGGAATGAGACTGCCGGACATAGGAGATTCGGCTATCGCGTTCGGTATATTGCTTGCACAACGCATCGCTGCCATCGCTAGAACCGTCGTCAACCAGCAGCAGTCTCCAATTGGGGTAGGACTGCAGCCGGATCGAGCGGATGCAAGCATGCAGCTTCAGACCGGCATTATACACGGGCACTACGATATCAATCTTGCTCACAAGCAGCACCTCGCCGATGGTAGATTATAAATGGTCACGAGGATAAGAACCCTGTGCCGGTTACGGCCTACAGCCGCTGAGCGACAGGCTCCGGCGCGCGGTACCCTCTTGGATTCATCGATTGCCAGCGCCAGGCGTCTAGGCACATCTCATCGATTCCTCTGGCGGCTTCCCAGCCCAGCTCCTGCCCCGCTTTCGACGCTTCCGCATAGCAAATCCCGATATCGCCCGGCCTTCTGGCGGCGATCCGATACGGAATCGTTTGCCCGGAAGCACGTTTGAACGCCTCAATCATCTCCAGCACGCTGTACCCTCTGCCAGTACCGAGATTATAGGTGTGAATGCCTGCAGTCCGTTCGATTCTGCCCAGCGCCTTCAGATGGCCGATGGCCAAATCCACGACATGAATATAGTCACGGACACCCGTGCCGTCTATCGTCTCGTAATCACTGCCATAGACGGACACCTCGGACAGACGGCCTACCGCAACCTGGGCAATGTAGGGCATGAGATTGTTCGGAATACCGCTGGGGTCCTCTCCGATCCGACCGCTCTCATGCGCGCCAACCGGATTGAAATAGCGCAGTATGGCTACGCTCCAGTTGGCATTCGATTGCGCCAGATCCATAAGCATCTGCTCGATCATCTGCTTGGTCCGCCCGTATGGATTAATGGCGCCGACGGGGGCCCCCTCATCGATCGGCACGCTCTCCGGCACACCGTACACAGTAGCCGAAGAGCTGAAGATGAGCTTGCGCACACCGTTGTCCTCCATCACCTCGCACAGCGTCGTCGTGCTCATGAGATTGGAATGATAATACCTGAGCGGCTGCTGCACGGACTCCCCAACCGCCTTCAGACCCGCAAAATGGATAACCGCCTCGATGCCGTGCTCTTTGAACACATGATCCAGCGAATCGCGATCGAGCAAATCGATAAAGTAGGAAGGGAATGTTTTGTTCGTAATCTCCGATACTCTCTTGAGCGCCTCCGGATGACTGTTCGATAAATTATCCACAACAACAATGTCATAACCGGCATGAAGCAGCTCCACACAGGTATGACTGCCGATGTATCCGGCTCCGCCCGTAACGAGAATGGCCATGTTCCATCTCCTCCGCAATTTTCTAATGAGAACATTTTCGTTCTTTATAAAGAACATTGTAGCAGAACATTACCATTTTGTCTCTAATAACGAACAAAAGATTGCGATTTGGTCCAGAATTGCCGACGACAGGCAGAAGCATATTCTATAAAACGCACATACCATCTTCACCCGTCTATCATATGAATATCAGTGAACCGTCTTTATTCATTTTGAGAGAGGAGAGTAGATTGTATGGCTTCAAATAATAACGGTTACATCGATGTGAACGGACAGTCCTTTCTGATATACGACGATTCAGCCATCCAGTCCAGGCTGGATGCGATTATCGATTCTGATACCGGACAAATCAAGGCGTCCGCCATTCCCGAAAGCATCGGCCAAACGCCCGGCCCCACGGGACCGCAGGGACCACCCGGAACGCAAGGTGCAACTGGCGCGACTGGCGCTCAGGGGCCCGCCGGGATGCAAGGTGCGACTGGCTCTACAGGCGCACAAGGGCCAGCTGGCCTACAGGGCGCGACTGGCGCTCAAGGGCTAGCTGGGCTGCAAGGCACGACTGGCGCTACTGGCGCTCAAGGGCCCGCCGGACTGCAAGGTGCGACTGGCGCCGCCGGCGCTCAAGGGCCGGCTGGGCTGCAAGGCGCGACTGGTGCTACTGGCCCTCAAGGATCTGCGGGACTGCAAGGCGCTACTGGCGCTCAAGGATCTGCGGGACTGCAAGGTGCTACTGGCGCGACTGGCACTCAAGGTCCGGCAGGGCCAGCGGGTCAAGCAGGACCACAAGGACCGGTCGGTCCGCAAGGACTTCCCGGTCCCGCTGGCGCTGCCGGACCAAAGGGCGATACCGGGCCTACAGGACCGCAAGGGCCGCCCGGCTCAGGCTCAGGAGGAGGCGAAGCCGCATCCTATCTGATCGAGCTTGCGAGATGGGGCATAACGCCCGGACTTCCATCGAAGCCGTATACCGATCAGCATTACTTCATGGCCGACAAAAATATCGATGGCTTTAACAATGCCATCGCATGGGCATATGACAATGGGTATCGTTATCTATTTGTCCCAAAGAACGAATACGCCATTTGCTTCCCCAAGAGCATAACGATTGCCCAAAGCCATATGACGATCGATTTTGAAGGCTCGACCCTCAAGGTACTCTATGATTCCGACCGCAAATCGCCATTCGATACGCGCACAGGTACGACGGCTTATTATCAATTCCCCGTCCAAAGCGGCATGAGCATTCAGCTCCCGGGGGTCACCGATTCCCATATCAAAAATCTGATTCTCATAGGCGACAAGGCAGACCGCAGCTTCACGAATGCAGCCGAAGCAGCGCATGAGGGCACCTACGGCATTCATCTTACAAAAGGCTCCTCCTTCTGCTCCGTCCGCAACAGCGTCATTAGCAGCTATATGGGAGACGGCATCTCCATCGACAGCGTATCCTTCTACGATTATGCCGAATTTGCTTTGGGGCTTACGGTCAATGAAGTACATCGCCAGACTGGCGCTCTAATCCAGGCGAACGGCAAGACGCTTGTGTCGCAGCCCATCAACGTTCCAGCAGGCTATGACAGCTTCCTCGTTGCCGGGGCCGGCTATACCCGCCAGACCGCGTTGAATACGAAGGAAGTTGACGTCGCCTATTACGGTGCCAATAATACCTACCTTGGCCGCTATGACGCCAAAAAAATTTACACACCCATCTCCATTCCCCCCGGCGCCCGAACCTTCCGATTTATCTTCAACAACGAAACTTCCACGACCAAAAACATGCAAATTACGCTGAAGTTCGGATTGACTCCCCATCATAACCTGATCGAATACAACGAAGTCTACAATACGCATAGAGGCGGCATTACGCTCGGCGGCAACTACAACACGATTCAGAACAATATCATTCGCGACGGAACGGGGCTTCTCGACCGCAAGCCCGTCTTCAATGATCCGACCCGTTATGGCATTAATCAGGAGGATTCCTACGGGGAAAATTGCGTCATCCGCAACAATGTATTCTACAACCTGTACCACGGCATTCTGGTTGGATGCTGGTCGGTCGAGGTCCACAACAATCATCTGTACAATCTGTCCGGCATCGGGATTAACCTGTATTCGCTGCAAGTGGCGAACGTACGGGAAAACTTCCTGCATCGCTGTCAGTCCGGCATCGGCCTGATGACTGCCCATCTCCCCAACGCGCATGTCAATATCGAAAACAATACGCTGGTTAGCATCAGCAACACGAGCATGGCGGGCACGGGCTACGATGTGAACTTCCGCAACAACACGCTGATCGATTCCGCCAACTTCTCCTTGCCCGACGATGACCGCTTCATTTGCCGCGAGAATCACTTCATCTGGACCGAAAACTTCTCGGGCACACCGTTTGTTGTCGCGAACCGGATCGAGAGCTGCTCCTTCGAGGGCGTAACGATCCAGCGGGAATTGTACCTGCGCGCCTACGAGGTCATCGGGACGATCATGACGAACGTCAATGTGCGCATCGAGACGCGTTACCAGACAACAGCAGCAGAGAGCGTCACGTTCCGGGATTGCAAATTCAGAAACAGCCTGCTGAACAATCATATATTCGGCATGAAGCAGCGGACAGCTCAATTCCACTCCTGCAAGCTGACGGATTCGATTCTTAAAATCGGGAACATTAACACGCCTGGCGAATCTCCGATCATGCGACTTGAGCAATGCGACTTTATCATCCGTACGGCCGCTTATCTCTTCCAGAGTGAATTCAATACCGGCTACGGCTGGATCGAGGTTGCCGACTCTCGAATTGGAATCGCCAATAGCGGCTTCGCTTATTTCCTGACAAACAACTTCAATGTGACCGGCACCACTAGCGTCTATCTGAAGCGTTCAACAATTAGCTATACCGGCACGGGACGGCTGAACCTGCAATATTACAATCCAACGAACAAAAAAGCGGTCAGAACCTTCGGCAACATCCGCAACATTTATACGCAAATCAATTTGCCGGTGCCTGAAGGCGCGATCTATCTCAATTACGATCCCGACATCGAAGGGGTCAGCCCTCCCGGCCACGGATACTGGTTCCGCGGCGATCTGTACGGCAACGCCGCACCCGTAGCAGGCGGGTATGCAGGCTGGATATGCCTAACAGAAGGCTACGCAGCTACCCTGGCCTGGTCGGCAGCTACAGGCAAAACCAAAGGCGACCGGATTCAGTCGGGGGGCTATGTGTACGAGGCAGTCACCTCCGGCACAACCGGCGCGGCAGTGCCGGCATGGCCATCCGCCACCGGAGCTACCGTAGCCGACGGAAGCGTCACCTGGCAAAGAGTCGGACCGCTTGCCGTCTTCAAGCCTTACGGCTTAATTGCCCCATAATCAAAAAAGGCCATTCGGCGGGAGCACCCAGGGCGAATGGCCTTTATTTTTCCTCCGTACGCAGCAGCCGTGATGGAAGAAGACGCTTGAACGGATTAAACTTGGATGCGAATGATGCCGCGATACGGGCCAGATAAGCAAACTCCGGCGTTTTGAAAAACACGAGCAGATAGAGCAGATTAACTACAATAAGCACGATCACACCTTTGGCGAGAAAGGCCAGCAGAGAATGTGCAGGAAGCAGGCTGCTTACTGCATAAGAGGCTGCTAGAGCGCCCAAGCCCAGCAACGTGTAGAACAGGTACGTCCTGTAATAATGAAAGACGGAACGCTTGAATACTTTTTTGTATACCAAATACGGTGTGGTCCAGAAGGGCACAAGCAACGCGCTTAACAGTCCGCCTACGAATACGCCGACAAGTCCGATCTGCTGGACGAGCCATAGGGACAGTCCCAAATTAATGGCGGCCTGAATAAGCGGCGCAAACCGGTCCTCGTGGAAAATCCCTGCTGTCGTCTTCACCGAAGTAATCGTATTGCGCATGCCGCGCTCATAGAACATGATGACGAGCACCGCCAAGATGAGCCCGCTCATGCCAAAGTCCGGTCCTAGCCACAGCAGGATAAGCGGCTGGACGAGCAAAAACATCCCGATCGACAACAGCGAATAGAGCCAGAAGCTGAGCAGCAGCATGACTTTGTAGACATCGAAGATTTTGGCGGCGGATTCGACGGCCACCATATTGCCCACGCTGTGGTTCATGCCGGCGAACACCTGATTCAGAAAGGTCCGGCTTATGTCGAACAGCATTTTGTAGTTGGCATAGATGCCGACGGCAATGATGCTGACAAAGGTCGAGATCAGAATGCTTTCGATGCCGAAAATAAAGTAGTTGCCCACATTTTGCATAAATATGGCCTTCATATTTTTCATGAAGTTCGCTCTCGTCTCCGGGTCCAGGATGTCGGCTTTGCCGAAGCGGAGGAATGGATATTTTTTGTCCACGATACGTGCCAGGATAATCGATGTTGCTATCGTGATGATGCTGTCCACCGCCAAATAGAGCAAGTAATTTTCCGTATAGTACAAAATGGCGATGCGGATGCTGGTTGACACAATTGCCGATATCGAAAACACGATGGTGACAATATAGTTTTTTTGGTTCACGTTCAGATACGAATGCTTGTAGACGAATAAATAAGGCACGGCTGTATTCAGCAGAAATATGAGGTAGACCCATTCCAGATGCTTGACATCGGCATCCTGCACGATGATGTCCAGGAAAGGCATCACGCTAAGCCCCAGCAGCAGCACGATGACTGCGATGACCCGGTACGTATTGCGGTAGAGCTTCATAAGCGCCAGCACCTTAAGCCTGTTTCGCTCCGCCACCGGTTTGTACAGATTATAGATGATGCTGGAGCCGATACCCGCTTCCGCCAGGGAAAGCATGGCCAGCACGCTCGTAAACAACGCATTAACGCCCAAATATTCGATGCCGAGGCTATTAATAAAGACGGTTCTCGACACGAAGCTCAGAATCGTAATAATGAGCTGATTCAACAAGCCTGCCGAGATGTTCAAAAAGCTGCTTTTGACTCTCATGGCTTGCTCCATTCACGCTGACCTACAGCCATGCGCAGCTCCGACCCTCCATCTATGGCCTGCCCGTATCGCTGGCCGAGCCGAATCGCAAAGCCTTGCGTGAACGGCAAGATGCCGAACAACGTAGAATACACCCCAATATCCTTCGTATCGCCTTGGGAAAATTCTACGGCTCCGTCCTTTCGCGTCACGCCCCGCAAATAATGCATCGCCTTCTCCACGCACTTCATGGCGGGAGCGGACAACTCCTCCAGCTCCGCCGCCTTGATGAGGAACCAGGCAAGCGTCACCGTCGCAGAGGAGTCCGGCCGGCTCTCCTTCCGCGTGACCGTCCAGCTCCAGCTGCCGCCCGGCTGCTGCAGCTTCATGACTGCTTCGGCGAATGCCTTCACGACATGCCTCAGCTCGCGCTTATACACATGATTGCTCGGCAATTCGCTCCACATATCGATCAGTCCGATCGCAAACCAGCCAAGCCCCCGTCCCCAACCGATAAGCCCAAGCGGCGCTTCACTGCTGATATCATAGGCGTGAGCAGGGATACCCAGACCTTCATGAAAACCGAACTTCACATATGCCCGTATTTGCTTCATCGCCAGCTCAAGGCTGGTCGTATCTCCGAACTTCATCCCATAAGCGATAAGGAACGGGCAGATGAAGCCGACCGTATCCACGTAGCGGTATTCGCGCATCGCATTCCGGTAGCGAACCGTTCCGTCCTCGCCCACATGATCCTCGATGAGCCGCCGGATAGCGTCGAGGGCCGGCCGGTACCGGTCTGCTTGTATTCCGGGAATTTTCATGACGGCATATGCGAGGATGGCAGAGTCGACATGGCGGGGCGCATTCCGCCAATCCCCCTTGTCGGTGAAGGTCGTAGAGAGGAAGCGCTCCATCTCGTGCTTTACACCGCTTTCCTCCGGCAACTCCGATAGTCCGAGCAGCAACGAAGCCCGCTGCCAATCCTGCAGCGCCGAAGCCGAATACCGGCCGTTCAACCGTTCAATCACCGTCAGCCTTGTCTGATCGGTCACCTTCGCAACTGGCGTCCGATTCAGCCATTTGGCCCCTCTGGCTGCAACAGCCGAATGCCAGTGCGCATGCTGATCATACCTGCCGATATGAATGCGCCTCAGCCAGGTGCCAAGCAGCGGAACAAGGTCGTGAAGCGACAGAGCCGCTATACTAACAATCAATATAAATGCAAAGATCCAACCTGCCGATAGGAGCTCCATATGTTCAGTTCGCCTCCAACCATTCTCCATCATGTACGAGCTCATACAGCTTGCGTACTTCATTCTCCGTTCCCAAAGCTTCTTCCGCCAGTCTGGCGGCAAAAGCTTCCCGCAGCTCCGGTTGCTCGATCAGCCGTCTAATCCCATCGGCGATCGCCTGAGGCTCGATCTCTACCACAAGCCCGTTGCTGCCATGCTCGATCTGGTCCGCTACCGTCGTGAAGGCGGTGGCGACGATCGGCTTCCCCATAATTTTTGCCTCGTCGATGGCAATGGATTTTCCTTCATACCGCGACGGCTGGATGACAATATCAGCCAGCTTCAAATAAGGATAGGGATTGTCTACAGCACCCAGCAGCCGCACATGCTCCTGAAGGCCATAACGCTCGATCAGCGACGTAAGCGACTCTCGTTCTTCCTTGCTGCCCTCGCCGAGCACCGTCCAGTCCACAGCTACGCCCATGTCCCTCAGCAGCCTCGCCGCTTCGATGGCAAGATCGATCCCCTTGACATGATGCAACCTTGCAATCGTCAGCAAGCGCACGGCGTTGCCCTGTTCGGCGGGAAGCTCTTCTTGGGCAAGCCTGCGAATAATGGCGGGAGACACGACATTATGAATGACCTTAACCTTGGCCTTAAGCTTCCCGAAGGTATCCTTAACCGAATAACCGCACTCCTCCGACACGGTCACAATATGATCCAGCTGGTTGAAGTACGGTTCATCCAGCCGCCGGTCCATGCCCATATTCGCATAATTGGTATGAATCCAGCCGATTTTGCGCCGGGCCTTCACCTTGTCAATCACATAATAGATCGGCGTCTTCTCCAGAAAACCGATCGCGGCATCGTATTGATCCTCCAACTGCTTGAACGTACGGACAATATGCCGCCAAGCCAGCTGCTCTCTTCTGGCCGCATTGTCCTCGGTGCGCATGACGAGACCCAGATATAAACGAGGCAGCACCGAACGGAAGGCCCCTCTCTGAATACACTTCGCTATTGCGGAGCGGATCGGCATATCGTAATAATGGTAATCCGCGGGCGGCTGCAGAAGCTTCACCTGCTTCGGGACATGCCCGAGGAACATGCCTTCTCGCTTGAACAAGAGCAGGTCCACCTCAAACCGGTCGTAGTCGATCACCTGCAATAGCGAGACGAGCGCTTTCTCCGCGCCGCCGCAGTCCAGGTGATTCATGACGAACAGTAATTTCGGCTTCATGAATCAGCCTCCTACCAGCTTATACAGCTTATGAATCTCTTCTTCCGTTCCCAGCTTCTCCTCCGACAGCGTCTTCGCAAGACGCCCCGCGAGCTCCGGCTCGTCGATCAGCCGGGCAATCGCTGTGGCGACGCCTTCAGGGTCCATCGACGCGATCAGCCCGTTGGAGCCGTCACGGATCTGGTCCTTCGCCGTCGTGAAATTCGTAACGACGATCGGCTTATACATAATTTTGGCCTCGTCAATCGCAATGGACTTGCCTTCGAATCGGGACGGCTGGACGTAAATATCGCATTGGCGGGTATAGGGATACGGATTGGCCCGGAGGCCAAGCAGGATGAACCGCTCCTCCATGCCATGCTTCCGGATGAGCTCCTGCAACACTTCCCGCTCCTCCCCTTCCCCGATAATAAACCAGCGGATATTGTACCCGTTCGCCACAAGCCTCGCGCAACTCTCTACCGCAAGCGGCAGCCCCTTCTGCGCATGAAGCCTCCCGATCGTCAGCAGGATGGTCTCGCCCGCCCGCCGTCCATATACATCGCCGGCTTGCTGCTCGCCCAAACGATGGATAATGGTCGGCGACACGATATTGTAGATCGTGCTGATCTTTCGGTCATATTCCGGGAACCGGCGTTTCAGGATGTCCTCGCACTCCTCGGACACGGTAATGATATGATCCAGCTTCCCGAAGTACGGCTTATCGAATTCGGGGTCCATCTCCAGCTTGTCGTAATCGATATGAATCCAGCCGATTCGTTTGTCTGCTCTCACTTTATCCACACAGAAGTAGGTCGAAGACTTCTCCAGAAAACCAATCGCCACATCATATTTCTGCTCCAGCGTATCGAGCGACCGGGCCATGTACTTCCAGCTATGCTGCTCGGTAACAGAGCTGCCGCTGCGGTGTTTGTTCCGCAGCGTATAACGCAGGCGGCTATAGGCCAGGCCGATATGGCCGGATGCCCATAACGTCCTCAACGAATGGAAGAGAGGCAGCGTGAACGCATCGAACAACGACTGCGACTCCAGCAATCTCACTTCCTTCGGCAGCGCATCCAGGAAGATGCCTTCCCGGTTGAACAGAAACAGATCGACCTCATACCGGTCGAAATCGATATGCGAGAGCATCGTGACAAGGCTCTTCTCCCCGCCGCCCGCAGCTAGGCTCGGCATCACAAACAGCAGCTTCTTCTTCATAGTCACCTCACGCCAATTCGGCCAAGTATTGGACAGCCCGATGCGACAACTGCTGAAGACGGGGGACGGATCCGCGCAGCGCGTCCCTCAGCGCCGCCTCATCCCGTACCATCTCGTCGAAGGCGCCCTTCAGCTTATCGCCGCTTGATATGTCCTGTATGCCGAGCACCAGCTTCTCCTCGCCGAACAAGTCCTTGGCGATGCCTTTGGACTTAACGCTGTAGCCCAGCACCACCGTCGGAACCGTGTTGGAGTACGCGGCGATGGTCGCATGAGTCCGTGCGCCGATAAAAAACCGCATTCTCGCAATGTATCCTTTATACTGAATCGCGTTCAGATGATCCGGCAGCAGCAGCACACGGCCGGTATGCTTGTATTCCTCGTAGTACGCCTGCAGCACCTCATAGTCGTTATTGCCCTCCTGCATCACATGAGGCGTCAGAGCGATCGTCATGTCGGTCGAATCCAGCATATGCCGGATCAGCTCGTGAACAGCGGCTTTGGACTCTTGATTCCTCTTCCATACGAGCGGACTGAAGTTCAGCCCTACAGTATTACCTTCCTGCCAGCCTTCAGGGAGCGCCAGCTCTTCCTTCTCCATCGTGAACGCCGGGTCCGCCACCAGCCTGACATTCGTCAGCCCTTTCGCCTTCAGCATCTCGTACGTCAGCGTCTCGCGGGCGAGAATCAGGTCATAGCCGCCGAGATCCTGAAGCTTCGCCGGCGACATGTCTTCCTCGCCGATGGAGCAGCCCCAAAGAACAAGCTTCTTCCCTTGGCGCTTCACTCTGCGGTTCACCTCATACCAGCCCGGCTGCTCGCCGTAGCAATAATTGTCTCCCCCGATCGACAAGCAGACATCCATATGGTCGATATGCCTGATGATATTGTCGTGGATCTTCCCCAGCGCATAGGATTCGTCTTGGAACAGCTTGTTTCTGACTGAAGAGACCAGCCAGTCATAGGAGTACTTGCGCAGCGGAGAGGGCGAGCCGTCGTATACATCGTCCAGCTTCGTAATGGATTGATCGGTATGCGGGTTGTCGGACAGCAGATACACCTGCGCGCCGCCGATCCCCTCTTTAATAATGGAAGCCGATGAGCGGACGATCGCTTCGCAGCCGCGATTCATGCTTCCTCCATGGCCGTACATCATAATCTTCATGATGAAGTACCTTCCTTTATCCTTTATTTCGGGCATTGCTATAAGCGGTAATGCAATATAAGCCAAGCGGCGAACGGAGCAGCATAAGCCGGATCAGAACCCGCTCGTATCTTCCCATCCGCTCCTCATTCAGCCCCTTGTAGCGCTCCAGCGCCTCGCGCAGCAGCCATTGATTAAGCAGCGTGCGGACGTAACGGTATTTTTGACTAAAGCTAACCGGCGTTGACGCGGAATAATAAGCATGAATAATGGAAATCGCCGACCTGACGAATTTATTCAGCTTAAGCGGCTCCAGCTTCTCCTTGTCGAGCGCAGCCATCACATCGTCCGGCAATTCCGATTGATAGACCTCAAGGGTGCGGGCGAAATAATCAACCGACTCCGTCCGTCTTGTGGCGCTCCCCTCTGTCTCCCGGTAGTAGTAGCCGGCGTAATCGAGGCAGATGCCTCCTCTGGCGTAGCAAAGAAAACGCATGTTGAACAGGCCGTCTTCGCCCAGCGCGACAGACTGAGGGAACGACAAGCCGTAAGTGTCGATGATTTCCTTCCGGTACAGCTTATTGCATACGGAATTGCAGCTGTCGGATTCTACGAATACCGGCAATACCCATTCCCGCAGGTAGGCCTGGTCCATCCGGACGCCAGTCAAAAACGGGCCGTGAATGACCGACTCCTTGCCGCCTGCTGATCTCATGTAGCCGGAGTAGACGACATCGCCATCCGCTGCAGCGGCATACAGCGTGCCGAACAGCTCAGGAGCCGCCCAATCATCCGCATCGACGAAGCCGACGAACTCGCCCCTTGCTGCCGCCAGTCCCGCATTGCGCGCTGCGCTTACGCCCGCATTGGCTTGCTGAATGACGACGATTCGCTGATCCCGCTCACGATAACGCTCTAATATTTCGGCGCTTCTATCGCGGGAGCCGTCATCGACAAATATAAATTCGCAATTGGCAAGCGTCTGTGCAAGAAGAGAATCGATGCAAGCCGGCAGATAGGCCTCTGCATTATAGAGCGGAATAATGACACTAACCTTGGGCCGTCTTGCCGACACGCTGCTTGTATGCATGGTTCTCCTCCTCCCGCTCTGGCGCTGCTCCTTCAATCCAGTTGTACAGCTTGGCAAGCTCGCCGGCATTTCCGTAATCCATTCCTTCGACCGCCGCTATCAAGCGTTCTCTTAGCGGAGTATCCCGGTACAATCGTTCAATGGCATCAGCAATTGATTCTGCATTTGCGTCGCAGATGATTCCATCCATGCCGTCGCGCACCTGGCTGCCCGAGGTCGGGTAATTGGTAATAAGGACGGGTTTGCCCACAATTTGCGCCTCCGTCACCGTCACGGCTTTGCCTTCATAACGGGAAGGCTGTACATAGAGGTCGCAGGCTTTCATATAGGGATAAGGATTTTGCTTCTTTCCATGCAAAATGACCCGATCATCAAGCCCGTACTCCGCGATCTTCGCCCGCAGCTCCCCTTCTGTTCCGCCGAAGCCGACGATATGCCACTTCACTTTATGGAAGCCTCTGGCATCCAGCAGCCGGACCGCTTCAATCGCCATATCAAAGCCTTTTACATAAGACAGCCTGCCTACCGATACGATGTTAAAGCTGTCGTTATCCATGCCCTCTGTCTCCTCTTCCAGCGCCTTGCTGCGAATGTAGGCCGGAGAGGCGATATTCTCGACCAGAAACATCTTGCCGGACAAAGCCGGATACTGGCTAAGGAAGGCTTCCGTACAAGCTTCCGATATCGAGGCGATGCCGTCATACCGGGCCCACATCGCTTCATCGACCGTATTGTCGATCTGGAGCTTGGTGTAGTCCGTATGAATCCAGGCCAGCTTCTTATCTGCCTTGACCCGCTTCAGCATAAAGTCATGGGGCCAGGCGTAGCTGATGGCCGCATCATAGCGCTTGTCGATTGAAGGCAGCAGCGACGACATATATTTCGACACCAACTGCAATTGGATATACCCCGAGCCCTCCGACAGCATGAGCCGTCTAGCCTTGGCATCGGCGATCAGCTTAACCAAGAGGCGCACAGCCACGCTGGCGATCCGGCCTTCCTTCAAGCATTGCTTCATCGGCTTGCGGAATACTGTGTAGCTGCTCTTCTCTGGAAGGAGCTGAACAGCGGGCGGCAATTGCCCCAGCAGATCGCCTTGGTGGGAGAATACAAGCAGGTCTATCTCATACCGCTCGTAATCGAAGTGCTCCAGCATATTAATGAGACTTCGCTCGATACCCCCGATCTCCATGTCGTATACCGAGATGAGAATTCGCTTCTTCATAGGGACTCCTTGGCGGCGAGCGAAGCCGATTCGGGATCGATCGGAATCAGTCGTTTCTCCCGCTTATTCGCAAATAAAGTACGGGCGGGCACATGGCCCTTCACGACACTTCCTGCCGCTATAACCGCATGGTCTTCAATTGTGGTGTCCCGCAAAATAACCACATTCGATCCGATCCACACATGCTTCCCAATCGACACCTGACCAATCAGAAGATGCTCATCCCCCGTATGCTTGTAATTATGGTCATGATCGTTGATGCATACATTGGGAGCAATCTTCGTGTAAGCGCCGATGGATATCCGGTTGACGCAATTCATATTGCAATTGTCGTTAATGAACACATAATCGCCCAGCTCCAGCTCGCCTTCGTGGTCAATGCGAATGCTGGCATTTTTGCGAATGAATACATATTTACCGATGCGCATCCGCGACCGCTTGCCTAGCAGCTCGATGGTGCTGTTCGCTTGCATGAAGAAGATCGTGCTTTTGATCTTGCCGAAACTGAACAACCGCGCCAGCAGCCCTCTCAGCCATGCAAAAAACTGCACGCGATTCATCGCTATGAAGCTGGTTATGCCTCTGGATCGATATTGGGTGCCGATCGTTTGCAGCGCTTTGACCCATGTTCCCATATTTATGCTCCCCTCCAGCGCGCCTGGCCTCTAGGCGCTTGCTTCCCGCTTCTTCTCCGAGGAGCGGCTACATATTTTCCTCGATGCCCATAAAATCGGCCGCAACGGAAAATATAAAAAATGCAGCTTGGCCGGCAAAGGCAGCGTCTTGGTGTCCTCGGCCAGCGGATGCAGAATGCTGGCGAAAAACAGCAGCTTCTGTCTGGTCGTCATGAGCGCCAGCAAATATTGTCTGTGATAACGTTCGACGTCTTTCGGCACGGGCGGACTGTGCAGATTAACCATTCTCTGAACATAGAACAGCGTATCCTCCGCCAGCCACTCCGCTTTGCGGGACGCCAGAATGGGCCGCATCTCTTCCCGAAGAGGCGCGGCAAGCAGCTTGGCAGCGAGGCATAGGGCCTGCCCGCCGATATGGAGCAGCTGATGCTTCCGCAGCAGCAGAATGAGCTTCGGCCAATTCAGCTTCTGATTCATGAGCTGCTTAATATCGAGCAGCCAGCGCAGTCTCGACCAGCCATGGCGGGCTCCGTGAGATACGAGAAACAGGAACAGGTCCTCACGTCCCAAATAATAGATCGGCCGGCTGATCAGCGCGCTCTGTCTTCTTCTGCTCCAGAGCTCCTCAAAGCTGGGCTCCTTCGACGGCGCCGGATTCAACCGCCAATGCACCTCGACCTTGATTCCCTTCTGGGGATGCATATAGGTCATATGGTGATGACGCCACTTCCAGTCATTGAGCACGCTCGTAATATATTCATCCTTCACATAACCGAGAGAAAGCAAATACGCCTCCGCCGCCTCAAGGCGGTCCATCGGCACCAGAATATCGAGATCGCAGGACGTACGCAGCGATACGTCGCCATAGAGATCGGCAGCGATGACCGGCCCCTTCAGGAACAGAACGCGAATATCTTTATTCAAAAATTGGCTGGCCAGCAGCTCCATCTCTCCGCTTAGCGCCAGCATCTGAATCGTATTCCGGTAATAGTCACGCTGGAACATGCCCATGACGAATGCCGGTACCCGAATCGGTCTTAGCTCCTGGAGCTTGCGGTTAACCGTCGGGAACACTCGGTGATGTCTGGCCAGCGCGATGAACTCATGCCAATCGGCGTCCTGCATCAGCTCCCAATGCTCGAACGTCAGCACCGCCCCTTCCTCCATCTCCAGCAGCGCAAGCAGCAGCTTCAGCTCCTGGGAGAATTCTCCGCTATGATCGTTTCTCATAAGTCTCCCCTTCGCAATCATTCGCAAATAACGAACAAAATTCTACTTTTGTTCTATAAAACGAACACAATTACAGATTATCATCCGTCTTCCAATCTGTCAATTATTGCTTGCGGATACAGCCAAATTTTATGGAAAGATGGCAATATGCTAGAATAATAGATAGGACGTGCTGTAGCCGGAAGCCCTGACTCCGCGAGTCCGGGAACCCTTCCGGCTGCAAAAACGAACCCTTCATCGCTCCGCAACTGCGGGTTATCCCCGCTGTTAAAGCTATGCTGTCGTTCAACTTCAATCATTTTTTATTGTGAACTGTTCGGAGGAATGTCTGATGTCAAAACGTATCATTATATTCGGAGCCGGAGGCCATGCGAAGACGGTCGTGGATACGGTTGAAAAAGAAGGTATCTACGAAATTGCCGGCCTGCTGGATCAGCACCTCTCTGCGGGAGAGCAGGTATACGGCTGCACGGTGCTGGGGAGTGATGATTGGCTGGAGGCCCATGCCGATACGATCGACGGCGCTATCGTGGCCATAGGCGACAACTGGACGCGCGGCCTCGTCGTCCAAAGCCTGAAGCGCAGGTTCCCTGCATTGCCATTCGCAACGGCCGTTCATCCCTCCGCCCAAATAGCAAGAGGAGCCCGCATCGGAGCAGGCTCGGTCATCATGGCGGGCGCTGTCGTGAACAGCGACGCGATTATAGGCGAACATGGCATTCTCTATCCGGGCACATCGGTTGATCATGATTCAAGGGTCGGAAGCTTTGTCAGCTTTGCGCCGAGATGCGCCACTGGCGGCAATGTCACCATCGGCGACTATACCGCCGTCGCCATCGGCGCCGTCCTGATTCACGGCCGTACCATCGGCGAGCATTGCGTCATCGGCGCAGGCGCGACGGTCGTCTCGGATGTGCCGCCGCATACGGTAGCTTACGGCACGCCTGCCCGCGTCATTCGCTCCAGAGCCTCAGGAGACCGTTACCTTTAGTTAACCGCTTTGGCGGTTAGTCCGGTTAATTGATGCATGACATCTTCCAACACATCAATGACCCTTCCTTGATCCTCCAAGGTCAAGCTGGAACCGGATGGCAGGCATATCCCTCTCAGGAACAGATCCTCGCAGACAGCCGTGCCTGCCGCCGAATGCGTATAGAAGGCATTGTCACTGAATAGCGGCTGCATATGCAGCGGCTTCCACAGCGGCCGCACTTCGATATTGGCTCTGATCATAGCTGCCATGATCAGCTGAATCATATAATCGGCATGCGGGCTGTCGATGGTCAGCGCGGTCAGCCAGCGATTGGAGCGCGTTCCCGGCAGCTCTGGCATAAAGCGAATCTCTTCCCAATGCTTGAGCGCTTCCTCATAGATATGGTAGACATTCCTTCTGGCTTCGACGCGCTCGTTCAGCACTTCGAGCTGCGCTCTGCCGATGCCTGCCAGCACATTGCTCATCCGGTAATTGTAGCCCAGCTGGCTATGCTGGTAATGTGGAGCCTCATCCCTGGCCTGAGTCGCCAGGAAGCGCGCCTTCTCCAGTGCAAGAATGTCGTTGGATACGAGCATGCCCCCGCCTGATGTCGTTATGATTTTGTTGCCGTTAAAGGAGAAAATGCCGAACCGGCCAAACGTACCGCTTTGACGCCCCTCGCAGGTCGAGCCGAGCGACTCTGCGGCATCCTCCACAATGGGAACCCCATAGCGCTCACAAATACTCGTAATGGCCAACATATCGGCCATACACCCGTAGAGATGGACAACAATGACCGCCTTGGGAAGCTGTCCGAATCTTGCGCCAAGAGCTAGCGCTCGCTCCAGTGCAGCGGGCGACATATTCCATGATTCCGGATCGGAATCGATGAAGACCGGCTCTGCGCCCAAGTAGCGGATCGGATTGGCGCTGGCAATAAACGTGAAGCTCGGGCAGCATACGCGATCTCCCTCGCCCACGCCGAGCAGGCGCAGCGCGAGATGGATCGCCGCCGTACCAGAGCTGACAGCCGCTGCTCCGCCTGAGCCGACATAGCCCGATATTTCGCTTTCGAATGCATTAATATGGGGGCCAAGCGGCGCGATCCAATTGTTCATGAACGCCTCCCCGATATAGGCTTGTTCCTGGCCGCTCATATGCGGCGGCGATAAATAGATTCTGGCATTTGCAGATGCGGACAAAGGGCATCTCATCCTTTCTGATTGCTTGCATTGCCTTCGAAGAGGGGCATGGTCACATGATTGCCGTTGCTGATGCCATCGGACTTTGCCACTCGTTTAACGGTTAACAGCAATATTTTCATATCCAGCCAAAAGCTTCTGTTCTCCACATACCAGACATCCTTGAGGAACCTCTCCTCCCAGGTCACGGCATTGCGGCCGTTCACTTGCGCCCATCCGGTAATGCCCGGCCTGACCAGATGCCGCTTCGCCTGTTCCGCCGTATAGAGGGGCAAATACGCCATCAGCAGCGGACGCGGGCCGACCAGGCTCAGCTCTCCCTTTACCACATTCAGCAGCTGGGGCAGCTCATCCAGACTGAGCTTTCGCAGCAGCTGGCCAAGCGGCGTCAGCCGCAAATGATCCGACAGCAGCTTCCCCTCCGCATCTCTTCCATCCGTCATCGTGCGAAACTTGAACAGCTGGAACGGCTTCCCGTGCATCCCTGGCCTGATCTGCCGGAACAGAACCGGTCTTCCCAGCTTCGTGCCGACCAAGACGGCAACAACTGCAAGTACAGGCGACAGCAGCAGGAGCAGAGCGGAGGCGACGACAAGATCAAAACTTCGTTTCATCATCGTATGGTTTCTCCTCTTTCTCTATGTATAAAACCAGGTCGTGTCTGAGAACTCAGAGGGCAGCAAATTTTTCCGAATTTTCGTTCCATGCAAGGCGCGTTTGTGAAGGCGTACCGGGGTACGTCAAGCAAACGGAACGCAGCAGGGGGCGAAAAGGCGGTGAAAGGTTCTACTGAACGGGTTTTCAGACATGACCCAGGTCGTGTATGCCGACTCCGAAGTAAGCAGGTTTGCATACACGCCCTAGGACTGCACGAGCCACTTTCGCATTTTGGAGATGACTTTGGGACCTACCACCCTCCCCGCGACCCGTTTAATTCCGCTCTTCAGCCGGACATGCGCCGGGAGCCAGGATTGGGCAAAGTGGTGGATCGTATAGCTGTCCGCCGTCAAATAACTGCCTCCATTAATGTAATCGTATGGACTGAAGAAGGTTCGCGGATAGAAGATGACGCCGTTGCTCAGGATTTGATGCTCGCCGTTCAGCTTCAGTCCGTCCCGCTTGCAATGCTCGGATATGACAGCGGTATTCGTCAGCATATCGAAGGTGCCGTCCGGCAGCAGGAACGCTCTGCCTGCATATTCATCCAGCAGCGCCTTAATCCACGGATGTCCCGGGGTTGCTCCCATGGTGCCAGACTGCAAATACGTCTCGTCTTCGAATCCCGTAAAGGCATCATGGGCCAGTAAGTCGTCAAGCGGCTTCACCACTTCCACATCGGTATCCAGATAGATCCCGCCGTACTGATGGAGCGCATGCAGCCTTACATAATCACTGACAAATGCAAACTTGCGGGCGTTGTAAGCTTCCTTCGTGTAGCGGCTCTGCCCGACGTCGAACAGGTCCTCGTTCCACTCCATGAACTGGTATCCGCTCAGATGCTTCTCCCAGCTTCTCATGCATTTTTTGATCTTCTTCGATTTCTCCCCGCGCCCGAACCAGCAGTAATGGATGATGCGCGGAATCCGTTCAGAATCTTGCATAGGGCTTCCTCCTAAAAAGTTTGCGTAAGCAAACTTATCATCGTAAGCATAAGCTTAAGTTTTGCGGAGCAAAACTTACTTCGTAAGCATGGGCTTAAAACGGCCATTTGATATAGTCGCTGGTGTAGCGAATATCGAGAATAATGACATTTTCATAGAAGAAATACAGAAAATAAAAGCAGATGAACGTCAAGTATACGAAGCGCTGATCCTTTTCCCGGAACAGCTTAATCATCCACCCCATCAGAATGAGCTGGTACAGGGTGAAGTAAATGCCAAGCCGGGCAAAAATCCAGTTTTGGGTCGAGATCAGCATAATGACCGCTCCCACCAGCGACAGATTGACGATCACATCGCTTTGCGGAAATATCGCCTTCAGCTTATCTCTGCCAAGGTAAGCGATAATAAGCGGAATCGCGTAGATGACCACCCGGATAAAGTTCGCTCCGCCTTCCTGGAAGTTCTCATACTCCGAATATTTCGTATTCTCGATCACGCTGAAGAGGGCTGTGGAAAAGTAGTTGAAGCCGACCACGATGAGAATCGCTACCCCGAGCATCAAGCTCGTCGTCAGTGTCCAGGCCCTTCTTCGCACCAGGAAGTAGATCGGCACCATGATGAGTGCACTCTGATGAAAAAACGATGCGATCAGGACAACCGGGAAGTATACCTTCCACTTTCCATCCAGCAATGACTTGATTGCCGCAAATACGATCGCAGCCGCCAGGTACTGGCGAATGCCGTTCATCGATACGATGAACGCGCCGGTTGTGATATAGGCGAACAGGCTGAACTCTACCAGCCTTGAATACCGATAGAAGACGATCACGATCAACAGATTCGTCACGAGCGCCGTCAGGAATATCATCAGCTGCGGATCGGGCGTCAATTGCTTCAATAGCATTTGAAATAGATTAAAGCCGATATCCTCCGACTGCAGAACAGATTCCCATGTAAAGTCAGTCACTTGATAGCCGTGCATGTAGAGATAGGTATCGCCTATGTTGTTGCGCAAGCCCGCCACCAGAATCAAGCAAAGCGCTGCCAGAACGATATATCCTCGATTCGGCCGTATGGTCAGGGGCATTCTCCCGGTCTCCAGGGACAGGAACCTGCCCATGAACGCGCACAAAAACACGGCCGTCAGTGTGAACCATATCATTTCCATTTGCGTTGTTCCCTCCAGGCTTGCGCGATAAGCGTCATCCGTTCTTCATGACGGTGCTTCGTTTCGTCCGGTTCAAATAGACATACAGCGCCACACCCAGCGGCACGGCAAGCAGCGTCGTCCATCGCCGCGGCGACTCGGACAGAAACTGCCGGTTGCGCAGAATCAGATTGCTGGATACATAATGAACGGCTTCCCGAAATCTGTCCTTATAGGTGATGGCATATTGCATGGCTGTTTTGCGGAAGAAGGAAAATCCGCGCGGATTGCGCAAATATTGCTTTAGAATGTTCATACTGGAGCCGTCTGTCCGATATTCGACGATGCAGACCACCTCATCCATCAAGAGAAGGGGCTGCTGCTGATCGATCAGAATATACTTGTAGGAAAGAGGACAATACTTCTCACCTTCGAACACCGGGTACGGCGGACAGCCGCGTGTCAGCTCCGAGCGGTAAATCAGCTTTTTGTCACCCTTCACCCCATGCTTGGCATACAGCTCCGACTGGGTCGCACTCTGGAGTCCGGCGGGCAGCCTTGTGCCGATGACCGCTCCGTACGGCGAGGCGTCGAGCGCCGCGATGCCGGCGTATCGATCGCTGCCGTGCCACTTCCAGAACGTCAGAATGGCCTCCATCGCATGATCGGTCATATAGTCGTCCGAATCGATGCAGACGTTCAGCTCCGTACGGATATGCTCGTACGCCGTATTGTGGGCACCATGCATCCCTTGATTCGCCTGATAAATATATTCAATCGGGAAATCCGCTTCCCGCTTCCAGCCCTCCACCAGCTCGGCCGTGCCGTCAGTAGACCCGTCATCGATAATGAGCCATATAAAATCCTTGTTGGTCTGGCGCAGCAGACTTTCATAGCAAAGATGCAGCGTATAGGCGCGATTGAACGTCGGTGTAAACACGGTAATTGAAGGTTCCATCCGTAAGTCCGCTCCTTCTTATTGCGATGATGCCGCAGCAGTCTCAAGCTGCTGCCGATAGAATGCGCCCAGCCATTCTGCCATGGCTGCCGCGTCATAGCCTCTGTCCCGAAGCATGGCCTTCGTATCGGCATGCTCATACGATGCGCTTAGAATAGCGCTGCTCCACTCGTCAGGCGACAGATCCAGCGAGAGGAATGACACCCGGTTCGTCACATCCGTCTCCTTCGTAATGCGGTCGGATACGATGCAGGTCAATCCCGCAGCCTGCGCCTCTACCAATACGACGGGCAGTCCTTCGAATAAGGAAGGGAACAGAAACAGGTCCATCCCTTGCAGCAGCCTTGCGACATCCTCGCATACTCCCAGGAACCGGATCGACTGCGTCAGGCCCCTTCTCTCGGCCTCCTTCTCGATAGCGGGACGCAAGTAGCCGTCTCCCGCAAGCACCAGCAGCGCGTCCTTCCTGCGCCGATGGAGCGATTGAAATATATCGAGCAAAAACGTGTGATTCTTCTGTTCGTTGAACCGTCCGATATGCCCGATCACAAGCGAGTCACCCGCATTCAGCTCTGCTCTGACCTCCGCTCTCGTCCCCTCGTCGAAGCGGAAGTCCTCCGTATTGACGGCATTGTTCAGCACCGTCACCGGCTGCCCCTGCTTCTTCCCGTACAGCCATTCGCCCGCTCTGGCCGAGCAAGCGAAGTAGTGGCTCGGATTGCCCTTGATTGCCGCCCTTGCGTAAAGCCGGAACGGATATTTGTAATCCAGGGCGAGGTCGCTCAAGTGGCTATGAATGATGCGGCATGGCACACCGGCTTTTTTGGCCGCGCGTATGGCGAATCCGCTGTTCTCATTCATGTGGGCATGAACAACCTTGTATTCCTTGTGCCCTGCGAAGAAGGTGTCCAGCTCCTTGAAGTAGCGGCGGTAATTGCCCGGCCTGATCGGGGGCATGCGGAAGATGTTGCCGCCCATCGAGATAATTTCCTTGTCGTAATGCCCTTCCTCCGACCGGTGCACGAGGAAATCAAACTGAATGCCGTTTGTACTCATTTGCCGGTAATAGTTCATGAGCATCGTTTCCAGCCCGCCCCGGTTCATAATGGTGACGACCTGCAGGATGCGAATCGGCTCCATGGTTGTTTCCCCCTTTCCTTTTCATTCGCAGCAGCTCTATGCCGTTCAGCATGGCGTATATCGGCAAGACCAGCCTTAGCTTCGCCGCCGTAAAAAACAGCTTCCATACAAGCGGAGAAGCCGAAGCGTCGAATTCGGCCAACGCCGCTTTCATCCTGGGCTGCGCCAGCAGCTCTTTGATCTGATTCAGCTTCCCCCTGAATGTAGAAGGGTTGGAGCGGCTAATGATATTCAGGCCCAGTCCCATCACATTCAGCGCGATCCGGTTGCTCAGCGCCTTGCGGTATTCGGCAGCATTCTTGCTGCCTTCAACCGCAGCCTCCAGCTCCTCGTATTGCACGAGGAACCGCTTCAAGAGATCCGGCTTGTGGCGGGTCGTAATGGAGCCTTCGTTGGCTTTCCAATAATGATAATAAGGCCGGTTCAAGAACACGAAAGAGCTTGCCTTGCGGAATGCCATCACGTTGAACAGCGTATCCTCGTTGCTCCCGATCACAGACAAATCCTGGAATGAGATGCCGGTTTCTTTCAACAGCTCCGAGCGATACAGCTTCGACCATACCGTTCCCCAAGCATCCAGATGCTCCGGCGATGCTGTCTCCGCTCCGATCGGCCCAACCAGCCGCCGGGTCATGCCAGACTGTACCTCATCGCCTCTAAGGACCGTCATATCCGGCAGCGGGAACGCCTTGGGATTGGCATGCGTGCCGAACTCCCGCGTATAGCCGCACATGACGATATCCGCATCATGCTCCAGCGCAGCGGCATGCATCTCGCCGTACATCTCGCCATCCACCCAATCGTCGGGATCGACAAAGCCGATATATTGGCCGCGGCAGGACGCCAAGCCCAGATTGCGGGCGGCAGCAACGCCTCCATTGGCGGAATCGATAATCCGAATTCGGGCATCGGCAGCGGCGTACCGCTTCAGTACGGCCAGGCTGCCGTCCGTCGATCCGTCGTTGACGGCAATAATCTCGAAGAGCGGGTACGTCTGCGCCAGCAAGCTGTCCAGACATCTGGGAAGGTAGCCCTCCATGTTATATATAGGAACGACGATACTGATAATGGGCTTCATCCCGGACCTCCATCATTGGCTTGTAGAGCTCCTTCAGCTCCTCCAGCACTCGGTCGAGCGAATAATCCTTCACACGCGCCAGGCCATGCTCACCCATGCGAAGGCGGGTGTCCCGGAAGCGGAACAAGAGGAGCAGCCGGCTTGCGAATTCATCCGGATCGCCCGGCTCTACGACAAAGCCGGTTTTGCCCTCCAGCACCAATTCTCCATGGCCGCGATTCCTTGTCGCGACAACGGGCAGTCCGCAGGCCATCGCTTCCATAATGTTGACTGGCAGCCCCTCGCGAAGGCTGGACGCGACAGCTACATCGCACATCGGAATAAGCTGATGCAGATCGTTCCGATAGCCGAGAAAGTCAACCTGGGGAGCAATGCCCAGCTGAACGGCAAGCGCACGGCATTCGTCCAGCAGGGGTCCTTCTCCGGCCAGCAGCAGCCGCGCGCTGGGCACGCTGTCCTTCAGCTTCGCCATGGCGCGCAGGAGCAGCTCATGATTTTTGTTGGCATTGAATTCCGCAGCGTAAATCATCAGGAAGTGATGCGGCGTATAGTTAAAAAGATCACGCATCGCACGCTTCTCCTCCGGCGGAAGCGGAGCGAATCGCCCCGTATGCACGCCGACGCCATGCACATGATGAATACGTTCCGCACGGAATCGGCTGTCGATGGCGCGCCGGTAATCCTCATGATTAATCGTAATGAGACTGTCCGTCATCGCCGCCAGCAGCTTCTCGACTGGGTAATAGAGAAGCCAGCTCGACAACGGAGAGCCTTTATGAAAGTGAAAGCCGTGCGCGGTATAGATAATTTTGGCGCCCCGCTTCCGGGCGCCCCGCGCGGCCATTCGGGCAAGTGCCCCGCCGACCGGCGTATGGGAATGAATGATGGCATACCCTTCCGTGTCGATGATGTTTTTCAGTTCCCGGTAAGCCTTAACGTTTTCGGCTTTCATGGGGGCACGGTGAATCGGAATATTGAATTTGCGGTCCACATGCGGAATGTCCAGCTCTCCGCGCGCCGCAATATGAACCTCCCAGCCCATCCTGCGGAACCATTCCATAACCGGCAGATGAAAGGCTTTGAAGTGATAGTCCACTGTCGCGCAGAACAGGATTTTAGGACTCATAAGGCGCCGTTTCCCGCTGCAGCGTACGTGTCAAATAGTCGAGCAAGTCATAGCGAAGATCATCTCTTTGCAGAGCAAATTCAATGGTTGTCTGGATAAAGCCTATCTTCTCGCCGACATCGTAACGCTTGCCTTCAAATTCATAAGCGAATACCGCTCGTGAACGGTTTAGCGTCCCAATCGCATCCGTCAGTTGAATCTCTCCGCCGGAGCCCGGTTCCTGACGGCCTAAGATATCGAAGATTTCCGGCGTCAGAATATATCTGCCCATAATCGCCATATCAGAAGGCGCCTCGTCACGCGACGGCTTCTCAACGAGATGGTTAATCCGGTGGAAGGATGGCTCCATGACCATACCGTCTACAATCCCATACCGGGATACCGCTTCCTCCGCTACCCGCTGAACACCAATCACGGATGAGCCGTATTGCTCATATTTTTCAATCATTTGCTTCAGACAAGGCTTCTCTGCGGATATGATGTCATCGCCGAGCAAGACGGCGAAAGGCTCGTCACCGATGAATTTGCGGGCACACCAGATGGCGTGGCCGAGACCTCTCGGTTCCTTTTGGCGGATGTAGTGAATGTCTACCATGTCGGAGGACTTGCGCACTTCCTGCAACAGCTCGAATTTGCTTTTGGCGGTCAAGATCTGCTCAAGCTCCATCGAATTGTCGAAGTGATCCTCGATCGCCCTCTTGCCTTTGCCCGTCACGATAATAATGTCTTCGATGCCGGACTCGATCGCTTCTTCTACGATGTACTGAATCGTCGGCTTATCGACGATCGGAAGCATTTCCTTCGGCATCGCTTTCGTCGCCGGGAGAAATCTCGTCCCTAATCCCGCAGCCGGTATAATTGCTTTTCTTACCTTCATCGCTATTCCCCCGCTTCTCTTACCAAAATAACGGAACCTCTCGTTCCTTCCTTACCCGGAAACCGTCGCCAGCGTCTTGACGTCAACCAATGCATGATTGGCCATATCCAGCAGCCTCATCCTCAGCTCTGCCTGATTCATGGCAGGGAAGTCCTCAATGAGCCGCTCAATTTCTTCATATAAAATAGCGGAAGCTTTGCCGATGTAAATTTTGGGATGCACCTGCTGCTCCATCACCTCATCGTCCTTCAGCATCTCCTCGAACAGCTTCTCGCCCGGCCGAATGCCGGTATATTCGATGCCAATATCGTCGACCGAATAACCCGACATGCGGATAACGTTTGTGGCCAGCTGCGTGATGTTCACCGGCTCGCCCATGTCGAGTACGAAGATTTCGCCGCCCTTTGCCAGCGCTCCCGCTTGAATAACCAGACGCGACGCTTCCGGAATTGTCATAAAGTAACGCACCATATCGGGATGGGTGACGGTTACTGGACCGCCTTTGGCAATCTGTTTCTTGAAAAGCGGAATAACGCTGCCCCTGCTGCCCAGCACATTGCCGAAGCGGACCGCGACAAACTTCGTATAGCTGATCCGGCCCATATGCTGAATAATCATCTCGGCAACACGCTTCGTTGAACCCATGACGCTTGTCGGGTTCACGGCTTTGTCGGTAGAGATCATCACGAATGTCTCAACGCGGCTCTTGCTTGCGGCTTTTGCCGTATTCAGCGTACCCAGCACATTGTTTTTGAACGCTTCTTCCGGATTGCGCTCCATAAGCGGCACATGCTTATGGGCTGCCGCATGGTAGACGACATGAGGCCGATGGGCCATCATAACTGCCATCATCTTGTCGGCATCCTGAAGATCCGCAATTTCGGTATAAAACTTAATGTTCGTATCCTTGAACGTCTCCTTCAGCTCCATCTCAATCGCATAGATGCTGTTCTCCCCATGTCCGAGCAGCACCAGCTTCTCCGGCAGGAACCGCGAAATTTGGCGGCATACCTCTGAGCCGATCGATCCGCCTGCGCCGGTGACGAGCACGACTTTCTGCGTCACGTATTCCGAAATGCTCTCGATATCCAGCTCCACTGGCTCGCGTCCCAGCAAATCCTCCACCTGCACGTCGCGGAATTGCGTCACGGAGATTCGGCCCGTCGCCAGGTCCTCCAGCATCGGGATCATTTGGGTCTTGGCGCTCGTCTTCGCGCACTCCGTATAAATGTGATAGAGCTCCTTCTTATGCATAGAAGGAATGGCAAGGACGATATTGTCGATCTCCAGCTTCTTCGCGACGCTTACGATGTCCGCGATATTGCCGGCTACCGGAAGGCCCATGATGTCGAGCATCTGCTTCTTGGCGTCATCGTCTACGAAGGCGACGGGAAGCAGCTCGGTATCCGGGTTATTCATCAACTGGCGGGCTAGCATCGTCCCCGCGGAACCTGCACCGACGATTAAGGTCCGCTTGCGCTTGCCGCTTTGCTTATTGAAGCTTCCGCGAATCATCCGCCATCCGAGCCTGGAGCCGCCGATGAGCAGAATATGAATCATCCAGGCGACAGCGAGCCACTTCAATTGAAGCGTTCCATAGACGACGACTTGCGCAATAGCAGTCAGCAGGAAAGATAACCCCACCGCCTTGGTCATGATGACCAGCTCGCCGATGCTCGCATATTCCCAAGCTTTCTTATAAAGCTTGAAGTACAGGAAAAGTCCATGGTGCAGCACGAGCAGCGTTCCCGCCAGGAAATAGAAGCCTGTTCCTGCGGCGGTATTTGGCTCCAGAAGCCAGCGGCTGACAGCCAATGCCGTTATAACGATTCCCGAATCAAGCAGCACAAGAAGCGAAAGCCTACTTCGATAAGTCATGACATGCTCATCCTTTCTCCTTGCATGATAACGAACTCATTTGTGCTTTATAAAGAACAAATTGGCCGAAAAAAAGACGTTATCCGATGAGTCATCATCTAACGTTCTTTTTGTTTAGAATCGCCCCTATAATATTCGCTCCTGCAAAGGATAGAGATTGTTTCGCTTCAAGGGCCTTGCCATGCGTGGTTTTGCCGCAATTCAGCAGCAATACGACACCGTCGCATTTATTCACCAGCGCATTCGTATCGGGTGCCGACAATACTGGCGGACAATCGAATACAATGCGGTCGTAGTGCTGGACGGCACTCTCTATTAATTCCTTCATGCGGTGAGAATCCAGCAGATCGGTGGAATTGCCTTGCGACAACCCGCTTGTCAGAAGGTCCATGCCTTCGACTTCCGTCTCCTGCACGGCTTCGTCGAATGCCAGTTGCTGAGCCAGCACGCTGGAGAGTCCCGGCGATATTTGGGTATTGAAAATTTTATGAAGGACCGGATTGCGGAAGTTCACGTCGATGAGCAGTACACGCTCCCCCCGCTGCGCCATGCTGACCGCCAGGTTAATGGCAGCCGTTGACTTGCCGTCCCCTTCCTCAGGCGATGTCACAAGCAGCGTACGGACCGGCGCTCCCTCTGCCGCGTATTGAATGTTGTTGCGGATCGTCCGGTATTGCTCCGCTATTCTGTGGGAGGGATTCAAATAGGCAATCAAACTGCGGTTTACAACTCGTTTAGCTATTTTTGCTCGTTCACGAACCAATCGTCTCACTCCTAATTATCGCTTGCTTTGTCTTTTTTGTATGTATACGCGAATGACCGCTCTTGATTTTGGATACCTGACCTAGCATATTGATGCCAAGTGTGCTTTCGATATCATGCTCCGTCCGGATTGAATCGTCCAGCGATTCCAGCAAGAACGCAAGGCTCAAGCTTAAGATCAGACCGACGACAAACGCCACATAAACGATCGTGTTGCTCTTCTCATTAATAGGGGACGGCTCAGGCACCGCCGATGTCAACAGTCGGATACTGCTAATGCCGAGTGTCTCCGCAGCTACGCTTCGATACACCGTTACAACGGCGTTCGCGATATCAGCCGCACGATCCGGATTGGTATCCGCTACGGATATAACCGTAATGAGCGATTGCTCCACGCTGTCTACCCGGATTTGGCTTCGCAGCTGCCCGGCTGTGGCATTTAATCCCAAATCCTCAATGACCTGATTCAACACAATCGGCTCGCGTACAAGCGCCCTGACCGTGGACATCATATCATTGGTCGCCGCAATCATGACCCGTGAGGAAGAGGAGTAGACATTGGGTTCCGACTGAGAGTTGTATAGAATTCCAAGGACGGTGATCGCGCCCGTCAGCAGCACAATGAGCAGAATTTTGTTCTTGATTGTGCTGAAAAGCTTGCGCAAATCAATTTCCTTGCCGCTTGCCGGCACAAAACGTTCTTTCATACGATTCGTTTCCATTCATACACCCGCTTATTGTGTTAGTTATAATGAACACTAACACAAGTTTAGTTCTTTATATAGAACATGTCAACAGTAAAGTAGTTTTATTTTTCGTAAAGGAAGCTAATGGTCGATATGCAAAATAATAATATTGGATTTCTTTTTGCTGTCGATATCCCGGTAATCCCTGCGCTGCCCATGCTCTTCCCGCCACTTGTTGGAGCGAACCAGATCCTTCAGCGCGCGGAAATCCCCTTTGCTCATGCCTTCGTCTACAGCATCCCTAATGATGTCATGCCACTCTTCATCCAGCACTTCGTCCACCCACACCTTCGGAGCGAGCTCCTCACCCAGCAAATATTCAATGTTCGTATCCAAATGAAACGCGATCTTGGCCAAAACCTGAAGCGAGGGATTGTTTTGTACGTTACGTTCAATATAGCTTAGATAAGATTTCGAAACTCCGGCTAGATCGGCCAGTTTCGTTATGGAGTAGCCTTTTTGTTCTCTAAGTGATTTGATCCGTTCCCCAATCATAATATTCTCCTTCAGTCAGATTAGATCCGTGCTTTTATTTGTACGCGAAGCTTATCGGGTTTCTTATAACGGACAATAACTATATTTTAGTTCTTTAAAAAGAACAGGTCAATACCTTTACAGCGCTGAGTTTCATAAAATATTTCTCCTAGAGTTCACTGTAATGAACAAATCTGAACTCTGTTCATCTTCAATTCGATAAAAAAACACCTTCAGAGTTGTATCCATGTCTACGACATGTTCACATTTTCATGAAGGTGATTGGTATGAACTACTCTCTCTAAGCTTTCTGATTATATTTTTCCATTCTTTTTTTCAATAGTGCGTATCAATCGCTCCATTTTAGCCTCTAAAATCGCACAATTGCCAATACGATTGGAAAGTGTTTGGATGAATTTTTTTTCATTTTTCGTTTTGCCTAAGATGTAATTTTTAATAATTGATTTTTGAACAATCTCCCACTCTTTTGCCATGTCCTCACTAATTGTCCTTAACTCGTCTAATGTGAATTGTACAGCAGAGTCCTTATTTATCTCACAAATGTAACGCATTGTTTCATAAAAATATATCCGAGCGAAATAAATCGTATCAATCATTTGAAAGAAATCGCATGCCCAAAAATCATGCTTTTGATTAAACTCTTCCGCAAAGTTTATGGCAGCACCAATATGTTGGGCAATACCTTTTATAACTTCAGAGTTTTGGTTCTGCCCATATTTATATGCAATTTTCAAGAACAAATCCTTTACAATAATTGTTTTAGGAACAACCTTATGTATTGTGAAAATAGTCCCATTATTACCTTGCATAAAATGATCAAGAGGCAAAAACTCTTGTTTTTGACTAAATGTTGGATCAATGCAAATTAACTCTTTGCTGCTATTGTCGATACCAGTCACTAAAACAAAATGCTTATCATTAATCCGCTGATAAGCATGGGGATTTCCCCATGGGTTCCAAAAAGAGCTGATATAGATAATAACAGGATTGCCGTTTTCAATTTCCAGTACTAGATGGCCATAAGCTTCTTCCGAATTAGAGTAGATCCTTTTTTGAAGATTCATACCCACGTATTCCTGTAATAAAGGAATCGATGTTTCTTTACGGGCCTTTATAGCTGGGCCAATTAATGAGTGTCCCTCAGGATCGAATTGAATGTTTAACGACTCAAAAAAAATAAAAGAAAAGGCGCGCTCCCATGAAACGGCAACGGATATAATAAGATCCTGAAAACAATTTGAGCTTACGCCTCTGACGGGATTAACCGATATCATTAATTTTCCTCCCGATTATCAGATAAATCTCGTTATGTTCTCTGGTAGACCCGTTCAATACCACACAAATTTATGGCGGTGTCTCTATATAAAACAATTGTGTGACGTTTGCCATAATATAAAAGCTCCAGACGGTATGTCTTACACGTGCAGGATGACTTTGGCGCTAGAACAATAAATATCCTCTGTCCTTGAGAAATCGAGGGATTCCGGAAGCAAGACTGATGAGCTTTTTTAGCGTGATGCTTCGGCGCTTAATTCTACGTCTAGCTTCTTTGTATCATTATGTCCAACTTGAAATGAGAGATTTTTAATTGCATCAACGTTCTCAAATTCCCTTGAGAATAAACCAGATATAGAACCTGCTATTTTGCTATGCGAAATCCCAATACCATGTTGTTGAGCATATTTCACTTCTTCATCTCTTGTCATCCCCCATTCACGAACAGGAGCATAAACTTTTAATTCTGGCGCTAATATATTTAATGTAACTTCAAAACGAACTTGGTCATTTCCTTTCCCTTTACATCCATGTGCCACAGCAACTGCGTTATGCTCTCTAGCAGTATCAACCATGTACTTGGCGATTAATGGTCAAGCAAGTGCAGTTGCGAGCGGATAACCCCCCTCATAAAGCGCTCCTATCTTTAAAGCGGGAAGTACAAAACATTTCTACTGCACCTGTTTTTTTTACTTTTTCCTCAATTCCCCTTAGTTCTTTCCCCTGTCCAACATCTATCGTAAGTGCAACAACGTCATAACCATATTTTTCACCGAGCCACTTAATCATCACAGAAGTATCTAAACCACTGAGTATGCTAAAACAATTTTTTGTGACATTTTAATATCTCATTTCATTTATGGATATATTAGTAACAATTTCTATTATATATCATCATCCATTTTTATGTAAATGGCATCTTTCAGTTTACTTTCCGCTTAATGCACAAAATTTTATTCGATTAGGCAGGAAAGAAGCTAGCTTCCCTCTTTTCAGACCACCACCATACTTCAGTCTGTGTAGCAAACATCAGAATATTATCGTGTTTAAACGCAAAAAAATAACCTTTATCGAATTTTTAACCTGAAATAGATGAAAATAGGAGCTAATTCAACTTATGCCTAACTCGTTGGACGATTTGTAGAGAAGATAATCCTATACGAAATGTCGATACACTTTATACTACTTATTATGAGTCGTAACAAAACAACTATAAACTACTTTGATATTAAAAAGGTTTCGGGTTAAGCGTTGGTTGATTTATCACAAATTTACTTCACAAAATTAAAAGCGAACGCTGCCGCTTCTCCAGAATAGTTCTTACTCCGTTGTTTCCCGCCATGACAGTTGCAACAAAAAAAGGCGGTGCCAGGATTGTTCTCCTGGACATCGCCTTTTGATTAAAACTACCGATCCTGAATGAACTCGACCAATTCGCCGCCCGGCGCTTCTACGTAGCAGAATCTTAAGCGGACCGTTTCGCCCGAGCGGGCCGGGATATCGGAGTTGCGAGGCTCCCCGAGCTGTCTCGCTCCCGCCGCCACCGCGCGTCTGACCGAGTCGTCGACATCCGGCGTGCGTACGGCGAGATGCTGCCATTTGCCCTCTCCGAATATTTGCTTCGTCTCGAAGATTTCCAGGAAATCGCCGTCAGCCAGATCGACCAGCACGGCATGATCCTCTGCGCCATCCTTGCCCCACTCCACAACGAACCGGGCGCCCAGACCTTCCATGTAGAATTGAACGGACTGCTTGATGTCATTGGTCTTCAGACAGACATGATGAATGCCGACTTTTTTATTCGTTGTATACACAAGGCAACGCCCCCTAAGCTACAGTTTTAAATACGGCTCCAATCAAAGATCGCACAGGTTTTCTCCATCGTTCCATCAGCCATGCTGCTGTAGATGTCGTCGCAGCGCTCCGGTGCCGCCACTTCGTAGATACCTTCGACTTTGATATAGCTGTCGCGAATCCACTCCATCGACTTTGCAATATTCGAGAAATTGCTGTTCGGCATAAAATCTCTGGAATGGCGCGGCAGCGACCATTCGAAGCCCGAGCGCAATTGAATAAAACCGTAGAAAACATTTTTCAGAAGCTCATGGGCAAACGTATCCGTCGAGCGATACCATGGCACGCCGACCAGATACAGCTCTCCGCCTCTTCTCAGATTGGCGACTAACGAATAGGTGCCTTCCTCGCGGCCCGAGCACTCCATCGCCAGTCCCGCAACGCCTTTCACTTCCGGCACTTCGTCCAGCGAAGCGTAGACATGGCGAATCCCGCAGGCTCTAGCTGTCTCTCTGCGATTCTCGTTCGGATCGAAAGCATAGACCTCGTAACCGCAGTGGCGCATCATCTGGGCGCACATGAGCCCAACCACACCAAGCCCCGTCACCAGCACGGGCTCCGTCGGCTTGATGGCCGTATGAATCATGGACGTCATCGATACTGCCGGGAATCGGCCCATCACCGCATGCTCCGGGTTCATCCCTTCCGGAACGAGGCTGATTTCATCACTTTTCACCCGGTTGTACAATTGATGAGGTGCTAGAGCAAGCACACGGTCACCGATCTTGACGTTCTTCACCGCGCTCCCGATTTCCAGTACCTCCATGACGGCAGCGTAGCCCGTCGAGACAGGGTATACCGTACCGCCAAAGTAGTCCATATATGCGCCGCGCTCCGAACCTGTCGAAATCAGTGATACAATCGTACGGCCCGCTATCTCATCCGGTGCCAACGGCGATTGATCAATCTCGCCCTCTACCAGCGCCGCTTTCCGCTTCTCTATAAATTGAATGGCATATTGCCTCTCTGTCATCGTAATCACTCCTGCCCTTCTATCTATGAACGGCTCTATGGCTTCACGCCAGCATCCGTTATCTGCTTGCCAGCGCAGCGCGCAATCCTGCCAAACAGCGCTCCGCGCCGATAAAGCCCGGATAGGCCGTCTCCGATTCATGCTCTACGATCAGCCATTCTGTTCCCGCACGCTCGCATTGCTCAATGATATCTCTCCAGTTGTTCTCGTCTTTGGCATCGCCAATATAGGTTTCATGGCCGTCCGTACGCGAATACGGCTTGCCATGCACCAGCAGCGGCCTGCCGGGCACAGCCGCAATGACCTCAGCCGGATCTGCTCCCGCTTCAATGCAATTGCCTGTATCCAGCTCCAGCAGAATGCTGGAATCGGTATGCTGGCATAACAAATCCCACGGTGTAACGCCGCCAAAGTCCGTATCGAACTCATGGGCATGCGTATGGTAGCCAAGACGGAAGCCTTGAGCTGCAACTTGCTGCGCAATCTCATTCATCCGCTCTGCATGGCGAATCCAAACCTCTGTACTGTCTTCATCCTGCTTATGTCCGATTTCCCAAGGGCCGCCCAAGGCCGGGATCACAATATTCCGTGTGCCTGCCCGCAGATGGTAATCCAGGGTCGCTTCAATCGTATCCGGTTGAAGCAGCTTCCACTCCGTATGCCAGCCGCAATTGGCAAGCTCCAGCTCCTCCAGCAGCCCCTTGATCATCTCCGGCTCATGCGTAAATTCGCCATAAAACTCCACGCCCGCGTAGCCCATCTCCTTCACGCGACGCAGCGTAGACTCCAAATCCTGCTGTAAATCTCTATAGACGGAATAGAGGCCAAGTGCAATTGATATCTGGCTCATGCGCAGTACTCCCCCTCCTGTTTCAGATCAGGCCAATCGCCCAATCGGAAGCGTTCCTCATTAATTGCACCATTTGCGGATTGCCGAGCGCATCCGTCGTATGGCCCGGCGTAAGCGCCGCGACACGGCCTTGTCCTACGCTGTGAGCCCAGCCGCCAGCCGCTGTCACATGCTTCGAGGTGCTCAGCAACCATACATCCGTTCTTGATGTATCTACTTGGCAGTAATAGTGCTCGTCGGTTGCCGTGAACGCCTCGATACCGCGGGTAATAGGATGGTCGAAGCTGCGCACCGGCACATTGGTAACGGGCACATGATGCGGGGAATGCTCGATAAAGCGGCCGGAATTAAGCTCCGCATAGAAAGGGCTATCCTCTTCAATCAAAACAAGGCCCGCATGAACGAACAACATGCCCATGCCGGCCTTCACCCGATCCACAATAATTCCCTGTTCCTCCACGCTCAGGTTCGTCTCGCCCTCGGGACGCCCGTTCGTAAACCACATCGCCAAATCCGCCTCTGCGACATGCTCAACCAGATCGCGCGCGCGGTCAGTCAACACGACGTTCCAGCGTTCCGCATCAAAAACCCGCTCCATCACGGGATCAATCACTTCTTTAGGATGGTTCACATCATCGCGAATAATATATACCGTTTTCTTCGACATTGGCTCTCCTCCATCTGTATGCTTCTGCTGCCTTGCCTACATTATAGAAGAGCCCTTCCGTCTGAATAAGGCTTCAGATTTCATATATGGTGCCGATTTTTCAGGTCGGCGGCGGATTGCTCCTTTTGCCGGAACTCATTAGGGGAAACGCCCTCCAGCTCTCTGAATACGCGGTGAAAATGCTTGGCGTTCTCGAAGCCGGCCCGCTCGCCGACTTCATGCACCTTCAGATTCGTGCTGGCGAGCAGTTCCTTCGCCTTGCCGATCCGAATTTTTTTCAAATAATTGACGAAGCTCTCATTCGTATACTCTTTGAAGGCTTGACTGAAATAGGAATAGTTCATCGAGATATAATTAGACACCATCGCCATATTCAGCTCATTATTATAGTTCTCGTGAATATATTGAATCGCTTTGTTCATCTCGCGATTGTCGTTATGGATGTTCTTCATATTGCCTACATACAAATCCAGCTTCTTCAGCAGCGTCTCGACATGATGGTAATAGTCTTGAAAATCCCAGAAGCTATATAAATCGGCGACAGACTTGTACAGCTTCAAAATTTCAACTGATTCCTCGCCGTATACATTGAACACTTGATCGAAGACGAGTTCATTGAATGCGCGGCTGATGCCTTCCATATAGGAAATATCGTATTTCATCACAACGCGCAAATCGACCACTTCCTTGAACAAACTCATCACATCAGACTCTCTATCGGTACCCAGCATATTCGATATCTTCTTGATCGATGCGATCGGCAGCTCGTAATTCGATTCCCTTCCCTCCAATTCCTCATAACGAAGACATACCGAATGCTTGTAAAACAGCGAATAGTTAAGCGCCCTCTCCGCTTGACCGTAAGCCTCATTCACGCGTGCCAGCCGACCAGTCCATTTGCTGGCCCCCATCTTCACCCGCATCTCCACCTGCTGCTGGATCAGCTCCTCAATAGCCGAGAGCAGCTCGGGATAACCCGTCAGCACAACAAGGTGACCGTGCCGGTTCATGAAACGCAACGTCAGCGCCTCCGCCTGACTCCCCAGACGCTTTAAGACCAGGTCCAGAAAAGCAAACTTCTGCCCTTGATCCCGTCCGCGCTGTCCAGCATCGGGCCATTTGAGCAAGGCAAGCCGATAGCCTCCGCCCAGTTCCGGCAGCTCCAGCTTGCCGAGCCGCTCCTCGATCTCCCCCTCCTCCAGGTCGGAGCGCAGGAACACATAATTGAACTGCGTCTCAATATGCTCCTTCATCTGGTCGGATATTTGCTTGAACTGATGAGAGATCGTCTCCTTCTTGACCAGCGTCTCCTCCAGCATCGTCAACGCTTCTACCAGCTCCTCGCGAACGATCGGCTTAAGCAGATACATGCGCACCTCACATCGCATCGCTTCTCTGGCATACTGGAAATCGTCATGCCCGCTCAGGATCATCACTTCCGGCTTGCCCTCCATCTCCTGAAGCTGATTGATCAGCTCGATGCCATCCATGACAGGCATACGAATATCAGTAATAAGCAGATCGATAACTTGCTCTTTCAATCTCTCAAGCGCATCCGCCCCGTTCACGGCGAACGTTATGTCATAGCGGCCCGGCAGTTCCCGCTCAATCATCGCTTTCAGGCCAATCCTTATATTTTTTTCATCATCCACGATCAGAAGTTTCCGCATGTCCCGCATCTCCCTTGGAGAATAGTAGTGTCGGCAGCTTGATGCTGACAGTCGTATATTGCCCCTCTACGCTTTGCACTTGAATGCCGTAATCATTGCCATAATTCATCTTCACCCGCTGATTGACGTTCCGCAGGCCGATTCCGTTGCCCTTCTCTTCCCCGGACTTGACCGCTCCTTGCACCTGGCGGAAATCCGCATCGTTCAGACGAATCATATAGTTAATCCGGTTCACACCCTCGGCGTCCATCCCTTTGCCATTATCCATCATCTCAATCAGCATATGATCATTCGCCTCATGCACCCGGATCGACAGAACCAGCGGCAGCTCCTCGCCTCGCTCATTGGTATACAGGCCATGCTTGATGGCGTTCTCCACCACAGGCTGCAGCGACATCTTCAATATCTCATGCTCCATATAGACCTGCGGCACAAATAGCTGGAGCGAAATTCTGTCGTCGTACCGGATATTCATAATCGCAATGTAATTCTGGATATGATGGACCTCGTCGCGCAGACGGACATAATTGCTCGTCCATTGCAGATTGTAGCGCATCATGCGGCCAAGGGAGGTCAGCGCATCAGAGAGCACATACTGCCCCTCTACCTCCGCCAGCATCTTCAAATTTTCCAGCGTATTGTACATAAAATGCGAATCGATCTGGTTCTTCATCGCATTCAGCTCCGCTTCCTTGGCCGCCGCCTGCTTATTGACCGCATCGACGATGAGTGAATTGATTTTTTTCATCAGCATCTTAAAATGAAGGGCAATCTCGCCAACCTCTCCGCCGCCGCTCACATCGATATTGACCTGCAAATCTCCGTTCCGCACGCGATTCATGGCGTTTTGCAGCATACGCAGCCTCTTGAAAATAATACGGCTCAGCAAATACGTGATCAGCGACAGAATGACGATCAATACAACGCTGACGAGAATCAGATTTTGCACCGTATCACGAATCGCCTGAAGAGGCTCCTCCAAGGACACGGCGCTTATAATAAAGGCGTCCAATAGATCGATTTTTTTGAAAATCATAATATAAGGCACGCCGTTATAGGTGATTTCAAAATGAGACCCGTCCGTAGCTGCGGCAGACTTGATGCGCTGCTCCAGATCATCCAGCGGAATATTGGCTACGAAGGACGTTTGGTCATGATAGAAAAATTGCGACTTCCGATCCAGCAGCAGCAGCTTCGATTGGCGATCCTGTTCGTCATGCTCCACTCTGGAGAAGAAATCGTCCAGGTACATGTCAATCTGCACGATCCCCGCTTGCTTATCCGTCCCGTAGCTAATTTGCCGAAGCAGTGATACCTTAGACTTCTCCTTCTGGAACGACTCGCTTGTCGGCAGGCTCATCACGTTGCGGTCCTCCGTATCGAACTCCCACAGCTCCATCCCGTTGCGCTCCTTCAGCTCCTGCATCCAGGGAACATTCGCGATCCGCTTCTCGTCCAGGAAGATCGGCCACAGCTCTTTGGTATACGGGTTGTTGAAGTACATACGGATATGCGCAATATTGGGATTGTTGAATTGAAGCCGCACCAGATCCGGCAGCACGTTCCGCGAGAAATCCATTAATGAGAGCGTATCCATTTCTTGCTTCAGGACCAGATAATCCAGCACCTTGTTGTCCAGCAGCATCAATTGCGCTGTCCGCTCCATCAGATCGATATTGTTGGTAATTTTGTTATACTCCACGTCTAGCAAATATTGATTGGACTGAATCGTATCATGGATCGTATTATTGTAGAAGTTGTTGGACATGTAGCTTGAAAAGATTAAAATCGGAATCAATATAATCAGGATATACGAGACAACCATCTTCGTCTGCAATCGCATATTTCCAATATACTGCGCAAGCCTGTTCCATCGCAGCCGTTGTCCCACAGATCGTCACATCCATAAAGTAGAGTAAGCAACAATACAGCAAAGCCCATATCCAGATGGGCCTTGCTGCTTGCTGCTTTAGTACACTGTTATTATTTAGTTAGTTTAGCCACGTTCTCTTCATATTTCTTCTGCTGGTACGCAACCACTTTGTCGAAGCCAAGCTTCTCGCGGTCCTGCAGGAAATCATTGAAGATCACATCGAAATCCTCATCCGACTTGGACAATATCATCTTCGGCAGCGCTTTTCCCCATTGCTGGCGGATCTTCTGCGAAATGATGCCTTCCTCGGTTGTGCCTTGCGGATTCAGATTGCTGAAGGCGGAGAAGTTATGCGTCTTGCCTCTTGTCCAATCCTCCAAAATCGTATATTGCTCCTTCGTAGCCGGAGCCCATCTGAGCCACATGCTATAGTCGGTCAGCATGAAGTAGCTGTATTGCGTGCCGTAGTCAAACTCCGTCTCGTCGATAACCTTTTGATACAGCTGATCCTTGCCGTCAATCGTATCATAGGTTACCCCTTTTTCACCAAGGGCGAAGTCCTTCTGGCCTTCCTCGCTGATCATGTACGTCAAGAACTCGATGGCTCTTTTCTTATCCTTCACATCTTTCGAGATAAGCGTGAGGCCCCAGCCCCCGATTTCTGGTCCGCTCAGTGTCGGATCCTCCAGCTTCGAGTTGGAAGGTCCGTCGATCGACATATAGATGCGGTTCGGGTCTTTCTGGTATACGATGTTTTGCTGCGAGCTCATATCCTTCCATTGGAACAGCATCGCGAAGTAGCGTCCTTGCGCAATCTTCTCTTCCATCTGCGGTCTCTTGTCGATGAAGATGTCTTTGGACAACAAGCCTTCACTATTAATTTGACGGAATGTCTTCAGCCAGCTGATGTATTCAGGATCTGTCGTGCGGTCGTTCAACTTACCGTCCACCTCTTGCGGGATCGCAAGGAAGTTCTGTAAGTAGTTTTCCAGCGCATAGTTGCCCGTGTCGGTAAACTCATGCAGACCAAGCGGAATGAGCGGCTGGCCGTCCACTTCCGGGAACTTCTCCTTCGCAAGCTTCAGCGCGTTGATGAAGCCTTCCGGCGTTCTCATATCCGGCTTGCCAAGCGCTTCATACATATCCTTACGCACCATGAAGGTTTGCGTCGATGTGAACATCGTTTCATTCGCCTCATAATCTCTCGGAGACGACGAGTTGTTCGGATAGCCGTAGAAGTTGCCGTCCGGCTCAGCGAACCAGGAAGCCTTGGACGGATCGATTACTTTGTAGAAATAAGGATCATATTGGTCTGCCAGCTCGTTCAGAGGCAATACCATCTTGCCTTCGATCAGTCGCTTCACCGCATCGTCATTGGCATCCAGCGTAATGAAGTCTGGCATCTTACCGGAGGCAATCATCGTGTTAATTTTTTCGTTTTCGTTGCCTGCGGGAACGATCAGGTTCAAGTTAACGCCTGTTTTTTTCGTAATATACTGAGACGTGGGATCGGAACCCCATTTCTTTTGGAACCAGGAGTAATTCAAATACCAATCGAATGTAATCGGCTCGGTATTGCCTTTCCAGCCCGGCGCATCCGGATTAACTGCTGTTTGCTCCGCGGACGGCTTAGGCGTCTCGCTGCTTTTGTTGCCGCCATTCGAGGCGCAGCCTGCCGCAGTCAGCAGCAAGCTGATTAATGTAACTGCGGTAATGAATTTACGCATAACTGCCATGCTTGATACCCCTCTCTATGATGATTATATATGCTCTCAGCTTTGCCTGGCCAATAGCATTGCTGTGAAAGCCGACGTTATTCTTTCATGGAGCCAATCATAAAGCCTTTAACAAAATATTTTTGCAGGAACGGATACACGAATACGATAGGCAGCGTCGCCACAACCATCGTGGCCAGCTTGACCGACTGCGAGGTGACGGTCTTGGTCACACCCGTTACGGTCGATACAATCTGATTGGAGCCCGACAGCGCCACAATCCGGTACAGGAAGGTTTGGATCGGCTGCAAATTCGGATCGTTGACATAGATGACGCCGGCAAAATAATCATTCCATTGATACACACCGTGGAATAACGCGATGGTGGCGACGACCGGCATGGAGACCGGAATGATGACCCGGACAAAGATGCTGAAATCGTTGGCGCCGTCCATCTTGGCCGCTTCCTCCAGGCCATACGGAATCTCTCTGAAAAAGGTCATAAAGATGATAAGGTCGAAGAAGCTGAACATTGCCGGGAAAATATAGACCCAAAATGTATCGAGCAAGCCCAGATCACGAAGCAGCAAATATTGCGGAATAAGGCCGCCGCTGAAAAACATCGTAATCGTGCCGACTATGAGATACAGCTTCCGGCCTACCAGCTCTCTCTGCGAGATGGCATAAGCGACCATCGCCGTGAAGAAAACATGGATGAAGGTGCCGAGCACCGTCTTCGCCACTGTGATGCCGAATGCGGTCATCAGTCCGTCGTTTTTGAACACGGTCGTATAGCTCTCCAGACTGAACACCCGGGGCAGCCAGTAGATGCCGCCGCGCATGGCGTCCATTCCTTCATTCAACGAATTAATGAGTACATACCAGACCGGATAAAGCGTTGCGAAGCAGATCAATAGCATGACCAGCGTATTAAACCAGTCGAATATTTTTTCTGATCGTAAGCGTGTTTGCATAGTCCGTCCACCCTTTAAAATAATGATGTGTTATTGAGTCGCTTGGTGATGCTGTTCGCCGTGAGCAGGAGTATAAACGCAATGACTGACTTGACGAGACCAACGGCTGTAGCATAAGAGTAACGGCCTTGCGAGATGCCGATCTGGTAGACATAAGTGTCGATGACGTTGCTGGCTACTTCGTTCAGCTGGTTTTTCAGCACGAATATCTGATCGAAGTTCGAGTTCAAGATGCCGCTGACCGCCAGGATGAACAGGATCGTGATCGTGCCTTTAATCATCGGCAGCGTAATGTAATACATCTTCTGGAAGCGTCCGGCGCCGTCAATGGTGGCTGCCTCATACAGCTCCGGCGAAACCCCTGTAATCGCTGCCAAGTAGATGATGGCGGACCAGCCGAGCTCCTTCCATATATCCGAGCTGACGATAATCGTCCAGAAATAACTAGGTTCAGCCAGGTAGCTGATCGGCTCGTGGATAAAACCTAGCGCTAGCAATACTTTATTTATAATGCCCACATCCGCTAGCCAGGTGGTCAGGATGCCGCCCAGAATGACCCAGGATAAGAAATGGGGCAGGTATGAGATGGTCTGAACCGCTTTTTTGAAGCGGACCGATCTGAGCTCGTTCAGCATTAGCGCGAACAGGATCGGCATCGGGAAGCCGATTAACAGCTTCAGCAAGCTCATCCCGAATGTATTTTTAATGACGTAGCCGAGGCTGTCGTCTTCGAAAAACTCCTTGAAGTGATAAAGCCCGACCCAAGGCGCGGAGCTGATGGAATGAACGATGTTGTATTCCTTGAAGGCGATAATGATGCCGTATATGGGGATGTAGTGGAAGATAACCAGCCACACCATACCGGATAACGCCATCAGTTGCAAAATCTTTTGCCTTTTCAGCTTCTTGAAGAAGAGAGCCGCCTTGTGTACGCGGGTTGCTTCATTGCCGTGTTTCTCTGGGATGGTAACCTGTGAGTCCATCGCGGCATTCCTCCGTATCTGTTCATATCTCTATTTGGTAATCCAAGTATAGAACAGGTGGCAGGAGGGTCATAAGGAGGGAGATTTCGTTTATGGTTGCAATTTTTCAGGTGAGAGGATATGGCTGAGCGCGCACTGCGCAAGAAAATATTCTTACGATCGATGGTGTTGCATGGCTGGACACAAACTGCGCAAGAAAATATTCTTACGATCGATGGTGTTGCATGGCTGGACACAAACTGCGCAAGAAAATATTCTTACGATCGCTGTTGTATCCGGATTTCCTTGAAC
>NZ_JBHVQB010000007.1:106634-333315 GCF_042887015.1 Paenibacillus sp. NPDC057967
GAACAATGTGTATAGGTTGGAATCCGGATACAAAGGCGAACGCTTCGCTTCTCCAGAACATTTTCTTGCTCCGCTTGCTCTCAGCCATGGAGGGGTAAGGGAGGAAAACAACCCGAAAAAATCGTAACTAATCATTTTCGGCTACAAAATTTCAGATCGTGTGACTTATAGCTGAGGGCGCCCACTGCGCAAGAAAATATGCTTACGATCGCTGTTGTATCCAGATTCCTTGAACAATGTGTATAGGTTGGAATCCGGATACAAAGGCGAACGCTTCGCTTCTCCAGAACATTTTCTTGCTCCGCTTGCTCTCAGCCATGGAGGGGGTAAGGGAGGAAAACAACCCGAAAAAATCGTAACTAATCATTTTCGGCTGCAAAATTTCAGATCGTGTGACTTATAGCTGAGGGCGCCCACTGCGCAAGAAAATATGCTTACGATCGCTGTTGTATCCAGATTCCCAGAAGAACATATATCGGATGAAATCCGAATACAAAGGCGAACGCTCCGCTTCTCCAGAACATTTTCTTGCTCTGTTTACCTTAGCCACAAGGGATAATAAAAAAGAAACCGCTCCTTCTTCAAATGGAGGCACAACCTGCCATTTGGAAAAGGAACGGTTTTTGTGTACATGCGATTTGCTATGGAACAACAAGCTGGATAGCTTTCTGCCCTCCATATCATCATCGTTTTTTAACTAACTGATTAAAGCAACCAGACTCTTGAACTCCAGCTCTTCGAACTTGTTCAGCACCGTATTTCGGTCATAGCTCCAACCGCATAGGCTCATATCAGTGTCCAGCGGTGCGTTGCAATGAATCGTCGCAAGCTGGCGCGACAGATGCAACATCTCAAGATCAGCTTCAATCTTCGCCCGGACCGTCTTGGATACGGAATCCAGATTCGCGAGCAAGCCGTCAATCGATCCATGCTCCAGAATGAGCTTATGCGCCGTCTTCTCGCCGATACCGCGAACGCCAGGGTAATTGTCGCTCGTATCGCCCATTAACCCTTTCATATCAATGATTTGCTGCGGCGTTAGCTGTCTCTCCTCCAGCAATGTCGTTGGCGTATAAACCATGTAATTGCCAATGCCCTTCTTCATAATGGCAATGGATACACAGTCATCTACAAGCTGAAGCATATCGTGATCGCCCGTTACGACGATAACCTCGGCTTCATGCTTGAAACGGTTCGCCAGCGTGCCGATACAATCGTCTGCCTCGTAACCCACAATACCGACATTCGGCACATTAAAGCTCGCCACAACATCCTTCACTAAGTCGAATTGCGGAATCAAATCCTCCGGCGCGTCGGGCCGATTGGACTTGTAGCCGTCATATTGCTCCGTACGGAACGTCTTGCTCCCCATATCCCAGCAGCAGATCACATGGGTAGGATTGAATTTGTTCACCGCATCCATGAAATAACGGACGAAACCGTGTACGGCATTGACAGGCAAGCCGGAGCTTGTCCGTCTAATGCTGCCCGTAAACGATGTTGCAAAATAAGCTCTGAACAGAATCGCCATCCCGTCCACAAGCAGAAGTCTTTGTTCGCTCAAACCATTCAACCCCTAACTTCGTCATAAGCAAGCATTCGCTTCATACAAATGCTCCATTACGATCATTTTATCACAAGCTCTCCCCGGATAAATCGTCCAATTCGTGCCGCTGCTTCCAACAGCCTGCTTTCGTCCTCGACAAGCGCGATACGAACATAGCCCTCTCCCTCTGTGCCAAAAGCCTCGCCAGGCACGACGACAACACCCGTTGCCTTAAGCATTTCCTGGGAAATGGTTCTGGAGGTCCACGCCACTCCCGTGTCCCAAGCCATCTTCGGCAGCTGCGCCCATACGAACATTGTCGCTTTTGGCAGCTTCATGTCCCATCCTTCCGCACGCAGCGCGTCCAGGAACAGATCACGCCTGCGCTCGTATAGCTTGCCTACCTTCGGCTTGTCCGGCGCAGCCATCGCTTCTTGAAGCGCCACAACCGCCGCCTGCTGAACCGGATAGAAGGCACCATAATCGATATTCGCCTTCAGCTCACGCAACGCCCCCACCGCTTCCCGGTTGCCCGTAAGGAAGCCGATTCGGCAGCCCGCCATGTTGAAGCTTTTGGACATCGAATGGAATTCTACCGCTTGCTCTGATGCCCCAGGCAACTGCAGAATGCTCGGGGGTTCATTGCCATCAAAGCCCATCTCGGAATAAGCAAGGTCATGAACGACCAGCACCCCGTGCTCCTTCGCTTTCACCAGCACCTTCTCGTAGAACGCCAGATCGGCTACAGCGGACAGCGGGTTATTGGGATAATTAAGCAGGATGAATTTGGAACGCTGCCATTCTTCCACAGAGATGGCATCCAGATCGGGAAGATAACCGTTCTCCTCCCGCAGTGGCATCAGGATCGCTTCGACCCCTGCCAGCGCAAGCGAGCCTGCATAGATGGGATAACCCGGATTCGGCAGCAAGGCTGCATCACCAGGATCACAGATGGCCATCGCCAGATGGGCAAGCCCGTCCTGCGAGCCCAGCAGCGTGACCATTTCGCTTGCGGGATCTACGGTGACGCCGAAGCGATGCTTCATCCAGGCCGCTGCCGCTTCCTTGAAGGGCATGCCGTCCTTGGTTGCAGGATACGCATAGTTGCCGGCCTGAAGCGCGGCTTCCGCCAAGGCGCGTCTGACCTTCTCCGTAGGCGGCTGGTCCGGACTGCCGATGCCAAGGTCAATTATATCTTTACCCTCCCTGGCTGCTGCGGCCTTCCATGCCGCCACTTCCGAGAAGATGGACGAGCCGAGCGCCGACAGCCGCTCAGACCGCCAAGCTTTGCCTGTATCCATCATGACCGGCCCCAAACCTGTTCGTACTGGTCTTCCTTATAGCCCACCGTTACCTGCTTACCGTCCGTTACGATGGGACGCTTAATCAGCATGCCGTGCGAAGCGAGAAGCTCCAGCTTCTCATCATCCGTCATTCCCGGCAGCTTGTCCTTCAGTCCAAGCTCGCGATAAACCTCGCCGGACGTATTGAACAGCCTCTTTATGTCCATGCCGCTGATTTGCAGCAGCTCCTTCAGTTCCTTAGCCGTAGGCGTATCCTCTACGATATGACGAGTCGCGACCTCATTTCCTTTGGCCTTCAGCGATTTGATCGCCGCTTTGCATGTGCTGCATTTCGGATATTCGATAATCGTTACTTTACGTTCTGACATGATTACTCTAAGTTCTCCTTCCGATATGTACTAGTGGGACTGCTGGTTTCATCCGCTCCAAGCAGCTTCTCCAGCCTCGCCAGCTCCGCAGGCAGAGGCGCTTGCCATTCCATCGGCACTTTCTTGATCGGATGCACGAACCCCAGCATTTCCGCATGGAGGGCATGGCGTCCTGCGGCAAGCTCCCACTCTTCTATGCGGTTGTTATGCTCCGGTCCATAGAACTTGTCCCCAATAAGCGGACACCCGATATGACGCATATGTACACGAATTTGATGGGTTCGTCCCGTCTCCAGCTTCATCCTAACTGAAGCGGCCGTCGTCCCTTCCCTTCCAGGGTACGAGGCGATGACCTCATAATGCGTAATGGACGGATAACCGTCCGGCCTTACTACACGCAGATGCGGCTGCTCATCATCCCGGTCTATTGGTTCATTGATGGTACCGGTTGCAGGCACAGGCACGCCATATACATAAGCGCGGTATAGCTTCATAACAGTTCCCGCTTGCAACTGCTCCGAGAGCTGCTGATGCACATAGCTTGTTTTTGCAATGGCGACCAGCCCCGACGTCTCCTCATCCAACCGGTGAATCGGCCGGAAACGGACACGCTCTCCCCTCTCCTTCCAATGATGGACAACACCATTGGCTAGCGTGTTCGTATAATGGCCATGTGTCGGATGAACAATCATGCCCGCCGGCTTATTCACGATCAGCAAGCTATCATCTTCATAGACCACTTCTATCGGAATGGGCTGGGGCAAGATGTCCTCGGACTCTTCCTGCTCCATCCGAAGACGGATCGTATCGCCTGACTTCGCAATCGCCGTCGTATAAACCCGCTCCTCATTCAGTGTTAGCCCGTGTTCGGTCAGCTTCACCTGGGAGAGCAGCTTGCGGGAGACGCCAAGCCTCCGCTCCAGTATCGTTCGAATCTGCTTGCCGTCATCCGCATCCGTCACCTCGACGACAAGCGGGGCGTAGTAGCGCTCGTTCCCATGTTCCATTGCAGCTTCAGCCTTTCTCCTCGTTAACGCTCTTGGTCTTCGCCTTGCCCTTGCGGAATACTTCCGCACTTCTGATATACTCCGTGTCAGGCACCCCAAGCTTGTAGTTGGCGACGCGGGCTGCTGCAAAGAAATAATCGGACAGCCGGTTCAAGTAGATCAGTACATCCTGATTAATCGCATGCTCGCCCGATAGAGTAACAACCCGGCGCTCCGCTCTGCGGCATACCGTTCTGCACACATGGAGCATGGATGATAACGCGCTGCCGCCAGGCAGAATAAAGCGCGTGAGCTCAGGTGCTTCCACGATGTAACGATCAATCCACTCCTCCATCCGCAGGGCCGGCTCGCCATTCATCTTATACGGAACACCTTCTTTGGCATACGCCAAATCCGAACCGCAATCGAACAGCTCATGCTGAATATCGAGCAAATAGCCAGCCATTTCCTGGAGCGATTCATACTTCGCCGCTTCAGCTTGCGCCTGGCCTACAAAGCTGTTCAGCTCGTCAATTGTGCCGTACGCCTCTACGCGGATATCATCTTTGCCAACTCTGCCGCCAATAAGCGACGTTTGGCCTTTGTCTCCGGTCTTTGTATATAACCTCATCTGTTCCCTCCTAGTTCTTCGAACGGGCGTAAGCCCCAGTACCGCCCATTAACCTTGAAGCTCCGCTTATAGCAACAGCAGGCCGGAGAGACTCCTGACCTGCTGATCGGCTAGCCTTGCTTTAATTGATGCACGAAATTTCCGATGCGGTCTAGCGCTTCGGTCAACTGTGTAACGGATGTCGCATACGAGCATCTTAGATGCCCCTCGCCGCCTAGGCCGAATACATCACCCGGCACCGCCGCGACGCCAGCTTCTTCCAATAGCCGCTGGGCGAATGTCTCGCTCGACATTCCGGTTGATGCGATCGATGGGAAGGCATAGAAGGCGCCTTGCGGCTCATGGCATTCCAGCCCGATCTCCCGGAAGCCCTTCACGACAAGCCTGCGCCGCTGATTATAAGACTCGACCATGCGATCCTTTTCCTCCAAGCCATGCTGGAGCGCCTCAAGCGCCGCATATTGCGCCATAACCGGAGCACACATAACGGTGTATTGATGAATCTTAAGCATGGCAGCAATAATATCGGTATGCCCGCAAGCATAACCCATCCGCCAGCCCGTCATCGCGAACGCCTTGGAGAAGCCGCTAACCAGAATAGTCCGGTCCTTCATGCCCGGCATCGCCGCGAAGCTGACATGCTTGGAACCGTACGTCAGCTCAGCATAGATTTCGTCCGAGATGACGATCAGATCGTTCTCTTCCACAAGCTTCGCGATCGGCAGCCAGTCCTCATAGGTCATGATGCCGCCGGTCGGATTGCTTGGATAACATAAGATAAGTACTTTGGAGCGCGGCGTAATTACGGCTTGCAGCTGCTCCGCCCGCAGCTTGAAGTTATCAACAGCGAATGTCTCGATGCCAACCGGCACGCCGCCGCTCAGAGCCGTTATCGGTGAATAAGAAATATAACAAGGCTCGGGAATCAGAATCTCATCGCCCGGCGTAATGAGCGCGCGGAGCGCCAGATCAATCGCTTCACTGCCCCCTACCGTCACGATTACCTCACTTGCCGGATCATATTCGACCGAGAAAGAGTCATTCAAGTATTGCCCGATCGCCTCCCGAAGCGCGGGCATTCCCGCATTCGACGTATACTGGGTCTTGCCAGACTCCAGTGAATATACAGCCGCCTCCCGCACATGCCATGGCGTAACGAAGTCCGGTTCGCCAACACCAAGCGTTATGATATCCTTGCGCGTGCTGACCAAATCAAAAAACCGGCGGATTCCCGACGGTTTGATGTCTCGAACAAGAGGAGACAAATAGTCAGCCATCGATTGACGCTGCACAGGGATGGAGGTTCCTTGCGATTTCTCTCTAATCATCACCATCACCCTTTATGTTACGGCGAAACCATCAACCGATGGTCACCTTCGTTTTCCTCGAAGATGATGCCGTCCTGTTTATATTTTTTCAATATGAAAAAGGTCTTGGTCGAAAGCACCGCATCAATCGGCGACAGCTTGTTGGACACGAACGAAGCGACTTCCTTCAGCGTCTTCCCTTCAACCTCTACCAGCAAATCGTAGGCTCCTGACATCAGGTAGACCGATTTTACTTCCGGGTACAGATAGATTCGCTCGGCGATGCCTTCGAATCCGCGCCCCCGCTCAGGCGTAATTTGCACTTCGATCAAGGCCGTTACCTTCTCGTCGTCCACCTTGCTCCAGTTCACAACTGTCGCGTATTTGACGATAATATGGTCTTGCTCCATCGCGGCAATGGCTTCCTTCACTTCCGCTACCGGATGATCCAGCATGGTCGCGATCAGCTCCGCGTCCCTGCGGGCGTCTTCCTTCAGCAGTTCCAATACTTTTAACTGTAATTCGTTCATGCCAAAGCTCCTTCCAGCTCGCCTGCGGTTATAAAAAATATATTACACCTAATCCCCTTTTCCTGCAAAGAATTTGTGCAATAAAAAAGACCCCGAAGGGTCTTAGCTATAATATGGCTGTTGCTGCTGACCGGACTGCTGCTGCTGACTCGGATTGAAGAATGATCCTTGCTGCGATCCGTTAAGTGCTTGCTGAAGCTGCTGCTTTGTTTTTTGCGCCGTCTGCTTGTATTGCTGCGCCTGCTTGTCCAGCTCTTGTCTAAGCGCCGGGGATGCCGTATTGTACATATTGCTTTGCTGCATGGCTTGGAACAGCTGTCCCTGCGCCTTCAGCGTATTGTCGAGCAGCTTGGTGAACATTTGGCGAATATCCGGACAGGTAGACTCCGTAGCCGCTGTCGCGTATTCACGAACGACGCGCTTCAGATCCGACAACACCGTCGAAGCCAGATCTTCCTCCGTCAGTATGGATTGCGATTGCTGATTCATCTTATTCCCTCCAATACGATATAGTTATTGCGGCTGGGTAGGCGCCATCTGCTGATGGTGCTGAATCGCGTGCATAAGCGAATCATAATGCTGTTGATGCATCTGGATCATCTGGGAGCAGCAGTTCTTGATGGCTGGCGTTGTGGCGACCGAGACGACCGCCGCGCATTGCTTCATAAGCAGGTCCTCATTGGACATGGAATCTGCAATATACTCCAGTTCCTTCGCTGTCATAGGCTGCAGCATGGTAATCCCTCCTTTGCTCTTGAAATGCTGACTTCCGTATTATGAGCCAATTCCCTTATTTTATGTGCCGCTCGTCAATTGAAATTTGCCCGAATCCGTTAAATCTAGATTAACTTCGATTTCCGCCAGCTGATCCTTCTGCGGCGTCCAGTCCTTGCCCTTGACATGGTTCTTCCAATAACCGTGGTGATAACGGTACAAATAATGCTCCAGATGATAGATGTCCATTCCCCGCTCAAGGCCGAAGCGGTACGTGGCTTCGATCTCTTCCCTGACTCTCTTTTCGATCGAATCGACAATTTCGCGCTCGGTCATTTGTCCGTCTAATTCCACCACATGCCCCTTCAGTTGCACAGTCAAGCGAAAGATCGATTTGTCAGGAGCCGACGAATCGATGCGAAACCTATGGTCCGACTCCGTTATCGAGACTGTTGCTTCTTGCTCGCCGCCCCCCGCCTTCGCGAACACCTTGTCGAATGATTCGTCCAGCCAGCGGATGCCAGGCAGCTCCTTCTCCCGCGCATAGCCCTGATACTTGAAATTTTTGAACACGAATATGCCATCGATAAGTTGGGTATTCATTTTTTTGCTGCCGTGTTGCCAGTAAGCCTCCGTCGTATTCAGCGCAGGCAGCAGCGTTGTCATGGACGGTTCTCTAAGCTGCTGAACGGCATTCTGCATCTTAAGCGGTCTTGTGAACGTGTATTGCACGTCATGCGGTCCCGGCATGTACAGGATGCTGTTCAGCGGCGACTGGTCAAAGAAGTTCTCCGTCGTAAAAATAGATTCTAGCGGCTCTTTCGTGCCGTAGAGCAGCGATGTATAACGTGAGGCGCGCTGCCGGTTCAGCCCGTCCAGCACATCCGCAATTTTGCCAAGCGCCCGCTCATGCACCACGATTGTTTTGAGATGCTCCAGATTAAGCGTCGTATAACCGCCCCGGCTCAAATTGTAAAAGGCAAGCAGTACGGAATCTCCTTTGCCTTGACCGATCCATATCTTCTGGGATTGCGGCTGCGGCGACTCTGTCTTAGCTACAGCGCCAAAATTAATCATCTGAGTATAGATGGTGTACTGTCCGTCCTTGTAATCCACGCCCATTCCCGATATATAGCTGACATCCTGCAAATTCACCTCATCCCAGCAGCCGGTTAGCAGGATGCAGACGAGCGCAAGCGCCACTGTCGTGATCCTCCGTGTCCATGCAGACCTTCTTCTCAGCTTCCGTCCGCTCATGACCGCTTCCTCCGATTGGAATTCAGCTTCCACGGCTTCTGAACCAGCGAAGAAATGGCATCCTTGATGTGGAGCGGCGCAATCGGCTGCATATAGGGCTGTCCGAACGATTCAAGTGAGCACATATACAAAAGCAGTCCGAACATGCCTACAAAAAATCCGAACATGCCTAAAATAGAGGATAAAATGAGAATCACAACCCTGAACAGGCTGACAGAACCCGCCAGCGACTGGTTCACCAACGTGAATGTGGAGACGGCCGATACCGCCGCCACAACAAGCATGGTAGGTGAGGTCATGCCTGCTCGGATGGCCGCATCTCCGATAATAAGGCCGCCGACGACGGAGACAGTCTGACCGACCGGACGGGGCAACCTCACACCGGCTTCGCGGAATACCTCGAACAGCGTCAGCATCAGGAACATCTCCATCGTCGCGGACATCGGCAAGCCGATACGTGAAATCGTAACCGTCGCCAGCAGTGTAAAGGGCACCTGATCCGTATTATAAGACGACAATGCAACCCAGAAGCCGGGCAGGAAGAGAGACATCAGCAAGCCTAAAATCCGAAGCAGACGCTCCAGCGACACATAGTAATACGGCAGATGGGTGTCTTCTGGAGATTTGATCAGCAGCAAGAGATTTCCCGGGCCGATCAAGGCAGCCGGTGAGCCGTCGACCAGAATCGCGAATCGCCCCTTCATCAGGGATTGCACGACATAATCCGGCCTGCCTACGTAGTCAAGCAAAGGAAACAGCGCCAGCGGACGGTCGGATAACCGCTCCTCCAGCTCTCCCGCCCCGTTCACAGACGGAAGATGCAGAGACTGAACTCTCCGTCTGACCTCGTCCACAAGCCCGGGCGGCGCTTGATCCTCCATATGCATGATCGCAATCTCCGTCTGGGTATCGGTGCCGACCTTGTGGTATTCAATATGCAAGTTTGGTGTTCGGAGTCTCTTGCGCACGAGCGCAATATTGACCGACAACTGCTCGACAAAGCCATCTCTTGGCCCTTTAAGCGACAGTTCCATCGAGGATTCCTCGGGTGTTCGCGCAGGCTGGTTCGCAATGTTGCATTCGTAGAAGCCTTCCTCGTCCGAGAAGGTAACAATGACGCTTCCTGCGAACAGACGGGCGTAGATATGATCCGGGTCGTCAGGGTCAAGCGGAACGAAGATCCGGCTGGGATGGCTTTCCCCCGAGCTTTCCGGCGACACCGGCGCCTCGTGAATATGCTTCCACTTCTCCAGCGTCGGCAGCAGACCGAGATGATACATCTGGCTGTCAATTAGTCCATCACAATAATAGATATAAGCCAAATGCTCCCGGCTCCCCCCGATTTGCACCGTCTGCTCCATTACATCGTTGCACGGTTTGATCCGATCCCGAAACTTTGCCAAGGTAAGCCGTTCTTTATGCCGCCTGTTATCTCCTGTCGGTTCTTCCATCTGCATAGTGCCGCTCATTGTCTCACCCGCCTTTTCTTCAGAAAGCTGATGGCATAGATCGCGATGATTAAACTCATCGTTACAACGCCGAAATACCGGAATCCAAAACCGATCATCACCCGATACTCGATCATATGATTCGTCCAGTAAGCCGCCATGCCTCCTAGCAAGACGGCAAGAATAGAAGGAGCAATCCACTTGTGTCTCAATCGGCTAAGCGGATTAAACTCCAGGATGAGGTATATCGCCAGCGACACCCGAATGAGAGCACCGGACAGCCACTGAAAGATAGCAAAGAAATCGACATGCTCGAAATAACGGCCGATCGACACCAGCCTCCACTGCGAGAATGCAGGATAACGCATCTTCTCCGCTTCAATCGGACCAAACTCGGCTATAGCGCCAGTCAAAGGACCGATAGCCAGCAAGCCCAAGAAAAAGATGAGAACCACCAGATGCCACCGTTTATAGCTTTTCTTCAAGTGATGCTGCATGAACAAAAGCATAAACAGCTCGCTGAATGCCGTCAGGCAGTTGATGGAAGCCCTCACAACAGGCGAAAAGCCGAATTCCAGCATCGGCAGCATATAACGGTAATCCTTATGAGGCATGTTCGTGGACATGACGAAATCGCCAAGCAACACGACCAAAGGCACAAGCAGACAGCTCATGAAGGCGATTGTTCGGAGCCCCATGCAGGCAGCATACAGACAAAGGGCAAGAAACACGAATGCAACAACATACGTAGGCGTGTTAGGCAGATAAGTCGTTCCCGTCCATGACGACGTGACGATTAAGGTCTCCGAACCAACCAGGAACAGCACCAGCAGAAAATAACCGATAATGATCCATGCGATAACAGGATGCACACGGTCCTTCAGCCACTTGTCAAACCTTTGGTGATTAAGTTTTTTGAGCAGGTTGAAAAAAGGGATGGCTGTCCAGGGCAAAATGACGATAAAGGCGAAAATAACAGCCATCCAGGCGTCGCGCTTTGCATAGCTCAGCAGAATGGGGACAATCAGCACGTGGTTGACCAGGCCGACCGTTAAAATCAATATGGCGATAGACGGAATTATTCCGAAGGGTTTTACTTTCATGGCATTCACTTCCTCACAACCAAAAGGTTGCCCAGAAGCGAATGCCAAAATGCATATAGAGAGGTAAAAAATGATAACTAAGAGGATAAAAGAGAGGGATTAAAACACATCCATGCTTAAGTAACGCTCGCCTGTATCAGGCGCAATACAAACAACGCGCTTGCCCTTGCCAAGACGTTTCGCTATCTGCATGGCCGCCCATACGGAAGCACCGGAAGACGGTCCTACCAGAATGCCTTCCTTGCGGGCAAGATCGCGCATCGTGCGTAAAGCATCCTCGTCGGAAGCTTGAATAATTTCATCATAGACGGACGTGTTCAGAATGGCTGGCACGAAGCCTGGGCTCGTGCCTACCAGCTTATGCGGACCCGGCTGGCCGCCCGACAAGACAGGAGAGCCCATCGGCTCAACGACCGCTACATAAAGACCGGGGACAAGCGCCTTCAGCGTTTCTCCGGTTCCTGTTATCGTACCGCCGGTACCGGCAGTTGCGACGAAGGCATCCAGACGCCCTTCGCATTGATCCATAATCTCCAGTGCAGTTGTGGTACGGTGAATATCCGGATTAGCCCTGTTCTCGAATTGATTCGGAATGAAGCTGCCGGGAATGCCCGCACGAAGCTCTTCCGCCTTACGGATTGCGCCCGGCATCCGTTCGGCTGCCGGAGTCAGCACGACTTCCGCGCCGTATGCCTGCAGCAGCTTGATTCGCTCCGCTGACATATTGTCCGGCATAATCAGGATCATCTTATAGCCTCTTGCGGCGGCGGTCATCGCAAGTCCAATCCCCGTATTGCCGCTAGTCGGCTCGATCACCGTATCACCGGGCTTGATCAAGCCCTCCCGCTCCGCTGCCTGAATCAGCGAGAAAGCGGCTCGGTCCTTGACGCTGCCGCTTGGATTGAAGCGCTCCAGCTTCACGCACACATCTGCGCTTCCTTCTTCCGCCATCCGGTTTAATTGCACAATCGGCGTATGACCGATCAATTGAGTCACATCAGACACTGCTTTAGCCAATAGTCATCCTGCCTCCGTTCATCTTCCTATTCGATCTGCGGCCGTCCGCCGCCGAGTTACTCCCTGCTGCAAAAAAGGTCTCATCCACCACCAACCGGCAATCGGCACGAGACCAACTGCGAGCATAAGCCATGTAATCGCCCTCGGCGAATGATAGTGAGGTATAACGATCAAATATGCGGTCAATCCAAGCAATCGACCTGACGTTAGCGCCATCTCCCGCAACACGATAAATTCTTCCCGGTGAGCGGCGCTCTCTTGATTGCGGCCGATCACATCGAACACTTTGGTCGTCATCGGGATCATATAGAAGGGAAGGAAAAGCGAAGTGCCAATGCCGAACAACAACAAAGTAGAATACGACACTTCCCAAAACAACGGCAATATAACGGCGGCAATCATGACCACGCCTGCCAGCATCGACCATGTCAGCCGCAGCTTGCCCATCCACCTGCCCGCCAGGCCGAAGCTAAACAACGCGACCAACGACGTGATAAGAGAATAGAGGCCCAGTTTGCTCTCGGTACGCGTCGCGATATAGACGGTCAAACCGACAAGAAACATAAAGACGCCTTCCCTGACTCCTTGCGCCGCAATCGCCGGAAACAATCTCCGCCATGGATTTCCCTTCTCCATTAATTGCTTCAGGCCAAGCGTCCATTCATACTGGCCTTCCCCATGCCGCTTCTTAAGCCAGAAGCTGAGCACGACGCCCAGCCCGAATATAGCCAGCGACAGCATGAAAATAATGCGGTAACCCTTCTCGCCTTGCATGGACGTAATGATCAAGCCAGATACCCACGGAGCTATAATACCTGCCGCAGAACCGAGAAGGCCCGCCCAGCCGTTATACCGGTTGCGCGTGTCGGGATCTGTTACCTCGAAGTATACGACATTAAAGGCAAGCCAGAACAGGCCCATGGCAACCCCGCTCAGCACGCCAAGCGGGACAGCCCAATCCTTGGCTCCATTGCCGAGCAGCAGAACGACGCAATAAAAAATACCGGACAAGGCAATGCCCGTCCGCAGGCTGTGCATCTTGTTATGCTCCTTCACCCATTTACCCGCAAGCCAGAACGTCAAGCCTCCCAGCGCGAATTGGGCGAACGTGAACCAGCCGATAATCATATACGAGCCGCTCGACTTCCATAGATAGACGGGAACGAATGTACCGGATAATGCACTTGAAAATCCGTACAGGGCTTGTACAACAAGGAGCAGAATTGCTTGCTTCTCCAATGCTTTTGCCAAAACGACACCTCCAGAACACGATCATTTCCGTGCTTAGACATTCGTTTTGTAACATGCCCTGATGCCGGTACACCCATGCCCGTCCAATATTGGCAGCAGTTCTAGGAATGGGCCTCCAGTCGGCTCACCATCTCTTCTCGGTCACGCAGACTTAAGAAGGACGCTGTGTGATAGCATGATGGACAGACATACAGATGGATCGTATGCGGATTAGGCAATACGGAAATACCGATCGCCCCATTTTCCGAAGGCTTGTACCCCTCTCCACCTACCTTTTGCGTGCCTGTCTCGAGCATATACTCCCGGCATGCCGGACATTCCGGCACTTCAAGCTGCTCGTCGATCATACGCTGAATAACGCCTTCGGCCGCCAACATGCTGCGGTTGCCCCCGCGGAATCCATTTTCATCATTCATCCAGCTTGTATCTGGCTCGTCCTCTTCGTCCTGCCAATCCTCTTCGTCACTGTCATCCTCGCTATTCCCTTGCTCTTCGTCGCGTGCAAGTCCGACCTGCACGGAGCGGTAGGCGCTCAGTTCGTTTTCACAATGCGGGCAATGCGTCTCCGGGCCAACCTCTTCATCCCAAATAATCTCCGACAGGCACCATTGGCATACCTGACTTTCTTGTTCTTGCATAGGGGTACATCCTCTCTAAATGTTAATCCAATAAATAATACCTACAATAAAAAACAGAATAGACACGACCAGCAGCGTCACCCACAAATATTTCATGCTTAAGGCCTCCAGCTCTACACGATAATCGTCGCCCCGATGACATAAGAAAGCGATACGGAAATAATCATAGCGATAAAACCGACTGCCCGGTTGTCTTTCTGAATTTCCTCATCAATACGGAATACGGGCGTCAAAAATTCAAACAAGAAGTAGGCGACCAGCAAGATAATGAAGCCGAATGCTCCCCACAGCAAAGAATGATAAATAGAATCATTGGATTCAATCGAGAAGCGGAAGATGTTGCATATACCGAAGATTTTGCCTCCGGTCGCCATGGCCACTGCCATGTTTCCCTTCTTGATCTCTCCCCAGCACTTGTATTTGGTTACCAGCTCAAAGCAAGATAAAAATACGATAAGCGATAAAACCGTAACCGATACAAAGGCGAGCGTCGCCGCATACGGGTTGTCGAGCAGCTTATCGATCTCCGTTCCCATGAACGTTCCCCCCTAATTCAATTCAGCAACGGTTACGCCAATACCGCCTTCGCCGTAGTTGCCGTTGCGGAAGCTCTTCACATGCGAGTGCCTGCGCAAATATTGCTGGATGCCCGTTCGAAGCACGCCTGTGCCCTTCCCATGAATAATATACACTTGACCGAAGCCCGAAAGGAAGGACTCATCGAGGAATCGGTCCACTTCCATAATAGCCTCTTCCAGATTCTCGCCTCTGAGATCCAGCTCCATGCGGACATGATCGTCTCTTGTACGCGTTAGGCTAGCCGCTGCTTTCGGCTGAACCGCCTTCTCCGGCGCCTTCGTCTTCACAAGCTCCATATCGTTCAAGGCTACCTTCATTTTCATGATGCCAAGCTGAACGGTAGCGTCTGTACCATGTATATCGACCACAAGACCTTTCTGATTCAGGCTATAGACCATAACTTCATCGCCGGCTTCGATTTTTTGCGGCTTGCCCGCCGCATTGCCTTTGCGTTTCGCGCTTGGCTGCTCCGGCATCGCCTCGTCCAGCTTGCGGCGCGCTTCAATGAGCTTATGCTCCTTGACGGATGCGCCTTCCTCCATCGCCAGCTTGCGGAGCTCGGCAATGATCTCCTCTGCCTCTCGCTTCGCTTTGGCGACAGCTTCCCTCGCTTCTTCCTTGGCTTTCAGAAGCAGCTTCTCCTTCTGCTCCTCGAATCGCTGGCGCTCCTCTTCATGCTTGGCGCGCAGCTTCTCCATCTGCAAGCGCAGAGATTCCGCCGATTGACGCTCCGATTCGGCGCTAAGCCGATTCTCTTCCAGCGACGCAATCATATTTTCGACCCGCAGATCCTCTTCGCTTACCTCACCGCGCGCATGGTCGATGATGGGGCGCTGCAGCCCCAGCCTCTCCGCAATTGCGAATGCATTGCTTCGACCCGGGACGCCGACAAGCAGCCGATAAGTCGGACTAAGCGAGGCGATATCGAATTCCATACTGGCATTAATAACGCCCTTTCGGTTGTAAGCGTACGCCTTCAGCTCGCTGTAATGTGTGGTCGCCACAATACGGCTTCCCAGCGCATGAATATGCTCCAGTATAGCGATTGCAAGAGCAGAACCCTCCGCCGGATCTGTACCCGCTCCAAGCTCGTCAAGAAGCACCAGGCTCTTCGACGTCATGGCGTTCAGAATGCGAATAATATTAGTCAAATGGCTGGAGAATGTACTGAGGCTCTGCTCAATGCTCTGCTCGTCGCCGATATCGGCATAGATGGCATCGAAGACGCATAGCTGGCTGCCATCCTCCGCCGGGACGAACAGCCCCGACATCGCCATCAGGCTGAGCAAGCCGATCGTCTTCAGCGAGACGGTCTTGCCTCCTGTATTCGGCCCTGTCACGATAATAGCCGTGAACTGATTGCCCAGCTCTACATCCAGCGGAACAACCTTGTCCCGATCGATCAGCGGATGCCGGCCCCGTTTCAGCTTCAGGAAGCCACGGTCATTCATGCGCGGCTGTGTCGCCTTCATCACATGGGCGAGCCGCGCCTTCGCAAAAGCAAAGTCAAGCTGTCCCAACAGATCGAGGTTCACGAGCAAGTCCTCCACATATTCCGCGGCATGCGCCGTCAGCTTCTGGAGAATTTTTTCGATTTCGCGCTGCTCTGCCGCCTTCATCTCGCGAAGACGGTTATTCATCGCCACAATCGCTTCCGGTTCAATAAACAAAGTAGCGCCGGAACCAGACTGATCATGGACCAGTCCGCCAAAGCTGGAGCGGTACTCCTGCTTCACAGGAATGACATACCGGTCGTTGCGCAACGTAATAATGGCATCCTGCAGCATCTTCTGCACAGAAGAGGAGCGGATCATCGCCTCCAGCTTCTCGCGGATGCGGGATTCCCCCGTTCGCAGTTCCCGGCGAATCGCACCAAGCTCGGAGCTGGCGCTGTCCAGCACTTCCGCCTGCTCGTCAATGCAAGCGAATATAGCATCCTCCAACGATTTGTGCTCGCTGATTCCCTCCGACAGCGCCTTCAGCATCGGGATGGGATGCTCCTCGTCGATTATCTCGATATGCTTCTTCACCCTGCGCCCGCCGCGCGAAGTGGAAGCAATGTCCAGCAGCTCCTGCGGATTCAGTGTGCCGCCGATACGCGCTCGGTGAAGCGGAGCGCTAATGTCGGCCACGCCCCCGAAGGGAGCGCTTCCCTTCAATCGGTCTGCGGCATAGGCTTCTTCGGTCGCTTGCAGCAGCAGCTTCACGTCTTCCAGCTCTGTCACAGGCTGCAGACTCTCCGTGACTGCTTTCCCCAGCGACGTGCTGGCGTGAGCGGTCAATCTATTTATAATTTTTGGATATTCCAATGTCATCAATATTTTGGCGTCCAACTTTTAACACTCCTCTCGCCCTTATATTATAGCCGAAGCTGTATGCCGATGCACGAGGAGAGGATGGTTTAGATTAATTCGTACCATACATAATCCCGGCACCCTTGGCAACACTAAAGATTGAACCCACAAGAACCATTATCGGCTATTCCAGCTTCCCACACACATTTGATTAGGAGGAATTAGATATGACCTTTCTTGGACATGTGGTCCGTTTTATCGTCTCGGCGCTCGTCTTGATGGTGGTAGGCTTTATCGTGCCGCAATTCAGCGTCGGCGGATTCTGGAGCGCATTCTTCCTGGCTCTGGTTATCGCTGCTCTAGGTTGGATCATTGAAGGCATATTCGGCAAAAAAGTGACACCGTTCGGACGCGGCATCGTTGGCTTCATAGCTAGCGCAGCGGTCATCTGGATCGCTCAATTCATTGTCGGAGGCGTGACTGTAACTTGGCTTGGAGCGATCCTGGCGGCGCTGGTCATCGGGATTATCGACCTGTTCATTCCCGTCAGCACTCCTTATGAAGCTGGCAGACGGCGTAACGATTAATCAGTCAAACCGCTATACCATATGCAAGCCCCGCCTGTTGCGCCAAGCAGGCAGGGGCTTTTTTCATGAAACCATACTTTGTTCAACACAAGTTCATCACTTTGTCATAGTGTTGTCACGACAACGGCTTTATACGTCCAACATTTAGGTTAAAATGAAAGGGAATCTGATTAAAACAAAACCTGAAAAAGCGTTGGAAGGGGAACTTAATGATGAAAAAATGGCTTGTATTCGCATCTATGCTCGCACTCGCCCTCGTTATTGCGGCTTGCGGCGCCAACTCCGATAATAGTAAAGAAACGACGGGTTCGGCGAATAATGGCGCTGGCAACGAAGCATCAGCTTCCGATTCCGAAGTCGTGATTACGGCGAAAAACTATGAGTTCGATCAAAAGGAATATCGAATCAAAGCTGGCGAAACTGTCGATCTGACCGTCAAATCGGCTGGCGGTATACATGGCGTGAGCATTCTAAAAACCGATTACAATATCGGTAACAAAAAGACTGTAGCTGTTAAATTTGACGCTCCAGGCACCTACGATATGATCTGCAACGTTCCTTGCGGTAGCGGACATGGCCAGATGAAAGCCAAGCTTATTGTAGAATAAGATAGAATACAGGGAAGGTCCGAATTCTGTTTTTATGAACAGAATACGCGGCCTTCTTTTTATATTCAATCTCAATTACCGCCAATCCCCGCTTCCAATCATCCGTAGATGAAGGAGCCCTTCCAATGCCAAGCCTGCTCTGATAAGATAAGTTCACAACACCTCGCGAATGGAGGAATGCAAATGGGCGTATTGGATGGACGTGTCGCATTAGTCAGCGGAGCTGGAAGCGGCCTTGGCCGGGCATCCGCAATTGCTTTCGCTGACGCAGGGGCGAGAGTCGTGCTTCTGGGCAGACGAATCGATAAGCTGGAAGAAACCTCCTCGGCTCTGGCCGAGCGAACCGGAAGACCTGCGCTGGTCCTTGGCGCCGACGTAACTGACGAGCAGCAGGTGGAAAAAGCGGTTAACGCTGTCCTGCAGCATTGGGAGCGTATTGATGTTCTGCTTAATAATGCCGCAGTGCTGGAGCAAGGCTCCGTACTCGAGCTAACCTCCGAAGAATGGCAAAATCAAATCGCCACCAATTTAACCGGTCCCTTCCTGCTGACCAAGGCTGTGCTGCCTGCCATGAGGAAACAGAAATATGGTCGTATCATTAATATTACATCCAGCCTGTCTCGTAACGGCGCGGGAGGCTTCGTCGCCTACAGTGCAGCCAAAGCTGGACTGGAATCGCTGACCCGCACGGTAGCAGACGAGGAGCATGAGCATGGCATTCTCGTCAATCTCTACAACCCGGGCACGCTTCGCACGGAAATGCATGCCACAGGCAAAGACCCCGCAATCGTCACGCCGGATATCGTACGATTGGCCAGCCTGTCATTCGGCGGCCCTACCGGCACGATACATTCTTACGGATAATGGACGAAGATACAACAAGCCTCCGAGCCCTCATTAATTGAGGAACCGGAGGCTTTTAATTTCATAGGGCTGTGTGCCTTTGTCCATTAGGAATTTGATAAAGCCGGTTACGATAGCTAGCTCTGCTCGATCAGTTCGATCCATTCATTAAATTCCGTCTGCAGCTTGGAGTATTCAATCTTCAGCTTATGATGCTCATTCTTCAGCGCCTCATATTCCTTGGCAGTCTGGGATGTCTGTCTCGCCGCTTCATCACGCTCAAGCTGCAAATCGGCGATTTGATCCTCCCACTGATCCTGGCTGCTTGATGCGGAAGCCGCCTCACGAATGGCCAGCTCCATCTGCTCTCGCAAGCTCTCTTCCTTCAGCTCCAGCTCTTCTTTCAAGCGTTTGGCTTGTTTGACTTCTCGTTCGAGTTCATCCATTCGCTCCTGCTGCTCCTCCAGTTGACGGCTCAGTTGCTCCTGCTGTTCAATCGACGATTCCAGCTGGCTGGAGGCGATACGCTCGCGTGCTGCCGTAAACTCCAACTGCTGAAGCAGTTCCTGTTCTGTGGCAAGCTGGTCATCCAGCTTCACCTGCAGCTTCTGCAGGGCTGAGAGCTGATCCGCTTCCAGCTTCGCTTTAAGCGATGCCTCGTCTTGCTTGTGTTGATCAAGCTGCTTCAACAGCTCTTGCTCGGCAGCTTCCAGCCGCTCGGCCTTCACAGCTTGCTCTTGCAAAGCCGCTTCCTGCGACTGAAGCTTAGCCGACAGCTCGCTGATTGCACTCTCCCGCTCCCCGAGCTTCACAGTCAGCTCGCTTGCCTGCTTCTTCTGCTCCTCATCACGGGCAGACAGTTCTTCCGTTTGCTCCTCTTGTCGGGCAAGCTTAGCGGACAACTCGGCTTCCGCCTTCTCCTTCTCCGCGAGCTTAGCAGCCAGCTCTCTGGCTGCGCTTTCCTTCTCGGACAGCTTGGCAGACAATTCATCTTCGACCAGTTGAAGCAGCTCCAACTGCTCCTGCAGCTCGCGAATAACGGCCTGATGCTGCGTCTCCAGCTTCTCGTTCATTTCATCCTGTTCCTGCTGTTGAAGCTCAAGCTGCCTCTTCAGCTTGCCTTCCGAAGCTTCCCGCTCTTCCAGCATGGCGGCAAGCAGTTGCGTTTCATCCTGTTCCGCTTTTAGCTGCGCTGCTAGTTCATGTGCTTCCTTCTCCACCGAATCCAGCTTCGATGCCAGCTCTTGCGCTTCCTCCTGCGTCGAATCCAGCTTCGATACTAGCTCCTGCGACTCCTTCTCCGCCGAATCCAGCTTCGCTGCCAGCTCCTGCGCTTCTTTCTGCGTCGAATCCAGCTTCGATGCCAGCTCTTGCGCTTCCTTCTGCGTCGAATCCAGCTTCGATGCCAGCTCTTGCGCTTCCTGCTGAGACAGCTCCAGCTTGGACCTCAGTTCCTGCGCTTCGTTCTGCTCCAGCTCCAGCATAGCAACGAACTCCTCGGTTTCCTTCCGCTGCTGCTCCAGCTTGGATGCCAGCGTCTGTGCCTCGCCTCGTTTAGCCTCCAACTCGCTTTGAAGCTCGGCTTCGGCAGCCTGCCACTGTGTCCATTTTGCTTGCCACTCGCGCTCAGCCGCTTCGCTATCCGCAAGCCTTGCCTGCCATTCCTGCTCCGAAGCCCGATATCGCTCCAACTGCTCGGCAAGCTCCAGCTCTTTGTAACCCAATTGATCCAGTTGCTCCTGCAAAGCCCGCTCTGCTTCCTCAGCCGCCACGAGACGCTTCCGAAGGGCATCCAACTGCTGCTCGAGCTCAACTGCGCGAGCTTGATAATCATTCGCCAGCTGCTGCTTCAGCTCTTCCTGGCTTGCAGCCCACCGCTTGCGTTCTTCCGCGAATTCGCTTGCTTGGTCCGCCGCTTCGTCCAATTGCTCGGTGTATGCCTGCTGCTCCTGCTCCAGCTGAGCCATGTTGGACCGCAGTGCCTCCTCTTGCTCCATTGCTTGCGAGAGCTGCTCGTCCGCTACCGCGATTCGATTCTCGTAAGCCGCTTTCTCCGCTTCCGCGGCCTGCTGCAATTCCGCCACTTGGGCCTCCAGCCTGCCTCGCTCCTCCAGCCAGCCGTTTCTGCGGCGCTCCAATTCTTCCTTCGCAGCTTGCTCCTGCTTCGAGAGCTCTGCCTGATGGAAAGCTAGAAGTCCATCTTTCTCCGCCATATGTCCTGCTGCAAGCTTCTCCTTCTCCGTCCGCTGGGTCGCCGCGAGCTGCTGCTTGTCCTTCTCCAAGTCGTCCTGCAGCTTCCGTTTGGCAGCTTCATGCTCCGCCTCCAGCTTCGCTCTCTCGGCCTGAAGCTCTTCCAGCTGCCTCCCCTTCAAAGCCTGAAGCTCCTCTTGCAGCAGCTCCTTCTCGATCCGGTACTCTTCCAGTAGCTTGGCGTTCTCCGACTGGAGTTCCTCGCGCAGCTTCTCCTGCTCAGACTTATGCGCCGCAAGCAGCGCTTCTCGCTCCGCGTCGCCGGCTTCCAACAGCCGGTCGCGTTCGCCGGTCAGCTCTGCGACTACTCGCTCCTTTTCCTGGCCAAGCTTGGCTAGCTCTGTCTCCAGTCTGCCCTTCAGCTGTACCAGCTCGGTTTTCTTCTCCACCGCGAGCGCTTCCTTCATCCGCTCGACCTCTTCCTCATGCTCTCGCTTCAACCGTAACGCACGCTCTTCACCGGCTTTGATGGATTCTTCTGCCGACGCCTGCGCTGCCAGCTTCTGCTCCTCAGCCATGGCCAACAGCTCTTCAAGCTGCTTATCGGCATCCGCTTTCAGCTCCCGGATCTGCTCTTCATTCGCTTGCTTCGTTTTCTCCAGCGTCGCTTCCAGTTCCCCGTTGCGATGCTTCTCCCACTCCAGCTGCTGGCGAGTCTCGATCGCGCGGCTTTCCTCCTCCTGTAAGCGAGCATTGTCGCGCCGGAGCCGGAATACGTCCTCCGTCGTCTGCATTGCAACTAATACCGCGAGCTTCTGCATGTCGAGTCGAGGGTTCGTCTTCGCCAGCTTCTTCATGTTCTCATCGATTGAACTGGCTACTCTTTTCATATATTCGATATTGGAGTGACCCTTAATTTTGTATTGAATACCATATATGTCAACGGTTACAACAGTTTGTTCTCCATCCATGAAGTCGTATCCCCCTATCATCCAAATCACGTTGTTGCCACGTCGCCTGCTTCTAAAAAACGTCCGGAATTCACCTCTACCGGTATAAAAAGCCGCATCGACGTTCACTAGGAACTAATTCGATGCGGCTTTGGATGTTTCCTGCCTACTTACGCAATTCTGCTCCAAAAGATTGTTCCAAATTCTGGACGACCTGACTATGCAGCGAAGTCACCTCTTCATCTGTCAATGTGCGTTCCGCATGGCGGTAAACCAGCGACAGCGCAACGCTTTTCTTGCCTGCTCCGAGGCGCTCGCCCGTATAGACGTCGAACACGCGAACGGACTCCAGCAGCTCTCCTGCCGTGCTCCAGGCTTTCGCCGTCAAGCTGCCCGCCGCTACTTCCGTATCGACGACAACGGCGATATCCCGCTCAATCGCCGGATACTTCGGCAGCGTCTTGTATTCGATCTCGAAGCTTGCTTCCTCATAAAGCACATCAAGCCCAAGCTCGATCAAGTACGTATCCGCCAGATCCCACTCGACTTGCAGCGCGGGATGCAACTGGCCAACATAGCCGATTACGGCCGGTCCTGCTGCTGTCTCTAGCGTAATGGAAGCCGTTCTGCCCGGATGGAAGTGGGCTGGCTGCGCCGGAGCATAGCTGATCTTATCCGTTAGGCCAAGGGTTTCCACGATCGTCTCGACGATGCCCTTCGCATCATAGAAGTCATACGCGACGGCCTTGCTGTTCCATGCAGACGCCGTCCGGTTGCCCGTAAGCAGCGCAGCGAAGCGATGCTTCTCCTGCGGCAGTCTGGTCAGCTGTTCTTCATCGGTATGGAAGACGCTGCCGATCTCGAACAGCGCGGCAGACTCGTTTTTGCGATTGCGGTTGTACACGGCTGTCTCTGCCAGCTGGGTTAGCAGCGCTGTGCGAAGCACACTACGCTCCTCGCTCATAGGCATCGCCAAGCGGACGGGCTTCGCTTCCTCCGTCAGCGACGGGAACAGCTCCGTTCTTGCCGGGCTTGTGAAGGAGTAATTGATCACCTCATGCAAGCCGGAGTCCGTCAGACGCTTGCGCAGCTCGCGGCGGATCGCCTGCGGCTTCGTCAGGGAGCCTTGAATAACGTCTCCATAAATAAGCGTAGTCGGAATATTATCATAGCCATGCAGACGGGCTACTTCTTCGATTAAGTCTACATCACGCGTAATTTCGGCGCGGCGCGTAGGCACTTCAACTTGGAATTCATCCTGGGCACCCACCTCATAAGGGAATTGAAGGCGTCCGAAGATCGTGCGAACCTCCAGGCTCGACAGCTCCGTCCCCAGGTAACCGTTAATCTTTTGCAGCGATACGGATATTTTGCTAGGCGCAACAGGCTGGGAGACGGACTCCACGATCCCATCGGTCACTAAACCGTCAGCCAGCTCGGCAATGAGCGCAGCAGCACGGTTAAGCGCAGGAATAACGCGTGACGGATCCACTTCCTTCTCGAAGCGTACGCTCGATTCCGAACGAAGGCCAAGCTGGCGGGACGTCTTGCGTACAGTGCCTCCATCGAAGCGTGCGGACTCCAGAATAATATTGACCGTGCTCTCCGTTACTTCGGAATTCGCACCGCCCATCACGCCGGCAAGAGCGATCGGCTCGCTGCCGTCCGTAATGACCAGCATATGCGGCTCCAGACGGCGCTCCTGGTCATCCAACGTCAGCATCGTCTCACCTTCCTTCGCCATACGGACCACGATTCGTCCGCCTGCAACACGGTCAGCGTCGAATGCGTGCAGCGGCTGTCCGTATTCCAGCATTACGAAGTTCGTTACGTCAACGACGTTGCTGATCGGACGAATGCCTGCCGCCATCAGGCGATTTTGCAGCCATTGGGGAGACGGACCAATCTTCACGTCCTTAATATAGCGCGCGGAGTAATGAGGACATTGCTCCGTTGCAGTCACTTCAACACTTACAAGACCTTCCGTCTTCAGAGAAGCATCATGCACGGACCCGCTTGGCAGCTTCACCTCGCGCCCGGTCAGCGCGCCCACTTCATAAGCTACGCCCAGCATGCTTAGGCAATCGGAGCGGTTCGGCGTCAAATCCAGCTCAAGCACCTCATCGTCAATGCCCAGCACCGCGCTGATTGGCGTTCCAACCGCCGTAGCCGCCGGCAGCACAAGAATGCCCTCCTGCTGATCCTTCGGCAGAAGCTTGTCATTCAGACCCAGCTCCTTGGCGGAGCAGATCATGCCTTGCGACTCAACGCCGCGCAGCTTCGCACGCTTGATCTTGAAGTCGCCAGGCAGCACGGCGCCGATCACCGCTACCGGAACCTTTTGTCCCGCATCCACATTTTTGGCGCCGCATACGATTTGCAGCTCTTCGCCTGTACCGACATCCACCTTACAGACATTCAGCTTGTCGGCATCGGGATGTTTTTCTTTCGATTTGACATACCCGACTACGACGCCGGATACGCCTTTGTTGCGGGATTCCACTACGTCGATCTCAATGCCGCCGCGCGTCATACGCTCCGCGAGCTCCTCCGCTGTCAATCCGTCGAGCTCGATATATTCATTCAACCATTGATAGGATACATTCATCTTCTCTCGTCCCTTCTATTCTATCGTCACATTCTGGCGAACTGGCCCAGGAATCGCAGATCGTTGGTGTAGAAATGGCGAATATCGTCAATGCCGTATTTCAGCAGCGCGATACGCTCAATGCCCATTCCGAACGCAAAGCCTGTCACTTCCTCCGGATCATATCCGCCCTTCTCCAGAACATAAGGGTGAACCATTCCGCAGCCCAGAATCTCCAGCCAGCCCGTGCCTTTGCACATCCGGCAGCCGTGGCCGCCGCATTGCACGCAAGTCACGTCAACCTCGGCGCTAGGCTCTGTGAACGGGAAGAAGCTTGGACGCAGACGGATTTGAACCTGCGGGCCGAACATCTGCTGAACGAATTGCAGCAGCGTGCCCTTCAGATCGCTCATCCGTATGCCTTTGCCAACGACAAGACCTTCCACTTGATTGAATTGGAACGAATGCGTCGCATCGTCATCGTCTCTGCGGTATACTTTGCCGGGGCAAATCACCTTCACAGGCGTCATGCCTTCCTTCGCCTCCATCGCCCGAATCTGTACTGGGGATGTCTGCGTGCGCATCAGAATGTCATCTGTAATGTAGAAGGAATCCTGCATATCGCGGGCAGGATGGTTCTTGGGCAAATTAAGCGCTTCGAAGTTGTAATAGTCCATCTCCACTTCCGGTCCTTCCGCAACGGAATAACCAAGGCCGATGAAGATATCCTCGATCTCTTGTGCTACCTTATTCAGCGGATGCACCGAGCCTGTAGGCAGCGGCTTGCCCGGAAGCGTCACATCGATCGTCTCCGCCATCAGACGGTTGTTCGTCTCTGCTTCCTGGAATGCCGCAGCCTTCTCTTCAATGACGCTCTCGATGGCTGAGCGCACGTCATTCGCCACTTGTCCAATAACAGGGCGTTCCTCTGCGCTTAATCCGCCCATGCCGCGCAATATTTCCGTCAATGCGCCTTTTTTGCCCAAATATTTGACCCTCAGGTCATTCAGCGCCGCCGGCGTCTCCACGCCCTGCAGCTCCTGCAGCGCCTCAGCACGCAGCTCCTCCAGTCTTGCCTTCACATTCATCGCCCCCTAATAGTGTCGCCCGGCTGATAGCTGCCGGAATCCATAAAAAAAGGCCCTTCCTCCCCGAAGGGACGGAAGAACCGTGGTACCACCCTAATTCGAACGGCGCAGCCAGAACGGCGCGCTATTCCTCTAGACCCTGTAACGGCGGGACCCGTGCGTTCCTACTATGGGCGCGGCTGCTTAGACCGGTCCGGTTCAGACGCATGCTCAGGAGCGAACTTCGGCAGCCTGGATTTCGCAAGAACGCTCTCAATCTCCGGCGTTCTCTCCCTGTACGAAGGCACTGCGTACTTTTCTCCGTCATCGCTTGTTCCTATGCAAAACATTACTATTTATTATATTCAAAGTCAGGGTCTGATGCAACCGATGTTGCCAAGTATTCATGCAATTGTCCGGCGCCCTAAGAGCTGCACCCTTATTTATTGCTTTTCTTCGAGGCAATCCAAAAGGCGAATAGGACAAGCGGAATCAAAATAAACCAAGGAATGCGAATCGTGCCTCCAAAGATAAACGCAAGCACGAAGAGTATGATGATCCCGACAATGATGTACAGGCAACCCCGCCCGAACGTTTCCATGCGATCCTCTCCTTCCCCTATTTGACCGTCGTCGTCCTTCATACAGATTTTATAACCAAAACCATAACATGTAAATCCTTAAGGGAATGGACTATCCCCGAAGCAAGCCTTGCTCCATGGCATATCTGGTTAGTTGAACCCGGTTCTCCAGATGCAGCTTCTGCAAAATGTTTTTCAGATGGTTTTTGACCGTATGTTCCGATAAATTCAGTACAGCCGCTATCTCCTTGTTGGAGGCGCCTGTCGCCACCCGCTGCAGCACTTCCTGCTCCCGCCCGGATAACGGGGTAAGCGGGAATGCGCTGTTAAGTTGAGAAGCGGAAGTTTCGGTACCTGCTGTACTGCCGGAAGCGCCGGCTGAGAATTCCTGGAGAAGACGAAATGCCAGCTCCTTCGACATAGGGGCCTCATCCACCGCAATCTCGCGCAAATATTGCAGCCATGCGGAAGGGTCGAGGTTTTTGAGCAAATAGCCCTGCGCACCCCGCTTGATCGCTTCGAACAGATGGGTAATGTCATCGGATACCGTGACCATAATGATCTTCAATGAGGGCAGCAGCAGCTTGAGCCTATAGGTCGCCTCCAGCCCGCCCATGCCCGGCATCCGAATATCCATCAACACAAGATCAGGCAACAGATCGGAGGCGAGCGCAATCGCCTCTTCCCCGCTGGACGCCTCGCCCACCGCTTCGAACAGATCGTCTCCCGACAAAATTTCGCGAATGCCCTCCCTGCCATGGGGATGGTCATCCACGATCAACACTCTCACTTTTCCCAGTCGCCCGCTCATCCTTTTGCGCCTCCTCCCGTAATTGCGATTCGAATGCCGCCAAGTGCGCTCGGACCTATATCAAGCCGCCAGCCCATTGCCTTCGCCCGCTCCCGCATCATTCGGATGCCGTATTTGCCCAGCTCCTGAAGTTCCTCTTCCAACGCGCCCTTGCCGTCATCCTCAATTACGCAGCTGAACGCCGGAACAGGCACATTAAGCGCGCCATGATGCTCAGCCTGGATGCTGACAGCCGAAGCGCCCGCATGCTTCTGCACATTCATCAGCGCTTCCCGGAGAATGGCCAGCAGCTCCACCTTCTGCCTGTTCGTCAGAAGCCCGTCATAGAGCTTGGAATCCACCTTCACGGTAATGCCTTGACCTTGCTCCAGCTCTGCGGCCAACTGATGAATGCCTTGCAGCCATGTGGAGTCCGTTGGCTGCGGCATGTTTTGCAGATTGGATATCGATTGCCTGACATCCTCGTAGACGTGGCGGACCGTATGACGCACACCCTCCATTGCTTTTGAGGCATCCGCTTCCGACTGCGCGCGATCGAGCTTGTCCAGCTTCACCGACAGCATAAACAGCGACTGCGAGATTCCGTCATGCAGTTCTCTGGCGAGCTGCTCTCTTTCTTCAAATGCGGCTTTCACTACCTGCTGCCGCTTCAGCGAATCCTGCATCGCCTCCAGCTTGGCGAATAAGCGGCGGACGAGCGTCAGCGTAATCAGAAATACGAAGATAGGGGCCAGCCAGTTCCCTAATTCCATCGAAACGTACGGCAGGAGAAAAGCGTGCCGGACATATTCCCATAACCCGATGACAACGGTAGGGATCCATAGAATGAGCCATTTTAACCATCTATAGGACAATGCGGCTCCTCCTCTTCCTATGTAATGCATTAATTGCTGTCAAAGGCGAATTCCCGCTCCAGTGTCTCCCCGGAGGCTTGTGTTACCGTAATAACCGCCGTCCAAATGCCCGGACGCGGCAGCACAACATCTTCTGCCTTATACCGGAATTCATGGAATCCGGGGAATGCGATGCCTCCCTCTGAATCGGACCGCTCAAGCGCTACGTCTATGACTCGCTTGCTCTCATTACGAAGAGATAACATCACCGCTTGAGGCTCCCCCGTATCCTCCGGCAGCCATATCGTAAGCGACGCATCGTTCGGTCCCGGCGCATTCGGCGATACTTTCAGCGTGTAGTGAAGATCCTCGCCCATCTGGTGATAATTAAGCGACTTCCCGTCCGGCATCGGGCTGATGACAGTAAAGATCGCTGCAATCCCGACAATAAGGGCCATCAGCAGCCCGTCCATCTTGAGCCATATTCCGCGCGGCAGCTCTCTGCGCCTGGCGCGGTATCGCAGCACAGCCCCGACTCCGGTCACTCCAATAACCAGGCCTGTTTTGGCAAGCAGCCATAGTCCCCAATCGGTATAGATCAGGTACAGCCAGCTTGGAATGAGCGTCCATGTCATCAGTACGCCGCTCACAACCAAGATTACGATTGTCATCCATGCCACAGAGGAGAAGCGCTCTGCGAATCTTCCCGCTTCCTTCCGGTCCGCTCTCCAGAACAACAGCAGCAGCATCACGCCGCCCGCCCAAAGCGCCGCGCATACGAGATGCACGAAGTCGGACAGAACGGACATCACCATCTGCTCGGAGGCGGCTGGATGCCCGCCGAAGCTCTCTGTTAGAAGTAGCAGAACCGCCCATACGGCCTTGCCGATATCAGGAAGCTTCAGCGCCGCGAATCCAAGCGCCGCTAATGCGATTAACGCTAGCCACAGCTGGCCCGACGCCGTCTCCGTGAACACCCGCAGCCAGAGATCCCCGCCGCCGCCAAGATTTCCAACGACACGGGCTGCATGAATGAAGACGTAGAGAATAGAGGCGACAAGCAGCGTCTTGATGGCTGCTCCGCTCCACTTATCCAGCCAGCTGCGCTGCTCGGCGCCATTGCCGCCCTTGGGAATTAAGAACCTAAGCAGCATCAGTCCGGAGGTGAACAACAATGCCAGGTAATAAACGATTCTTGCCGCATACATCACGCCATCTTCTACTTTTTCTTTTAGCAATGCGCCCTCCGGGCCTGAAGCCCCCGACTGCGCATGGTCATGCGAGGCTGCCCACATGTCTTGCCCCTCCGCATATACGGACGGACTGGCATACACTAACAGGCAGGCCAACACCGCAAGCAAGAGTATGGTACCGGCTCCTCTTCTCACCGCTATTCCTGTTATGCGATTATAAAAACCTTTACGGGTATGAGATGAATTCGACGAAAACGACATGGTTCCACATCCTTCTTTCCTCTTTCGACTCCAGTTTACTAGACGCCGGGCAAAAGAACAATTGATCCAAGCCTATGCTTAAAAACGCAATAAAGCGTATAAGGACAGGCTTCTTCGCTCATTCTGTTAAAAGAAGACCTGTGAAAAGGATGTGAACATTGATGATGGACCGGCACTTTCGCTTGGCCCAATTGGACAATTTCCCTGATGCGCTTGACGCGATCAGACAATTGGAGGAGCATCTAAGCGATCAAAGCGGGGAAGATATTGCCCTCGTTGCATTTGCATCGGAAGACGAACAAGCCTCACAGTAATACGGAAAGACACGACCTTACAACCGCTTATTCCCGGCAAAAAGGCATCCCGCCTGCGACTTTCAGTTTTCGCCGGCCTGGATGCCTTTATGTTGTTCATGCTATCCGCTCTTGCGCGCGGCATAATCCGGCCAGTATCCATCCGGTATGGCAGGATAGCCCCGATCGTTATCCCATACGTATACCCATCCCGCCAGACCGCGGGATTCCAGGTCGGATACCCATATACGGTCGTATTCATTACTCTCCTCTATGCCGTAAAAGTCCTCCAGCACATCCATGGCCGCAAGACCTTGACGGTCTACCGTTATCCATTGCCCCCGTATTACAGCTTCGCTATCCTTCGCCGCGCGGTCGCGTACAGCAGCTGGATATAGGCCAAAATCGACGAGTCTCCCCGCAATAACGCCCGGCATATCGCTTTTCACGTAATTAGATACGACATGATGATTGCTTTGACCCGGCAGCAAAGAGCCGTAAATAAAAACGCGAATGACGGACATGGCGATCGCCTGCTTTCTGTACTAAAATGGATTTTTCCGCGTTAGCTTTTCTAACATTATGCCGCATTTTATTCACATGCGCAATATATGGTACAATCAGGCAGAGCACACATCATAAGCTTATTACAAGGAGGTCGTATCCCTATGGCAAGTCAGACTGGAGCCATTGTACAACTATCCCTGAACGCGTTAATGGGAGATTCTTCTTTCCTTCCCCTCGTCCAAGGACAACGCCGGGAGCAAGCCTTTCAATCGTTGGCGGCAATTCTGTCGACACCTAACAAAGTACATAAGGCTTTCCTGCGCATTGCGCTGGAAGACGGCAATGTCGTACGCATTCCCGCCTTCCGCATTCAGCACAATGACGCGCTTGGTCCTTACAAAGGCGGCATTCGGTTCCATGAATCCGTCAATGAAGACGAGGTCACCAATCTGGCGGCGCTCATGACGCTGAAAAACGCGCTGCACGAAGTTCCGTTCGGCGGCGGCAAAGGCGGCGTCGTCATCAATCCGCGCAGCTTCTCGGAGAAGGAGCTGTATCAGATCTGCAAAAAGTACGTCCAGTATTTCAGCGATATACTGGGACCCGATAAAGATATACCGGCGCCGGATATGGGCACGGGCGAGCGGGAAATGGACTGGATGATGGCGGAATACAAGAGCATTCATCCCGGCTCTCCTTACCTGGGCAGCTTTACCGGCAAAAGCCTGGTCAGCGGCGGCTCGCTTGGCCGCAGGGAAGCGACAGGCAAAGGCGTCTACTTCACCTTCCGCTATATGATGCATGACTTCATTCGTGACAATATCGGCTGGCTGGCCGGCAGCTCGAACCCTTTTGCCGCGACTGCGCTTGCTTATGCGAACAAGCCAATGTCCATTGCCGTGCAAGGATTCGGCAATGTCGGCTCCGTCACAGCGATGGAAGCCTACAAGTGCTCCGATATTCGCGGCAAGGTTGTAGCGGTCAGCGACCGCAACGTGACCTTGTATAACGAGAGCGGCCTTGATATTCCCGCGCTCGTAGAGTACGCATCAGGGAACCGGGGCGATCTGCCGTCGACGGAGGACGCGCTGAAGGAAAGCGGCATTGCAGGGGAATTGCTGGACCGCGAAGCGGTGCTGTACTTGAACGTCGATGTCCTGTTCCTGGCGGCGCTGGAGGATCAGATTCACAGCGGCAACGTGAATGAAGTAAAAGCCCGCATTATCGTAGAAGGGGCGAACGCTCCGATTACGGGAGAAGCGGACGAGACCTTAACCTCCCAAGGCATCATTATCGTGCCTGACATTCTGGCCAATGCCGGGGGCGTTATCGTCTCGTACTTCGAATGGCTGCAAGGCAGAGAGACACAATTCTATTCGGAGGCGGAAGTATACAGACAGCTGTTCGCCAAGATGCAGAAGACGATGAACAGCATTCTGCCGGCTTACTTCGGAGACCCGCTCTCCCTCCGTCAGAATTGCTTCGTCCATGCCGTGACCAAGCTGTCTTCCGTCCTATACCGGCAGGGCAAGCTGTATTAATACAGTTGCAGGCGTGTATCTTACTGTGTAGGGGCAGCCTGTTCGGCTGAAGCTGTGACAGCTTGTGAACTCGCGAGACCTCAGCTGCCCCACGCCCGCTGGAAGCTGAGCGCGGTGCGGAATACAAGAAGCCCTGTGCCAGGCGTTAAATTGAAACAACAGGAAGAGGCATGACATATGGAAACAATCGAACTAACAGCAATAACCATCGGATACGCGCAGCATTCGTCCTACAAGGTCGCCTTCGAGAAGGCGGTGCTTGTTATCGTCACCGACTACGGAGACAAGCTATGGTACATTGATGCGGATGGTGTAAAGGACAAGGCGCTTCTGGCCTGGTTCGGCCAAAATGAGGATATTCGCGTCCAGCTTACGGCCAAAGCCATAACGGGCGAAGAATATCATGGCACCGCCTACTTCCACCCCAACGAGCCAAGCTTCGCCGCGGCCATCCGCGGTGATGGCGAGCTGCTTCGTACAGAGATTTAAACGTTAGAGAATAATTCAACCCTAAAAAGGCGCTTGCCGTACGCGAATGAACGCGTAATCGGCAAGCGCCTTTTTTATCCGAACGATTAGTATTCCATCAGCTTGATGTTACTTGGAGATTTCCGGAGTTGTCAGTTGATCGTAGAAGTCAACGGCCTTATCCTTGTTCTCGGAAACGCGAAGCGCCATTGCGGATCTCGGATGCTCATCCAGAATACCTGTGATCATGTAAGGGATGATGTAGCCCCACTCTTCCTTCTCACGAAGCGGTACCATGTATTTCTCGATCATATCGAGAACAGGACGAACATTGTATTTCGTATTTTGCAATTCCGATACGAGCAGTTCTGTGTTGCAGTTGCCTGCCGCGCGTCCCATGCCGTATACGGATGCGTCAAGCAGCTCAACGCCTTTGTTCGCCGCGATCAGCGTGTTCGCGAATGCAAGCTGCAAGTTGTTATGCGCGTGAACGCCAAGACGCTTGTTCGGCAAATGCTGCTGGAATTTATCCACCAGGTAGCCTACATCATCCGGCTTCAGGCTGCCGTAGGAATCCACGATGTATACAACGTCTACAACGCTGTCGTTAATTTGCTTGAATGCTTCGACCAATTGGTTCTCCATCACGTTGGAAAGCGCCATAATGTTCAGCGTCGTCTCATATCCGCGGTCGTGGAAAATTTGCACCAGCTCAAGAGCCTTGTCTACATCTTGAATGTAGCAAGCTACGCGGATCAGGTCGAGCAGGCTCTCGCTGCGCGGCAAAATGTCATTCTCGTCAACGCGGCCGATATCAACCAGCGCAGACAGCTTGGTGTTGCCTTTGTTCGGAATGACCTTGCGAAGGAAATCGTCGTTCAGGAAGCGCCATGGGCCTGCGCTATCTGCACCTTTCAACAGCTTCGGCGAGTTTTTGTAGCCGATCTCCATGTAGTCGACACCAGCTTCGTTCAAGCTATTATAAAGGTGCTGTACAAACTCGACGCTGAAATCCCAGTTATTGACGAGTCCGCCGTCACGAATTGTACAATCGACAATTTTACAATGACTAGTTTTCGAATGCATGCTTGCTGCTCCTTTGATTTGAACATGAGTTCACTTTTTATCTACCATCATACTTGAAATATGACGGGAACGCAAAGTAATTATGTCGGTATTTGGATATTTTGGACGATTGGTTGTCCCGATAAGATATCATTTACAAATTGATATTTTAAAGTTAAAATATTATGTAAACATCAACGCTTAATTTTTCCGACCTGGAAAAAGCGGGGGAACCAACGTAAGTGCGACGTGGGCCGACAGCCGGCCGCAGCCTTGCAAGGGGTGAGTCCGGGGATTTGTACCCCCGGTAGGGTCTACTCTCTAGCCCGAATCCGACAGCTAACCTCGTAAGCGGACAAAGGAGAGGTGTCTTATGCTTTCTTTATCTTTGCAAGATTCCCCATTCCCTTCGGAACAACCCCTGCAGCTTAGCATTAGCCGCGTGGAAGTATTCGTCATACCGGCGCTCGCGATTGACTCGGCAGGGTATCGCGTTTGTCTTCGCATTAGCAGCGACCTCGGTTATGGCTGGAACGAGCAATTCGTCAGTGACAGCGAGCCAAGTCTGCAACTCGACCGTTGGGGTCCGCTATTCCGCAGCTTCATCGGCCGTTTCTCGATCGTTTCCTTGACCGAACGGCTCACCGAACGAATCGCGCAGACTCTTAATCCCGATAATCGGGCTTACCGTTTATTTTCCGCCGCAATTACACAGCTGCAGAACCCGGGCTCCGGACGCCCGATTTCATCGGCTGAGCCTGCCGAAGAATCCGTTCTTCAGCAGCGCGCCGTCGCTTATTTATCCGTAGATTAGCAGCATACGCTTGGATATGGGGATATCCTATGTCGGCCAGCCTATCAAGGCAAGCCGCAACCTGCATCAAGCCCGAAGCCTTCCAACCCGGAAAGCCCGGGCTTGTTTGCGTTTTGGGGGAGCTGTCCGGCGGCGCTCAGTCAGGCTGCAGCTTTTCGTTCTCTAAGCCGAGTTTTTCGGTCTGCAGCTCGCTCGGCATCGACGTTCTGCTCTCTAAGCCGAGTATCTCGGCTTACAGCTCGCTCGGCGGCGGCTTTCTGCTCTCTAAGCCGAGTTTTTCGGCTTGCAGCCTGATCATCATCTATAGATAAATAAAAAGATGCCTCCACCATCAATTTTCAATGGTAAAGGCACCTCGTTTTTGCATATTCGCAACCTTTCGACTTCAACACCTCCAGAATGGTTTAGCGAGTTATTGATTAGTTAAAACAAACTTCCGCTCACATTCCCACTATCAGCCTATAACAGCTAGTACGCACAATGTTCATCAGACTGGTATATATGAACTATGCATGACTAGCGGCAGCGCAATGATATTGCGGTGCTGCACAGCCGCCGCCGCGCCTGCAACCCCTTTGACCGATTCATGTGCTCATTCGTCTAAACTCCTTACTTGAATACAGAAGGCTGCACCGCCTAACGAGCTCGTTTATCTGGTACAAACACACATCGAACCGCCTAAGTAGAATAGTCCGTTTAAGGAACCATTCACCACCGATGCCCCATTGCCCCACACCCCATCCTTCCATTCAGAAGACATTGAATGTGCACACTCGCAACCAATCACTCACGACCCCGTCGACCGGTAATGCCGTACGCCGAATCGCCAGATTAGCAGGCATGGGATGAGGAATAGCAAACCGCCGAACGTGATCATCATAGGAAGAAACATACTGCCCTCCCGCTTATCGAGCAGGTACATGAGCGGCAAGTAGCTGACGCAGCCGAACGGAATAATGAACGTAAAGAAACGGGTAACCCACTTTTCATAAATATTGAGCGGATACTGCGCCATCTCGCGCCCTCCGTCTGTGAAGACATTAGCTACTTCAATCGCCTGGATCGTCCAAAAGCAGAATGTCGCAGCCAAAATAAAGATGCCTGTAAAAATAATCGTGCCATTGGCGATCATAAGCAGCAGCGTCAACAGCTTCGGAAAACTCCAAATCTGCGGCAAATGGGACACCGACCAGATCAGCACGATCACACTTTGCAGCAGCCTTCCTATTCTCGTAAACTCAAACTTCGAGCCCAATACTTGCAGCGCTGTGCTTCTGGGCCTAACCAGCAGCCGGTCGAAGTCTCCCCTGCCAACCAGCGACGAGAAGGAATCGAAACCACGCGCGAAACATTCACTCAGCGAAAACGACATATGAATGACCGAAAAGCAAAGAGCTACCTCAAAGAAACTCCACCCCTGCAGCTCTCCGAAACGCTGAAACATAAAATACAAGCCCCCGAACACCATAAAGGGGATAAAAAACTGCCCTATGCTCATCAGCAAAAATGATGTCCGATATTCCATCTGAGATTTGAGGTGAATGCTTAAATATTTGAAATACAGTCGCATGTTCGTCTACCCTCCCTGCACGACGACGGCTCGCAGCGCTTTTTTCATTAAAGCTTTTCCAGCTAAAACAAGCACCGACAGCCACGCGATTTGAATCAGGATTCCCCATGCCGCCTCCGCGACAGGAATATGTCCGGAATAGACGCGAAACGGAAAGTCGGTCGTCCAGCGGAACGGCAGCGCGTACACGATCGGCTGCAGCCACGACGGCATAAGCGGCACCGGGATAACCATGCCCGCCAAAAACTCACCCGCAACCGCAATCATCAGAATGGAGCCGACCGGCGACATCGTCCAAAACACCGATATGTAGATCAGCATCGAGATGGCCACGACAACCAGCAAGCCCAGCGTCAGCGCAACCAGAAACAGGCCAAATGAACCCCAATTCGGCGGGAGCCCCATCCGGTAAGGCTCAGGGATGACAAATACGATCGCCAGCAGCGGAAAACAACGCAGCGTAGCGCTCGCAAATCGTTGTGCCAGAAGCTTCGAATACCAATGCGGGTACAGATCCATCGGCCTGCATAGCTCATAGGCAATGTTGCCGTTCGTAATCAAATCAAACAATTCCTGATCGCGAAACCATAACATGATGAAGGACAAGAAGATTTGCTGAAGCCAAACATACGTAATCAAATCATCCAGGGAAATGGGCTGTGAGCCCGTGCTGTTGCTGTAGAATGCAGCGAAGATCATGATGAAGACAAATCCGAAGAATAGCTGGGTCGCCATACCGGCAAGCGCCGCCGAGCGGTATTGCATCCCGTTAATAAACCGAAGGCGCCAGATCGAAGTATAAGCTTTCATATCTGGTGCTCCTCATAAAGCTGAACAATAATCTCGTCGATGTCCTTAGCCGAAACAGAGAGATCGACCACCTCGACTGCCTCCGACAAGCGGGTGACCATCTCCGCAAGCGTCACCTTCTCCGAATCAAAGCTGTATACCGCTCGTTCGTCCGCCCACTCGATCAGCGTTGCCCCTTCAATCGTTACCGGTCCAGAACGTCCCCTGTAATCGACCGTCACCGTCTTGCCTGTCCCAAACCGTTCCTTCAGCTCACCAAGTGTGCCGTCATACAAAAGGGTACCTTTGCCGATCATCAGAATCCGATCCGCCAGCGCTTCGATATCGCTCATATCGTGAGTGGTCAGAATGACCGTCACACCCTGCTCCCGATTCAGCTTTTTAATAAAATTGCGTACTGCCAGCTTGCTAACCGCATCCAGCCCGATCGTAGGCTCGTCCAGGAACAGCAGCTTGGGACTGTGCAGCAACGATGCTGCAATCTCGCAGCGCATCCGCTGCCCCAGGCTCAGCTGCCTGACCGGCATCCTCAGAATCGCCTCCAGATCAAGCATCTCGGTCAGCATCGCCAGATTGTCCCGGTACATGCCGTCCGGTATCGCATAGATGTCCCTCAGCAGCTCGAACGAATCCATGACCGGCACATCCCACCATAGCTGCGACCGTTGTCCGAATACGACGCCGATATGCTTGACGTATTCCGTGCGGTCCTTCCACGGCGTATAGCCCATAATGGAGCACTGACCCTCATCCGGCACCAGAATGCCGCTCATCACTTTGATCGTGGTTGACTTGCCCGCTCCGTTCGGTCCGATATAACCTACAATTTCTCCTTCCCCGATGGAGAAGGTAATGTCCTTCAACGCCTCCACGACGGTGTGCTTGCGCGCGAACAAGGCTTTAGTCGCTTCCTTGAGCCCAGCCGTCCTTGTCGCGACTTTAAATCTCTTCTCAATGCCGTCCAGCCGAATCCATGCCTCATTCCGGTTCATGCTCTCTTAATCCTCCTGTATGTATTGCGCCGAAGCCGCTCGGACGGAGAGCCAATTCCGTTCCCTCTCCTGCCCTGCGTGAAACAGCGGGATAAAGATAGTACCCTATATTCCCATAAAAGTATAGCTTTATTTTTCAAAACAACGGGCGATCTACAAAGCATAAATCCTTCAATTGTTTATTGAATATTAATTCGTTATGATGTATATTTATACAGTATTAAGTTTGAACGGAGGGAAAGCATGTCCAATCTCATGCATGTTTCATCTTTGGAAAAAGACACTCACACCATTACCCATATACCAGCTCCCATTGACCTGGCCAAAAAGCATGTGCTGAATACAGCCATTCGTCCGGATATCGTCATGGCGCGCGGCGAAGGCATGATGCTATACGATACGGAGGGCAATAGCTATCTGGACTTTATCGGCGGCTGGGCTGTCAACAGCCTTGGCCACTCTCCTGTCGTCCTGCAACAAGCGCTTGCCGAGCAGGCATCCAAGCTGGTTCATGCCAGCCCTGCCTTTTATAATGAGCCGCAGATCCAATTCGCCGAGCAGCTTACTAGCGTCAGCGGCATGGATAAAGTGTTTTTCACCAGCACGGGTGCGGAAGCGAACGAAAGCGCGGTTAAGCTTGCCCGCAAGCATGGAGCACTGAACCTCAACGGCGCTTATGAGGTCATCACGTTAACGAACAGCTTCCACGGCCGCACGCTGGCCATGATGTCTGCAACTGGCAAAGCGCAATGGAAGCCTCTCTTCGCACCGAAAGTGGACGGATTCGTACATGTGCCTATAAATGATCTGGACGCTTGCTTCGCCGCAGTCACGAACCAGACTTGCGCCATTATGGTTGAGCTTGTGCAAGGAGAAGGCGGAGTTCATGCGGTTAGTGAAGCCTACCTGTACGGACTTCGCAAAATATGCGACATGTACGGCATTCTGCTTATTTTTGACGAAATCCAGACCGGCCTAGGCCGTACGGGCAAAATGTTCGCCTACCAGCATTATGGCATTCAACCGGATATTCTCACGCTGGGCAAAGGAATCGGCGGCGGCTTCCCATTGTCGGCCATGCTGACGAAAGAGCAATACGACTTGTTCCAGCCCGGCGATCAAGGCGGCACTTATATCGGCCAACCTCTTGCTATGGCGGCAGGGTTGGCGGTATTAGGCGAGCTGCTCCGTCTTGACCTTGCCGATCAAGCGTATAAGCAAGGCCACTACTTGATGGAAGGGCTGAAGCGCTTGTCCGCTACCATGCCGATTACGAATGTTCGGGGCTTGGGCCTTCTGCTCGCCTTTGATGTGCCGGACGCTCCTTCACTGGTTGAGAAGTGCAGAGAGAAGGGACTTCTGGTGAATGCACCTAATGCCCATACCATTCGCCTCATGCCGGCGCTCATTGTAGAGCACTCTCATATCGATGCCATGCTGGACATATTGCAAGAAGCTCTGCAAACAAGTTGATGCGAATGTTGGAAAAGCTGCCGCGCATACGCTAATGAGTATGGAACTCTGTAGGATTGCGGCAGGAGGGTTAACGGTTGAAGGGACGCTTTGGGGCTGGAAGTAAAGACGTATTTATCGTCTATGTTGTTCCTGCGTGGAAGTGGAAGGAATTCCTCGCCTTTGAATTGATCGGCGGGATCGCTTTTTATCTAATTGGCAAAATCTTAACGCATTCCGAGTGGTTTTCTGTAGCTGCCAACATGGCAGGCCCTCAAATGCTAAAAAATACGTATGCTGCTTTGCGGACATTAGCATAATGAGAGCATGAATACGGCCACTTCCGATTGAGCTGTATAGCGAACATTCGTCTGCCATGTCAGACTGAAGCCATCATAAAAAACGCCATTTCCTCGATGATCGACTCATCCTGGAATGGCGTTTCTGTATGAGCAAATTAGAAATTCAGATCTTACGAAGGGTCATTCTCCAGCAGCTCCAGCATCACCTTTAGCTGCGGGAACGTATCCATATAGGCATACCTTCCGCCTGTATATTCACCCCTCTGGACCAGCTTCATTCCCTGTCCCTCCATGAGCGTTACTTTCTCCTTCATGCCTTCGATGATCAACGCAATATGATGGACGCCTTCCCCATGCGCGTCGAGATGCTCGCGCCATGTGCTGGGATGCCGATCCGGTTCAATCAATTCCAGCTGAAGCGAGCCCATATCGAAAAAAGCCAGCTTCGCCCGCGCCTCGCTTGGTTTCCCGCTATACTCCGTCTGCGCTTTATCTACGGTATCCGTCCAAAACCATTCGGGCTTCTCCAATCCGAAGAAATCGGCATAGGCTTGCGACACAGCCTCAATATCATGAACCAGCAAGCCAATCTGCGTAATCGTGCTTGTCCCCAGCTTTCCCTTTTGCGTTGTCATCGTCGTTCACGCTCCTCCATCATTTTTTGCTCTACTATAATCATCGGTAGATGAATTCAGGATCAAAGAACAGGCAGCGAAATATCTACAGTCGTTCCTTTATTCGGCGCGCTCTGGATATGCAATGTGCCATGATGCGCTTCAATAATGCGTGTACTCACCATAAGGCCAAGACCCGTTCCCTTCTCCTTGGTCGTGACAAAGGGTTCACCCAGCCGTCTGATCAGCTCCTGCGGAATCCCCTGCCCCTCATCCTTGACCTGAATATGGATGCTTTGTCCTTTATGCGTCTCCACCGTGCGAGCTGTAATCTCCACCTTGCCGCCATTTGGCATCGATTCAACCGCATTTTTGATCACATTGACAAACACCTGCTTTAATTGATTCTCATTGCAGTTCATAAGCGGCAGCTCCCCCAGAGGTCGATAGATGATCTCTACGTTCATCAGGATAGCCTGCGTATCCAGAATCGAGACGACACTCTGTAGAATATCGTCCATATAGCCTGGCTGGAAAGGAGAAAGATGGGGCTTCGACAGCGTCATGAACTCGTTAACGATCAAATTAATACGGTCTAATTCGCCTTCCATGATCCCAAAATACGTCGTTTCATCCCGGTATTTGGACCGCAGCAACTGGGTGAAGCCCTTCAGCGCGGTTAACGGATTGCGAATTTCATGGGCTACGCCTGCTGCTAGCTGTCCGATCACCGACAGCTTCTCCGAGCGGAGCATCCGCTCCTCTGACCGCTTGCGCTCAGTCAAATCGCGAATTACGCTCAGCACAACCCTTTTGCCCATATAATTATCTATGCTAATATTGGATGCCTCAACCTCCAATACACGTCCGCTGGTCAATACGATTTTGGCTTCCGCGAACGAGGTCGGCTCATCTACGGAGATGGTCCAAGACAGCTTTTCTTTCACATTCTCACGATCATTCTCGTGAATGTATTCAAATAGATTTCGGCCTACAATACAGGAATCATCTGTAACGCCGACTAGCTCCATCGCATGGCGGTTCACATAGAGCACTCTCTCACTATGCGTAATGACGATCGGCTCCGGCATGCACATCATAATTCGCTGATACAGCTTGGCGTTTTGCAGGAGCATCTGCTCCCGCTCGTGCTTCATCGTAACATCCTGTACCGTACCGAGCAGCGCTTCCTGGCCGTCAAATGTAATCATCGAGCTGTTGCCCTCCAGGTAGATCGTGCTGCCGTCCTTATGCTTGCCTTTGATTCGAAACGGAAACTGCTTCTGTCCATGATCATGGACAGAAAAATCGCTGTTTCTGAGCGTATGTAGCTCCCCTTCGTCTACGAACTCCTCCAGCTTGCGGCCAATCATCTCCTCGGATTGGTAGCCCAGCATCTTAACCAAATACGGATTCAAATAAACAAATACGCCGTTCTGCTCAACAAACACACCGGCGACCACATGCTCCACCAGCGTCTTGTATAGATCATCCTTCTCGTGCAGCGTCTCCTCCATCCGAATCCACTCGGACATATCACGTATGATGAGCTGCACAGCCGGCTTGCCGTCGAATGTTATCGGTACAGCATGAACCTCAGTCTTGACGATTTCGCCATCTAAGCGCACAAACTTCCTGAATGCTGATCGATGAGGGCGACCTGCCTTCAGAAATTGTTCAATCCTCTCCTCTAGCTGATGCGCATAATCGGGATGAATGAACAAAAAAATCGGTTGTCCCAAAAGCTCATCAACGACGGTTGCGCCTAGCAGCCTTACAGCGGCATCATTCGCGAATACAATTCGGCAATCGGAATGGACCAGGATTCCATCCGGCAAATATTGAACGAGAGCATCATATCTTTCTTTGCTTTCACGCAGCAAATTTTCGTTGCTTCTCTTCGTCATGTCCGTAACACCCCTTGAAGGAATCATCCGATATCATCCATGGTAGTTTATGTTCCACGAACCCCCGCTTCCTTCCTGCTTCACTCTCTATAAAATGACAAAAAAAGCTATTGGTTATCGTCGTACGATAACCAATAGCTTTGTAGTAGAGATCGTTAAAGCTTAGCCTTGCAGCAGAAGCTGCTCCGGATCTTCCAGCATTTCCTTCACCGCTACAAGGAAGCGGACAGCTTCGCTGCCGTCAACGATACGGTGGTCGTAGGAAAGTGCGATATACATCATCGGACGGTTTTCCATACGCTCATTGTCGATAGCAACCGGACGAATTTGGATTTTGTGCATGCCCAGGATACCAACCTGAGGTGTGTTCAAGATTGGCGTCGACAGCAAGGAGCCGAATACGCCGCCATTCGTGATCGTAAAGCTGCCGCCTTGCAGATCGCCAATGGATAGTGTATTAGCACGTGCTTTCTTAGCCAATTCAATGATGTTTCTTTCGATCTCAGCAAAGCCCAGACGATCCGCATCGCGAACGACAGGAACGACAAGACCTTCTTTGGCCGATACGGCAATACCGATATCGTAGAATTTCTTCACAACGATATCTTCGCCGTCAATCTCCGCGTTAAGCAGCGGGAACTGCTTCAGCGCGCCGACAACCGCCTTCGTGAAGAAGGACATAAAGCCCAGGTTAACCTCGTTCTTATCGAAGAAGGATTGCTTGCGGCGCTTGCGAAGATCAAGGATCGCCGTCATATCCACTTCGTTGAATGTTGTCAGCATAGCTGCAGTGCGCTGTGCTTCCACGAGACGATTCGCAATTGTCGCGCGGCGGCGGGACATGCGCTTGCGCTCTACCGGCTTGCCGCCGGCAGTTGCTGCCGCAGCTGGCGCTGGAGCCGGAGCTGCAGGCGCAGGTGCCGCTGCAGGAGCTTGTCCGTTATGCGAGCGAACATCATCCGGATAGATACGGCCGATGCTGTCTTTGCCTTGCACTTGCGTCAGGTCGACGCCTTGTTCGCGAGCCAGCTTGCGAGCTGCAGGCGATGCATTCACCGATGCAGCTGTCGACACAGCTGTTGCTGCAGGTGCAGCTGCTGGAGCTGCGGCAGCCGCTGGAGCTGGCGCTTCTGCCGCTTTAGGAGCCACTGGTGCAGGTGTTGCAGCCGGTGCGCCCGTGGACGCGCCGATCGAACCGATCGCTTCGCCAACAAGGACAACATCGCCTTCTTGTTTCGCGATGCTCGATACAACACCGCTGCTATCCGCGCTAATTTCAATGTTGACTTTATCCGTCTCAAGTTCCAGAAGGACATCGCCTTGATTGACGTTGTCACCTTCCTTCACGAACCATTTTGTAATCGTTCCTTCGGAAATCGATTCTCCCAGTTCAGGTACAATAATATCTGCCATTTGTTGCTACCCCCTTACCAAACTCGATTCGAATGGTTGACCATTCAAAGCGGAAGAAATAATCATGTTCTGTTCTGCAACGTGGATTTCCTGATGACCGGTTGCTGTACTTGCACGATCCGGACGTCCAATATAGCGGACCTGCACCTTGCCCGGCGCCAGATCGCGCAGGCGAGGCTCCATGTAGGACCAGGAACCTTGGTTCTTAGGCTCTTCTTGAACCCATACGATCTCTTCAAGCTTGCTGAATTGACCAAAGATGCGCTCAAGCTCGGCTTGCGGCAATGGATACAGCTGTTCGACGCGTGCTACACGCAGCCAAGCATAATCGCCTTCGCTGCCGGAGGACATCGCTTCCTCCAGATCAACCATCACTTTGCCCGTTCCAAGAATCAGGCGTTTTACTTTATCTTTGGCCGCTTTTGTTTCCGTCAGGCTGAACTGCGGAAGCACCGGCTTGAAGGAGCCCTCGCTGAATTCAACGCCATGCGACGCAACGCGCGGGTTGCGCAGCAAGCTCTTCGGTGCCATCAATACGAGCGGACGCACACTGTCGCTGCCCAGCATCGCTGCTTGCTTGCGCAGCAGGTGGAAGTATTGCGCCGAAGTCGTCAGGTTCGCAACAGTCCAGTTGTTGTCAGCAGACAATTGCAGGAAGCGCTCCAGACGTGCACTGGAATGCTCAGGGCCTTGGCCTTCATAGCCATGCGGCAGCAAGATTGCAAGACCGGATTTCTGCGACCACTTCGCACGGCCGGCAGCCATGAATTGGTCGAATATGACTTGGGCAACGTTCGCGAAGTCGCCGAATTGTGCTTCCCAGATAACGAATGATTCCGGTGCAAATACATTGTAGCCATATTCAAATGCCAGTACAGCCGTCTCAGAGAGCGGGCTGTTATGAACTGCGAACGAAGCTTTCGCCTGCGGGAACATATGCAGCGGCGTGAACTTCTGAGCCGTTGCATTGTCGTTCAGCATGATGTGACGATGAGCGAACGTTCCGCGCTCGGAATCCTGACCGCTCAGACGGATTGGCGTACCATCCGCCAGAATAGTAGCGAAAGCCAATGCTTCGGCATGCGCCCAATCCAGCTTCTCGCCATCATTCAGACTGGTCGCGCGGCGTTGCAGAATACGCTGCAACTTGGAATACTCCGTGAAGCCTTCCGGACGGTTCAGCAGCTCCAGGTTGATTTCCTTAAGCGTCTCCATCGGTACAGCCGTACGGACGTCCTCCGGTACAACTACGCCGTTCTCTTGTGTAACTTGTACATGCGCCTTGCCTTCATTCGCCTTCATGGCGTCATAACCGGCTTGAAGGGCGCTTAGCGTCTTCTCGCGAAGCTGAGTCGCCAGCTCTTCGGAAATCGTTTTCTCCGACTTCAGCAATTCTGCGTACAGCGTTGCTACTGTCGGATGTTTGCGAACCTTGGAGTAAACCAGCGGTTGAGTTGCTTCCGGATCGTCCATCTCGTTATGGCCGAAACGACGGTAGCCGATCAAGTCAATAACGAAGCCTTTCTGGAAGCGCAGGCGATATTCGCATGCCAGACGCACAGCCGCAAGACATGCCTCAGGATCGTCTGCGTTCACGTGCATGATCGGCAGATCGAAGCCTTTCGCAAGGTCGCTTGCGTAATGAGTGGAACGGGAGTCCACGCTGTTCGTCGTAAAGCCCAGACGGTTGTTTGCAATAATATGAAGCGTACCGCCATTGCGGTAGCCTTGAAGATTGTTGAAGTTAAGCGTCTCGGCTACGATGCCCTCGCCGATGAACGCTGCGTCGCCGTGTACGCATACGGTTACGGCGCTATGCAAATCCTGTTCAGGGAAGCCAGGCTTGCTGCGGTCTTCCTGTGCAGCACGCGTGTAGCCCTCTACAACAGGGTTGACGAATTCCAAGTGACTCGGGTTGTTCGCAAGTGTCACTTTGGCGCGAACCGTCTCGCCTTCTGTGAAGGCGCGGTCTGCTCCCAAATGATATTTCACGTCGCCGGACCATCCGTAGTTAATGCCCATCGATCCCTCGGAAGGAACCAGTTCCTTGTTCGGGGAGTGATGGAACTCGGAGAAGATCTTCTCATACGGCTTGCCAAGCACATGCGTCAGCACGTTCAGACGGCCGCGATGCGCCATGCCGATCAGGATATGCTGAGCTCCGTCATGCGCCGTAGCGCGAACGATTTCGTCCAGCACCGGAACGAGCATGTCGACGCCCTCGATAGAGAAGCGCTTCTGGCCGACGAACGTTTTGTGGATGAAGCTCTCGAATTGCTCCACTTGCATGAGGCGCTCAAGCAGCGCTTCCTTCTCCCTTGTAGACAAAGGAGCAGGGAATGAACCGGACTCCGCTTGCTTGTGAAGCCAGGAGCGTTCAGTCTCATCGTGGATATGTGTAAATTCATACGCAGCCGAACGGGTGTAAATTTCTCTGAGCCGCACGATGGCATCCCAACCATTGCCAATGGACTCCGGCGCGTTGTCCCAGATCAGGGACGCAGGAATGGATAGCAGATCCTCTTTCGTCAATCCGAAGGTCTCAGGGTCTAGCAGCTTCGTGTCAGCCGATTGGCTAATGCCCAGCGGGTTAATATCCGCACCTAAATGGCCGTACCTGCGAATATTCAGCATTAGCTGATGCGCGGCAACGACCTTCTTGAGCATATTGCTGTCAAGCGGACCGCCTGCTAGCGGTGTCCCCGACTGTACGGTTCCAGTAGCGGAAACCGGCGCAGCCGACGAAATCGCAGCTGCTGTGGAAGGCGGCGCCCCCCATACGAGAAACATTTCGCGAACCGATGCTTCAACGGCATTCGGATCGGCCAGGAACAGTTCGTATTGCTCCTGAACATAACCAAGATTGGGACCATAGTAGCTTTTCCAAGGCGAAGAGTTGCGCTCATCATGGATGCTCATTGCAGAAAATTCCACCCTCTCTATTCATAACCATCCTATTATTTTCTATGGCGAACCATTCCATACATGGCCGCCTGACCCTTCCTTGCCGAGACATAGGAAGAGAAGCCTACCCGCTGCATCACTTGCAGTTTTGTGGCCTCTTCATATTTTAGTACAATAACCGCTTGCCTTCCATAACCATATTGGCATCGGTTTCATGCATTTAAAGCATCAATGCCCAGTCGATGCATCATAAGACGTGATTGGTTAGCAAATGCAGGTTTTTTTCTTCACGCCAATCTTGCCTCTGCTGGATGATTTAGCAATGTATTCCTCAGCCAAAGGCACTTTGCAAGCGGTATTGCCAACGTCCACATGAACCTTTCCGATGGCCCTGCCTGTGTCGATCGCCTCTTCATGAAGCTCCCAGACATAGGTGCCGACAGCGATTACGAAGCCATTCATCGTATAACGCGCTCTATTCTTCTCACTATGAATATCTCTGCGCACTCTAGCCAGCAATTCGCGGATTTCTCCGATCGGCAGCTCGCTGTCAGGCGTAATAGACACATATCCGGCATAGGTGTTCCACCCGCAAGCCGCCTTCATCTCTTCCGGCGAATCGATCCACTCCAGCGCAAGCTCCCTAGCATAGGCGCTTTCCGCTGCAACTCCGGCAACCGTATATTCCGCCAGCATGGACCAATACGCTTCGTTCGCCCATTGCTGCAGCAATTCCTTTGATACCTGCTTAGGATCAATGGACAACCCCGCGAGATACATCGCATCCGAAATGCCCGAAGCGTACAATTGCTCCGCAAGCTTCTGGTCCTTCTTCACGTACTTAACCAGCTTCTTCAAATCGCCGACCTTGACGCCGAAGAACGGCTCCATGGCGCCGTGCCTGAGAAAGGTCCCCTTCGTCTGCTCGCTGCCCAGCTTCTCCAGTTGTTGCATCAATTCATCGTACGTCATAGAACCTCCGATTCAACTATGCCTTAGGTTTGCTCTCCTGCCGTTAATTCCACAAGCGTACGCACCATAACTCCGGTGCCGCCCTTCGGTTCCCAGCCTCTAGCTGCTTCCAGCCATGCGGTGCCGCCGATGTCCAGATGCACCCAAGGCAGTCCTTCCGCGAAGTAACCGATGAACATGCCGCCTTTGCTCGCCCCGCCGTACTGGGAACCGCTATTTTTCAGGTCAGCCGCATCGCTCTTCAATCCTTTCAAAAATTCCGGATACGCAGGCAGCTGCCATACGCGCTCTCCCGCGCGCTCCGAAGCGCGAAGCACATTCGTCATTAACGCGTCATTGTTCGTTACAGCCCCTGTCGCTTCATAACCTAAAGTAACCATAACGGCTCCCGTAAGCGTCGCAACGTCCACAAGCTTCGTAGCCCCTCGGCGAATAGCCGTAGTGAGGGCGTCGGCCAGGACAAGCCTGCCCTCCGCATCCGTATTCACGACCTCCACCGTATGTCCGCTCATCATTCGAATAACATCACCCGGCTTCAAAGCGCGATCGGAAGGCATGTTTTCAGCCGTCGGAACAACCACCAGCGCATTCACTTCCGCCTTCAGCTCCGCCAAGGCGCGCAGCGCACCCAGCACTGCCGCAGCGCCTCCCATATCGGAGATCATCTCTTCCATACCCGCAGCCTTCTTCAAGGAAATGCCACCTGTATCGAACGTAATGCCTTTGCCGATCAAGCCCCATACCTCAGAGGAATCCGGCGCTCCTTTGTAGTGGATGACGATCATTCTTGGCGGATTGACGCTGCCTTGACCGACTCCCAGCAAGCCGCCCATCCCTTGCTCAGCTGCCGTCCACTCGTCGATAACCTCAATCTCCAGACCGTACTGCGAGGCAAGCTCCTCCGCATGGAACGCCAGGCGCTCCGGAGTCAAATCATTGCCCGGAAGATTGGTCAAATCGCGGGCATACGCGACGCTGCCAGCAAGAACCTGTCCTTTGTCCGCGCCTTTCTTCCATACGCCGCTGTCAGCCTGCGATCCGGCAAAGCCGTCCTCGAAGCGATACGCAATCTCTCCTAGACCAAAGCGGACCTGCTCTTCCTTCTTCAGCGGCTGTCTGTCATGCAGAGCCAGCTGAATACCTTCCGTCAACGCCTGTGCAGCGGCTTCCGCGCCGATAGCGCCTAGCTCCTGTTCCAGAGCTAAAGAGGTTAGCAGGAATTCTGCACTGGAGGCACGAACTTTCTTCAGCGCTTTGGCCGCCGCAGCGCCGGCATGACGCAAGCCGTCAGCGCCGGAGCCCGGCTCATAACCGACAAACAGAATATGCGATGACTCTACCAATCCAAGTGAAGGCATGCATTCTACTTGCTCCGGCTTCGCCTGGAACAATCCCTTTGCATAACCGCCGCGAAGCTGTCCGTCGATCTGGGGATGAACAAGCTCGGAAGTTCCTTTCAATTCATCTTCTATGATAAAACGCACGAGAGCATCAGGCGCCGCTTCGCCCGCCTGTCTGTTTCCTACTCTAATTGAAATCGCCATTGTTCCATCCCTCGTTTCTCGAATATAGCAAAAAATCGGGGTATGAAACCCCGATTCGATTCTAAACCTTTATTCCGCTAATGGCAAATATACGATAAATTCAGTTCCGCTTCCCACTTGACTGTCTACCCGGATCGTGCCGCCGTGATTGCGAATGATCCGGTAGCTGACCGACAAGCCAAGCCCGGTCCCTGCTTGTTTGGTCGTAAAGAAAGGATCGAATAGCCTGTTCATTGTAGCCTTGTCCATTCCTTTGCCGTTATCTCTGATTAATACCTTCACATATTGCCCGTCGCTGCTGAGTGAGATATCGATCTTCCCTCTACGCTCCGATTGCATTTCTTCCACAGCATCGAGCGCGTTTTTCACGATGTTCAGTACCACTTGCTTCACTTGCTTGATATCAATCGAAACGTAAGCCTCGGCATGATAGGATTCTACGGAGATTTCACAATTACGAAGTAAAGATTCGCTTTCGGTCAGCATAACAACTTCACGGATGAGATGATCAATGGATGCGGCTTGTTTCATAGGAGCGGAGGGCTTGGAGGAATTGAGAAATTCATAGATGATGTCATTGGCGCGGTCGATTTCCGTCAAAATAATGCGCGCATATTCTTCCTTTCCCACCTCTAGCAAGTAAGGCCGAAGCAACTGGATGAATCCTCTTATGCTGGTTAGCGGATTGCGGATTTCATGGGCGATGGCGGCTGCGATCTTGCCTAACATGGCAAGCTTGTCGTTCTGCAGCGCGCTTTGTTCGATTTGCTTGTATTCCGACACGTCTTTCACACTGAACAGGAAGTCCCCGTCGAGCTGGTCTCCGTAAGTGACGGTAGCAAGCAGATGCTTGCCGTCCTTATGCTGGAACTCGTAATAGCGGCTTCGCTTCAGGAACATCTCCCGGTATAGCCGAAGGATCGTCCGTTTGGAGGTAATCGCAAGCTTGGGATGCAGCAGAATCTCTCTAATGTTGCAGCCGACCAGCGTCTTTCTGGGAATGTCCAGCAGCTTGGCCATCTGGACGTTGATAAAAGACAGGATACCGTCGCTGTCAAATAGCGCAATACCACTGTCCATATGCTGCAGCACGTTTTCGTATTTATTTTTAACCCTCTCGAACGAACGGTCCGAATGGAGCATGAGCGCCCGCATGTCCATAAACTTTTGTGCCGATGACGGCTCGTGCAATTCACCGTCGGCGCTTACTTCCATCTTGAATCGGCATGCCACCATCAGCTCCATCAAAAACACAAAGGAACGATGATAGAGTTGAATGGCATCTTTGGATTCCACATTGGCTGCGAGTTCTTGTATGCATTCCTCATGTACGGCTATAATTTCTTCCTGATTGTACCCCTGAAGTTGTTTGCCCAGCTCGTATGCATGATGAAGCGATGCTTCCTTACCACCCCGGATATACTCGGCAAGCGCCGGGAAATAACGCTTTCGAATGGCTTGCATCTACTACTCCTCCCCGGCAAAGCTATGGATTTGGACGAATGAACTTACCACTAATCATAGGTTTACTTTACAAAGGCTGTCAATCGGAAATCCTGTCGAAACCAGGAGACTATATAGTCGTAAAGACTCGTTTTTTGTTAGATGCAAAACAGGCGGAGCTGCCTCCGCTTCTAACTTAGTGCTCAAGCAACAGTCTGTCCGCTTGCCAGCATTCGGCTAGTCGCGACTGCTATGCTGGCGGCCGTCACGGGAAGAAGCCTTTCGATCATCAGCCTTGTCCCGGTCACGATCCGAGTTGCCTGGGTTTCTGCCGCTCCGGTCATCATCGTCATCCTTGTCTTGCTCGTTCCGGCTCCCTTTTTTAGAGGAATCTTTATCACGCTCGTTCTGTTTATTCCCTTTTTGATCGGTTTTACTGCTGTTTTTGCCATTATTTTTAGTGCTGTTTTTGTCGCTTTCTCCCTTATTTTTGTTGCCATTTTTGCTCTCGTCAGTCCCGGTTTTGCCGGTTTTCCCGTTAATACTACTGTTTTTATTGTCCTTATCGCTCTTCTTGTCCTTGCTATTCTTATTATCATTGGAGTTATACCAGCCGTTGTGCTTGCTGTTATTCCATTGGTTATTCCAATCCTTATTCCAATTGTGATTCTTCCATTTATCATGATTTTTGCCGTTGTTCCATTTGCCTGAGGTCGGGCGATAATCGTCGTCATCGTCATCATCACGGTCATCCTCGTCCCGATCATGCCACCAGCCATGCCGATTAGGCTTGCTCGACTCGGATGGCTTGACGGATGGTTTAACGGTCGGCTTGGAAGACGGCTTAGCTGAAGGCTTAGGCGTAGCCGTCGAAGCAGGCTTCGTCGTTTTGTCAGCTCCGGAAGACCCGCCTTTCGCCTGCTGAGCCTTTTTCTCCTTGGCCAAAAGCTTCTCCAGCTTTTTCTTGGTTTCAGCTTCATCTTCCGTAGCCACGATGCTCTTCATGCCGCCGATTGGCTCCGACCAGGAATCGATAGACTCTTCCTTCAGCTTGCTAAGCTCTACCTGATACCCTTCATATTTTGCCATCAAATAGACCGCCATCTTGCCTGATGAGATGCCGTTAGCATCCGCTTCGACGCGCAGCGATTCAGGCACGGACAATGTTGTAATGGTCACCGCCTGGTTCGTACCTGTATGCTCGGCCAGCCACTTTTGCAATTTCTCATCCAGCTTGCTTGTAAGCAAAGACTCGAACTCCAAACCCGGCTGCTTCTTCCCATTCAGCAGAACGCTTGTAATCAAAATATCCTTATGCGGCGCGTCCAAATAATGCGCATTGCTGGCTTGCTCCAGAATAGCAGCCGCAACCGTCTCTACATCGACGCCCTTGTAGGCTATGCCTGCAATAATTTGTTCGCCGTCTTCATTCAATGCGCGAAGCTTGCGAACCTTCTCGCCGCCGTCAACCCCGATCTCAACGCTCGGGTTGATATCCATCGTCAAATACGCCACGACAGGATGTGTCGCGGAGAACGCGTAAGCGAGCCCTGCGATCAGCATAATGCCAAGCATCGCCGCTATAGCTGTATAGCGCATCGATATCCGGTTCCACTTCATTCGCCTAGGTTCCGATTGCTCTTCCTCAAATACAATTTCTTCGCCAATCTGAGGCGAGCCTTGCAGAGGAGCGCGGATAAACTGGCCTTCCACAGTCATGACAACAGCATGTTTGGCATGCACGCTCATTACGATCCCGCGCTTCATCTGCTCACCTCCTTGCCTGCTGCTGTGTCATTCATTCGTATGTCCAAATAGTCATTCATATAGGGATAAGATCCCGACATGATCGTGGCTATTGCAATAATATATTTACGGTTGCGCTCCAGGGTTTTGCGAGAGACACCGCTTTGCTCCATCAATTCCTTGATCGGCATACGCTGTGTCAGCCTTAGAGCAGCCATCAGCGGCCCATTCTGTGCCAACATAGCTGCGATACCAATGAGCATTTGCCGTGAATCGGCATGTTTAGGCGATATCTCTACAAGTTCAGGGAACGTAATGCCGAACTGCTCAAGCTCCTGACTAAGTTCCTCGATCTCCTCGCGCCTCTCCTTAATATTTCTATTATTCTCATGTTCGTCCAGCGCCTGCTTCGTGTCAAGCACGTTGTATACGGCTCCGTCGTCGCCTTCCGAATCATAGGTGCTGTAAGGAATAGCTTTCAAATGCCTTTGTTCTTTCCGCGCATGGTCAATAAGCCGACGTTGGATGACGGTTTTTGCAAATCCGAGGAACGATGCTCCCGCTTCGGCATCATACTGATTGATCGCTTCATTGAATGCAAGCAATGCCACGCTGAACTCATCATCTCTATTCGGATCAACATACCGTTTGCAAAATCTGCTTGTTAGCTTCGCTATATATGGATAATACTCAGCAATGAATTGATCTCTAAGCCCTTCATCACCTTGTCGGATTTTCTCTACGTACTGCTCCGGTCCCAGCTTCTGCTCGGATGTTACAGCTTGGGAGGGAACCGATTTGCGCAAAAAGCGCTTGAACAGGATCAGCAACAACCGCTCCACCTCGCTACTACATCATTTCGTGACTGCCACCGCACTTTGCGGGGGTATCATTAAAAAAAGTTAATTTTTTTCCCGTTTCAAAAAGAGAGATGCCTCCGCAAGGGAGGCATCTGAATATTTCCCGTATCCTATACCGAAGATTGGCGCTTCAGCAGACGGTTCCGTCTGTTGTTCAGCACGATCAAACGCTTCTTGAGCTCCATTTGCCATGGCTTATCGTCGATCGCTTTGGCAAAGCTGAGCAAGTCAAGCGACATATCAATCTGACTTCGTACAACATCAATTGGCTCTTCACTTTCGTGGTTCACGCAATTTTCCAGCAAAGCGCGCTCGTCACGGTCGACGTAATCGTCGTAGTCCACCTCTGCGCTGCCATCGCCATGCGCATATTCAGCCAATATATCAAACTCCTGTTGCGCCAAATAATGAACGTCGACGCGATGGCACACCGGACAAAATGTAATCGGCACATTATGAATATGCGTATGAAAATGCTTCAGTGTTCCTTTGGTTCCAATCATGCTGGCTCCGCAGCAAAAGCTCATCTCGTCACGCTCCTTACCTTATGGACAACGTATATGGATGATTGAGGGGCGACGATGCTTAGGTCGCTTAAGATATTATGTATTCGCTATACGACGTCGAAATTCCTGCATGCGGCGCTTTCATTAGGAATTCCTCATTGTGTGTGGCGTTTCAAAATCCATAGTTACAAATCGTAGCTTACAAACGCAACTGAGCAAGAGAGTACCCCTTATCTCTCATCCGCCACTGCGCGAAAGGTAACCCTTAGCTCTCAACCGCCACTGCGCAAGAAACATTCTTCCGATCGCTGTTGTATCCTGATTCCCTCAACTATACCTCGGCGGTTGGAATCCGGATACAAAGGCGAACGCTTTCGCTTCTCCAGAATATTTCTTGCTCCGTTTGCTCTTGCTTGCGTCAATTTAACCCCAGTACCAAACCACATTTCAATCCAGTCTACAGCTATCATTCGCAGCCTGAATTTCAGATCATGCTGACAGCCGCCACTGCGCAAGAAACATTCTTCCGATCGCTGTTGTATCCTGATTCCCTCAACTATACCTCAGCGGTTGGAATCCGGATACATAGGCGAACGCTTTCGCTTCTCCAGAATATTTCTTGCTCCGTTTGCTCTTGCTTGCTCCAATTTAACCCCAGTACCAAACCACATTTCATTCCAGTCTACAGCTATCATTCACAACCTGAATTTCAAATCATGCTGACAACCGCCACTGCGCAAGAAACATTCTTCCGATCGCTGTTGTATCCAAATTCCCTCAACTAACCTCGGCGGTTGGAATCCGGATACAAAGGCGAACGCTAGCGCTTCTCCAGAATATTTCTTGCTCCGCTGACGCTGTCCGTTATAAGTCTATAAACATAAACATAACTACTTAAACAAAAATACGAAAATATAAACAGCTCTATCATTCACAGCCTGCATTTGAGATCATTGCATATAACCGCCACTGCTATATCATCTACTAACGGGATTACCTAACTAATTGTTGCAACTCCTAATGAGCATTGCACAAAGCAAAACAAAAAAGCGATGCCAGGAGTCGCCTCCTTAGCACCGCAATATTTTGCTCTATCGGTGAAGCTATTACTTCGTCATTGCTGCAACGATCAGATCGCCCATTGCCGTCGTGCCAATTGCTTGGCTCTTGTCGACAGCAATGTCACCTGTACGGTGGCCAGCGTCAAGGACGTTTTTGACTGCGTCTTCAATCGATTTCGCTGCATCATGGTAGCCAAACGTCAGGCGGAACATCAATGCAACGGACAGAATCGTTGCGATCGGGTTGGAGATGCCTTGGCCTGCGATGTCAGGAGCAGAACCGTGTACCGGCTCGTACAAGCCGAAGCTGCCTTCGCCCAGGGAAGCAGAGGACAACATGCCGATGGAACCCGTCAGCATTGCCGCTTCGTCGCTCAGGATGTCGCCGAACATGTTCTCCGTTACGATAACGTCAAAGCTGGATGGACGGCGAAGCAATTGCATTGCACAGTTGTCGACCAGTACATGCTCCAGCTCAACCTCAGGATATTCAACCGCAACCCGGTTAACTACTTCACGCCACAGGCGGGATGTCTCAAGCACGTTTGCCTTGTCGACAGAAGCCAGGCGCTTGCCGCGAGTCATCGCGATATCGAACGCTTGGCGTACGATACGCTCAACTTCTTGTACGTTGTATACGCAAGTGTCAACGGCTTCTTCGCCGTTCGCGCCTTCGCGGCGGAACTTCTCGCCGAAGTAGATGCCGCCTGTCAGCTCGCGCACGACGATCAGGTCAGTGCCTTCCAGTACTTCAGGCTTAAGCGTAGACGCATCCTTCAAGCAATCGAATACCGTTGCTGGACGGATATTGGAGAATAGGCCAAGCGCCTTGCGAATGCCAAGCAGGCCAGTCTCTGGACGCAGCTCCTTGGAGTTGTTATCCCATTTCGGACCGCCTACCGCGCCAAGCAGAACCGCGTCTGCCTTCTGGCAAAGCTCAAGCGTATCCTGCGGAAGCGGAGTGCCTTTTTCATCGATCGCGATACCGCCGAACAAAGCATGCTCCGTTTCGAATTGATAGCCGAACAATTCCTCTGTTTTTTTCAAAACTTTCAACGCTTCGCCAACAACCTCAGGGCCGATGCCGTCGCCGCCTAGAACCGCAATTTTTTTAACGTCTGCCATTTTCACGAACACTCCTCTATATCATTCTCAGTCTATTATCATTTGTACCACAAAAGAGAGTATAACACAAAGATATAAAATCTATGAACTTTATAGTCATTAACTATAAGCTAATTGCCTATTGCATATTCCAGAAACAGATTACATGCAACCCCTGCGGCTTTTGGTTCGTTTAAGCTCTAAGAATATGAGAAATAAAAAGTACCATGGAAGCTATAGTAGAGGATTGAAACCAATGACTACCAAATGGAACCTGAACGACCGCAATAAAGCGAGAATCTTGTTTTTCTCGTTTCTGGCTGTGCTGCTGGCAACGGATCATGCATACTCCTTTTTGCTTTTTAATTCTTTTCTCGCGTATGCAGCGCTGGAAATCTCTTATCTACTGCCCTTATTCCGTCCCAAGAGCAAAGGCGAATGGCCTACAAGCCTGCTGGTGTACCTGCTGTTTCTGCTTATGTCGCCCAATATATTCTATATGGTCACGGACCTCATCCATCTCAATCTGTTCCCGTTCCGTTATATGGCCGGGCTGGTTGTGAGGGAATGGTGGAACTTCTTCCTGCTCGTTACAGGCGTGCTGCTAGCCATATTTTATTATGTCACGATGATTAAGGGCATTCGCAGCCTGCTCGCTGGCAACAGATGGAGCGGAGTCATCCTGCTCTTGTTCATTATCCTCCAAGCTGTAGGGATCTTTATCGGGCGATTCCTTCGTTTTCACTCGGTGCATCTGTTCACCGAACCGCTCTCGTTGCTGAGAGAATTCCTGAATGCAATCACAAGAGATGCCCTGATGTTTATCGGATGGATCACCATCCTCCAACTAATAATCATTTGGATGTTTTCATCTTCGCCAAAGGAGCAGACCCATGAGTGACTGGAGTATTTATACGATTATGACCGGTTTGTTGGTTTTAACAGCCGCATTCCAAATCTATGTATCTGTCGTTTTGTACCGGCTGGAACGTTCAGCAATATGGACACTAATCGGCTTGCTGCTCCCGTTCGGGCTCAATGTACTGCTCTATCAAGCCGTCAAATTGGAACCTGCCGCACGCTACGATCTGGGTGAGCTTCCCGCAGACCGACGCAAGCTGTGGAGAAGGACGCATCTTCTATTGCTGCTGCAATACATGATTCTATTCGGAGTGGTCGGCTGGTTCCTGTCTCCAGCCTGAGCTGGACGAACTATGCCTGGATTCAATGTAGTATCCGCTAAGGTCGATCAGAGCGACACACCCTCGCATACAAAAAAAGCACGATGGATCAATGCGCGGAACGCGGCCGATAAGGCAGCGTAACGTGCATGGTCCTTCGTGCTTTTTGCTATAACGCTTTAGATCAGGCTCATCTTGTCGCGGCGGCCCGGCGACTTGCGCTTGTCAATCAGACGATTGACCGCATCCAGGTACGCTCGTGCGCTCGCTTCCAGAATATCCGTGCTGAGACCGCGGCCTTGCGCCGTTACTTCGTCCTGCTTGAGAACGACATGAACTTCGCCAAGCGCGTCCTTGCCTTGGGAGACGGACTTGATGGAGTAGTCCTCCAGCTCGACCACTTCCTTTGTCGCTGCGTCAATTGCATTGTAGATCGCATCGACGGAGCCGTTGCCTTCAGCAGTCTCTTCACGCACTTCGCCTTCAGCCGTACGAACGCGTACAGTCGCATTCGGCGTAGATTGATTGCCGTAGTGAACCTGAATCGTCTCCAGTGTGAACACTTCCGGCGTATCGGTCAGCTTCTCTTCGAGAAGAGCGCGAATATCCTCGTCATTAACGGCCTTCTTGCGGTCAGCCAAATCCTTGAACTTGGCGAACGCCGCATTCACCGCTTCATCCGCAAGCTCGTAGCCAAGGTCGATCAGCTTCTCGCGGAATGCATGGCGGCCGGAATGCTTGCCAAGCACGAGCTTGGATTCCTTCAGACCGATTGCGTCCGGGGAGATAATCTCGTACGTCGTCTTCTCCTTCAGCATACCATCCTGATGAATACCGGACTCATGTGCGAAGGCGTTGGCGCCGACGATTGCCTTGTTGCCCGGAACAGGCATCCCTGTCAGCTTGCTGACAAGACGGCTGGTCTTCGCAATTTCCTTCAGGTTCAGCGTCGTCTGGGCTCCGAAGAAGTCTGGACGAGTCGCCAGCGCCATAGCCACTTCTTCAAGCGCTGTGTTGCCCGCGCGCTCGCCGATGCCGTTAATGGTGCCTTCGATTTGATCCGCTCCGTTCATAATCGCTGCCAGCGAATTCGCTGTCGCCATACCGAGATCGTCATGGCAATGGGCGCTTAGCTGAATTTTCTCGATATTCGGCACCTGCTCCTTGAGCGTCTTGAAGATGTTGCCGAATTCCAGAGGATTCAAATAACCGACCGTATCCGGAATGTTGACGACAGTAGCGCCAGCCTTGATCGCCATATCCGTTACCTGGCAGAGGAAATCAAGCTCCGTACGGCCCGCGTCTTCCGGGGAAAACTCGACTTTGTCAAAGTATTGCTTCGCATACCGAATAGCGCGATCCGCCGCTTCCAGCACCTGCTCCTTCTCCATCCGAAGCTTATGCTTCCGGTGGATCGGGCTTGTCGCCAGGAACAAGTGGATGCACGGATCCTGCGCGCCTTTCAGCGCTTCACGCACGGCATCGATATCCTGCTCGCGCGAGCGGGACAAACCGATAACGGTAGCGTTCTTCACCGCGCGCGCAACCGCGTTAACGGCTGCCAGGTCGCCCGGGGATGCCGCAGGAAAGCCGGCTTCCATACGATCCACACCCAGCTTCTCCAGCTGCAGTGCGATCTCCACCTTCTCCTTCGTATTCAGGTTAACGCCAGGAGATTGCTCGCCGTCACGAAGCGTTGTATCGAAAATATAAATTTTCCGCATTATGTCCTCTACCTCCGTGAACAGAATGATCCCGGTCGCACACAGAGCGGACATGCAAGGACGCAAGAAGCGGGCCTTGCATACGCTCCGGTGAACCGGGATTGATTATTCTTATTACATCAAGTATATGACTTAATGCGTAATTATTTCTTGATCCAGTGCATCAGTTCGCGAAGTTGCGCGCCTGTTTGCTCGATTGGATGAGCAGCTTCGTTGCGGCGAGTAGCCGTCAGCATAGCGCGGCCGGATTGGTTCTCCAAGATGAAGTCGCGAGCGAAACGGCCGGATTGGATATCTTCCAGAACGCGTTTCATTTCTTTTTTCGTTTCTTCAGTCACGATACGAGGACCTGTTACATAGTCGCCGTATTCAGCCGTATTGGAGATGGAGTCGCGCATTGTAGCCAGACCGCCTTCGTACATCAGGTCAACGATCAGCTTCAGCTCGTGCAAGCACTCGAAGTAAGCCATCTCAGGCGCGTAGCCAGCTTCAACCAACGTCTCGAAGCCTGCTTTAACAAGCGCGGAAGCGCCGCCGCAAAGTACTGCTTGCTCGCCGAACAGATCTGTTTCTGTCTCTTCTTTGAACGAAGTTTCGATAACGCCCGCACGCGTACAGCCGATGCCTTTTGCATAAGCCAGTCCGATTGCTTTTGCGTTGCCAGTAGCGTCTTGATGAATCGCGATCAGACCAGGAACGCCGAAGCCTTCTTGATACGTACGACGAACCATGTGGCCTGGGGACTTAGGAGCAACCAGGAATACGTCTTTGTCCGCGCTTGGCACGATTTGTCCGTAGTGGATGTTGAAGCCGTGAGAGAACATCAGAGCCGCGCCTTGCTTCAGGTTTGGTTCGATTTCTTCCTTGTATACTTTCGCTTGCGTCTCATCCGGAAGCAAGATTTGAACCACGTCAGCCACTTTAGTCGCTTCTGCAACTGTCAATACTTCAAAGCCGTCTTTCTTGGCAACGTCTGCGGATTTGCCCGGACGAAGACCGATTACAACTTTCAAGCCGCTGTCGCGAAGGTTTTGTGCTTGTGCGTGGCCTTGGCTTCCGTAACCGATAACTGCGATTGTTTTACCTTGCAGTACGCCTTGATCGGCGTCTTTTTCATAATACAATGTAACTGCCATGAGAATAATTGCCTCCTTTAATTTAACCCTTTTGAGCGGGTGTTTAAGCGGAGAGCCGAGAAACCAAGGTCTCCGTGCTTCCCCTCTTAAACTCCCGCTCAAAGCGGGATTTGACGATGATTGTTTTTGATAGAAACAAGCTAGATTATTATTGCTTCACATTACCGCGGTTAAGCGCGGTTACACCAGTGCGTGAAAGCTCGCGGATGCCATAAGGCTTCATCAGCTCGATCATGGCATCTATCTTCTCGGTGTCGCCTACGACCTGCACCATTAGCGAGTGCGTGCCGATATCGACAACTGCGGCGCGGAACGTCTCGACGACGCCCAGAATTTCCGGACGGGATGACGGCTCCGCATGCACCTTGATCAGCGCCAGCTCGCGCGCTACCATCGCATTGGCGCTCAGATCGATAACTTTGATCACATCAATCAGCTTATAGAGCTGCTTCGTAATTTGCTCAAGCGTATGATCGTCGCCAGAGGTCACAATGACCATGCGCGAGAGACCTTGCTCTTCGCTTGTGCCTACTGTGATGCTTTCAATATTGAAGCCGCGGCGTCCGAACAAGCCGGATACGCGCTGCAGAACGCCGGGCTGGTCATTGACGATAACTGCAATCGTATGCTTCTTCATTCCGCATCCCCCATGATCATTTGATCGATGGTGCTGCCTTGGGCTACCATCGGATACACGTTTTCGTCTCTGCGTACGACGAACTCGACAACCGCCGGACCCGGATGACGAAGCGCTTCCTCCCATGCCGTGCGTGCTTCTTCCTTGTTCGAAGCGCGGAAGCCTTTTACGCCGTATGCCTCAGCCAGCTTGACGAAGTCAGGGCTGCCTGCCAGATCAATATGACTGAACCGGTTCTCATGGATCAGCTCCTGCCACTGTCTTACCATGCCTAGAACCTGATTGTTCAGAATAACGACTTTAACCGGAATATTGTTGATCGCGCAGATCGCAAGCTCTTGCGCACACATCTGCATGCCGCCGTCGCCGTTGATCGATACGACTGTGCGGTCCGGATTCGCCATCTGCGCGCCGATCGCCGACGGGAAGCCGAAGCCCATCGTGCCAAGGCCGCCGGAAGTTACCCAGGAACGCGGCTTGTTGAACGGATAATATTGCGCGGCCCACATCTGATGCTGGCCTACGTCAGTCGTAACGATAGCATCACCGTTCGTCGTCTGATGAATCATCTCCACTACCCATTGCGGCTTCAATTCCGTCTCGGAATCGATGTAACGGAATGGATATTGCTTCTTCGAAACCTGAATGTCCGCTCTCCATGCGTCAGCTTTGTCAGCGCGTACGGCTAGCTTGTTGGCTTGTGCCAGTACTGTCTTGACGTCGCCTACGATCGGAATGTCCGTCGGAACATTCTTGCCGATCTCCGCCGGATCGATATCGATGTGGACGATTTTTGCATTTGGCGCGAAGCCCGAAAGCTTGCCAGTTACACGGTCATCGAAGCGAGCTCCGATATTAATGAGCAAATCCGCCGATTGAATCGACATATTCGCGGTATACGTGCCATGCATGCCCGGCATCCCGATCCATAGATCGTTGCCGCTCGGGAATCCGCCAAGACCAAGCAAGGTCGTCGTAATCGGAATTTCCGTCTTTGTTGCGAATTCCAGCAATTCCTCATGCGCCCCGGAGTAGACTACGCCGCCGCCAGCCAGAATAAGCGGTTTTTTCGCTTCCTGGATCGCTTTGATCATTTTGTCCACTTGCAACTTGTTCGGCGAGATGGTCGGATTGTAGCCGCGGATGCTGACTTCATTCACCGGCTTGAACAGCGTCTTCGCTGCCGATACATCCTTCGGAATATCAATCAATACCGGGCCTTTGCGTCCTGTGTTGGCAATATGGAATGCCTCATGGATCGTGCGCGGCAGATCTTCAACATTGCGAACAAGGTAGCTGTGCTTTGTAATCGGCATGGTAATGCCGGTAATATCCGCTTCCTGGAAGGCGTCTGTGCCGATCAAGGTCGACATGACGTTACCCGTAATGACGACAAGCGGTACAGAATCCATGTAAGCTGTTGCGATACCGGTCACGAGGTTCGTCGCCCCCGGTCCCGAAGTAGCGATACATACGCCTACTTTGCCGCTGGCCCGGGCGTAGCCGTCCGCAGCGTGGATCGCGCCTTGCTCATGTCTGGTGAGCAAGTGATTGAAGTCGGGATTTCCGTGCATGGCGTCATAGATGTAGAGAACCGCGCCGCCCGGATAACCAAATACGCAATCTACGCCTTCCAGCAGAAGACTGCGAAGCAGAATTTCCGAACCCGAAATCACTTCAGGCTTGGAGAGCTTCTCGATTAATTCCTCTTTCGACTTTAATGTTGCACCTTGCGTTGCCATCAGTCTTCCTCCTCTCAAGAAAAAACAAAAAAACCTTTCGTCCTCAGCCTCAAAGCTGAAGGGACGAAAGGTTGATCTTCCGTGGTACCACCCAAATTCGTTATATATCTCCCGATATATAACCTCCACAGGTTAGAACGCTGTGCACATATCGACGTTCTACCGTTGGCACTGTAACGCTTGCCCTGCGATACTCCCTAATACGCAACCCGGGTTGCTTTTCAGGAGGATAGCTCCGAGGTGAGCTCGTAGAAAAGGGGTTTTGGCGTCGGTTGCAGCTGATCCGATCGCTCTCTGAGCAAAAGAGCCCTTAACACTTCGTCCTCATCATTGCCGATTGATATGACTTTTCATTATTATATGCCGATTCTGACAGTTCGTCAAGAACAAGGCTCCCGTTATTTTACCGCATCCTTTAGCGACTGCACACAACCTTGCGCGAATGCTCATATACTAGTGTAGCCCTAGAGCGGCAATCCCATGCAACTGCGCCCTATAATAGCGCAGCGTAGAATGGAAGGATACCATGATTCGCGCACGCAAAGCAAGAACCGATGATGCCGAGCTTGTCCGGCTCATCCGTACAGAGCTGATTCCGATGTCCCATACCGCGAGGCCGCTGGATGCCCGTATGATACGCGAGCTGCCGAAGCGCTTCCGCAGGGGCATGACGTATGTCGCGACTAGATCCAAATTCGGGCCTCCGGTCGCCTTTGTTCATTTCTATGTGCATCAACAGCAGTTAATCGTCAACATGCTCGTTACGCATCCGGAGCATCGCGGACGGCATTATGGTACTGCCTTGATGGCGCATGCCGAGGCCTACGGCAAAGCGCGTCATTGCCATATGGCCCGACTGTTCGTCGACCGGATCAATGGCAGAGCCCATCATTTCTACAACAAGCTCGGCTATCACACCGTCCGGTATGTTCCGGAGCTTCAATGTTATGAACTGCTTAAACCGCTGGCCTCGCCATCCTAGTAATTAAACCTTATCAGTACCCGTTGAAATATCCGCCTCCGCCATAACCGCAGCCGCCGCAAGACGGCACGCCGCAGCCACAGCCGCCGTATCCTCCGCCAAAGCCGCCTCCAAATCCGAAGCCGCCGCCCCAGAACGGAAGTGTTCCGATGGCTAGCAGATCAAACAGAAGCAGCGGCCATAAGAAGAAAGCCTTTGTTCTTGCTTTCTTGCCCTTCGAACCTTTTCCTTTGCCCTTAGACATAATGAGCCGGTTGCCCCGAAGCGCGACCAGCTTGCCCGAGACAACGGAACCGTCCTTGCGCATTGCATAGATGGATTTGCCGACCAGTTTCCGCACTTGTGCCCTGGAAACATTATTACGCATGCCAAATCCCTCCTTTCCCGTTATTCTTCAATGTATTCAGAATGGCTTCGGCATGCCTGTATGTTTGTCCGCGGGCAAGCGCAAAGAGGCCTCGCCTCCGTCACGTTTGTGACGAAAGGCGAGGCCTCTTGAAACGCTCAGTATCGACTAAGCGTTGATTTTTTGTTTGGCAACGCCAGCCAGGGAGTTGAACGATGTAATATCGTTAACAGCCAGGTCAGCAAGCATCTTGCGGTTAACTTCTACGCCCGCAAGCTTCAAACCATGCATGAATTTGCTGTAGGACAGGCCGTTCACGCGAGCTGCTGCGTTGATACGAACGATCCACAGTCTGCGAATGTCGCGTTTTTTGTTACGACGGTCGCGGTAAGCGTACATAAGGGACTTGCCTACTTGCTCCTTCGCTGTTTTAAACAGACGATGTTTCGAACCGAAATAACCTTTAGCCAGCTTTAGAATTCTTTTACGACGACGAGCGCGGACAAAGCCGCCTTTAACTCTTGCCATGAGTGGAAACCTCCTGTGGGTTGAATTTGTATCTTAAACGATGATTATTTCAGGTTGGAAAGGCCTTGCTGCAAACGGCGAACGTCGCCAGCGGCCATAAGCGGTTGACCCGCAAGAACGCGTTTTTGACGTCCCGATTTGTGCGAAAGCAAGTGGTTTCTGTAAGCTTTGTAGCGTTTCACTTTACCAGTACCGGTAATTTTGAAGCGGTCCTTCAGACTGCTGTGCGTTTTCATCTTTGGCATGTCAGTTTATCCTCCTTAATGTTGGTCCAGCCGTTAGCTGTTGGTTTTTGGTGCCAAAATCATAATCATGCTCCGGCCTTCCAGCTTGGGAGCGCGCTCGACATTGCATATTTCGGCAACCTCTTTGGACAGACGTTCCAGAATCTTCTGGCCGATCGACGCATGCGTGATCTCGCGGCCGCGGAAGCGTACGGAAGCCTTCACCTTGTCGCCTTCATTCAGAAACTTGACGACGTTGCGGAATTTCACTTGATAGTCATGTTCCTCAATATTGGCGCGGAACCAGACTTCCTTCACGTCAACGATTTTCTGATTCTTGCGCGCTTCTTTGTCTTTCTTCTGTTGCTCGTAACGGAATTTGCCGTAGTCCATGATGCGGCATACCGGCGGTTTGGCCGTCGGCGCAACGTTCACCAGATCCAGACCAGCGTCAGCAGCAAGCTGCAACGCGTCGCGAGTCGATTTAATGCCGATCTGCTCTCCATCCGCTCCTACCAAACGAACTTCTCTGGCCCGGATTTCATCGTTGATTTGATGTTCTCTGCTAATAACGTGCCACCTCCAAAATGGTATACGATCTTATTGATCCAAATAAAAAAATGCGGATTCGCTAGAACCCGCATCTCATAACCGTTCATTGATTCTGCTAGTGCCGCTCCCGAAGGAACGTCAGCATACCCATCCGATTATCGCGAACCAGTCAGCCAAGCCGAAAGGTGAGAAGCGGGCGCTTCTGCTTGTGCGAATATGTCATAACACAATACTGAATTACTATAGCATACCGCCTATTGCATGTCAACAGCGGCGATTACTTTATTTGCTCTGCACTTCTTCGATACGGACAACGCGCGTATGCTGCGTGTGGCTCCATGTCTTGTTGTTTTGCGTGAAGAATGCGTAGAACGTAATGGGCCACCAGGAGATCAGGAAGAACGGCAGCGTCAGCAAGTGCGCGTACATCTTCTTGCTTCTCACCTTCTCCATCATCATCGCTGCCGGGAATTGCAGGACTGTAGCGGCAATCACTATTCCGATCAGCCACCATGGCAGGTAGCCATAGAGCGAATGGATGACGTTAGGAGCCGGAAGCGCCATATCGATCCACATCACGGCTGTCAGCAGGAAGCCGAGCAGCGTATTGTAGACGGAGATCGTATAGATTGCGGCGTCGAACTTGACCAGGTTGCGTTCCTTAATGCTCGCCCACAGAAGCGGGAAGAAGTAATTGCGGGCCACGTTGAAGTGTCCCTGCATCCAGCGCAGTCGCTGTCTGGCAGAAGCGCGGAACGATACCGGCTTCTCGTCGTACACCTTGGCGTCGTAGTTCAGAATCGGATAGATATTGCGCTTCACGCAGCGCATGGAGAACTCCAGATCCTCCACAAGGCTCGTTGCGCCCCATCCCATTTCCTTCAGCAGATTGGATTCGAAGCACATGCCCGTTCCGCCCAGGAAGTTACTCATTTTCAAGTTGGTTCTCGACAGCTGCCACAAGCGGTTACAGTACCAGTAAGTAATGGCGTAAGCTGCCGTGATCCAGGAGTCGCCCGGATTTTTGGTATCGAGGTAGCCTTGAATGACTTGATGGCCCTCGCACAGATCGTCGTTCATCAGCTGCAGGAAATCGCGGTTGACCAGGTTGTCGGCGTCGAACATGACGATTGCGTCATATTGGCGCGGCATCGCCCATAGCTCCTTGAGCATCCATTCGATCGCGTAGCCTTTGCCCCGCAGATGGTAGTTCGTCCGCTCGCAGGCGTGCACGCCCATGCTTCTGGCAATATCGGCTGTGCCGTCTGTGCAGTTATCACAGATGACGAAGATGTCGAACAATTCTTCCGGATAATCAAGCTTCTTCAAATTTTCGATTAGGGCGCCAACTACCTTTTCTTCGTTGTGCGCAGCTACGAGCACGGCGAACGATTTGTTTGGCGCATGGCGCTTCCTGCTCTTATTTTTCATGAATCCGAACAGGGAGAGCGAGAATTGGTACACCGCGATACAGGCCAGTACAACCTGAAAAATAATAAACACTACGGTAAAAATCATACGGTATTGCCCCCTTAAAACCCCATTTTGTGTGTGCCCGCTCCTTATCTCTATACGAGTCGGGCTTTCTTTTTGTTTTCAGTCAGCCGATGTGAATTTTTAACTTTCTTATGACTTCCTGATTTTCCACGGAAACCTCCCACTTTGTCAAAATGGGAATTTGACTTATTTACGCTTAATTCCGTCAGAAAAACGCTTGCATTCAATCGGAGGAGACTGTTCCCCTCGCTTTTCGTCGCTTCCGTCTTATTCTCAACCAAATGCTTCGTTTTTAGCACAAATGTCCTTGATTGTTTCGATCTTATTAAAATTAATTAATCTGCCTTTCCCGAACAGCTGGGATCTCATGCCAGGATGCCGCGGCAATCGTCATACAACTCGCAAGAAGGGTGTCGAATATCGCGTCCCAGGATTGCGAAAGGCTATAGGCATGAGCATTCCGCCCCAGCCTCTCCCTCAGTTCCTCGTCGGCAAATAGCAGCCCAAGCGCTTCAGCGAAGTTTTCCGCGTCGCCAGGATGCCTGAGCAAGCCATTCTCCCCATCTCTTACCGTATCCCGCACACCGCCTGCATCCGCCGCGATAACCGGCGTTCCGCAGGCCATTGCTTCTAGAGCGACATTGCCGAAGGTTTCAGTTGGCGAAGGAAAAAGCAGCACGTCAGCGGAGGCGTACCAGCGCTGCAGCTCCCCGGCGTCGGCGAAACCGATAAACGTAGCATTCACGCCAGCACGTTCACATCTGTCCATCAAAGCAGCGGCGGATGGTCCATCGCCCGCAATAACGAACATCGCATCCGGAGCCGACGCTCTCTGGAACATGGCAAAGGCATCAATCGCGGTCTCCATGTCCTTCTCCGGCGCCAATCTCCCGGCATAAAAGGCTAGAAAAACGTTCACGCCGATGCCGTTTCTCTCCCGATGCTCATGCCTGTTCACCATGGGATGGAATGTCCCATGATCCACACCCCTGCTCCACAGCTTCAGCCTCGAGGGCTCCCAGCCACGGTCGATTAAGGCCAGACGAGTCGTCTCAGAAGGCGCAAATATAGCCTTACAGTCCCGATGAAACCAATTCATATACCTCCATAGCAGCTTTTCCATCCATTGTAGATTGTAAAACGATAAATATTGATCGAAGTTGGTGTGGTAGGAAGCGATGAGCGGAATGTTGTATTTGCGGGCGTAGTGAATGCCGAACAGGCCTAGGTTGAACGGGGTGGCGACATGAATGAGATCAGGCTGGAAGCGGGCAAGCTCTCTTCGGATATGAGCCGGATTAGGAAGGGCAAGCCTGCATTCGGGGTAGAGGAAAAACGGCAAGCTCGCGAATCGTTCCACGGCATGTGATGGGGCAAGGGGATGAAAAGACGCAGAGGGCTCCGGCGCAAATACTTTGCTGCACACTCCCTTTGTCTCCAGGTAACAGGTCCACCTGCTTAGCGTCCGGGCTACACCATTCACATCGGGATCGTACGTATCGGTAAATATCGCGATTTTCAAATTCGCCTCTCCTCCTTGTTGTCCCGCAACCTACAGCTGCTCGCGGGCGTACTTACTTATAAGGATAGAGCGCGTATGTTTGAAACGGATTAAGAGGGTATGAAGGTAGAGTTAATTCAGAATTATTATTTCGTTAACGCTCCGGCAATAATCTTTTGTTACAATAGAAACAAGAGATGGAGTTCAGCCTGCCTACGGGAGAGAGGATGACAGCGATGCAGAGAATGATAGGTTGGATGAGAGCTAGAGAGCGAAGAATGCTGATGTGGGCGAATCGGAGGACTTCTGGCGGCAGGATGTACCAGGCGGTCGACAGATGGCTGAGCACGGTCACGCATATGGGCGGCGCTACGTTCACGCTCGTCTCCGCCCTGCTGCTTGCCTTGCTTGCGCCCGCTCCCTGGAGCACGGCAGGATGGCAATGCCTTGCGGCGGTTGCCATCAGCCATCTACCGGTTGCCATTGTGAAACGTAAATTCAAGAGGCTTCGTCCATACCAGGCGATGCCCGAGGTCCAGACTTGCCCGAAGCCGCTGCAGGATTCCTCATTCCCGTCCGGACATACGACGGCGATCTTCGCATGGATTGTGCCGTTGCTGCTGACCGGAGGAATCTGGACGCTGGCGTTCACGCCGGCGGCCATGATCATCGCCCTGTCCGTCGCCTGGTCGCGGATGCATCTGGGCCTGCATTATCCTTCAGACGTCGCCGCCGGAGCGATCATCGGTACGGTAACGGCTTACACCGTCTATTACTTCTGGATCTATCCGGCGGCTATCATATAGCCATCATTATGATTCATCTGTACCATCTTCATTGGAATCAGAGCTTGCGGCCGCTTCATCCCGCAGGCTTTTTTGTTTATTCTCGCGATGTTCGCGCAGCGCCTCCGAACCGATAACCACCTCTACCCGATGGATCGGTTGGCCCTTCTGCATAAATTTCATTTCGTATTCGGTAAATACGAGATCCTCACGAGGCTCGTCCTTATGCAGATGCAGCGAGATATTACGCATAACCAGCTCCATGTCGGCGAAGCTGTTAAGCGAAAATTCGAACAGCGACTGGGAATCCGTCTTGAAATGAATTTCGCCGCGCTCGTTCAGAATCTCGATATATTTGGATACAAAACGCTGATGCGTCAATCTGCGGCGCGCATGCTTGCTCTTTGGCCACGGATCGCTGAAGTTCAGATAGACACGTTCCAGTTCGCCCGGAGCGAACATATTTTCGATGTCTTCAATGTTGGCGCGCAGCAGAGCCAGGTTCGGAGGCGTCTCCTCGCCCTTCTCTTCCCATGCGATACGCGCTTTCTCGCTTGCTCTTCTAAGCAGCTCGTCGTACATGTCCACCCCAACGAAGTTGATATGGGGATTGCGTACGCTCATCTGGCTGATGAAACGCCCCTTGCCCATGCCTAGCTCCACATAAATGGGATTATCGTTGCCGAAAAACTCGCGCCACTTGCCGCGATGCGGCGTTGCGTCCAGCACAACCAGCTCCGGCTGTCCTTCCAAATTCTCTCGGATGCCTTTTCTACCTCTTAAACGCATATCGTTATTCTCCTCTTTTGTAGGCTAATCACATAACGTGCTTGATAAATGGTCAGTCCTTATTGTGACCAACTCTGCCCCCGTTGTAAAGCGTTTTTCTCCTAATCTCCCAACAGGAAAATGCTGCACAAAAAAGAGGCGTCTTCGCGAAGCCCTTCGTTGGCTCCTCGCGAGAAACGCCTCTTGCGATTCAGACATGTATCTCCTGCAATCAGTTCAGGAACTGGTACGAGATCGGCGCGTTGTCCTTGCCGTCCTTCTCCCATGCGTCTTCCAGCACCATATTCAGCTTCCGGCGCGCAGATACCTTCACGTCATGGTTGGCGTGGAAGTGTACGCCTGCCAGCGCCATCAGTTCCTTCACTGTCAGTTCTACGGTTACTTTCTCATCGCCATTCGGAATTTTTGTCAAATTCATCTCACATCACCTCATCGATTTATATAATCCCGTTTCCAATTAATCGACTTTTCATGTGTGCGGTTACATTTAGACTATGTCAGGTATTTTCATTGATTTGTCGCACTTTTAATATAACACATCATGTTAGGTTTTTCAAGCCTAAATTACGGTTTTCTCGCGTTAGCTTCCAGTTTTCCCGATATCCGAACGATTATTCTGTTGGCGTTGTGCAAGCATGGCTTTTCGGTCCGTTTTTCGTTAAAATGAAGGGTGAACGTTGTGGAAGAAGGGGAAATTCATGATTGATATAGGGGCGCCCGGACAACCGATGCTCTGGGCTGATAAAAGATTTCATACGTGGAATTACGAAATGAGGGAGCAATTCGGCGGGAAAGTATTCAAGGTGATGCTGGACGCCGGATTCACTTGCCCCAACCGGGACGGCAGCATCGCCAAAGGCGGCTGCACATTCTGCAGCGCACGCGGCTCGGGAGACTTCGCCGGCAGACGGCGCGACGATCTGGTGACCCAGTTCAATACGATTCGGGACCGGCAGCATCAGAAGTGGCCGGAGGCGGGTTATATCGGCTACTTCCAGGCCTATACGAATACGTATGCTCCGGTAGAGGAGCTTCGCGAGTATTATGAGGTCATTCTGCAGCAGCCCGGCGTAGTGGGCTTGTCCATTGCGACTCGTCCGGACTGTCTGCCTGAAGATGTCGTCGACTACTTGGCCGAGCTGAATGAGCGTACTTACCTTTGGATCGAGATGGGACTGCAGTCCGTCCATGAATCGACCTCTCAACTTATTAACCGCGCCCATGATACGAAATGTTATTTCGACGCCGTAAGGCGTCTGCGCGAGCGGGGCATACGGGTATGCGCGCATATTATTTACGGCTTGCCGCAGGAGACTCATCAGATGATGATCGATACCTGCCGGGCGGTCGCGCGGATGGACGTGCAAGGAATCAAGATCCACCTGCTCCACTTGATGCGCAAGACGCCGATGGTAAAGCAATACGAAGCGGGACTGCTGCAATTCCTGGAGCAGGACGAATATATTAAGCTGATCATAGATTCGTTAGAGCTGCTGCCGCCGGAGATGATTGTTCATCGCCTGACAGGAGATGCGCCAAGAGATTTGCTGATTGGCCCGATGTGGAGCTTGAAGAAATGGGAAGTGCTGAACGGGATCGACGCCGAGCTGCGCCGCCGCAATACGTGGCAAGGCCGGCTGTGGCAGCGGGAGGTGTAAGCGGTGGGATTCTTGTCCGTGCTAAGCATGGCCCATAAGTGGACTTCGGAGCGCGCCGGCAGCGGAGACGCCGTCATCGACGCGACAGCAGGCGGCGGCGTCGATACGCTAGCATTGGCTGAACTGGTCGGCTCCAAAGGAATCGTCTATGCCTTCGACATCCAGCAGTCCGCCCTTGATCGGACCCGCGAGCGGCTTGAAGCAGCAGGAGGACTTCCTCAGGTACAGCTTCTGCTGCAGGACCATGCGGGGATGGCGAATGCGGTCGCGCCGGAACACGTCGGCCAAATAGCCGCCATAATGTTTAATTTGGGATACCTTCCGGGCAGCGATCAAAGTATCGTCACCCAGCCAGAGTCCACGATTGAGGCGCTGCAAGCCGCGATGGGCCTGCTTCGTCCCGGAGGCATTCTGACATGCGTGCTCTACCCCGGCCATCCCGGCGGCGACCTAGAAGCCGCTGCTGTGGATGAGTGGACTGCAGGCTTGCCGCAGTCGCTCGGACAAGCCGTGCTGTACCGCCAGCCGCAGCGAAGCGCCGCTCCCTATCTGATTGCGGTAGAGAAACGAAAAACCGTCTAGAACAATCATTCATTTCATTATTCTGATAAACGAGAGGAGAATGTCCCCGTGGCAGTCAAAAAGCTTGAGCATATTGGCATTATGGTTAAAAATATTGAAGCATCCGTCTCCTTCTATACGGAAGTGCTTGGACTCGTCCATAAATATACGATGAAACATACGAACGGCATCATTCGGCTGGCTTTTCTTGCTTTCCCCGGTCATGAAGAAACCGAGATTGAATTAATTGAAGGCTATAATGATTCGCTGCCTGCGGAAGGCAAGGTTCACCATATCGCCTTTACCGTAGATGATCTTGACGCGGAGGTCGAGCGCATCAAGGGATTGCCGGTAGAGCTGCGTGATACCGACATCACGACGTTGCCGAACGGTGCGAGGTATTTCTTCTTCTATGGTCCAGACGGCGAAATTCTGGAATTGTTCCAGCCTGGCCAACCTCTATAATTACTTAAAATACGCAGTCATAGGAGGCTTTGCCATATGAGCATTAAAGCATACCCGCTTCAATTCAAAGCGGAGATGAAGGAACGGATATGGGGCGGCCGCGCCCTGGAAGGCTTCGGCCTGGAGCTGCCTCCGGGCGCTATCGGCGAAGGCTGGATGATCAGCGATCACCCGAACGGCATTACCCGTGTCGAGAACGGTCCGTTAAAGGGACTTGGCCTGGATCAGATACGGGAGAAGTACGGCTGCGAGTGGTTCGGCACACGGGGCTCAGCTGCTGGCAACGGTAGATTTCCATTATTGATCAAGCTGCTGGACTGCAATGACGATCTGTCCGTGCAGGTTCATCCCGTCGATGATTACGAAGGCTTGCCCAAAGGTGAGTCGGGGAAGACGGAGATGTGGTATATACTCGAGGCCAAGCCTGGAGCGAAAATCATATACGGGCTGAAGGAACATATCGATGCGCAGGCCATGGCGACAGCCATTGAAGAAGACCGGATTATGGATACGCTTCATGAAGTATCCGTCAAAGCCGGAGATGCCTTCTACATCCCTGCCGGTACGGTGCATGCACTCTGCTCTGGCGTAGTAGTAGCCGAGATTCAGCAAAACTCCGATACCACCTATCGCTTGTATGATTACGACCGTCCGGGACTGGATGGCAAGCCGCGAGAGCTGCACATCAAGGATTCGCTGCAGGTCATTGCTTATCACGATGTCGGCGCCAGCCGGATGGACACATCGGATCTCCAGGCAGGGCATTGGCTGACGATAGCCGAATCGCCTTATTTTCACGTCGAGAAGGGCCTGATTAGGGACAGCGAAGCAGCCAATACCTCCATAGAGAGCTTCATTATCCTGATGATTGCGGAAGGTGAGGGTCACCTGCGCTGGGGGGACGGTGAGCTGCCTGCGCGGACAGGTGACTGCTTCCTGCTCCCGGCAACATTGGGGCGTTATGAATTGTCCGGATCATTGACGGTGCTGCGATGCTCCGTTCCTGCTTCTTAAGACACACTGAAGCAACACATACCGAAGAAAAAGGACCATCCCGGCAGATTAATCTGCCGGGATGGTCCTTTTTTTTCGCCGTTATCAATCTTTGTTACGGTCGGGCTGCAGCCGGTTCCAACGCCATCATGAACGGACGCGGCTTTGGCTTGCTTCCCTCTTGTCCAAGCGCATAGATCACCACAAGCAGCGTATGCCGGTCCCTGCGCAGCTCTCCCGTCTCCAGGAATACAGCCAGATCGAATGGCATAATCTCCAGAACGGCGTGCTTGTGAAGCTCCCGCTCGTGAAGCCCCAATGCTGCGAAGTTCCCGGAGACGATCTCCGGCGATTCGCCCAGCTTCTTCATCCAGCCGGACCATTCCTGCTTCTCCATCGTAAAGTCCCACCAGATCTTGCGCGGCTTGTAGTTATGGTTCAGGAAATAATCATATTTCATGAGACCGAGCACCGCATCCAGATCCAGCCTATCCTTATACTCCTCCGCCAGTCCGGCCGTTTCCCCTTGGCTGACAGTTGTAAGGAAAGACCATAGCCGCGAGAACAGGTCCTCCAGCTGATGGCCGATCTTCTGCCAGCCGCGCTGCTCCCAATAATCACCGAACAGCTGGAAGAAATCGAATGGAGACGGGAAAACGCGATCGACCAAATAAAGCAGAGTATGATCCATCCGGTGCGCATTCCAATATTTCTCCAGCACATCCTCTACCCGCTTAATGCGGACGATATCGCCGAACGGCATCAGATCGTTGCCCAGCATCTCATATGGCGCTCTGTCCATATAGATATAGCCCCACTTCTCGGCATCCAGACGCAATCCCGTTCCGCGCAGCATCTTCAGGAAGCCAAGCTGCAGCTCCTCTGGCCGCAAGGCGAATACATCATTGAACGTTCCTCTGAACGTATCGTAGTTTTCCAGCGGCAAGCCTGCAATTAAATCCAGATGCTGATCGATTTTGCCGGAATCCTTCACCTTCGTCACCGTACGGACCAGCTTGGACCAGTTCTGGCGGCGCTGAACCGCAAGATTAGTCGGATCATTGGTCGATTGGACGCCAATCTCGAAGCGGAAGATGCCGGGAGGCGCATGCTCGGCCAAATAATCGAGCACCTCCGGCCGCATAATGTCGGCCGTAATCTCGAATTGGAACACGCAGCCCTGATGGTTCTCAATGAGAAATTGGAACATCTCCAGCGCATAATCCCGCTTAATGTTAAAGGTCCGGTCCACGAACTTGATCAGCTTGGCGCCATTCTCGATCAGATATAGAATATCGGATTTCGTCCGGTCCATATCAAAGTACCGCACCCCCACCTCGATGCTGGACAAGCAAAACTGGCAGCTGAACGGACAGCCTCTGCTCGTCTCAAAATAAACAACGCGGCTGCCCAGATGAGGAATATCCTCCTTGAACCGGTGCGGAGAAGGTAGCTCATTCAGGTTAAGCTTCGGACGGCCGGGAGTAATCACAATCTCCGACTCTTCGCCTTTACACTTGCGGTAAGCCAGCCCGAATACCATATGGAATTTTCCGTCGCCTTCAAGCTCCGTCAGCAAGTGATGGAAGGTCTCTTCCCCTTCCCCCATTACGATGAAATCGATATCCTGCAGACGCTCCATCCATTGCTCGGTATCATAGCTCACTTCCGGGCCGCCAAGGACGATACGGATGTCTGGCTTAATCTTGCGCAGCATATTGACGACGGTAATCGTCTCTTCAATATTCCAGATATAACAGGAGAAGCCGATGACATCGGGATTTCTGGAGAATAAGTCAGACACGATGTTCATCGCCGGGTCTTTAATGGTGTATTCCGCAATATCAATATCGAATTGATGCTCGCTGTATGCCTTCAGACAGCGCAGAGCGAGCGACGTATGAATAAACTTGGCGTTAAGGGTAGATAGCACGACTTTCATATGGGGATAAACCTCTCTAACTTTAGTCAGTGTGCATACGTCGCTATCTATGTGACAGCGACAAGCTGCCTTCTATTGTACCGAACTTCACGCCAAAAAAGAAGAGGCGTCCCTATTCGCCGCATTCGGCGAGGACGTCCTCTTTTAAACTAGAATCTGGTTTCTATATAGAGCTGATCCTTCAGTTGCAAATCCATGACCGGATATTGAACACGCCATTTGCCTTCACCAAGCGGAGTCACTTCGTCAGAAGCGAGCCCTCTTGGTTGGAAGCTGTAATCGCGCTGGAACGAAATCCTCACTTGAATCTGCTCATCAGGAAGCATGCGATGAAGCTCATGCGCCAGATTTACCGACCACAATCTCAGCTCTCCTGCCGTTGCCGCTCCATAATAGAGATAGAAGACGGGATCGATATTAGCCGTAAATAAGAGCCAGCCGTCCGCATCGCGGCGCACTTGCCAGTTCGTTATCTCCGCATCACCTTCCAGCGTTTGCACAACGGAAAATTCCTTTTTCATCAGCTTCTGAATATCTTCATTCGCTACGCCTTTCAGTGTGTCTGGAAGCGGAGGCGTGAGGAATCCCGCCTTATTCACCATATCCTCTGTCACTGACTCAACCAATTCAGCCGCGTGGAAGGCTGATACCGCAATACCGATGTTGGCCAAGGAGTTATCCATACCGGCAGTCGTAATTCCTACGAGCTCACCGTATTCATTGAACAAGGCGCCGCCAGAGCTGCCATGGTCCGTCTGAGCATTCGTTTGAAGATAGGAAACGCCGTTCTCGAAATGATAATTGCTGATAAGTCCCGTAGAGACCGTATTCATAAAGCCTAGCGGGCTTCCGATTGCATATACGCGATCACCCTTGCGGGCAAGATAATCGTAGCTCAGACCAACCGGAACCAATTCCATAGGTTCTTCTGTACGCAAGATCGCCAGATCGGCTTCCTCGTCATAGGCGACAACGCCCTTCACCTTGAACTCGTCATAATAGATCGAATTCGCAATAGCGGAAGTGGCGTCGAAGATGACATGATAATTGGTCAAAATCAAATCCTCGCCAATAACCACGCCGCTGCCAAGTCCTTTGTTCGTCATGATCATCAAGACGCTTTCGTCGAACAGATCAACAATTTGGGTGGAGGACAGCTTGTCTTCTTCGCGATAGACTGCTTCCGTTTCTTCTTCCTCCTCATACTTCTCCAATTGCTGATAATACCAGCTTTTCACCTTAATGGCGTTGGCAGCCTTATCCCACTCCACCTTAGCTTCCAGCTTCTCGGCGATGAAGCGGAGCGGAACATAGACAACGTTGTTTTGGGTTGTTGCCGCTGCATCCATCTTCACCGTCTTGCCGTTCACAATCGCTTCCTTCTGCCCGATTGCCAGTGTAATCGTGAGCGTACTGCTGCGGATAATGACCGTCTGCGACTTCTTCTCATAGACCGAAGAAGCCTCAAGTGCATTCAGCAAATCCGTCATGGGAGCAAGCGTTACGCCGTTTTCTTTGTAGATAGGCGCCGACAGCTTAAGCTGCTTTCCGTCCACCCATAGTTGAATCGATGCCGTCGTCTCCTTGGCGGAGCTGGCAGCCGCCGCAACGTCCGTCGTTACAGCAGAAACGGGTGCCAGCAGCAAGCCTGCAACCAGCAGAGAGCTGGCTACAGCCTTATATCCTAGTTTCTTCATCTAGTTCTCCACGTCCTCCCATATTCACCTAGAAACATATACCAGATCATCCTATCATGTTGATCGGCAAGTGTCTATGAAATGATAATAGAGTCCATAGAGAAAAAACCGGGCTTGCCCCGGCTTCAAATATCCTTAATCATGCGGGTATATGAACTGCCGCCAACGTCCAGCAAACCGTCCTCCCGATACCCAAGCTTCTTGTACAACGCACGGGCACGATCATTGTATTGCTCGACAATCAAGGACAGTCTGGCACAACCGGCTTCAGCACCTCTTTGCTCGAACGCTCCGATCAATGCTTTTGCAATGCCCTGGCCCTGATAGCGCTCATCTACCGCGACTGCATCGAGATAGAAGTCACCTGGCCGGCACTCAGGTACGAGCGCTTTCGCCGCTTCCGGTCCGTGATCGCGCGCAAGCCTGTCGCGTATCGGTTGATCCAGCCGATGAGCCTCATCCCCAGCGTAACAAATCAGCATGCCTGCTATAGCGCCATCACGCTGGTCTACAATAATATTGCGATAGCTGAGCCGGTTATTCTCTTGCCGGATAGCATCGGCTAGTATGCGCCACGTCTCCTCATCATTGCGCGTGCCTGACAGTGTGTAGGCAATGGAGTCGATGGCTGACAGCATTAAAGGCATAATCCTATCCGCATCTTGCGGTGTCGCTTGGTCAATCATGTGTGAACCCCTTCCTTCTGGCATAGGTTGCCTAAAACTAAAAAAAAGCCCGGAGACGCTTCGTCCGTCTCCAAGCCTGTTCTTGTTATTCAGCCGGCGCCGTAAACGAACGGCCTGCGAATTCCGTATCCAGCATATAAAACGCGTTGCTGTCCTTATCAATCCGCTTAAGCTTGTTAATAATGCTGTCGAACAATGCTTCCTCTTCCACCTGCTCGTCGATAAACCACTTCAGGAAGTTGATCGTCGCATGCTCGCGATCATTCATCGCAAGATCGGATAAGTGATAGAAGCGCTCCGTATTCTGTTGTTCGTGCTTATAGCCTTGCTCGAAGGCATGCAGCACGGAATCGTAATCGTTGTTTGGCTCAGGCAGCGCCTCAAGCGTCGCGCGGCGTCCCCGGTCATTCAGGAACTTGTATATTTTCATGGCGTGGAACCGTTCTTCTTCAGCTTGTACAATAAAGAAATTAGCGAAACCATCCAGGCTATCACCGGAGCAATAAGCTGCCATGGCAAGATACACATGAGCGGAGTAGAACTCGAAGTTCATTTGTTCGTTAAGCGCTTTGGCTAGAGAATCTTTCATAAATGTGCACCTCTTCTTTTCTTATTTATACTTATTCTAACATAAAAGAAAGAGGCGGCATATGGCCGCCCTTTCTAAATCCACCACTATTATGGCTAACCGATCATTTTTTTCAATCGCTTATAAAGCATATCCGGTGTTGGCGCGCTTATCGTTTTGGATTTCACTACAACGAAGCATTCCATCTTGCAGGTTTTGCAATTGCCCAGACAATCGCTTTTCTTGCGCTTAATGTCTGGATAGTTCTCCTTCATCGCCTTGTACAGAGACTTGGAGCCGTTTTTCAAATTACGCCTGCAATACTTGATCTTCTTCATAGGTCACCCCGCGCCGCTTTGTCCTTACTGATCGTCGTTCTCATAGTTATGATAATCATTATCAATGAGAATGTCAAGAAACAAGCCTTGAAATTGGCGATGACTTTAGTTTATGTCCGGTGGTTCAAGCAAAACATCCTATACGCTCTTCCTTAAGTTGTACTCCTTCTGCATGGTTCATTCATTTTCCTTTGCCCTTGCATCCTCATCAGCCAATGAACAACAAAAGTCCGAACCGGCGCTCACTGCCGAATTCGGACTTCTGATTGTTCGAGACTTGCGCTCTCCCCTTACTTGGAGAGGCCTTGCAGCACCTCAATGCCTTTATCCAGCTGCGTATCTTCCTTCGCCAGCTTCTCGCGGAGCAGCTCAACAAGCCTGTAGCCTGTCTTGTCGTTGAACACGCCGGTTGCTTCCAGCCCTTCAGCGCTCTGGAAAGCCTTGAGCGCCGCTTCGGTCTGCTCGTCGAAGACGCCTTCCTTGCCAAGCGGACCATAGCCCAGCTCACGCAACATTATTTGAAGTGTGATGACATTGTCCCCGTAGCTTCCCTTCTGCATCTTCGATCCTGTGGCGAGCGGTCTGACCTTCGCATATTCAGGCAGCGATACCTCATAATCCGGAGCGACGCCTTGCTTGTTAATCCATGTCCCGCCCGGTGTCTTCCATTGCGCTTCTGTCAGGCTCAGCACAGATCCGTCAGGAAATTCCCTGAACGCTTGAACGACGCCTTTGCCGTAGGTCGTCTCTCCTACAACTTGCGCTCCGGCAGATTCCTTCAATGCTGCCGCCATCACTTCGCTGGCGCTTGCGGATTGTCCGTTCACCAGCACCGTGATTGGAACCTTCCACTCTTTCTCCTGATGGGACAAAAAGCTGACCGTCTGGCGCTCATTTTTGTAGACGACATCCAATATTTTCTTATCCTTCGGGATAAGGACGCTGGCGATCTCGATTGTAGACGTCAACAGCCCGCCCGGATTGGAGCGCATATCAAGTAAGAGCCCCTTCAGTGGTCCTTCCTCTTCCAGCTTGGCAAGCTCCTCCTTGAATTCCTTCGCCGTATTCTCGGCAAACCGGCTAATCGTAATATGACCGACACCGTCATCCAGCCGCTCCGCTGACACCGTATGAACTGGAATAGGGGCACGCTTCAGCGTAATATCTAGCGGCCCTTCTTCGCTTGGGCGCTGGATCTTGAGCGTCACGGAGCTGCCCTCCTCGCCGCGCACGAGACCAAGCAGCTCCTGGAACGACAAGCCCTTGACCTCCTTTCCGTCAACCGCAAGAATGACATCGCCTGCCAGGACGCCACCGCGCTCCGCAGGCGTATCCTTAATGACCGAAGTAATGACGTACTGCTCTTCTTCCTTCCTCATGTTGGCGCCGATGCCATAAAACTCGCCTTCATAAGACTGGGTATAGGCCTCTCCCTGCTCTCCAACCAAATATTGTGAGAACGGGTCCTCAAGCGAAGCGACCATACCGCGGGCAGCGCCGTTGATCAAATCCTCCGGCTCCGCTCCTTCCAGATAGTCGTTCAATATTTTCGTATAGGAAGCATTAAATTGCTTAAATGTAGGCTCCTTCAAAATCGGGTAGCGCATCGAAACCGACAGCGATCCGAAAATGTATCCGATAATAAGCAGTGCAAATACGCCGATGACGTATATGAATCCCGATTTCTTTTTGACTGGTGCTTCGCTGTAATGATCCATTCGATTATCTCCTTGTATGTAAGCTGGATTTTCGCTACAATCAACTTTATTGTGAATGCTGTGACGGCAACAGAGAGGAGCTACCGCTAGTATGTATAAGCTGATTGCTATTGATGTGGACGACACGCTGTTAAGCGATAATTTGACGGTATCGGAAGGCACACGCTTGGCGATGGCCTCCGCAATCGAGATGGGCGTGACGGTAACGCTGGCTACCGGCCGCATGTTCGCTTCCGCTCAGAAGATTGCGAAAGGCATTAATCTTAATGTACCTATTATCACGTATCAAGGTGCTCTCGTCAAAACGCTGCTGGATGGACAAGTTCTGTATGAGCGTTCCGTGCCGGCGGATGCGGCGAAGGAACTGTACGGCTACTGCAAGGAGCATGGCCTTCATCTTCAGTCCTATGTGAATGACGAGTTGTACGGCACTGAGGACAATGACCGGATCAAAGCCTATTCCAAACTATCCAATATCCCGTATTTGATTGAACCGGATTTTGCCAAGCTCATCGATCAACCAACGAACAAGATGCTGATGATTGACGAGCCCGACCGTCTGGACGAAATTGCAATCGAACTTCAAGCGCTGATCGGCGATCGGGTTCATATTACGAAGTCGAAAGCCCACTATCTGGAGTTCATGCACAAAGAGGGCACGAAAGGCCATGCGCTGAAGCATATGGCCGAGCATATCGGCTGCACAATGGAGGAGACGATTGCAATCGGCGACGCATGGAACGACCGTGAAATGATCCAGGCTGCCGGTCTTGGTGTCGCGATGGGCAATGCTGTTCCCATGTTGAAGGAGATCGCCGATTATGTGACGTTGTCCAACAATGAAGATGGCGTCAAGCATGTCATCGAGAAATTTATATTCAATCGCTGACGAACATCACAATCAGCCCTGCGGCTTTGGACCGCAGGGCTGATTGTGCAAGGAGGGATGAACATGAGCGACCAATGTCCGCTCTGTGGAAGCGGCAACCGCTGCGCGGCCCTGTTGGACGAGAATCCACGGGATTGCTGGTGCTTTCATGCCGCTATCCCGAAGGAGCTTCTTGCTCGTATACCCGTAGAGGCAAGGGGCAAGTCATGTGTATGCGAAAGCTGCGTCCGCGCTTACCGGATGGAAGAAGCTAAAACCTGACCTATTGACTCTTCCTGTCCGCTTAGAGACGGTAATTACATGAACAAAAAGGACTTCCAGCAGCAGATCAATCCTGCTTGAAGTCCTTACGTTCATCTCGTTAATAGGCAGTCCGAAACGTCTAGCATCGCACAGATAACAATCTGTCCGCAGTTACCCTACGACACAGCCTTGCGATCGCGTTTGCACTCGGTGCCTTGGCATTCCTTGTAATTGCCCGTGAAGTCAAGCCGGTGATCCAATACTTTGAAGCCGTATTCGCGCTCCAGCCGCTCCTCCAGCTCCGTCAGCCAGTCTTCCTTGATTTCCTCAAGCGCACCGCACTTCTGGCAAATCAGGTGATGATGCATATGCTCATGATCTTCGCCGCGCAGGTCAAAGCGGGCAACGCCGTCCCCGAAGTTCATCTTCGCCACAATCTGCAGCTCCGCAAGCAGCTCCAATGTACGATAGACCGTTGCAAGTCCGATCTCCGGGAATTTTTCCTTTACAAGCATATAGACATCCTCTGCGCTTAGATGCTCCTGCTCGTTCTCCAGAAGAACCCGCACTATAATTTCACGCTGGGTCGTCAGCTTATAGCCATTTTCCATTAAGCTTCGTTTGATTTTATCTATCTCAGCCGAGACGTTCATCTTATCGCACCTCCATTGTTGGTATCGCAAGCGATCTATAGAAGGCCCGCCGCAATACGGCAGGCGCCAGAAATTTAGAATTATTCTAATCTAATGGTATTCGATTTTGCCCAAGAATGCAATAACCGATTGATTGCCTTCTTTTCATTCGCTTTCCTATTATTCGAGTTTATCCATCAAATTCCCTTCTTTCGCCAGAAAAAAAAGAAGCAGCCGCCCCTATGGCGACATGCTCCCCTCATGATTAACGCATCAAATATCAGCCAGCACTTGGTACCAAACACCTTTCTTGGCATACAGCAGCTGGCGAACCTCGCTCCATCCGCCCAAATATTCAATATCGAACAAGCCTTCCGGCGTGACGAACTTTTCCTTGGATTCTTCGGCTATTGCCTCATGGCTAGGACGGAATCCATGCCTGACGAACAGGCGCTGCGCCTCTTCGCTATGCAGATAGTCGACGAAAGCCTCCGCCACCTGGCGGGTGCCGTGGCGATCCACGTTTTTATCCACGACTGCGGCGGGATTTTCAATCAGGATCGTATCCCTCGGAATCACGATATCATAGGACACGCCCTTCTGAATGCGGGCAATCAGCTCATTCTCGTAGGTCACAATCACATCGCCGACGCCATATTCGAAGGCAGCCATGGAGGCTCTGCCGCTCTTATCCAGCGACTCCACGTTGCGATGGACCGACTTTAGGAACGTCTTGGCATACTCCGCGGATTTCTCTCCCGTCTCCGCTTCCGCACGCTTGAGTCCGGCTCCGTAGATGGCATTGATGTCCCACTGGGCGCCGCCGGACGTCTTCGGATTGGGATAGAGCACCTTCACCCCGTCGCGGGCGAGATCCGACCAGTCCCGTATGCCCAGCGGATTGCCCGGACGCGTGCCAAGCACGACGATGGAGCGGGTAATCATACCTCTGTTGCTATGTTCACGCCAATCATGCGTCAGAAGTCCCGCATCCGATATTTTATCCAGATCGCCCTCCATCGCAAGCACAGCTACATCCGCTTCGAATCCGCCTGCGATCGCTCTGGCCTGCGTGCCGGACGCCTCATACGATTCCTGGAATGTCACACGCTGGCCGGTCTCCTGCTCCCATTGCTTCTGAAATTCCGGCAGCAGCTCTGCGAAGGCATCCTTCACGACCGAATAGGCTCCTATTACGAGTGTGACATCGCCTTCAACAGCAGGCTGAACGGCTCCGGGCTCATCATTCTTCGCACATCCGGCAGCCGCGATCAAGGTTATGAAAGCCAGAAGCACAAGCAACAGATATTTTATGGGAATCGGATTACGTATCATAAGGGCAACACTCTTTTCTGCAACTAGGCTTGATTAGATATGAATCGGCATCGGATCGACTTTGAGCGGGTTCTCCAAGATCCAGCTCGCTTGATCATTGAACAGATAGGCACGGTGGACAAGCACATTCACCTCATCGCCGGGATGCAGCACTTCCTTCTCCAGCGACCGGTAAGTGATCAGCTTCGTATCGCCGACCGCAAGCTCAACCATCCATTCACTGCCGCGGAAGTGAAGATGCTTCACGACAGCGGGCATCGAAGCGGATGCCAGCTTAATCTCGCCTGCCTTGCCAATCTCGATATATTCAGGACGAATGAGTGCCTTCGTGCCGGGCACATTCGACGCATCCTCGAAGCCTCGAAGCTCGGACAGATCATCGACAATGGATGATTCGCCGATAAAGCTGGCGACAAAAGGCGTCTCCGGATTTTTGTAAATATCCCACGGACTTCCCTTCTGCTCCAGGCGGCCTTTGCTAATGATCATAATTTCATCAGCGACTTCAATTGCCTCGTCCTGGTCATGCGTAACGAAGATCGAGGTAATGCCTAAACGCTCGATCATATCCTTCAGCCATGTCCGCAGCTCCGTACGAATCTTGGCGTCGATCGCTGCGAACGGCTCGTCGAGCAGCAGCAGCTGCGGCTCCGGAGCAAGCGCCCTGGCAAAGGCTACACGCTGTCGCTGACCGCCAGAGAGCTGGTGGGGATAACGATGCTCGAAGCCCTTAAGTCCCGTCAGCTCGACCAAATACATCACTCGCTCGCGAATTTGTTCTTTGGTCTGCTTCTTTACTTTCAATCCAAATGCTATGTTGTCATATACCGTCATATGCTTGAACAGCGCATAGTTCTGAAAGACAAAGCCGATCCCCCGCTCCTGCGGAGGCAAGTCGTTAACCCGCTGCCCGTGGAATACGATATCGCCGGAGGTTGGCGTCTCAAGCCCCGCAAGCATGCGCAGTATCGATGTCTTGCCGCCTCCGCTCGGACCGAGCAGGCCGATCAGCTTGCCTTTCTCAATATCGAAGCTTACATCCTTGACCGCATGGAAATCGCCGAAGCTTTTGTTTAAGTCACGAACCTCGATATGCATCTCCTAATGCACTTCCTTTCGTTTTTTGGCCCATTCCATCAGAAGCAGCAGCCCTACGGAGAATGCCGCAAGCACGAGCGCGATTCCATTGGCGGCCACTACGTTGAAATTCTCGACATCCTGATAGACGAGCGTCGTGGCGGTCTGCGTCTTGTTCATGATATTGCCCGAGACGACCAACACCGCTCCGAATTCCCCCAGCGACCTTGCCACCGTCAGCACGACGCCGTAGACGACGCCCCAGCGAATGGACGGCCATGTCACTTTCCAGAACGTATACCACGAATAAGCGCCAAGCGTCGACGCCGCTTCTTCCTGCTGGGCGCCAATCTCCTGCAGCACCGGCATCACTTCCCGCACCATGATCGGGAACGTCACGAATAAGGTCGCCAGAATCATGCCGGGCAGCGCATAGACAATCTTGAAGCCGGCATCCTCGAATAATGCGCCAATCACGGTCTGAGGACCCAGCAATAACACAATCATTAATCCGCCGATAACCGGCGACACCGCGAACGGCAAGTCAACTATACTGTTAAGCAGCCGCTTCATCCTTGGGCCGATCCATTGCGCCCGTACCAAGTACAGCGCGAGCATGACACCAAAGCCCGTATTGATCGCCGTAACCACAACCACAATGATTCCCGTCATCATCAGCGCATGCAGCGCTTCGGGACGCGTAAGTCCGTCAATCAGGCCTTGCATGCCATTCTCCCAAGCGCCTAGCACAATCTTCACCAAAGGCGCGATGAGCAGCAAGGCAAATACAAGATACGTAAGCCAAATCCAGGTTCTTCTTATCGTCATGCGCCGCTCCTCCTAGCTTGCAGGAGATTGACCAGCCATAGAATGAGGAATGACAGTGTCAGCAGCATAACCGACACGGCAGCAGCACCTTGCGGATTATTGCTTTCGATTTCTCCAAATATAAAGACCGATGCCACAAGCGTCTTCCCCGGAATGTTGCCAGCGACGAGCACGACTGCACCGAACTCCGCCAATCCTCTGGAGAATGCCAGCATGGCCCCGCTCAGAATGCCAGGCAGCATCGTGGGCAGAATGACGCTGAAAAACGTCTTCGCCTTGGATGCTCCAAGCGTATAGGAAGCCTCCTCCTCGGACTTGTCGAGCTCTTCCAGCAGAGGCTGGATAGCGCGAATCACAAAGGGAAATGTTACAAAAAGCATGGCAATCACAATTGCCGGTTCATGAAATACGATTTCGATGCCAACCGATGCCGCTAATGAACCTACCAGACTATTTGGCCCGAGCAGCAGAAGAATCAACAGCCCTCCGACTGCGGTAGGCAAAGCAAACGGCAAGTCGACCAGGCTGTTCAAAAAACTTCTCCCGGGAAAACGATACCGAATAAGCACCCAGCCGATCATCGTACCGAGAGCTATGTTAATCAAGGTCGCAATGACTGCCAGCTTCACCGTGAGAAGCACGGCCTTCCATGCAAGCGGATCGGAGACACTGTCCCAGAACGGCGTCCAGCCGAGCGAAAAGGACTGCGTATAAATGCCGAAGATGGGCAATACAATGAGACAGATGAAATAAAGAATAATGGCAGATCGAAATCCGAAGCTCCATCCTCTTCCACGAAACATGGCATTCACGATAACTAAACCTCCAAACCATCGGCTCGAGCCGCAGGTGTTAAACCGCCTAATTACACAATTCCTATTAACTTACTAGGTATTAATAATGTAGCATTCACCGGAGAAGGAAGTCAATGGTTATTTAAGAAAAAATGATAAATTCGATAGCCTTTCTTTATACCAATATATGCAAGCGACAAAAAGCCATGACCACTGCTATGATGTGCAGCGGCCATGGCTTTTCCTTCATGCCTTCTTACATATATTGTACGTTTACCGGCGTTCTCGTTTTGGCCGATTCCATAATGGCCAGAATGACCATTGTCGTATTGAACGCATCTTCCATTGTGACGAAGAACGGCTCGCCCGTAATCAGCTGATCGATGAAGTGACGAATGCTCTCATAAGCGAAGCCTTTCGGCTTGCCGTGAATGAAGTGGCGCACGAGCATATCCGGCCGATCGGCCTTCGTCTCGGTGAACCGCTCCATCATTTGGCTATGCGTAGGGTCGATGTTGAACATCCCTTTTGTGCCGGTAATATTCAGCTTCATATCGTTGACGTTCGGATTCGTATTCGGGGTAATCCAGCCATTCTCCATCGTAGCGATGCCGCCGCCGCGGAACTCCAGTATCGTCTGGTAGATATCAACGGTATCTACGCCCTCTTGCTTCAGCACACCTTCTCTGGATACGGCATATACCCGCTCCACCTCATCGTTGAACAGCCAGCGAAGCACATCGACGCTATGATAGCCGAGGAACCAGAGGATGGAGGACTTCGCAGCCCAAGGGAGCAGATCAGTAGCAACCCACTTAATATCGTTTAACCGATAGTATGCGCTGTATGGCTCACCGATCTCACCGTCCACGATTGATTGCTTCGGAATGGCGAATAGCGGGCTCCATCGGCTATGCAGGTCTACCATCATGCGCACGCCGCTTTTCTCCACCGCATCCACAATCTCCAGCGCTTCCTCACGCGATGTCGTCAGCGGCTTCTCGATAATGAAATGCTTGCCTGCATTGGCGCAATCCACAGCGATGCGGGTATGGGCAAAGTCCGGCGTTACAATGGCAACGGCATCGATATCGCCGTGCTCCAGCATGTCTCTGTGGTCCGTGAAGATGCCGGATTCAGGAATATTGAACTTGGCCGCAAGCGCCGCGGCGCGCTCCTTGTTCATATCGCAGATGGCCGCTACCTCGGCTCCCGGATGATCATTATAAATGTAAGCATGCGTCTCTCCCCAGGTTCCTGCTCCAACAATACCCATTCTGATTTTTGTCATCCATGTCATCGCCTTTCATCATCTGTTGTGTCGCTAGTATAGTAGAAGCTATTATTTCACGCCGCCGAAGGTAAGGCCGCGAATCATATATTTCTGCACAATCATCGCAAAGAGCAGTACCGGCAAGATCGTTACGATGCCGATTGCGGACATCTCGCCCCATACGACGCCGCTTACAGACAGGAACAGAGTTACCGTCGTCGGCAAGGTGCTCGCATCGGAGCTCGTCAGGAAGAGCGCAAATACGAACTCATTCCAGGAGTTGATAATACAGAAGATCGAGGTTGCAATCAGTCCCGGGGTAGCCAGCGGCAAGATAATGCGAATGAACACCTGGAACCTTGATGCCCCGTCGACAAAGGCCGCTTCCTCCAGCGCAACCGGAATTTCCTCGAAGAAGCTGCGCATCATCCAGATCGTGAACGGAATGTTGAACAGCATGTAGCAGATGATCAACACCAGATGCGTATCCAGAATGCCGAGCAAACTGGCCATAACGAAGATCGGAATGACCGATGCCATCGGCGGCAGCATCCGCAGGCTCAGCACCCAGAATGCGCGGTTCTCCTTCTTCTTAAATTCGAATCTCGCAAATCCGTACGCCGCCATCCCGCCGATGAAGATCGAGATGAACGTCGTCAGCAGCACCACAATCGAGCTGTTCTTCAAATAATCAAGCGCATGCCGATTTTCAAAAATGTTTTTGTAATTCTCGAAGGTCGGCGAAAAAATCCATATGCTTGGATCATACGTCTGCGTCCCCGTCTTGAGGCTAATAATAAGCATCCAGATGAACGGGAAGATGCAGAACACGGATACGATAAGGAGAAGAACGGCCGTCACCACCGTCAGTTTTTTATTCCCTAGCGGATTCATCCCTTATTCTCCACTCCTTTCCGATAAAGCCTGATCAGAATCATGCTGATCACCGTCGTTAATATAAGCAGGACGACCGATACGGCAGCCGAACGTCCGATCCAGCCCGTTCCCGCAAAGCCGAGCCTGTAGATATGGAGACTCAGGAACTCTGTAGAGCTGCCCGGACCGCCTTGTGTGAGCGAGTATGGAATATCGAACATCTTAAGCGAGTCAATCGCCCGGAAAATAACCGCCAGCAAAATCATCGGCCACAGCATCGGCAGCGTAATATGACGGAATGTCTGCAACTTGCCCGCGCCGTCTATGGCAGCGGCCTCATACGGATCGGTCGGCAGCGAGCGCATACCCGCATAGATGATCAGCGCCACGAACGGCGTGTTCTGCCAGATGTCGACGAACAGCGTCGACCAGAATGCATTTTCCCCCGAGAGCCATATCACTTTGCCGCCAAAAAACTGCAGGAAGTAGTTGAGCACGCCGTACTCCGCATTCATCATCAGCTTCCATACCTGACCGGTAATACTCGGTGTCATCGCCACCGGCACGATCATGCAGGCAAAGACGAGAAATTTCAGCTTGAACTCCCGGTCGAGGAGCACGGCCAGCCAGAAACCAAGCGCAAGCTGGGTGACCGTCGCCAGCACCATGAAGCCGAGGCTGATGCCGACCGAATACCAGAATTCGGCATCCTTACCGGTGAACAGCCGGATATAATTTTCAAGACCGACGAAATCGAAGGTCGGATAGCCAAGCTCGTAATTCGTTACACTTAACCCATACAAGAATATCGTTGGTATAATCGTGAGCGCGCCAAGTATGAGGATGGCGGGCATAATATAAATCAGATGAGGCCGTTTCTCAAAGTAAGAGCGAATCATGGATGCCACCTTCCTTGCTGATGAACTGGCCGGACCGCCCCCACTTGCGCAGCCCGGCCGCCAGTTCCGTTATTGCGTTATATCTTCAAGCTCTGTCTGTGCTTTCGCCGCTGCATCTTGTACCGTCATCTCTCCGAACATCGCTGCGCTCACATAGTAGCCGACACGGTCCAAAATTTGGCCCAGCTTCTCATGCGGCGGAATCCAGGAGATCCCCTTCTCTACCAGCACGTTCGCATCGCTCAACGCTGCCAATTGTACCGGGTAGGACGGATCAGCCGCTACCAGCTCTTCGTTTTCGTAGATCGACGTTCGGACTGGTACGCCGCCGCCGTCAACATAGGCTTTTGCGTTTTGCTTGCTGTTCATATAGACGATGAATGCCCATGCCGCATCTTTGTTTTTTGATTGCGATGAGATCGACATGTTCCAGCCTGCAAGCGCACTTGCTTTGCCTTCAGGACCTTCCGGCGTTGGTGCAAAACCAACTTTGTCGTACACCTGCGAGCTTGCAGGGTCCAGAATCCGCTTCGCCAGCGCTGTGGCATCCAGCCACATGGCCGTTCTGCCTGTCATGAAAGCCGACAATGCTTCTTCATGCGTGTAGGACACAACGTCCTTCGGAGCATTTTTCAACAAATCTACGTAGAACTGAAGCGCTTCAACCGTCTTCGGATCGGTCATCGTTACGTCACCTGTCTGTTGGTTCAGGAAGCCGCCGCCGAAGTTGTACATCACCGTCATCAAACCCGATGCTGCATGAACGCCGCGCTGCGCTCTCATGGACACGCCGTACAGGCCGTCTTCCTTGCTGTTGAAAAATTGAGCCAGCTCCAGGAACTCATCCATCGTTGCCGGCGGCTGCTTGCCGTACTTGTCGAACAAGTCCTTCCGGTACGCGATGAACCGCGTCTCGCCAGCGGTCGGAATGCCGTATACGCTGCCGTCGTACTTGCTGATGCCATTGCGGTAAGCCGGTACGATATCCTCGTAGTCGAACCAAGCTGGCGTCTTGTTCTCATTGGAGAGATAAGCGTCCAGCGGCTCTATAACCTTCTTCGCGCCGTATTCGCTCATCCAGAAACCATCGACCATCAGCACATCGTAGCTGCCTGTTTTTCCTGTGTAGTCAAGCAACTGCTTGTTCTTCAGGTAGGTCTCCTCCATCACTTCCCACTTCACTTTGATCCCGGTCAGCTTCTCGAAGTCGCTGGTCAGCTTCTGGAAGGATTCTGTAGACGGATGACTCGCAAATGCAAGATTGAGCGTATCTCCGCCGTATTGGCTCTTAATGGTCTCGCCCCAAGCCTCCAGCGTATCCGTCGCGCCGCTTGGCGCTCCTCCGTTCCCGCTGCCTTCATTGCCGTTCCCCTTGCTCGTTCCGTTGCCCCCATTGCCTGCTCCGCATGCGGAGATCATCGCGACCAGCAATACTACCGCCACGATTTGTGTCCATCTTTTCAACATTGCCTGACACTCCTCTGTCTTTGATTTGTGTAAGCTAACTTGACGCTCTCTACCGTATTTTTCTTTGTGCCCGGTAGGGATAGTTCAAATAATAGACCGATAAAGCGGTTTCAACAATGTATTGGAACGTCCGCTCTTGTCTTCTGAAAACTAAACTAAGCTTTTTAAACAAAAAACAAACCTTCATGTGAAGGTTCGTTACACTTGGCTGCTATTTTTTTCTTTATATTCCAGCGGCGATACACCGTAATATTTTTTGAAAATTTTCGAGAAATAGGGATAGTCGTTGAAGCCGCAGTTCTCTGCGATCAGATTGATTTTGGCAGCTTCCTCCCGCAACAGCATTTCCCTCGCCTTCTCCAAACGATATTCGCTTATATATTGGGTAATGGGCTTTTTCATAACCTCACGGAATATTTTGCTCAAATAGGCGGTGCTTAAACCGCCATGTTCTGCGAGCACGGATAAATTCAATGCCGCATCGCCGTACTGACGGTCGATCATGGCAATGGCATCCTCTACAACGCGTTTGTTGCGCGGCGCACGGCTGTCCGCTACGATGCTGATGATCTCGGAAAGATAATCCTTCCAGTTACGCAGCAGCTCCTCCAGCGTAGCGGCAGGTCTGGAAGCGGGGTTGCTCTCGTCTCCGGCCGATCGCTTATGCACAAGCAGCAGCTCCGCCCGGAAGGCCAGCCCAAAGTGACCCATAATCCGCTTCATCTCCAGCAGTGAATAATCCCCCTCTTGCAGATGAACGCCCCACGCGTCGATCAGCGCGTCGCATTCCGTCCTATTTTCGGCCATGAGGCTTTTGATGAGCATCGCTATAGTATCCTTCATCAGGCGGATGCTAGCCGCGTCCATGCTTGCCATCCACTTCGAGGGATCGTTCAGCAAGACGCGCGAGATCACCTCCTGCAGCATCTCCGCCGTCACTGGCTTAAGCAAGTAGTCGGATACTTGATGGCGCAGCGCCTGCTGCACGTATTGGAACTCCGCATACCCGCTCAGCACGACAATCGCCATGTCTGGATGCCGCTCCCGGACTCTGGCGATCAACTGCAGCCCGTCCATGACAGGCATCTGGATATCGGTCAAGATCATGTCGGGCTTGCTGAGGCCGATGCACATCAACGCTTCCTCGCCATTGCGCGCCTCGTCGATCTCGATCATGCTGCCGCCGGACTGCTCCAGCAGCTTAATAATGCCCCTCCGAATGACGACCTCATCGTCAACGATTAAGATTTTCATAGTCCTTGCCCTCCTTCGGCAGCTTGATCCGCACCGTCACTCCGCCTGTCATGGATTCCTCCAGCAGCAGCCCATAACCATTGCCGTAACGCAATCTGATTCTCTGCTGCACATTCAATAGCCCGATGCCCCGTCTGCGGCTGTCATCCTGCTCAGGCACCTCTTCAGCCTCGCTTTCGAAAAGCTGATTCATCGCTTCCATCGCCTGCTCATCCATTCCCTGTCCGTTATCCTCGATGTAGAGAGCATACGTCTGCTCGTCGCAGTCTTCCGCATAGATTTTTAGATAGTAGTCCCGTTCCCCGGCGAATGCATACAGGAAAGCGTTCTCTACAATCGGCTGCAGCGTCAGCTTCACAATCGGATAGCCCCCGAACGGCTCCAGACCGTCCATATCAATCTCAATGTCAGGATAGCGCTCCCGCTGGATGTCCAAATACGTCCGCACATGCTCAATCTCCGTCCGCAACTCCACCTCCGCCTTCGGATTATCAATGGTGTAGCGGAAGAAATCCGCCATCGCCCGGCTCATCCGACTGATCGGCGGCGCTTCATGAAGAATCGCCTGGCAATTGATGACCTCTAGCGTATTGTACAGAAAGTGAGGATTGATCTGATGCTGCATCGCCAGCAGCATGGCGTCCTTCTGCTTGACCTCCGCATTGATTTTCTCCATCTCCACCACATACACTCTGTCGATCATCTCGGACAGATTGGCGAGCATCTTGTTGAAATTCCGGCCGAGCAGTCCGATCTCATCCGTATATTTGCTAGTGAAGCGCACATCAAGGTCACCGATTTCGACCTTCTTCATGAGCTGGAGCAGCTTCTTGATCGGCTGCGTCAGCATCCAGGTGAGCAGAAACGACATCACAAGCGTAATGAGCAGAATGACGATAATCACGAGCGGATGGACGATCTGAATTTGCCTTACTTTGTCCAGGATCGCCTTCTTATTCGTATACGCCTGAACCTCGAAGCCGCTGTAGTTCAGCTTGGATTCCGTCTTCAAGTACATCGCGTCGCCAGCGCCCGAGCCGTCCGGGAAGGACGAATAGACGATATGCCCCTTCGCGTCCTTCAGTTCAAGCATAAGGTCGTTGGTCGCAAGCAAGCGGAACGCATCGCTGAACATCTTGCCGTTCAGCCTGACGACGAGCATGCCGTCGCGCCCGTCCATATCGTATTTGCCCATCATCAGATAGATCGACGTATAGGAGCGGTCCTGGTAGAAGAGATGCTCCTTTGTCGGCTTTGACCAGATATCTGTCTCTTGGACGAGAAAATGCTTGTACCATGTCTGATTGCGGTAATCGATATCAGGCACTCGATCCAGCCCTGTATCATGGATGATCGTCTCCTGCCCTTCCTCCCTATCCTCCTTGATGAACAGGAAGACCGATTCCAGCTCGCTGGAGTATTGCGTCCGGAACGCCTCCAGCTTATGCTGCAGCCGCTCGACGTCTGACGCGTCATCGATCTCCACGCTATTCTCCGAATAATAAAAGAAATACTGAACGTTCTGCACAACCCGTCGAAGCTGATTGTCCAGATTATAGCCGGCCTGATTAATCGATCTCTGCGTCCGGTCCAGCTCGTTATCCGTAATCATGCCCTGATAATACTGCTGATAAATATAGACCAGGCTGAACACTCCGATGAACGAAACGATCAAGATCGAAATGAATATTTTCGTAAAAAATCGGCGGTCCATCAGTCTTTTCACAAGCATCTGCACTAGCCGCTTCATGTAAGCCCCTCCAATTCTGAGGTAGATGACAAGCTGTCGGAGCAATAATGCAGTATTATAGCATGTTCCTCGGGGGAAATGTCACGCCCTCATGCAATAGGGCTGTCCTTAGGTCTTTGGAATCGACCTTGGACAGCCCTTTTCAGGTATTCAATTTGTTTAAATTTGCACCAGCATTAGAATGATCGATGACAGCCCAAAGCATGTACTCACCAGGCATAGCACCATTAGCGCCTGCTTATTGTTCAGGCCTGCGCGCAGCAGCCGGTAATGAACCTGGCTAGCGTCGGCTTCATAGATCGCTTTGCCTTGCAGGAAGCGCTTGATCACAACAAAGATATTGTCGAAGATCGGCACGCCGATCGCCAATATCGGAATGAACAACGACAGAATCGTCGCTTGCTTGAACGCTCCGTCCAGCGCGATAACCGCTAGCAAGAAGCCCAGGAACGTCGCGCCCGCGTCGCCCATAAACACTTTGGCAGGAGGTTTGTTGAAGCGAAGATACGCAAGCGTTACCCCGACCAGAATGATCGCCATCATCGCAGAGTTCGACTGCCCCATTGTCAGGGCTACAACAAACAGCGTAATGCCGGAGATCGCGGACAAGCCTCCTGCGAGACCGTCCAGACCGTCAGAGAAGTTAATAACCGTCGTTACGCCGAAAATCCATAGAATCGTCAGCACAAACTGCAGAATAACCGGAAGCACCACATATTCACCGGAGAAAGGGTTGAAGAAGCCAGTGAATACGTTGCCCGACAGATAGACCAATACGGCGGCTGATACTTGCACCAGCATTTTCGGAAGCGCCGGGAAGTCCTTGCCCTTCGTCTTGTACCAGTCGTCGATCGTGCCGATCGTAAGCAGCAGGACGCCGCCCAGGAACAAGGCGCCGGTCTCCCAATTTATCTCTCTCGCAATCGCGATATAGGTAATGAAAAAGCCAATGAAGATGGCAAAGCTGGCCGTTAGTGGAATAGGCTCCCGATGAAGCTTGCGCTCCACGTCCTTCCGGGGCTTGTCCACAAAATCAAGCTTGAACGCCAGCCGACTGAACGGCGGTATCAACACATATACGATAAGAAACGACATGACAAAAGCAAGTACGTAAAAAATACAAGTCACCACCATTAATCGATATAGATCACGATAATTATACAACCCCTCTAGTAAAATGTCGACTTTTGGTAGAGTGGAATGAAGGGGGTGGTAGATTAATATTTTTTAAGCATTAGGGAGTAATCATGTGATAGGAGGAGTTGCAGTGAGTTATTTGGGGATTTTTTGCTTCTAGCAGCATGATTCCGGGTCTTGCGACGCTAAGGCAGATTAAGATTTTCTAGTAATGCTATTTCGGGATTTACGACGATCGAGGCGATTTAAGCGTTTCTGGCAACATTATTTCAGTCTCATTCTACTCCTCTTCCCCTCCTCTCATAAAAAAGAGCTGTCCCTTCCAAATGAACCTCCCCCTTCAACAGAGCAGCTTAACCCTCAGCTGCAGCTGTCGTAAGAGAATTGTTCGATTGAAAGGACAACTCCTTGTATGCACCTATCCTGAAAAGAAGGCTGCTTACTCACCTTCGATATAATACCGTTCCTCACCCGTGCGAATAGCAGCCTGGCCTTGCGTGAGATCGGTCATCCACGCGATAAAGGCGTCCGCTTCCGGCACCTCCGGCAAGCATAGTACGATGACCTTGTCGGTGAACTCCGTCCCGCCAAGGCGCGTGCCGCGGCCGTGAAGCTCATTCTCAAGCTTCCCGTACCACGTATAGTCTACCTCAACGAACACTTCCCGGTGCAAAACAAGCTCAATTTCGCCTGCTGCCTCAATGCCCGCTACCGCTCCATCCGTATAGGCACGGACGAGGCCGCCAGCCCCCAGCATGATGCCGCCAAAGTAACGGGTAACGACGACTGCGACGTTTTTGAGGCCTTTGTTCTTGATTACCTCAAGGATAGGCTTGCCCGCCGTGCCGCTTGGCTCCCCGTCATCGGAAGCCTTCTGGTGCTGGTCGCGCTCGCCGACCATATAAGCAGAGCAGTTATGAGTGGCGGAGCGGTGCAGTCGCTTAATCTCATCGATAAAAGCGACTGCCTCCTCCTCCGTCTCTACAGGCTTCGCATGGCCGATAAAGCGGGATCGCTTAATTACGACCTCCGCATTCGCTTCCGCTCTAACCGTCCTGTATCTGTTCAGCATACGCCGAATGCTCCCGGCTGGCGCCGATTACAGGCGCGCTTCAAGCTCGGCTTTTTCCTTCTCGAAGCCAGGCTTGCCCAGCAGAGCAAACATGTTCTTCTTGTAAGCTTCAACGCCCGGTTGGTCGAACGGATTCACACCCAACAGGTAGCCGCTGATGCCGCAAGCCTTCTCGAAGAAGTATACCAGGTAGCCGAACGTGTACGGCGTCATGTCAGCAATGTTCACGATCAGGTTTGGAACTTGGCCGTCTGTATGTGCAAGAAGCGTGCCTTCGAACGCTTTTTTGTTAACAAAATCCATTGTTTTGCCCGTCAGGAAGTTCAGTCCGTCCAGGTCATCCGCATCATGCTGAATCTCAATGTGCTCCGCAACTTCACCCACTTGAATAACGGTTTCGAAGATGTTGCGGTTGCCCTCTTGGATGAATTGGCCCATGGAATGCAGGTCAGTCGAGAAGTCGACGGAAGCCGGGTAGATGCCCTTGTAATCCTTGCCTTCGCTCTCGCCGTACAGCTGCTTCCACCACTCCGATACAAAATGCAGGGAAGGCTCGTAGTTGACAAGGATTTCTGTTTCTTTACCTTTGCGATACAATGCATTGCGAACTGCCGCATATTGGTAAGCTTCATTCTCAGCCAGGTTCGGGTTGGCATACACCTCGGAAGCGTCAGCCGCGCCCTTCATCATAGCGTCGACATCGATGCCCGCTACTGCGATTGGCAACAAGCCAACAGCCGTCAGAACGGAATAACGTCCGCCTACGTCGTCAGGAATGATAAAGGACTCGTAGCCTTCTTCGCTCGAAAGTTTTTTCAAAGCGCCCTTCTCTTTGTCCGTAGTAGCGTAGATGCGCTTGCGGGCCTCTTCCTTGCCGTATTTCTTCTCCAGCTCAGCGCGGAAAATACGGAATGCGATCGCAGGCTCTGTCGTTGTGCCGGATTTGGAGATGACGTTGATCGACCAATCTCTGCCTTCAAGCAACTGCAACAGATGCGTCACATATGTAGAGCTGATGTTGTTGCCCGCGAACAGCACTTGAGGCGTCTTGCGCTGTTCCTTCGACTGCACGTTGTAGAACGAATGCGACAGCATCTCGATCGCTGCGCGCGCGCCCAGGTAAGAACCGCCAATGCCGATAACGATCAGCACTTCGGAATCATTTTGAATTTTCTCCGCCGCTTTCTTAATGCGCGCGAACTCTTCTTTATCGTAATTCGCAGGCAGGTCAATCCAGCCCAGGTAATCCGAGCCTGCGCCCGTACCGTTATGAAGCTGGTCATGTGCCACGCGAACTTGATCCGTCAAATAATCGATTTCATGCTGTCCAACGAAGGACAACGCTTTGCTGTAATCGAACTTCACCGTATTGCTCATCGTTATAACTACCTCCCAAAATGTACGAAGCTGCCGCGCCCATACGAAACAGAGCGTTCAACTTTTCATTAAGAATAGCGAATATTCATCCCAAAAACAAGCTTATCGTACGTGAAATCTAGATGAAGACCACGCATTTTCACAGGCTTAATAGTACGGGGATATCATCAGATAGACGATAACGCCCGTCAAGCTGACATAGAGCCAGATCGGCATCGTCCAACGCGCAATCTTGCGGTGCTTCTCTACCTGGCCCGAAATTCCTCTTGCCAGCGAGAGCAGCGCAAGCGGCACTACAACAATCGCCAGTACAATATGCGTCAGCAGAATGAACAGATAGATCGTCTTCAGAATGCCTTCGCCGCCGTAAGGCGTCGATTCCGTCAAGTAATGATACGTGACGTAGGACACCAGGAACAGTGTTGTCGTTCCGAAGGCCAGTCCGATAAACGTGCGGTGCATACGTACGTTTTTTCTCAAAATCGCAATCAAGGCAACCACTAGCGCCAGGAACGTAAAGCTGTTGAAAATCGCGTTCAGCAGAGGCAGAATCTTCACGTCGAATCCTACTTCGCCGTGATACGCCGGCAGGAAGAACAGAATGGCCACCAGCGCGACAATGACGACTGTTAGCACAGCGACAATCGGGGTATAGTTTCTTTCTTTCATCGTGGATGTAATCCTCCTTCATGGGTACACAAGAGACTATTGTGCATGCTACTACTTTAGCCCATTTGACCCATACGGCACAACGCGAATACAGCCCCGAATGTCACAAAAAAACGACTCTTTCCGGGGTTGGCTCCTTACAAATGGAGAGGGCCGCATCGCATATGCGACACGGCCCTGTTCCCGATTTCCGGCTTATTCGTAAATATACGAGCAGCAGTAGTCCGTTACTTCGGCAACTTGAAGCTTGAATTTCGTGTTGGCCGGAACCGTGAACTCACCTTCGCCTTGAATATGGCGCCATTCTGTCTCGCCTGGCAGAAGCACTTTCAGATCACCTGCGAGAATTTCCATAATCTCCACGCAATCCGTACCGAACTCATAATCTCCCGGCAGCATAATGCCCAGCGTTTTTTTGGTGCCGTCTGCGAACAGAACCGCACGGCTTGTGACTTTGCCGTCAAAGTAGACATTGGCTTTTTTGACGACTGTTACATTTTCGAATTGCGACATAATGAAGATGCTCCTTTATGATATAGAATCAAGATCCAAGAAAGCCGCGGCTTACAGCAAAGCTTTTACTTTGCTTACGACGTTCTCGACCGTAAAACCGTATTCCTTGATTACGCGGTCGCCAGGAGCGGATGCGCCGAAACGGTCGATGGCGAGGATATCGCCTTGGTCGCCCGTGTAGCGTTCCCAACCGAACGGATGCGCCATCTCGATAGCAAGGCGAGCTTTCACGTCCGGCAGAATAACGGAGTCGCGGTATTCCTTCGATTGTTTCTCGAACAGATCCCAGCTCGGCATGCTGACGACGCGAACTTGAATGCCTTCATCAGCCAGCGCTTTTTGAGCGGCTACTGCCAGTTGAACCTCGGAGCCTGTCGCCAGAATTTGTGCTTGAGGCTTGCCACCCGCCGCATCGGACACGACATAAGCGCCTTTGCGCAAGTTATCACGTACTCCGCTTACTGTGCCTTCAAGAATCGGCAGGTTTTGACGAGTCAGTACAAGCGCGACCGGATTCGATTGGTTCTCAACTGTATATGCCCATGCCGCGGATGTTTCGTTTGCATCGGCAGGACGGATAACTGTAAGGCCTGGAATGATACGGATCGAAGCAAGCTGCTCGATCGGCTCATGCGTTGGGCCGTCTTCGCCGACAGCGATACTGTCATGCGTAAGCACGTAAGTTACCGGCAGGTTCATCAAAGCCGCCAGGCGGATAGCTGGGCGCAGGTAGTCTGTGAATACGAAGAACGTACCGCCGAACACTTTGATGCCGCTATGCAGGCTGATACCGTTCATTGCCGCAGCCATACCAAATTCACGAACGCCGTAGTAGATATTGCGGCCGTCGTAGCTGCCTGGCTTGAATTGCTCGATGCCCTTCAGATGAGTCATCGTGGAGCTCTCCAGGTCAGCGGAGCCGCCTGCCAGATTCGGTACGCGTTTCGCCAGAGCGTTCAGCGCATTGCCGGAAGCAACACGTGTGGACACAGGCTTGTCCTCTGTCGTGTAAGCTGGAAGCTCAGCATCCCAGCCTTCTGGAAGCTCGCCTGCGATCGCCAGTTCGAATTGCTTCGCAAGCTCAGGATGAGCTTCTTTGTACGAATCAAGCAGCGCGTTCCACTCGGAGTTGGCTTGCTCGCCTGCGCTCTTCACTTCTGAGAAGTGAGCGCGCACTTCATCCGGCACATGGAACTGATGATCTTCGGACCAGCCGTAATATTGCTTCGTCAGCTTCGTTTCTTCCGCACCAAGCGGCGAGCCGTGAGTTCCTCCATGACCGCCTTTGCCGCCTTTGTTCGGGCTGCCGTATCCGATCATCGTCTTCACTTCGATCAGCGTTGGCTTAGAAAGCTCGCCTTGCGCTTCTGCTACTGCAGCGGACAGTGCATTCAGATCATTGCCGTCCTCTACGCGAAGCACTTGCCAGCCGTAGCCTTCAAAACGCTTCTGAACCGACTCGGAGTAAGACAGGTTCAGGGCGCCGTCCAGGGAGATGTCGTTGGAATCATACATCACGACAAGCTTGCCCAGTTGCAAGTGGCCCGCCATGGAAGCCGCTTCATGCGAAATGCCTTCCATCAGGTCGCCGTCGCCGCAGATGGAATAAGTAAAGTGATTGATGAGATTGAATCCTTCTTTGTTGTAGACAGCTGCCAGATGCGCTTCTGCCATCGCCATGCCTACAGCCATCGCTACGCCTTGTCCCAGCGGTCCAGTCGTCGCGTCTACGCCTGCAGTGTGGCCGAATTCAGGGTGACCCGGAGTCAGGGAACCCCATTGACGGAAGTTTTTCAGCTCTTCCATCGGCAGGTCATAGCCGGAGAGGTGAAGCAAGCTGTAGAGCAGCATGGATCCGTGTCCTGCGGACAGGACGAAACGGTCGCGGTTCACCCAAGTCGGGTTCGACGGGTTATGCTTCATATTTTTCGCGAACAATTGGTAGCCCATCGGAGCTGCGCCCATCGGCATGCCCGGATGTCCGGAGTTAGCCTTTTCGATTGCATCAATTGCAAGCGTGCGGATTGTATCGATAGAGAGTTGGTCGATTGATTTTTGAGTAACGGTCATTTTGAATCCTCCTAAAAGTTTTGTAAAGCAAAACTTGCTTCGTAAGCAGTCGCTTAAGTTTTGTATAGCAAAACTTGCCTCGTAAGCAGTAGCTTAAGTTTTTGTGAAGCAAAACTTGTTTCATAAGCTACATTTTAGTTCCGCTAATCTAGTGGGTCAATGAGGTTAAAAGTTTTGAATATTGTATCACTCGCGATTAATTGAATACAACTGTCTTGTTCTGGTGAACCAGGACGCGGTCTTCAATATGCCACTTGACGGCTCGCGCAAGAACGACACGCTCGATCGTGCGGCCAATCCGCTTCAGATCCTCGACATTGTCGCGGTGGCTGACGCGCTGTACGTCCTGCTCGATGATCGGACCGCCATCCAGCTCCTCCGTCACGTAGTGAGCAGTCGCTCCGATAATTTTCACGCCGCGTTTATAGGCTTGCGCATAAGGCTTGCCGCCTACGAACGCAGGCAGGAAGGAGTGATGAATATTGATGATGCGGTTCGGGAAATGCTCGATAAATTTTGGCGATACAATCTGCATATAGCGGGCCAGCACGATAATATCTGCTTTGTCCGCAACCAGCTCCATCTGCTTGCGCTCGGCTTCCGCCTTCGTATCCGGCGTAACCGGCACATGATGGAACGGAATGCCGAATGATTCGACAAGGCTGCGCATATCGGGATGGTTGCTGATAACCATGGCGATATCGGCATCCAGATCGCCCGCCTGCCACTGCCACAGCAGCTCCAGCAAGCAATGTTCTTCCTTGGAGACCAGAATCGCAAGGCGCTTCTTGCGGCTTGCGCGGAACGTGTGCCACTTCATCTCGAAGCGGTCGGCAACACGCGCAAAATCTTCTACAAGAACCGGCAGCTCCTTCTCCAAATCGTTCAGATCGAACTCAAAACGAATGAAGAACATGCCGCCCTCCGGGTCCATGGTATATTGGTCGGATTGCACGATATTCGCACCATGCTCATACAGAAAATGAGACACAGCGGCTACGATGCCGGGACGGTCCGGACAAGAAATCAGCATGCGTGCGCGTCCGCTCTTATCTTGCGCTCCGTTCGTACGCTGCACTTGATTGGATGGAGATGACATACGATAATCTTCCTTTTCTAAAATATTTTTGTATCTGCTTGGATGAGTTAAGCCTGTGCCAGGAACGCCTTGCCTGCGAACCATGCCGTCAGGCGCTGGTTCACCTGCTCTTCTGCAAGATCTCTGGACAATACGCCTTCGGCAATAATCATATCGTACAGACGCTCCATCGGCTCGCGCGGATCGGCTTTTTTCGCCTTGGCATCGTTCTTCAGCAGCGTCCAGACATCAATCACAAATTGACGGGAATCAATCTCTTGCTTCCCGAAGAAATGATGCAGACGTTCCACATCCTCCAGGAATTCTTCACCGAAGCGATTTCTCACTTCACCGCGCAGAAGCGCGATCTCAACCTCGTACATCGGACGTACCGTTTTGTCCTCTTTGCCGATCCACGGCGTCTCCAGGATGAACGGTCTGCCCTTTAGCGCTTCATGATGAACAATATTCGAAATCGCGGATTGTCCAAGCCATCCCGCACCGATCGGCGCATGACGGTCTTTGCCCGCTCCTCTTGGGTTTTTGCTGTCATTGATATGGACAACTGCGACGCGGTCCAATCCGACGGTGCGGTCGAATTGCTCCAGCACGCCGTCCAGATCGTTAATGAGGTCATACCCGGCGTCATGCATATGGCATGTATCCATGCAGACTGTCAGGCGCTCGTTATACGTCACTTTGTCCATGATGGCTGCGATTTCGTCGAAGCTGCGGCCAATCTCTGTGCCTTTGCCCGCCATGGTCTCCAGTGCGATATTCACGTTTGTGTTGCTCGTGCCCGCCAGCACTTCATTCAAGCCTTCTGCGATTCTTGCGATGCCGAACTCCGCATCCTTATCGGTATATGCGCCGGGATGCAAGACGATGTTGCGCACGCCGATATAATCGGTACGGCGAATTTCCTCCTGCAGGAAATTGACAGCAAGCTCGAACGTGTTCTCCTTGTAGGAGCCCAGGTTAATGATATAAGGCGCATGGACAACGATTTCCTCGATGCCGGCTTTGTTCATAAGCGCCTTGCCTTCTTCGATATATAGCGATTCAATCGGTTTGCGCCGTGTATTCTGCGGTGCCCCGGTATAGATCATGAACGTGCCGGAGCCGTAAGTCATGGCTTCCTTCGCAGCAGTCTGAAGACCCTTGTCCGAAAATGATACGTGGGAACCTATTTTCAACATGTTACTTTCGCCCCTTTCGGTTGATCAAACCTTATTTTACAAGGAATGTCGAAATAAATCTAGGAATACGCTATAATTCATTATTGAGGTGACAGTTACAATGGGCACAGCGCCGAATTGGTTCATGTATTTCATCGTTTTTTGGGCCGTAGTCATGGTTATTGCCATGTCCATAGGCGGTTTTTTCATGTTCCGTAAATTTCTGAAGGTTCTTCCGATGAGAGACGGGAAGTCCAAGCTGGATTGGCAGAACTATTGGGTTGAACGCAGCCGCAGCATGTGGGGCGAGGAAGCCAAGCAGTTTCTAGATGAGCTGGTGTCTCCAGTGCCGCAGGCATTCCGGGATATCGCCAAACATTCTATAGCCGCAAAAATCGGTCAGGTCGCTATCGAGCAAGGCGCCAAAACCGTTACGAAAGAGCATTGCATCGAGGGCTACATACGGGCTACACCGAAGCGGGATTACCGCAGCCTCGTCCACTTTTTGGACAAAAAAGGGATCGATTATATGCCATATCAGCATCTGCTGAACAAATAGACAGAGCTGCCAAGTGGCAGCTCTGTCTGACATTTATGCAACCTCAGAGCGCTTTATTTCGTTTTAGTATACAGGAGGTGCTTCATCTATGAACTTAACAAACAAGAAACGCAAGAAAGCCGCAACTGCCGGAGCGCTGCTGCTGGCTGTCATGCTGACCATGTCCGCATGCGGTGCAAATGCCAACAATCCGAGCAGCAGCGGGAGCCCAAATAACAGCGAATCCGGTTCCCCAGTCGACCAGCTCCCGGACAACAATGGCGTACAGGAGCCAGGCGCTCCGTCCAATGACGATGACGACAATTCCTCAACAGATAATAACAATGGCACTCCTGCCGAGTCTGCTCCAATTAGCGCGGAGGGCACTTATACAGGCCTTATCGATTCCAACTCGTTGGAAATCACAACCGATAGCGGAGCAGGCGCTTACCGCATTCCGGAGGAGCTTCGAGATGTCGTTGATGAATTGCCTGCAGATGCCAAAGTGAAATTCGAATATACCGAAAAAGCAGTTGAAGGCGATACAAGCGTCAAGCAGCTGTGGCTGACGAAGCTTGAAGCAGTACAGTAACTTCTCAATGTTAAGGAGAGTGCGGTATGCGGGTAGCCATTGCCGGAGGCAGCGGATTTATCGGAAAGGCGCTGACGAAAGCCCTGCTGGAGCGGGGAAATGAAGTATGGATCATCACGAGAGGCGGCCGCGGCAGATCGTCTGATCTTGCGCCGCGAGTCACACCCGTGTCGTGGGATCAACTGCAACGGGAGCCCGGCAAGCTGGAGGGGATCGATGCGATCATCAATCTGGCCGGCGAGAGCATTAATCAAAGATGGAATGCCGCAGCCAAGGAACGAGTTCTCCGCTCCAGACAATGGGCGGCGGCTCAGGTTGCCGAGCTGGTGAATGCTCTTGTACGCAAGCCTGCCGTTGTCATCAATGCTTCCGGCATATCCGCATATGGCATTTCGGCTACGGAAGTCTTCGATGAAGACAGCCCGACAGCCGTCACCGATTTTCTATCCGAAGTTGTTCGCGAATGGGAAGCTGCTGCAGATGCCATACCGGCAGAGCGGCTAGTAAAGCTGCGTATCGGCGTCGTCCTGGATCGCAAAGGCGGTGCATTCCCGCTTATGGCCCTTCCCTACCGGCTATTCGCCGGAGGCAGAGTTGGCAGCGGCAAGCAAGGCTTGTCCTGGATACATATCGAAGATATGGTCGGCCTGATCCTGCATTGCCTGGATAACAATGAAGTTCACGGCCCAGTCAACGGGTCCGCTCCGGATCCCGTTACAAACGACGAGTTCGGCAGAGCCGTCGGCCGGGCTTTCGGACGGCCTCATTGGTTTCCCGTACCGGCACCTATGATGCGGCTTCTATTCGGAGAAATGTCCACCTTGCTATTGGATGGCCAGCTCGCCAAGCCCAAGAAGGCGCTTCAAACTGGCTACTCGTTCCGCTATCCAACGGTTGACAGCGCCATGCGTCAACTCGCAGGCCGCTAATTAACCAGTTTTCAATTCGTACAAGGGTCCCTTATCACCTGCAAGATGGATTCGGTCTCCGAACTCCAGCTTGTAGGCTTTGTAAGGGACCATTAATTTGCCATTTAACAGGCTCCCGTTTCTGGAACCTAGATCCTTTGCATGATGCGTCCCGTCGATTCGCTCAATCTCCAGATGAAGGCGCGAAATACCATCCGCATGATCGGCATAGCCAACCCCATCGCCGGATCTTCCGATTTTGAACAGATCCGCCACCAGCGCAATTTGTTCTTCCTTGCCGTTCCACGTCCGCGAAAGCCATGCGCTGCGCGCGCCAGTACCGAGCATAACGGTCTTTTGCGACGGATCATGATCATTAGCACCCAGCAGTGTCGTCGGAGGGAGAGAAGCCCTCGCTTCAGCGTTAGCGGTCGGCTTTGGATTAGACACGGAATAGCTTCCCATCGATTCCGTCGTGGCCGGCGGTAGTTCGAGTGCAACGGCATCTGACGGCTTGCTCCATGAAAAACGGGACGGAAGCACGCTGGAATGCGGCTCGAAATCCTCTTCCATATCGGACTGCTCCTTCTTTGTCATGAGCAAGTCCTTCCCTTTTTTTCTTATCATGATAAATCCCGCCAATGCAAACAAAGTCAGCCCGGAGCTGATCAGCAGGTTTTGCTGCGTCGGCTGATCCATATAGAGGAACCCCCAGATGCAAGCTGTGACGAGTAAAAATGCAGCCCCTGCAATCCACTTCCCTCTCCCCTTGCCAACGTCGTTTTCATCGTCCTCATCCGCCTCATAAGACCATGAAGGTTCTTCTGGCTTATGGTAGGAATTCATAACCTCATCCTTATTCCTATTGTGCATGGAATGAGACTCTTGCTGCTGCATTGGCAAAATATCAGGGGCTGATGATGGCGTTACTGATTGAAGAAACGACTCTTTCGCAACTTGCTTGCTCTGCTCCCTGGATATTTGGGCTGTAGCATTAGCCGAATAAGGCGGCAATCCTGCGCTCCGCTCCACTGAATATTTTGGCGGTTGAGCATAATCTACCGCTGGTCTATGGATAACCGGCGACTCCCTCGCAATCAAATCCAGCAGCGTCTCTCTGAGCTCTGTCAGAGAAGCCCGGTTATGCTGAAGCAATTGCAAAATCCGTTTTAATCCCGCACCATCGAGAGGTTCTACGTACGAAGTCCACCGAACAGCGAGCGACAATAGTTCCTCCCCGTAATACCGTTCCTCACCCCGGTCTTTCAGCGGCACATATACAAGCTTCATATCACCGAATCTCTCGCCCATAAACATAAACTGCTCACCCAGCAGGCAGCCTTCCGGTCTAAGCATATACTCTTTGCATTCCAGGAGGGCATCCGTCAAAGCGAGAATCAACGAGTAGTACTGCTCCATAGTCAGCATGTCCTGCTGTAGCCGGTGAATCATCATTTTGCTGCCCGTCAATTCGTAACGAAACGTGATGGTTCCGTCAATCTCATACCAGTCCATCGGAAGCAAATAAGGAATGCGCTGCGAGCGAAGCATCTGCAGCTCCAATTCATCCAGCTCGCTTCTGCTGATGCCGTCCTCTCTGTCAATCGTCATCTCATGTCCCCGGTTCATGGCAAAATCCATGCGCAGCCTTCGCATCTTAAGTCCTCCTTTCATGATCACATTTAACCCATCATCCACACTGTAATCGCCGCTGGCGCCACAGCTAACATAAACGGAAAGCTCTTGCCAGATCTGGCCCATTCGAACCAATTGAACGTTCGGGCTGCGCCTGGATACGCGATGATCATCAGAGCTGCCATGCGCTTGGCAAACGCACGGTTAAAGGCCAGCATTAGCACACCGAATGCACCCGCATACAGAATCGAATACATCATGAGCTGCGCAATCATGGCAGCGCCTATCCAAGCTCCCAAAGCGCCAAACAGCTTCACGTCCCCTGCGCCAATTCCCCCGAACGCATACAGAATAAGCAATGGGATAAATCCCGCTGCCGCTCCAGCTGCTGCATACAGCCATCCCTGTGCCTCAATGCCGCCAGCTAAGACATGATAAAGCATGCCAAGCACAAATGATGTTCCGGTCAGCCAATTTGAAATCATCTGGTGCCTCATATCCGTAATGAACGCAATTAATAATTGTCCGGCCGCAGCCCAAAGAACCATTGTCATCTCCGTGCTTCTCCTTTCCCGGACCGCAGCGACGGTTTTCGGTTACTTTTGTTTTTTCTCAACGGAGAAATGCTTGGCGACGCTGCCGGGCTTGCTAACCCCTTCAACAGCCAGCTCCCAAATGCCCGGAGTCGTATTGCCCGATACATGCCAGGTCCACTCCACATAGCCGTTTTCATCCGCAGTCGCATCCCCCAGATGCTTCGCCTTGCTCGCTCCGCTTTTATAATTCACGCCAAGCGAAACCACCGCTCCCGGTTCTGTCTTCACGATGACGGTCGCTTTATTGCCGGGACGTACCGGCGTAGGCTCAATCGAAACAATATGCAATGGAAGCGTGTCCCCATCTTCTTCATCCATGCCGTACGTCGCGGCTGTCGCATCGCTTATCCACACCCGTTCATAAGCTTGCTCCCTCAGAATGATCGGCTTGCTGTAGAATGGCAGCCTGACCGGATATTCGTATTTGAGAGCGATAGCGATATAAGGCTCTTCTTTCTCTTTAAGATCCGGCAGCGCTATGTAATCCAATGAAATTTTGTCCGCCCGAAGCAGATAGGGATAGGCATATTGTCGTACAAAAGGTTCTATTACCGCTCGGCCAAGCTCTGTCGCGGCTACATTTTGCAGCGGACGCCAGTCTCCCCGCAGAGCGGATGATACCAGCTTGCCAGCCGGGTCAGGAAGCCATTCTGCTATCTCGGCGGCAGTCTCGCTCCACTCGGGCAAGGGCTGCCGCTCTGAGGCCGCCTCTGTTGCCCCACTCCTATCCAATTGCGCTCTAGCGAGTTCAATGGGATAGATGTGAGCGGCAATTTGACGCACGCTTTGCGAAGCTGTCATATGCAAGGCCATCTGTGCAGCGCACATGGAAATAAAAAGGGAAAGGATGACCAGCAAAAACAAAATGAACGGCATTACAAGAGCAGCTTCCAACACGATCGAGCCGCGCCGCTCATGCAACCAGACCTTTGGCAGCCGTTTGCCGGTTGAATTAATAGGACCAGCCCACGGTTTGCGTCGTTTCATAGCGGTTGCCCACAACCTTTCCCTGAAGCAAATCAAGCCGCCCCAGCATCCCCATCACGCCCGGAAGAAACCACAGCTTCATCGACACCTTCGCTTCTCCCGTAACGCCTGACGGAACCCGGGCAAGCGTAAGCCCGGTATTGTGTTCAATAACCGCAATCATACGGCCAAGCCTCTTCTCTTTGCTCCCGCCGTGAAGCAGCATGAATATCCTTAAATAATCCAGATAAGAAAGTTCAGTCTTTATGTACTTGGATAAAGGCGCGGTCCCTTTCGTCGCGAACGAAATCATATCCTCCATCGTTTTCTCCAGCCCGTAAATAATGGCGGCTGACAAAATAAGCAGCGGATGCCCCAATGAACGGCTGGCAACCAAACCTTCCATCGTACGGATGGCAAGCCGCACAGAAAACAATTCGCCGTAGGCGGCAATCAGATTGCCCATCGGATCATGAAATCCGTAGAGCACATATTCCATCTCCTGATTACCGAAAGAAGCCATCTGCGCCAGCCCGTCCGTGTCTCCGCTCTCTAGCAGCATACGCAGCTGCTGGGGGGCAAAATAGGAAAAGCGATTGGCGGCATATTCGCCATAATAGAAGGAATCACGGCCATTCAGCAGCATGTCCGACATCCCCGAAAAAAGACTGTCCATCAAGCCGGACGATTCCTTGGCGGCATCTTCTGCATCTGCAGCTAGCATCTCTTTGCGAGAACCTGCCGTCTCTCCTCCCTGCTCATTAAAAAGCAGATTTTGCTGGTAGCGCTCCTTCACCTTGGCGAACTCTTCCTGGTGTTCGGGCATGGCTGACGTTCCAGACAATCCGCCTAACATGTTTTTAGCTTGCTTCCATAATGATTTTGTTTTTGCCTTTTGCTCTGCCAATTTTCCCTTGACTGAGCTGTCAAGCACGCTATCCCGCCGCTGCTTCATCAACGTTCCTTGCGGTCCGTAGTGCTGCTCATAGGTTGAGACGACAGAGACGGCTTTGGCTGAACCGTTCTGCAAGGAGCTTTGCCGCGAAGAAGAGAGCGGCCATGACATAGCTGAGCTCCAAAGACTGATCAATTGATCGATCTCGCTTGCTGCGGCATAGCCGCGCGAGCTTTGCGTCAGCAGCTCCTGCTTGTAGCCGTTAAACCATTCAGGTGAACGAAGCAGCTTTTCACCGCTTTTCCTCATCTCCTCCAAATCCCGGACCGTATCATCCGGAAGCGTATAGTCTCCTGAGCCGGTCACATCCGCGCCTGCAACCTCATCATAGGCACCAACTGTCGCATGCTTGGACTCTTCAACAATACGCTCCATCTGGGCGTTCACTTCCCTTGCTTGCTCAATCTTGCGAAGTGACTCTTCCAGAAGGCTGTCATGCTTCTCTCTCTTGCCTCCTCCCGTGCGAAGCTTGCTCTGCATCTGGGATACGCTGTGCCGATAGGACGCAATCGAATAGGAGTAGACCGGTTCTTCGTCTTTTGAAAACGATGCGTCATGCTCTACTTGCCGAACAAAACTTGCATAACGGTCCGCCAATCTCAAAGAAGTTACCGCGGAATTGCCTGTGGGACCGCTCCCTGCCGGAATAGCGGCTACAGCCTCATTGTCCATTAAGGTCGACACCGCCTGTTCCTGCGAGCTTAATGCCTTCTCCAGCAGCCCTTCCCGCTTCTCATACAGTTTTCGGAGATCCTCCAGCGTCTGAACGGCACCAGAGCTTTCCTTTAGCGCCTTCGAGAGTGAAGTGAATTTTGATAGAACCTCCAGCGTAAAATCAACCGGAGCTTTGTACTTCATCTCCTCGAGCACCTGCCTCACGAATACGTCATGCTGACCTAGCGTATAGGCTGTCTGCACATTAGCTTCATCTAGTTGGCTAGCAATAAAATCGAGATGCGACCTGGTATCGAGGCCAGTATACTTGGCTCCGCTTCCTCCAAGCACCTCACTAAAAATTGTCTTGCCGTCCGTTCCTCCGCGCCCAAATAACCCATACCTCTCGTAGAGTGAATGGTCATAGGCTGACAATACGGAACGAATCCCCGCGCGGGCTTCATTCTCCGTCTTTAACTGGAAAGCTGCAATTCGCGCATAGTCGATCAACACGGAAAAGAAGAGAAGCAGCGAAGCCAAAATGATAACGGATAAGACCGTTACGACGCCGTTTTCTTTGATCAGCATCTTTTTCATCGGACAGAATTAAGCCTCCTCATGCTCCGCCCTTTCCTTTGCCGCCATATGAATTTAATAGGTCGCCCGCTCTGCTCTCCGCAGTAGATTTGCCCATAAAATGCGTCTTCAGCTTAGCGCCATAGTATCTTGCAAGATCAACGCTCCGAATAAATTCTACCGGATCAACGATTCCGCTTTTGGCTTTCCCGTCGGGTTCTCCCCTCGTCCAGCTGCTCTCAAAAGGGAGCAATTGAATCGGCTTGCGGAGGGCAGTCTCCACAAACCGGCTTAGCCCATCTCCCGTATATTGAACGGTGCCGCTATAGCTTAATCCTGCTGCCGAAAGCCATCGGGCTGAATTGACCAGCTTGCGTATGGTTAGATCTCCGCTGTCGAAGTCACTTGATTCTTGGATCTCCTCAGGCAAAGAGACGCTTCTGCGGCTTTCATCCCCTGTCATGCCGAACAGGCTCGCCAAGGCGCCATCGGAGCCTAAACGGCGGTACAAGCCATCATACACAGGCTCGGTCAGGATACCGGTTCTGGCATCCCGATGGCTGTTGTCCCAACTGAAAGCGGCCCTCTCCGATATCGCAGAGACCGCATAATAGACAATGACTTTTTGATAGAGATACATACCCAGCAACAGAAAAGCTAGGACCATAGCGAGCAAAATCGGGAGTACCACCGACGCTTCAAGCGTAAAGCTGCCCTTCTCGTCGTAGTGCCACTGGCGGAAGCGGGATTTAACGGTCAAAGATTTGTTGGGCTTCACTGTCTGCCTTCTTTAAGAGGGAATTAACCAGTTTAATAATCCAATCTTTGAAGATAAAAGCGATAATAATGACGACTGCGATAATCAAAATAATTTCCAGTGTGCCGATTCCGTCCTCATTGCTCCAAAAGCCCTTCATACGATCTGCTATTGCTTTCATTCTCAACATCTCCCTTTTCAAATGGTTAAGACATCACTAACACGGCTGGCGCTGCCACAATGATCATCATAATAAACATCACGCCGACTAGCGGAAAAACAAGCTTGGACGAAGCTTCCTCCCCGCTAATGCGGGCCAGTCCCTTCCGCTTTTCCCATAGAGAATAGGACAATTCTCTTACCGCGAGTACAAAATGCTCGCCGCCTTTCCGATAATTGAGCAGCATCACCGTTGTGAAAAGCGAGGCTTCCTGAACCGCGCAGCTGCGGTTAAATCTCTCCAGCACAATACTGAAGGATTGTCCGTTGTTCATCGCAGCCACAGCCGCTCCCCATTCCTTATCCAACGGATGACTCAGGTTCTCTATGCCTTCCAAACAACGTACGAATGCCCGTTGTACCGTCTCTCCAGCGCTCACTAGCAGCATCAGCTTGCTCATCCGGTCCGGCAATCCTGTAATAATCGCTTTTTTGCGCCGCTCCAGCCTCTTCCCGGCTTCAGCAAAGTTGCGAAAGGCCAGCGCGACAAATGCGAGCACACCCGCAAACATAATAAACCGCTCACCGATCATCCACGCGATCCAGCAGCTTCCCGCGAGCGCTGCATAGCCCGCTCCAGCCGCACCCGCAGCTTCGGCTTTTGTTCTCTCAATCGTCCAGGAAGCTCCATTCAAGATCATCAGCTTGGCATGATAGCTGTTAAGCATATGCTGCAAGGCTTCCCACTGGCATGCTTTCTCCCAGGCGCGCAGGAACGGCTCCTGAATCAATAGGGCGTTGAGAGCTCTGCTCCCTTTTTCCCCTCGCTTCTGCCTTAGCAATTGCGGGATGCGTCTGAGCGCAGACCTGCCGATCAGAAAAGCCCAACCCGATGTAAGCAACAAAGCCGAAATGAGTGCCATAGTGTTCCTCCTAAAAGTTTTGCGGAGCAAAACTTACTTCGTAAGCATAAGCTTAGTTTTGCGGAGCAAAACTTACTTCGTAAGCATAAGCTTAGTTTTGCGGAGCAAAACTTACTTCGTAAGCATGAGCTTAGTTTTGCAAAGCAAAACTTACTTCGTAAGCATCTGCTAAATATCGATTCGCATGATGCGATCCATGAACCAAAAGCACACGAGCAGCAGAAGCAAAAGCACCGTCATAATGATGTATCCCAAGCCGCTATACAGGGGCAACATATAGTCCGATGCCGCCAGTCCAAGAAAAGCCAGGAAAACAAAAGGCACTGCCATCATGATGCGAGACTCGAATCGCTTCTGGGCAAGGAGGATCTTTATGTCGCCTTCCACGGTTAGCTTGTCGCCAATAATGGTCGACGTGCGCCGCATTACCTCAAGCAGATCGCCCCCCGAACGTTTGCAAGTCGTCAAAGCATCTACGAATTGGGTTATCTCATCTATTCGCGCCCTGTGCGCCAAATCTCGCAGCGCACCCTCAAGCGGTTCGAAATTGTCCAGCCGATGAATCAAAATCTGGATCTCCTTCAACATATCCGTCCCTTCATCGGAATAAAGCAGCTTCATATCTTCCAATACGCCGCGAAACGAATTCTCCAAGGAACGTCCGGCCGCAAGCGATGAAGTTAATGAAAACAAGGCTTCCTTGAACTGCAGCTTCAGGCGATTCCTGCGCCCCTCAAGCAATGATCTGCGCCTCCATCTAGGAGCCGCGGCTCCTAATAAGGACAAGATGAGCGACAGTAGAACGGATTGATAGAATAGATACGTCACGCCAAATAAGACTGCATAACCAACCGTGACGGAAAATATCAGTTCATTGCGGCTCAAATGATATTCCGTATACCGTGTGAGGCGCGACTGCTCAGGCGAAGCGTTCCAAACGCCTTGCCATCCCGTCCATTCTGCCAGACGGTGAATGGTGCCTTTGCTTTTACGCGCGTGAAGCGGCTTAACGGTCCCGCCCATTCGTCTTCTCCTTTCCAGCCATACGAAGCTTATCTGTTCGGCTCAGCTCGCCCACACGCTCCAGTGCGCCAATGATCCGGCCATTGCTTTCCCCATCGTCTCGAAACCGGAACAAAGGATTCAGCTTCACTTCACCATCCTGGATTCCTGTCACTTCGGATATTTCGGCAACTCTCCGGGACCGGTCACGGTAACGAGACAGATGAATCATAATGTCGATAGCCGATGCGATCTGACCTCTAATCACGCTCAAAGGCAGCTCTGCCGCACTAAGTACCATCGTCTCCAGACGACTGATCATATCCCTGCAATTATTCGAGTGGCCTGTGGAGACGGAACCTTCATGCCCCGTGTTCATGGCTTGCAGCATATCCAGCGCCTCCCCTCCCCGAACTTCGCCAACTATGATTCGATTAGGACGCATCCGGAGGGAGGATCGGATTAAATCGCGTATTGAAATTTCCCCTTTCCCCTCCGTATTTGCATTCCTGGTCTCCAGTGATACCAGATTGGGTACGGTGCGAATTTGCAGCTCTGCGGAATCCTCGATTGTAATAATGCGTTCATCTGAAGGGATGTACTGGGACAGCGCATTTAGGAATGTCGTTTTTCCCGTACCCGTGCCGCCGCTAATGAACATATTGTATTTGGCCTCTACCAGCTCTCTCAGAAATTCCGCCGCTTCCGCCGTCAACGATTGAAGCTCGATCAACTTGTCCATCGTCATAGGCTTATCCGGGAATTTCCGTATGGTCATGCAAGGTCCCTTCAAGGCAATCGGAGGCAGGACAATATTGACGCGCGAGCCGTCCTTCAGCCTTGCATCAACAATGGGCGAGGATTCATTAACGACCCGATTCACTCCGGCAACAACCGACTGGATGAGATCCTCAAGCCTCTCCTTGCTCTCGAACGCTCCCGGCATTAGCGTCAAGACGCCATGCCGCTCCACGTATACCTCCGTATGGCTGTTTATCATAATTTCGCTTACAGTAGGATCATCCATTAGCGGCTGCAGGACATCCATGCCTCTGAAGGAGTGATAGAGTCTTCTGACAAGCTTGACCTTCTCGGCCGCCGTCATAGGATTGTGTTCGCACCACTTGAATACGGCCGCTTCCGTCTTGCCCATTAATTCCTCATCCGACATGGCGCCGCGAAAATCAATCTCATCCCGTATCTTGCCGCGCAATGTATAGATCAGTTCATCCGACAGCATGTATACGGAATTCCTCGCTTCCGCCAAGCAGATGTGCGCATAGCCGGTCAGCCGCGGCGCGATACGAAGAGGAAGACCATACCGGATGAAGCTCGCCCTGTCTCCATTCCCTCACAAGCGGCAACGCTACAGGCGCAAGGGCCGCTTCCACAGCAGGCATCGGGTTGCCAAGCTCCGCATTCATGCCGTTATATACGACCTCTGAACGTGCCGCAATTCTCCCAAATGCCTCACCGAACTTCTGCCTGCCGTACTGCAGCATAAGCGATTGTTTCGCTAGCGCGGACCGCTCTTCCGATACGACCCATAAATTCCGGTCTGCGCGCATAAGCAATTCATAATGAAGCTCATCCAATCCATCATCCATATCCACAATGACTCCGTTATAATGGCCGCTCTGTGCGATCGATTCGACCATTGCCGCCGCATCTGCAGGAAGCAGGGTTGCCCGGTCCTCCTGATTGCGGAAGCCTCGGAGGTAGTCGCATTTCAGCTGTGGATGAAACTTCCGATGCTGCGCAAGCCAAGCCGCATGAGACGTTGATCCTGACTTGATCGCATACAGCAGCTCAGACAGCCCCTCTCCGTCCCAAGCGGCGTCCCCGCCTGACTGAAGCCAGAGCTCGGAAGTATTCCATCTCTCCAAATTAAGATAAAGCATTCGCAGCCCGCGAGCGCTCGCAGCTCCTGCCAGATGAAGAGCAAGCGTCGTCTTGCCCACGCCGCCCGAAGCGGAATGAACGCTTAGCACCAGCGCTCCCTTGCTAGTCGAATTCGGCGTAAAACCTCGCATAGGCTTATGCCCCATCGCCTCGAATTGATCCGTTATGCCTTGCAGCAGCAACGGCAGCGCTTGATATTGCAGCAGCTCCGGCTCGCCATCCGTCTCCCCCAATCTCGCAACCAGCGTAATTGAAGGAATATGAGACAGCTCCGGCTGCAGCTCCCGGAGAAGATCCGACTCTGCCGCGATAAGATCGATGGCATAGCCTTGTTTGACGAATTGCTTACACGCATTCGGATGCGTAAAGGCAGACACCTGCCAGCGCTCACCGAAGGAATTGCCGCGAATGTAATCGGCAATTCTTCTCGTATACTCCTTCTCCTTGACCACAATTGCGAGCTGATATCTCTTCAATGCTCTTCCTCCTTCCAATCGAAATCCACGGCAATACAAGACACCGCACAGCATCAATGCACGCAAAAAAGCACCGCAAAGGGCGCAGTAAACTGCAGCCTTATACGGTGCTTCCGTGGTTTCTTATTGACTTGCTATAGAATTTACCATAACTTGTCTGAACCGTCAACCATTCTTAGTGAAAATAGAGACCGATCTCTCTCTCCGCATTTTCACAGGAATCCGAGCCGTGGATAATGTTGCTTGCAACATCAGTCGCATAATCGCCTCTTATCGTTCCTGCAATCGCATCCGTCGGATTTGTCGCTCCGATAATGGAGCGGGCATTCTGAACGGCATCCTTGCCCTCCAGCACCATAGCGAATACCGGACCCGACGTGATGAAATCAACAAGCTCTCCAAAAAACGGCTTCGTATTGAGGTGCACATAGTGAGATTCTGCCAACTGGCGATCCAGTTGCGTCAGCTTCGCATCTTTAATCGTGAAGCCCTTCTCTTCAAATCTGGCAACAATCCGGCCGACCAAGCCACGCGATACCCCATCAGGTTTTACCATTACAAATGTTTTTTCCATGTTTGAACCCTCCGTCTATATATAGGTATAGCCAATTATTTGTTCAACCATTCCATAATGATACCCGCTGTTTCTTCGATTGCGCGATTCGTCACGTCGATCACCGGACAATTCAGACCTGCCATCACAGAAGCCGCATAATTCAGCTCTTCCTGAATTCGTTCCGGACTGGCATATTGCGCGGAAGCCGGCAGTCCCAGTGTCTTGAGCCGCTCAGAGCGGATCTCCAGCAAATGCTCCGGCTGCATGGTGAGACCTACAATTAAGCGACCAGGTCCTTGCTTCAGCTCTTCCGGGGGATTCACCTCTGGCATAAGCGGCAGATTAGCGACCTTGATTCCTTTGTGCGACAGGAAGACGCTAAGCGGCGTCTTCGACGTGCGCGACACGCCGATCAGAACAACCTGCGCCTGCACCAGCCCTCTTGCATCCTTGCCGTCATCGTATTTGACAGCGAATTCAATCGCTTCGATACGACGATGATATGCCTCGTCAATAGAATGCAGAAGACCAGGCTCGCGGCTCGGGAAGCTGCCGAACGTATCGACAAATGCCTGCATCATCGGACCCATGACATCCACGGCCCGAACGCCGTGCCTTGCCGACTCTTCTCTCATCCATTCCCGAAGCTCCGGCTGTACGAGCGTATAACTGATAAAACTGCCCGTTTCTGCCGCTTCGGCGACAATGCGAGCGATTTCATCTTCGGTCCGAAGATGGCTATACCGCTTGATCTTGACATCTTCAGACGAGAATTGCCTCAGCGTAGCTTTGGCAACCGCCTCTGCCGTCTCTCCGACCGCGTCGGAGCAGACATAAATATGTTGCTGTGTCATAATCCCTAGTCCCCCAATTCCTGAGCTGTCGCGATATCTGCCATAAGCGAGACGATGTTGGATTTAGACACCCATCCCGTTACAATCGGGTTCACTCCCGGCTCCTCTTCAGGCACAATGACCGGCAAGCAATCCACCTGCTGCTGCGACAATTTGCTGATGGCCTCCATGACGGATTCGTCCGGAGTCAGCGTTACCACGTTGGGATATCGGGTCATCACCATACTGACGGGGATCGACGCGGCACCCGTATTTCCTAACGTAATTTTGAGCAAATCCTTAGGCGTAATGATGCCTGCAAAACGCTTGTCCTCATTGACGACAATTAGCGTATTCGTATTCTCCATAAATAGCGTAATGACAGCGTCGTGAACCGACAGCGTATCCGGAATATTAACCGGCACGCCTTGCACTTCCTTCACCTTCATGCGGTTAAACCGTTGAAGCGGCTCGTGGCTCGCCCGGAACGTATTGCCGAGGAAATAACCAACCTTCGGCTTCGCATCAAGCATGCCGAGCATGACGAGCAGAGACAGATCCGAACGAAGCGTCGGACGGCTCACGCCCAAATATTCGGCCAACTGCTCTCCCGTTACCGGCGAGTGCTTCTTGACCAGCTCAATGAGCTCCAATTGCCTTGAAGATAGCTGAATGATGGTCCCCTCTTTTCCTATGTGAGGATGTTCAAAAAGTTTACTTTTGAAGCTTATGTGCTGAAAACCGGACTTTTTGAACACGCACTATATGACTCATAATCAATGTTTATATGAAAATATCTCCTTGAATAAGATATCACATTCAAATATATTGTACAATATATCCTTCAATCAACTGGATATAAGCTGCCCATATCATAAAAAAGCCCCAGTAGCGAATGTTCACTACCGGGGCACCTCTGTTTATTTCTCTTCCGTCATCTTCAAGAACAGCCGCACGTCTTCTTCCGTGAGGGCGACCGCGTCCTTCCAGAAATCCTGTTCCTCCAAATTGACGCCCAAATGCTTCTCCGCCAGTTGCTCGACCGTCAGACGTCCTGTGTCTCTTAGCAGCGCCACATATTTGGCCGCAAAATCAGGGCCTTCCTGCAATGCTTGTGCATATAGCCCCGAGCTGAACAGGTAACCGAACGTATACGGGAAGTTGTAGAACGGCACATCCGTCAGATAAAAGTGCAGCTTGGATGTCCAGAACTGCGGATGGGCATCACCCAGCAGATCCATGTATGCCTCACGCTGTGCCTCTTCCATCAGCTTGTTCAACTCGTCAGCCGTCACCAAGCCTTCCTTCCGGCGCTCATAGAAGCGGGTCTCGAAGAGGAAGCGGGCCCGGATGTTCATAAAGAACGCAACAGCGCGCTGAATTTTGTCCTCCAGCAGGCCCAGCTTCTCCTCGTCATCCGCAGCCGCCTTCATGGCTCTGTCCGATACAATCATCTCGGCGAATGTCGATGCCGTCTCGGCCACGTTCATCGCATATTCCTGGGACATGGCTGGCAGATCGTTCATAACATGCTGGTGATAAGCATGGCCAAGCTCATGGGCAAGCGTCGAAATATTGGACGCGGTTCCCGAATACGTCATGAAGATGCGTGTTTGCCCGCTCTTAGGGAACGAGGTGCAAAATCCGCCTGGACGCTTGTCGGCGCGATCCTCCGCTTCTATCCAGCCCTGCTCGAACGCCTTCTCAGAAAACTCCGCAAGCGCAGGATCGAAAGCGCGGAACTGCTCGATGATGAAGCGAGCGCCCTCCTCGTATGGCACCGTACGCGCAGAAGAGCCAATCGGCGCTTCCACGTCATGCCAATCCAGCTTCTCAAGACCAAACAGCTTTGCTTTCCGTTCCAAATACGGAATAAGCGCCTTCTTGCCCTCTTCAATGGCGCCCCACATGGCGTCCAGCGTCGCCGCGCTCATCCGGTTGATCGCAAGCGGCTCTTGCAGGACGGTATCCCACCCGCGGTTCTCATACAGCTTCAGACGGAAGCCGGCAATACGATTAAGCGTGTCGGAGCTGAGATCGGTAAGCGAGGACCATACCCGCTCCCACTCTGCAAAGGCTTCCTGGCGCACAGCGCGATCACTGGACGACAGCCGGTTGGACATTTGCCCAGCGGACAGCACCTTCTTCTCGCCGGATCCTTCCTCCACATGGAACTCAGCGCGCGATACGATGACGTTGTAGTTGTCGCCCCAGCCATGATAGCCGTCTATCGCCAGATCGCCCGCCAGCGCTTCCAGCTCCGGCGCCATCTTCAGCTTCGCCTGCTCTCTCCTCTCGCTCAGATTGAAAGCAATCGCTCCCAGCGTTTCATCCTGGAGCAGCGCTTTCCAATCCGCATCTGAGATGCTTCTGAGTATGTTATCGTAACGGGTCATCGCCGCAGCGTATTTCGCCGAAATGGTCTTCACTCTGTCATTCAGTCCAACAGCCGCCTGGTCCCGTACATTCTGTGCGATTAGGCAGCCGACAAAAGAGTCCGATTGTCGCAGGCTCAGCAATACTTCCTGAGCAATTCCCGTCATTTCCTTTATCAATTGTACGTCATGTCCTGCTTCCTTCTTCAACAACTCATTCAAGCGCGCAATCCCGCTCTCCATACCCGCAAGCTCCTGCGCGAACGCTTCGGAAGCCGAGCCTCCCGGGTAAATCGCATCCATATCCCATCGAATTGGATAATTGCTCATTAAGGTCACTCTCCTTCATAATTAACATGCGTAGTATGTAACGCAGCGATGAAAAAACCGAGCGGCATCCGCAAATGATTTGCGAGAAACCTGCCCGGCGGTGTATAACAGTAGTATATCCTGAATGGAGGAACAACACCATGTCTAAACCATTGCAAATATCGCCCGAGACCGCAATCAAGCTGTCCGAGCAACTTAATATCCCGCTAGAGCACCTGATGCACATGCCCAAGCATATTTTACTTCAGAAGCTGGCTGAGCTGGCAAAAAAAGAAGCGGATGCCGCCGGGGAGAAGCCGGAATGATGATTCCGTTCCAGAATGCATGGCCCTACGAGCGGATTATGGGAGATCTATATGTATCCAACTGTCCCTTCTGCGATATGGACAACGTTCTGCTTCCCTTGAAGCCGTCGGAGCTTCCCGACATCCAGGACGGCAAAAAGCGGCTCATGGTATTCCCATGCTGCCGCAACAAAGTAACGATTATTGACGCCGATCAGGATTATCTCCTAACGGACGGGCCATTACGTTAAAGCTTTAGCTAAGCGGTCTTAGGCGCTGCCGACCTCTTGCGATGACGGCTCCGCCTGGCCTAGCCGCTTCTCCTCCGCTTCCTGCCGGATGAGCTGCCACTGCTCCCGGCTGGCGCGGATCATAGCGGCATCCATTATCTTTTTGTCATTGACGACACGAGAGAACCACTTCACCGCTTCATTCAGCTCGCCGATACGCCTGTTCAATTCCCCGATCAAATACATCAGCTTGGCGTTATTCACCGACACGCCCTCAAGCTCGAATACGCGTATGTACGCCCCTAGCGCAAACTTCAAGAAACGCTGCTCTTCCGTTTCATTCTTCTCATAGCGGTACAGCCACGCAATATGATGCAGCAGGCCAGCGATAACGCGATCCTTGGCTCCTGTAACCTGAGCCGTCAGCAGCCCCAGCTTGTAGCTTGCCATAGCCTGATCCGCCGTCCGCTCTCCGCTGAAGCTTTGCCCTTTCCAATTCAAGCCGATTCGATCGTAATAGTTTTTCTTCTGGTTGTCGCTAAGCTTATCAAGGCCGTTCTCTGTCGAAGCGAACCCGCAGCTTGGACAGATGCGAACCACATAATAATCCGGATTAACGCCATTATCATAATGGCCGCAAAAATCGGAATCCACGGCAGACGCCCTCTTGAAACTTGAGCGGACTCTAGTTGACTGGAATATCGTTTCACAGCAGATGCATGAGATTTTGGACTCGTACAGCGGCTCCATGGCTTCACGTCTCCTTAATTCGAATTGACGAAATGATTCGCAGGTCCAGACAAACGATCCAGCACGACGGCTTGCAGCTCTCGCTCAAGCCCTACCTCCTCCAGAGCTTTGCCCATGCATGCCAGCCAAGCGGCTGCGTGCTCCGGTGTTATCTTAAACGGCATATGCCGCGCTCTCATCATGGGATGCCCATGCAGATCCGAGAACAAGCTGGGACCTCCGAAAAATTGCGTCAGAAATTGATATTGCTTCTCCATGACAGGATCGATATCTTCAGGGAAGAGCGGTCCTATAAGCGGGTGCGCTTGTACCTTTGGATAGAACGACTCGACTATAGACCTGATTCCTTCGGCTCCCCCTACTGCTTCATAGATGCTTATATTCCTATTCATCGTCATTTCCAACTCCATTGTGTAGGTATTAGGAATTATATTTTGGCAATTCCTTTAGGTAAAAAAAATCGCCCGCTGTAAAAGACACGGGCGCTCATCGATAGACTGCTGCTGCAAGTTAGGCTTCATATTCCTCTTCGCTGGGCGAAGAGATCGATTCTTTGATGACATAGACAAAAGCGCAGACAAGGATGCCGGCGATAATACTCATGATCATCACTCCAACCGTGTATGATGATTCTATTGTACCATAAAGCGACCCCAATAACACCGATTTGTAAACGTTTTCTTTAATAATTCTCATTTTATATCTTCCGCTTGAGGTGATGGGAAGACCAGCTTGGACATATACGTAATAGGAGAGCCTGTACAGGTCATAATCGAAGGAGGCGGCCTGCATGCTGCGAGCTTTCTTGCATCCCTTATCGGTCACCGCGCTATCCGCGCTCTTTATCGCTCTTCTCATGGCCGTATACCCGGTTGAGACGCTCCAATCCTCGCTTCGCGGGCTATCCATCTGGTGGGAGGTACTGTTTCCCGCCCTTTTTCCGTTTTTCGTCATTTCCGAGCTGCTGCTCGGCTTCGGCATCGTTCATTTCTTCGGCAAGCTTCTGGACCCACTCATGCGTCCCCTATTCCGTCTTCCCGGAATCGGGGGCTTTGTCGTGACGATGGGCTACATATCCGGTTACCCGGTCGGTGCAAGACTGACGGCACAGCTATGGGCACAGCGGCTTATAACGAGAGCCGAAGGAGAACGGCTGGTCGCGTTCACCACCACCTCCGACCCCATCTTTCTGATCGGCGCCGTATCCGTCGGTTTTTTCCAAAATGCTGCTGTGGCTCCCATTCTGGCTGCCGCTCACTATGGGGGCGGATTCCTGATCGGCCTGCTCATGAGATTCCATGATGCGCGCAAGGAACCGCCTATAGATCGCACAGAGACAAGCACAAGCGACACGGCCACCACCTCCGGCCATGTCAGACGCCGAATCTCGCGCAGCAGGCTTGGCCTCGCCCTGAAAGCCATGCATGAAGCGCGTCTGCTGGACGGACGGGGAATGGGCCGCTTGGTCCAGGATTCCATACAATCCGCGTTAAAGCTGATGATTGTCGTTGGCGGGCTTGTCGTTTTTTTCTCCGTTGTGATGGAGATGCTCACCCATGCGGGATTCGTGGAGGCGCTCGCAGAAGCGCTCCGGCTTCTGTTCAGCCTGATCGGCCTGCCGACTCCACTTGCCGACGCCGCTATCTTCGGCTTGTTCGAGGTTACCCTTGGCTCCCGTGCAGCGGGTACAACCGGGACAGGACTTATGCATCAAGTCGCAATTGCCGCGTGGGTGTTGTCTTGGGGCGGGCTATCGGTGCATGCCCAAATTGCGAGCTTGCTAAGCCGTACGGATTTGCGCTATCGTCCCTTCATGATCGCAAGAATGCTGCATGGTTTGCTCGCGGTAGCGCTCGTCTATGCGCTATGGGGATGGCTTGGCCTTTAATGCGGTAACGCGATCGATTCATTGAATTTAGCGGCAATATCCGATATGATCATTGGTAATGATCGAATGTTCGGAAGGAGAATGATGACGTTGAAATACGCCGTTATCGACAGGGGCGACTCGCTGTCCCAGTCGTTAGCCCAACAATTCCATGCCCTGGCGGCTGACCGCGGGTTCACCCTGAATGAGACCCATCCTGAGATCGTCATATCCATTGGCGGAGACGGCACGCTGCTGCAGGCGTTCCACAAATATATAGATTGTATCGCCGACGTGTCTTTTGTCGGCATCCATACGGGCCACTTGGGCTTCTACGCAGATTGGAATGCTGATGAGCTGGAGGAGCTGGTCCGCCATATGGCGGAGGAGACGCCGCGCATGGTCCGATACCCGCTCGCCCAGATTGAAGTGGAGACAAGCTCGGAAACCTTGCATTATTTGGCACTGAATGAATTTACCTTAAAGGGCGTAGACGGCACGCTTGTCGCGCAAATCAACATTAATGACGAGATGTTCGAGATGTTCCGCGGCGACGGCATTGTCATCTCTACACCATCGGGCAGCACAGCCTATAACAAAAGCGTAGGGGGCGCTATCGTCCACCCTTCCATCGAATCGCTTCAGATCGCGGAGATCGCCTCCATCAACAACCGGGTTTTCCGAACACTGGGCTCTTCAGTGCTGCTGCCGAAGCATCATCATTGCGATATCATCTCCAAAAAAGAACAGCGCATTCAACTTAGCATCGACCATGTGAACATTACCCATAGCGATATTCGCTCCATTCGCTGCAGCGTAGCCTCCCGCAAAGTCAGCTTTGCGAGGCATCGCCCCTTCCCGTTCTGGGATCGCGTGAGAGAAGCATTCCTTGGCTACGATGTTCGATAAGCAGTTGTGATAAGACCAAAAAAAACGCCGTACGCTCTTATGAGCGTCCGGCGTCTTTATCTTTATTGGTTTGGTTTTGATTGGACGGATTGGCATTCCGCGATTGCTCCGATGCTGCAGCAGACTCGCTCGCTGCCGCTTTCACGGGCTTTTTCCCCTTGTGATCATGGTTGCCGCGATGGTTTTTGTTGCGAAAGTCCTTCCGACGGCTCTGTCCGTCGCCGCCTGAAGAGCGATTGCCGCCCTCTGCGCGCGGATTGCCGCTTCCGCCGCGATGGCGATGCGGATGCTGCTCTCTAGGAGCCGCTTTGGGCGCTTCCGCAGCGGAAGCTGTCTCTGCGGAAGCTGAGACAGCAGCGGACTCTACCGCCGCCCTCAGATCGCCTGCTTCAAGACGCACTGCATCTTCCCCATATTCCAAATCCAGATCCATATCCTCTTCACTTGGCTCTCTGCGTGCGCCCTGCTTCTTCTCCAGGATGAAATAAGCGCAGCCAAAGTTGCAATATTCGTTAATGTAATCTGCAGCCGTTGCATAAGTGCTCTCTTTGTTGGCCTTCTGATGGCCGTCACGGAAAAACCCCTTTAGCCGCAACTGGTTGTAGCCCCAATCCCCGATGATGTAATCATAGCGCTCAAGCACTTCGCTATATCGATTGCGAAAGGCTTCTGGATTCCAGCCGCTTCGGTTCTCATGAATAAGCTCGTACGATTTGCCTCCAATATGAATCAAAGCCATGGTTACACCTCACTTCAGCGTCGGTCAATTATTTGGCGCCAGCACTTGCGCTAGCGCAGGAGCCTGTCGATTCCAGGCCGTAATTCGGCGGAATCAGCTCTTCCGCAGCCATTGCCGCATGTGCGGAATCCGTCTGTTCATGCGCATGGTACGAGCTGCGCACGAGCGGACCCGATTCCACGTGGCGGAAGCCGCGCTTCTTGCCTTCTTCCTTTAGCTTCGCAAATTCGTCCGGATGAACATAACGCTTGATCGGCATATGTTTTGGAGTCGGCTGCAAGTATTGACCCAGAGTCAAAATGTTGCAGTCCGCTGCTCTCAAATCATCCATCGCTTGCAGAATTTCATCCCACTCTTCGCCTACGCCCAGCATGATACTGGATTTCGTCGGAATTTTCGGCTTCATTTCTTTGGCGCGCTTCAGCAGCTCCAGGGAACGCTTGTATTTCGCCTTCGCGCGTACGCGATCGGACAAGCGCTCAACGGTCTCGATGTTATGGTTCAAGATGTCCGGGTTCGCGTCCATCACGACCTGCAAAGCATCCCGGTTGCCCATGAAGTCTGGAATAAGCACTTCCACGCGGCAGAACGGCATGCGCTTACGGATGGCTTTGATCGTAGCAGCGAAGATCGATGCTCCGCCATCGGCCAGATCGTCGCGCGCAACGGATGTGACGACACAGTGCTGAAGTCCCATTTGCTCAGCAGCCTCGGCTACGCGCTCTGGCTCTTGAAGATCAAGCTCAGTCGGCAAGCCCGTCTTCACCGCACAGAAACGGCAAGCGCGCGTGCAGATGTCACCAAGAATCATGAAGGTAGCTGTACGATTCGTCCAGCATTCGTAAATATTCGGGCAGCGCGCCTCTTCACAGACCGTATGTAGCGTCTTCGTGCGCATCATATCTTTAATTTCGGCATAGTTGCCGTTTGTTGTCAATTTTATGCGAAGCCAGTCCGGCTTTTCAAGCTTTTCGCGTTGTGTCATGTGTCGATCCCTGCTTTCACATTCAGTTATAAGTTTACGGCATTGCCAACATTATAACACGCTTTGTACAGAAAAAGTATGACCAGGCCCGCACGCATAGACGATTATCTATAGTTTATCGGAATGCGATCTATCGCAAATTGAGATGTGTTTGGCTAGAACCCATCCATTTAGACCGTACGAGGATGAAATGATGTAGTAACGGTACTTTTCCTTGTGTAGTTTATTCGATAATTCCTCTATCGTATCGAATACCACAGGCCAAGCATAAGACTTTTGTCTTATTAATCATTCATGGTTATGTTTATCCCCAAATCACTTACAAAGTAAGTAGCGTGTCTGTGCTTCCTTTTTAAATTCCTTTTTAATGTTATAACAAAGCGTTAGTTATGTTTCATTTCATATGCTAGAAAAGCTTTCTCCAGTCGTAGATGTAGTAATTCCATTCGAACATCTATTTCTAATTGATTGATGCCTAGTAACACTTCTTTAACCACTAACTTATTGAACTGCTGACCATCCCGAAAGATATAGTGTAATATCGCATATTGGCATTGCTCCAATGTTTCTAACCGCTTGTAAATCGTATCTTCCTGCTCGATGTAGCGATTATACGTGTTCATTTGTTCGCTCATATGTTCACCGCCTATATAATGGCTTGATGAAGCCCATCAGCTTGAATACCGCCGTAGAGATAAATACCTTCGTAAAGAGGGCGTCGATCAAGAATGCGCTTGACCTGCACCTTCGTAAAATGTTTGTCTTAATGAGTTGTAAAGCGTAATTCATCTGATATGCTAACTGGGATAATGATCAATTATGGAACAACTCCTTTAGTTCAAACTAGCTTGGACGGCTACCGCTTCATCCAAATTGATTTCGATTACCTTCTGACCTTTCTTCGCCTTGTAGCCGAATGCCCCCGTCCACCTACGTAGCCCACTTGTGCTTTCTCGTTACGATCTCGGCTTAGTTTCATGGAGATTTCCAAGCGTTGGTATGCATCAAGCAGCTCCATTAGCCCAGCAAGAAATCAGCAGGGTCTTTCTTGTAAATACTGGTAGATTGACTGTTCGATGTTTTTTACGTCTACGCTATACTTCTTGTACTCCCGATAAACCAACACCTTCACGATATCAGACCTCCATAAACGGCTTGTGTTGTGAACGACAACTGCATTCACATCCTTGGAACCTCAATAGTGGTCAGCAGCGTCTGAAAGCCAATTCTGTACACCTCAAGCGCATCCTCGTCAATCTTAGCCCCACTGATACCCTCGTCTGTAAAGATGTTCTTCAAGTCCCGTCCTTGCTCCCGACAATAGGAGCGGATTTCATCTTGCTGATAGGACAAGCTAAACCATCCCTTGCTTGTCCGCTTGTTGACACTCTGACATAACCGATGACTTTCATCCTGTTTCCTCACCCACCGTTACGATAATCTTGATTATTGATACTCTGTTTAAATTTTGACTTACTCTTTTCTTGATATGGTAAAACTGCTAAACTTGCATTGTTTAATATTAATGAATAGCGCATCCCCTCATTAAGTGACTTAAAGTCACGTTTGATTAATTTGATTATACAGTGACTAAAAGTCACTAGTCAAGGAGTTAGTTCTATGTTCAATCGAGAAATATTTGCAGAGCGTTTTAAAAACCTACGCCTCTTGAAGTCGGTCTCGCAGCAGGACATTGCCACATCTTTGGGAGTTGACAGAACTATCGTAAGTCATTGGGAACGTGGGACACGAATCCCAAGTTTAGAAGTCGCTTGCGATTTAGCAGAATATTTTGACGTTAGCCTTGATTACCTAGTTGGACGTTCTGAGTGATTTTTCACCTTAAATGAAGACGGGACTCTTTACTTTACTCCATCAATAGTTGCTACCGTCATCTCTTAATCCTCCATCCAAGAATCAACAATCCCCCTTGAAATTGCAGACCGCCAACAGCGTGTCTGCTGTTTCTTTTTCAAATAATTTTTCCCTTGGTTCTTCTTTAATTGAATATTGTTTATGATTCTTATAATGAGACTGTAGGACGGTTCATTACAGACTTTATGTCCTTCTTACAGACTCTCTCTATCATGGCAGACCGACTTTATATCAAATCGTGGAACACATTGTCTACAGCCTCATTTTATTGGCTTTAGCAGACTGTCTGACCGCTTTAGACAGAGAAAACTAATGTTTTTGAATCCAAATACGGGTGTATCTGATGATTTTGAGGGGTGAAGATAAAAGCTTGCTCAAGTAGGTTATATTGTTAATGCTTAAAGGAGTCGTACTTCCGTATTTGAAGATGTTTCATATGAATCCGATGAGAGTAAAGTTTCATTTGAACTGCCTCCCAATTCAACCAGCACTGGTTGGGGTAGAAGAAAAGACCTTGAAGGCTTTCCCTCAAGGTCTTAGGTATCAGTTACCCTTATTTAATTTTGTCATTGCTTCTTCAAGCGTCTCATACTGGATATTATCGTACTCCCAATTCAAATGACGATTAATAGCCTTTGCCACTTCATCCCAAGTAGGACGGATACAATCCTCCAAAATCTTGTTGATTTCTGCTTCCACCAAAGATATGTCGAAATTATTAATAATAAATATCGCTCTCCCATCTAAAATTTTGTCCTCTTCTAATATTGAAAGTACTCTTTTGGGCGTCATAATTCTGAAATAAAAATAGTCTACTCCTTCCGCATCTGTAGGTCCAATATCTGCAATTGCGGGAATTAAAAAATCATCCTCAGATTGTGGTTCATTACTTACCAATATCCGTTTAAGTTGCGGTATAACCATATAAATCTCTCCTAGTAAATAATCTATTCAATTTCAACATGATAATTTGTCCTAACGTTACCGTTTTTATCCAAAGTTTCAAAGTTAGCCTCATACGCACCCTTCGATTTTTGACCTGTTCTTACTCTTCTTAGACCATCTTTACTGACGTACCACATACCACCATCAATTTTTTGCACTTTTGCTCCTTTACCAACGAAATCAATCGCCGCATCATGAATTAAATCGGCTGAAACTTTAACACCTTGTAGCCCATCAATCTTCTTGGATTTTCTTGCCGAATCCGCCAGATCAGAGGCAGAACCACAAAATAAATTACTATTATGCACCCAAATGCCTAAATCAGTCACATAATACGTATGGAAGTCAGCAACCGTAAAGTTATAAACCATCACCGGCTCATCTAGTATGACAAACTCTACCTTATCAATCGTCAGACTACTTCCATCAGCCTTTTGGAGTTTATCCCCCACCTTAAGCTCATCTGCTAAGACCCATCCTTTGCCTTCTACCCAAAACGGATGGTTATCTGTTGTCTCGATGAGAAGATCACCAATGTATAGCTTTATTATATCATTACGGTAATTTGTATAGAGTGCAGTTACTTCCTTGTAAGCCAACTCTCCATCAGGGTTATTCTCATCCTTAGCAAGAACCATATCTCCGACCTCAATGTCTTCGATATTCTTCTCGCCTTCGTCTGTTTGCACTTTTGTTCCTGCTGTAAAACAATTACAAGGATTGAATAGCTTTTTTATTCCTGAAACAATTCCTTTGCCACCTTTAGCAGCTAACTTCCCTCCCGGTATGATACCTATGAGGCCAAGCGCTCTATCAGTTGCTGATAATTTCTCACCAGTCACTACATTTTTGCCTGTTACAGCTTCTTGGACACTCTTCACGCCACCGACTACTGGAATAAAATCAACTACGCAGTCTCCAGCATCTACCCAACTTTTCACTCCACAATGACCAGATGGATCCGTATAAATTAATGGATTGTTATAGACATAAGTGTAAAGATTCAACGTTATCGGATTATTGATTTCCCCTTTATACGTATCCTCATTGATAAACCTACCCAAGCTTGGATCGTACCAGCGGGCCCGAAGATATTGTAATCTCGCACTATTATCCCATAGCTCTCCGGAGTATCGGAATGGATTAGATACGGGTTCTATCGCCTGGATTGTATTTCCCCAAATATCATACTGATAGCTATTCTGAGCTGCGCCGGTAGCTAACCGAAGCTCTACGACATCACCATGCCCGTTCTTCATATAATAATACTTGTTGTCCGAGCCATCCTCTCTCATTAATGGGCCATTAACCTGCAAATAACTTGCTTTCTCCTTTACTGTATTGTTGCTTTGCACAATTCCTTCTGAAACTAACAGCTGACCAGAATAATAATAACGTGTCGTTACATTATTTTCCTTCCGCTCCACCAATAAGCCATCGCCATCATATTTATATTCGACATAGGTTCCATTTTTCAAGGAATTAACAAGGCGATCCAACGAGTCGTATTCATAGGATACATTCCCTGCAGGAATATAAGCCCCGCTATTTGATGATAAGGTAAGCCTATTTCCTCGACCATCATACGTATAGCTTTCATTGAAGAGCGATGATGTTTGCAGCCGATTCATCGAATCGTATGTGAATGTATATGTCTCTTCAGGTTTATTCAAGACCTTTTCGACCCGTTTATTGATGTTGCCGTTAACATCATAGCTGTAGATGTATTTATTGAGTTGATTAGTACCGTTCAGATGCCAAACCTCGGTCATCTTCCCATTTGCATAATTATAATCATGGGTGAGCCCATTGACATATTTCATTTGATCAATCATGTTCCCGTATACGTAACTAAATTCCACTTGCTTGGCATTATTCCAATTCACTTGTTTAATTTGTTTTTCATCGTTATACAGATAATTTACCCGATCGGAGAATGGCAATATGACTTGTTCAAGATCTCCGGCTACATCATATCCATAATCTATTTTTTTAGTATCTGGATACTCGATATAATCCAAATATCCCGTATCCGATTCATAGAAGTATTTTGTCGTTCGGGTACCATTATCCTGCATCGTCTTTCTCGAACCATCCAAATTGTAGGTAAAACGAATAGTTTGATCAGGGCCGCTCTTTTGTTCTAGCCAGTCTCTTTTACTGTTATACAGATAGTTGATTTGTTGACCTTTCTTATTGATGAAAGCAGAGACATTCCCGTTAGCGTCGTACGTATATTTCTCGACCTTATTCAACGGATCCGTCGTCTTAATAAGTCGTCCTATCTGATCGTAGTCATGTTTGACGATTTTACCGTCTGGATACGTCATTTGAATCATGTTGCCAGACCTGTTATAGCTATACTGGAACAGCTGGTTATCTGGAGCTTTCACGGACAACAATCTTCCTAGCGGATCGTACACATACGTTGTTAGTAAATTTTTCCCGTCCTGTTGGGTTAGCAATTGATGGGCCCAATCATAAGTCCCCGTCCATTTTGTAGTGAACTGATTCCCCTGTCCATCCTCACGCTTGATGACCCGCCCATACGAATCACTTGTCTCCCTGACCTTATAGCCGGTTGGGTCGGTTATCACCGAAGTGGCAAGGAAATCATCATACGCAATGGTAGTCTGCACCTTTCCGGATTTCGCAACCGTTAGAACCCGTCCCCAGCGATCATAATTGAACGTCGTGCGTAAGCCGATTGCATCTTCGGCCCAGATCATTCGACTATTCGAATCATATTCATTTTTCACCTGCGGTCTCATAACACCTGCAACATAAATACCTGATTCCATATGAAGACCTAGAGGATTCCATTTGACATAGGATTTTCGTTTCAGTTCATCTTCATGTGTAATTTGATTTTGAAGATCCAGGTATTGCTGAGTGATCATCGAGCCGTCGGGTTGCGTTACTATCGTCAAACGGTCTAGTTTATCATACGTAAATGTGGACGTGTTTTTCTTCCCATCTGTAAAAGCTTGAATCAAGCCGGTAGGTTTGTCATATAATGCTTGGAGCTCCTGTTGATTCGCAACCCCGTTTACATCCGAATACAACTTTATGATTTTGGTTGGAAAAGCGCTATTATAACCATTGGCTGTGCCATATTCAACCTTTATGGTATTGGTGCGATTCTGCTCTTTATTCTGTATTTCAGTAACGTTCCCATGGGCATCGTAGGAATAAACCGCATTTTGCAAAATAGCACCAGTCGCCGAGTTCGCTCGAATCATGACCTCTTTCGGATCGCCTTGGGCCGTACGGCTCACAATCTCCGTATATAAAGCTTGAGCAGCACTAAAGCGTTGAATCGAACTTTTTAACCTGCGATTGGAATCATAGGTAAAGTCGTTGACAGCTCCCAACGAATTGGAATGTTTGGTAACGTTTTTGAAATTATCGTAGACATAACTTTCGGTTGCCCGATTCGCCGAGGATTGGCCTGCCGCATTCGTATAATACGTTGCAACTGAAAGCGGATTCGTCCTTGTCTTCGTCATATCATAAGTCATATCCGTGACTTTACTTACGTTAGTAGTTAAATCTTTAATCGCTGACTTGGTATGGTAATAAGCTGATCCCGTATCCGAGTTTATAAATCTTTTGTTGAACGAATGTGTCGTTTCTAGCTGCTGATCGAATAATTTAGTCGAAAAATTGTGACTGCTTCCATGTTGACTTCCCATATCTCCTTGATAGACAAATGTGGAAAGATTAAAGTCCTTCGTTTGCCCGTTAGCAAAGGTCACGACATCTTTGCGTGAAGCTAACCTGTACACATCATTATACGATGTTGAACTTCCCCACTTTCTTCGAACATAGGATGATTCATACGCATATTCAGTTCGTAAACCCGTTGGATGCACAATTTTGGTTAGTAATGTGTAATTATTAGCTTTGCTTCCTCCACTTGGCGCAAGCTGGAACGTGGCTTGTCTCGCTGTATAACTGTAAGTGGTTTGACGACCAACCTGATCAATAACTTGGTTCAATACTTCCCTGCCATCAAGAGTTCCTTTGACGTAGGTGACCGTACTATTATTATATTTAATAAGCACTTTGTTTTGTGGGTATTCGATAACGATCGTATTTCCGATGGCATCACTAACCGAAGTAAGTACTGTACCATACGTCGCTATTTCACTATAACCGAAACCTATATAATTATTATTCTTGTCCTGAATATATATCGCGTTTCCATCATTATCGAAATAAATCTTGGTACCCAATACCGACTTTAATACCCCTACTGACTTTCTACCCAAATATGTTATTGAAGTATCATAGGCATAGGACATATCCGACCAAGGATAATTTACGAGCGCAGTTCCAGAGATTTCGTAAGTTCCCAAATCCGGAGCAGTCACATATTTTTTGCTTCCCTCGGTTTTCACATAAGGAATGTTCCATGTCCAACCTTGACCAATGGGGAATTTCTTATTTATCGGGTTTTCTTTTGTATGGTTCGTATAGCTAGTTTCTGGGTTGGAATATATGCCCGAGGTTGCTCGATATACGGTTTTAAACGTCTCATAATTATCGTTATACCTACCGCTTGTTACGACGCTGTATAAATCATCGATTTCTGAACGTGTGTATCTGGACATCGTTCCCTCAGATGTTCTAGGGATCCATGAAGGTGCTTCAGAGATTGTGTACGAGTAATCGAACGAATATTTTGTTCGGTAATTATATGAATAGTACATATCGAAATACTGTGCGCTACTCGTATCATAGGTACGTGTTAGACTAAATGAAAGCCCGTTTCTGCCCGGCAAAGTAATATCTGTTTCTGATATGCTTAGCGAGCCGGATAACATAGATACATTCTCATTATATAACTCTACAGAAAAGGGAGCTTCGTCTATCTTCATTTGAGGAGCCACTATATTGGGGTCATTGGTACTTTGAATACTTAGCTCATTCATTGCACCGCTTGAGTTTTTCTCAGTCTCCTCATTTTTTTCACGATCTTTGTGATCTTCAATTGTGAAACTTGTTTTTTCCTCATCCTGTTGAGCTGTAGATTCTTCTAAGATTTTTTCAGAAAGAATACTCTTATCTGTAACCTCATTAGGTGAGAAATTCTCCCTATTCAAATAGAAATCGTCCCCGAATATGGACTCGTTTTCACTTTCAGCCGTGTCCGAGATGTTTACAGGAACCAGTATTTCACCATCGCGATTGTTTAGGCCATTGGATACCGATGCTTTATGAGATGCTGTAAATAATTTTTCTTTTTCAAGATATTCATTATTTAGTCTCGCACGTTCTTGAATCACTGCCTGCTCAGAGTATGGATCAGAGGTTTCTTTCTGAATTCTAATCGCTTCTAACTCCAAATATTTTTTTAGCAAATAGCTTTTTTCTTCTGCAGTTCCTTCAAATTCTGGAAGATCGCTTTCAACGGGCTCATCTTCGGGAAATGGAAGTGAAGGTAGCTCTTCATCCACACCTTCCAGTGGTTCTGTCGCTAGTATGAATTGTGCGAAACCATAGCCAAATAATTCGGCTGGCGTCAGCTTCAAAGTGTTTAATCGCATCATTTCATTGATTTCAGATGAACCTAGTCCAGGAAAAGCCGCCATATATCTAGCTGTAATACTTGTTACATTCGCAGTCGCTATACCTGTGCCGTCATATTGACCTTCATCGCTTGTGCCATAGCTTACATAATCAATATGTGTCCCTCTATTCGATTGAGGCATAAGCTGATACTCTTCATCCACTGCTCCTACTGCAATAACCGTATTATAACCGGCAGGGAATTCCAATTGATCGGAGGCTTGGTCACCGGCAGCCGCAATGAGTAAAATCCCTTTCTCACTTGCCATATACATAGTTTCAGCCAATGCTAGAGAATAATCTGAATGGCTGAAACTCATATTCACAATCTTTATTTCATTATCTATAGACCATTCGATAGCCTCAATAATTTGGCTGTATGAAGCAACACCTGATTGATCAAATATTTTCAGCGCATACAACAAAGATTCAGGGGAATTTTGTTTTATCGCAGCAATGACATCCCCACCATGTCCATGACTATCCAGGTATTTGTCTTCACCCGATATAAATGATGCTCCTCCTGCAGCTTGTTCTTCAGAAGTTGCACCTGTATCTAGCACAGCTATTTTAACTGGAGATGATGCGGCTGCATGATCCGCTAATAGCTTTTCCTCCTGAATGCTAGATGAGACTTGATTACTATGCGAAGCAGTCAATTGAATGGTTTTATTCTTTTCGATGAATTCAACATTCTCGTCCACCGTTAAATCTTGGTATTCTTCCTGAGATAATGTCACATTAAGGATTGAAACATGCTTGAATGTTTTTATAATGCTCTCTGGGGTCAGGCTATCAATTCCCGCTTCGATATCTTTGAATTTAATTAAATATTGTTCTATTTGGTCCTGAGCTTGCTCTTCCAATCGCGGCTCAGCATATGTCTGAGGAACACTTGTAATAAGCATTAAAAAGCTCAGTGCAAAGATTAATACTTTCTTCATATGAATCCTCCTATTTTTTCCTTTTATTTCTGTACAGATTTCATATTCCCGTTATCATCATAAGTAAAAGTAGCAATAATATTGTTGTTAGAATCTCTAATGTAAATGAGTCGCCCATTAGAGTCATATTCATATTTAATACTTAATGCTTGATTGCCTAGCGATGTCGTGAAATTTATACCCTTATTTTTCCACCCATTATCATACCAATTCATTTTAACGTAATATTGATCTCCGGGATTCAAGTTATAAATAGCATAGGCCCCATTCTCAGCCCTATCACTAGCTATTCTTGTCCATTGTCCACTCGGATAGTGATATAATTCAATTTGATTTCCATAAACAGCATTTGCAGGAAATACTACGTTGACAGTAGCGAATTTGCTCTGGACATTACTGGAGGTTATTGATGGTTGTACTACAGCAACAATACTAACCGTTTGGTCAACTTTTACCCATGCACCATTAGCCAAATAGGTCAGTCTACCCATGTAGGTATTTCCAGGCCTGAGATTACTTGTTATGTAATTTCCGTTTTTGGTGTAATAAGTACCGGAAATATCGGTCCACTGGGAAGTTGTAAAATCGTACAGTTCCAACCTATTCCCATATGCATTAGGATCAATATAAACAACCTTCCAGGTTATTGAGTTTGTTGTTATATTACTCGCTGTAATTGAAGGTAGAGTTGTGTTGGCAGTCGTAGCAAGTGACTGGGATTGCATATTGAAATCACTCATTTGATTCGGAGCATTCTTCATCAATAACATATATTCTAAGATTCTCGGTACATTTATTTCATAGTCGTTATTATCCAATATGCCAATCGGATTTGAGCTTATTTCAAGAAGATTGTTAACTTGCAATTGGTTCATATTTGGATTTACTGATAACATTAAAAGTATTATTTCTATACTTGTTGTTCCTTCTGCTAAAGTGTATTTTTTAGATGCGATTTGATTCTTTTCGATAGAATAACTTTCAATCAGTGCTTTTTCAGAAACCTTTTGCGCAGAATTTTCTTTATTAATTGTTATTACCTTATCAAGCTCATAACTTTCTTCAATACCAATAGCTGTACGAATAATAATAAGTCCTTTTTCACTGGCCATACGGATTGCCTTCCGTTCTTCTCCAGTAAAATCATCTTTGTTTGTCGGTAATTCCAAAACCTTGATTTGATTATCTAGAGACCAGTTAATAGCAGATATTAAGGAGTCGCGACTATCGGAAATAAAGATGGTATATTTCTCGACCTGCTTGTTCTGAACTAAATTCTTATTGGAAAAATACTTTTTCGTATCTTCTTTTTTTAGGCTTAAAAGTGACTTTTCTATTGACTCTGCACGTAATTGTTCAACAATTATTTTTTTAGTATTTTCTTTACTCTGTATGGAAGCTGTTTTAATCGTTTTTATCTCGCTTGCATTATCAATCACTTTCATTTTTTCGCTGATGGCAATACTTTGCGAGCTATGAAAGTAGCTAGTAAATAAGAAAATAGTCATACTTAAGATGACCAGTTTTTTCTTAGAAATACCTGTAAAACCAAACCTTTGTTTCCCTTTAAATATCACCAAAATACATCCTCTCTTATTTTTATTATTTTCTATTATATTTGATAAAATATAACAAATTAAGTGTATACCCTAAAAGTATCACTTCCAATAGTTCTTAAGTAGGATAAGATGCTATATCTACCTATATTTTTCTATAGGCAACATACGTTCTAAATCAAAAACCACCTTATCCCAACCCTAAAATCATTTTTTGGATAAAATCCACTCCACCCGCAAAACATACCTTTATGTCCGTCATGCTTCTGAAAGGGTGAGAAGATTGAAGGTATGGATTCCGATGACGGCCGCTGTGACGGCTTTGTCGCTTATTATAAGTCCGGGAGGCTCCGCATCCTCCGCAGGGAAGACGGTTGCGGCAGCGGCAAGCCGCATGGACGAATCAGGGGCCGCTCCCGTCAAGGATCAATACGATGTCCGGCGCGAGCTGTACGACAGCTTGAGCAGCGTAACGAACGTGGAGTGGTACTGGATCGCCGCTGTCGATCAGTATGAGCGAACCATATCGAAAGCTAAGCCGAAGGCCCGTCCTCAGCTCGGCCAGACGGTTGGCGTCTTTATTGAGCAGGAGCGGTGGGCAGGCGAGCTTAATCCCGACTCCGATGATAGCTTCCCGCTATCCATCCAATGGTTCAACGGAATTGGACGCGACGGAGACGGCAATGGACTAGCGGAACGCAATAGCGATACCGACCTGCTGTATTCCCTTGTCCGATTCGCTTCAGCGAAAGGAACAAGCGAAGTCCGGTTTCCCATCGGTCTATGGGACTATTACCGCAACAGCCGTTCCGTGCAGCGGATTGAGCAGTTCGCATCCATCTATAAGAAATACGGCAAGCTTGATTTATTCCAGCATGCCTTTCCTTTGCCAGTTGGCAACAATTACTCCTACAAGGATACATGGGGCGCCAAGCGGGGCTGGGGCGGCCGCCGCAGCCATGAAGGCACCGACCTGTTCGCCGGCTATGGCACGCCTGTAAGAAGCACCTGCTATGGCGTGATCGAGATTAAAGGCTGGAATCGGTTCGGCGGCTGGCGGATCGGCATTCGCGACTTGAACAACCACTACCACTATTACGCTCATCTGTCCGGCTTCGACAAGAAGCTTGCGGTCGGCGATATTGTAGAGCCGGGACAAGTCGTCGGCTGGGTCGGCAGCTCCGGCTACGGGAAACCAGGCACCTCCGGCAAATTCCCGCCGCATCTTCACTACGGCATCTACAGCGACCGCGGGATGGTGGAGTGGGCGTTCGATCCGTATCCGATGCTGCGGCGATGGGAGCAGCAAGAACGCCAGCGCCGAAGGAGCTAAGCCTTAGCCTGCTGCTGACTGCACTCCTCCCAAGCAGTAAATATATACGCTCCAACGCAACAATCCCGCAAAGGCTGGCAGCCTCTGCGGGATTGTGTGCTGTTGAATCCGTCCCAAAAGTATTATTCGGATTGCATCTGAAGTAACGGGGAATGTCCGTCTTCGGCCTTCTTCTCTTCCTCCGTACCCGGACTGGTAGACACCCCTGTCCCCGGCGAGATCGGAACTGATATATTAGGCGCTTGCGGCGCGTTCTCCCCAACGGGATTGCCCGAGCTGTCGTAATAGTACATCGGCACATCGCCGACAACGAGCAAATATGAGATCGGGATTTCCGTCTCCACCAGCTCCGGCTCAGTATCGAATGGAATAATGATGGACACCTCTGCGACAACTTTAATGTAGACCTCAACCAGCACCATATTGATGGCTGCGTTGCGTTCTCTCGTGCTCAGCTCGACCTTGACCGCTCCGACCGGCTCGAATTTGACAGGCACGCGCGGACCGAAGGAGGAGATGATCGCACTATTGAGCGCATGACCGATCGGAATATGCTCCGGTATATCTTTCATTTCCTTCAATGTGCTTTGCACCGTCTCAATCGTCTCGGAGGTAATGCTCATATGTTCCGTGTAATTCAGCATAAATCCCGATATCTTGCCATTTCCGTTCATCTTCCAATCAATCAGCTTCTCTGAATCGGACTTGCGGGCGACCTGCTCTGTAATGGCTTTATTAATCGCTTGGGTGGCAACCTGCTTCACCCGGACCTTGGCAATATTCATGAGCGGAGGGCGCAAATTCCGTTCGATAAAAATAAACGATGGCACCGTGAATAACAGCATGAAGACCAGCATCAGCAGCAGCAAGCTGCGCTTGCGTATCCGGCGCCGCGGACGCGCCTCCTTGGGATTCATCCCCCATGCGGACACCTGCGCCTTCCGGCTGCTGCGGCGGAATTGAAAGATCGGCTGCCGTCTGCCCCAGCCGCTGCCTTGGCCCCCCGAAGGCGGCTTTCCGCCCCACTTCATGCCAGTGAGCTTCGCTCCGCCAGAGCCCCACTTCGCTCCTCCGCCTGACTTAGCGGAGGTCGATTTGGACCGTGGACTCCCCCACGTCACCGTCTTCACTTTGCGAAAGCCTCCAAGGCCCCGAAACGGACCAAGCCGAAAGCCACGCCTTCCCCACTTTGCCATCTTCATCCCTCCGTCCGCTCGTCCTGCGCTCTTCCATACTTATGCGGAGTTTGGACAAAAAAGAAGGCGAGCCCGGGTACACGTTCCCGTTCTCCCTAATAGCTGCAGCGTCAGAAAAAGTGATTGTCTCCCCGGTTGTTCAGCCGATGTTGTTTGAATGCACATCATGCGATAGACTATAGGTCATGGAACAATGACAGGCAATACGCCTTATCAGGAAGGGAGTTCGAACATGTCGCTTAACCGAAGGCTGCTGACGGACGCGGATTTTGAAGAAGCGCTGCAAAAAGGTACGCGTATCCGGGTATTTCAGGATAACCACATCGTCGATGCGAGCTCCGTTATCGTACGGTTCGACGAGCATACCGTCGTGACCCAATCCACCGTAAGCGATCTCATGTATCATAAAAGATCAGCATGCGAGTTTTTTGATCTGCGAAAGCGGTAAGCATGCATACAAACCGGACAGGCCATCCGTCTGCTGCATTTCGCAGCCTTCGGATGGCCTTTCTTCATGCAACCAGCTTCCTGTGCATCCGACTCAGATACCGCCAGCGGATCAGCAGAAAATAGAGAACTTGAATACCGAAGAATACGCCATAAATCATCAAACCATTCGTCAGCATAGAGGTTCCCGTCAAGCTCGCCATGTTGATAAAAGCAATCGCGCTATGCGCCATGCCCAGCAGGAACGGCAGGAAGAACATAACCGTCAGCTGCCGCGTAACCAATCGTCCAAGCTCCTTCGGACTCAGTCCCAGCTTGCTAGTCATGCCAAGCTGCTTCTCATCCCGCTCCACATCCGCATACAGCCGGAAGTAGATGAAGCTAGCCGCAAAGGTGAAAAACACGACGCCGACCAATACACTAATGATAAGCAAAATGCCGTTAAGCTGCCGCTCATGATAATGGTCCATCGAAAGTGCTGAAAATCGGCCGGTTCCCGCAAAGTTAGCCTCCAAATCAGACTGAAGTTCTCTCGCGAGCTCCAGCGTTTCTTGCCATTCCGGCAAGACGTAATACATGACGGAGGCGGCAGCTGCGCCTTCCTGCTTCAGCCGGGCAACCAGTTGATCAGGCAGCACGATGACATCGTTTGATTGCGCGATAATGGCATCGCCCACTCGTTCCTTCAGCTTTGGCTGACCGCCGTTGTCTCCCAACACTTGTGCTGCGGCTTGCATCACCGATTCATTCTCAAACTTGCCGCTAAACCGGGCAACAATACCAGAGGAGATAAGCAGCTCATCCGCTTCCAGCTCATGCGTCTTGAATCCTCTAATGCCGGCAAGCTCGTTGAATTGAGACAATGACACGACGGAATATTCGCTGTTCTCCGCAGTTACAAGCTCAAGCTTCGATCTCTTAAACGAATATCCCTCTCCCCGTAATTCTTCATCGATACGGCCGACCGCTTCATCGGCACGTCCGTCATGCTCCGAATGATACCAATAGGTGAACGCATACGGATATTGCTTCTCCGTTCGCCCCGGATCGCTTATGGATAAGCAGGCGCCAATCCCGGAGAAGGCGGCTGCCATAACCGTCGCCACCATGAAGAACATGACGGCATTATCTTTGACCCGGTAGGCCATGTCCGTGAACGACATCAGATTAATGCCGCGGAACAATAAGGACTTGCGCCGTTTGAGCGCCCGCAGTACATAGACGTTAAGCTGTGTGAATAAGAAATACGTGCCCAGCACCACACAGCCGATAGCCAAGGCAAGCAGCCACATGAAAAATGCCGACTTGTTGACAAAATAGAACACCATGCCGTACCCCGCCGCAATAAGCGCGATGGCAAGCAGCGACAGCCAGATCGACGCCTTCGGCTCCGGCTTCGGCTTTTCATCCCCCTTGATTAGCTCTAAGGCGCTGTTCTGCCGGCCTATACGTATCGTCAGGATCGATACAACAAGGAACAACAGGGCGAAGGCACCCGCTGTCATCCATACGGCTTGCAGCGGAAGATAGAAGCGCAGACCTTCCTCCAACACAAGCAGCCGGGAGCTGGCCAAAAGGATCAGCTTTGTAAATAAAAGTCCTACACCGATCCCGCAGCCGATAGCCGCCAGTCCGATCAGCATATTCTCGGCAAAGGTCAGCTTCATCCGCTGCTTCTCCGTCATGCCCAGCACAAGTAATATCCCGAATTCCTTCTTGCGGGCCTTCAAGAACGCGCCTGTAGAATAAAGCAAGAACAGGAACGAAAAGATAAAGATAAAATATTGCGAAACTTTAAGTCCCATGGTTGCCAAATACGAGGCTGTCGCGCTGCTAGAGGTAAGCTGGCCTTGCAGGTCGGGATGATAGAGCAGCACGGCATAGATAAAAAACGCCATGACGGAAAATGCGCTGCTTAGAAAATGGGCGGCATACGTCCGTTTTTTGCGGACAACATTCCTATACGCGAACTGTCGGAAATTCATGTCCATTCCCTCCAAGCAGCGACAATACATTCAGTATCTTTTGATAAAAGGCGTTCCGGTTGTCACCGTAGTGAATCTCGGTATAGGTTCGGCCATCCTTAATAAAGACGACGCGATCGCAATAGCTGGCTGCCATCGCATCATGGGTGACGAGGAGCATCGTTGCGCCTTCGCCCTTGTTCATCGCCGACATTAGCTCCATCACATCGCGGGCCGACTTGGAATCCAGATTGCCCGTCGGTTCATCAGCCAGCACAAGCTTCGGCTGATGAATCAGCGCTCTTGCAATTGCGGTACGCTGCGCCTGGCCTCCCGAAATTTCATAGGTTCGCTTGTTCAGAATGCCTGCGATGCCCAGCTTCTCGGCAATCCGCTCCGCTCTTTGCAGCATATCGCTTACCTTAGTCCGATCCAGCGTAAGCGGAAGGACGATGTTCTCCATGACCGTCATCGTATCCAGCAGATTAAAGGCTTGGAAGACGAATCCCAGCTCCCGCCTGCGGAATCTCGCCAGCCCCTCCGGCAGCAAACGGAACGGGTCCGTGCCGTTCAGCAGCACCTGTCCGGAGGTAGGCCGGTCAATGGTGGAGACGACATTGAGCAGCGTCGTCTTGCCGCTGCCCGACGGTCCCATAATGCCGACGAACTCTCCTTTGGCTACGGTTAACTCAATATCATTCAGCGCCCGGTATGGCACATTGCCGGGATAAATCTTGTTCATGCCCTTCACTTCCAATACGTCCATCGCGATCCACTCCTACTCTCTTGTATAACTTAAGTGTAGCCAGAATCGCGTCCGGAGCCTATGAACAACTCCTTCACCTACCTTACAATATTGCAAGGTTGCGTGACTTGCCGGGCGGTTGCCTGCCGAAAATAACAAAAAACGGATTCCTCCTGGAATCCGCCAAATCTTGTTCTGCTACGGGAAAATCAGCCGCATGACCGTTCCTTCGCCGACTCGGGATTCCACATCCAGGCGATATCCCATTCGATCCATGGCCGACTTTACCAAATATAATCCCATCCCGGTCGATTCCTTCAAGCTCCTGCCGTTCTCTCCGGTGAAATAAGGCTGGAAGATACGCTTAAGATCCGATTGCGGAATGCCCGCGCCCTGATCCCGAACCTCCACCACCGTGCCCCCTTCGTCGCGGTAGGCGGCAATCGTCACACCGCTGCCGCTCCCCGGCTCCGAGTAGTTGACCGCATTGGTGAGAAGCTGCTCCAGAATAAAGGAAAGCCACTTCCGGTCTGCATGAACAACCAGCTCCTCGTCCGCCTCCAGCCGGGGGAATACGCCGCTGCGGATAAAGAGTCTGCGGTTCTGCAGAATGACATCATTCGCCCATTCGCGAAGCGGAATGCGTTCCACTGCAAAGTCCTGCTCGAAGGTATCCAGACGGGACATATAGAGCACCGTCTCCAGCCCTTTCCGCAGCCGATCTGTCTCTTCCCTCATGCTTGCGCCACGCTCACTGTCGTCCTCCTGAAGCATCAGCTCCAGTACGGATAACGGCGTTTTCATCTGATGCACCCAGCGGTTGATGAAGGTAACATGACTCTCCCGATTGCGCTCTGCCTCCAGACGCAATTGATCGTAATTCTTGTACTGCTCAGCCAGCAGCTCCCGCATGGCCGCCGGCAAAGGCGCCGAGCCGGTTACGCTTGCCGTCTCTTCGACCGGCTGCTCATGCCGGCCTAGCATCTTGTAGAAGCTGCCGTGGCTGGCGTAGCGATAGACCAAGTAGGCGCCGAATAAGCAAAGTCCCAGCACCGCCGCATATACCGCCACCTTCCAGCTCCGATAGCCGTCCAGATAGAAGACGGCCGTCACAACACCGAGCTGCAATATGACGATGAGGATGAGCGGGCTATGCTCTCTTAGAAACAGCCGCATTACTTGGCATCCCCCAGCCAACTCGGATTGAGCCGGTAGCCGGTGCCGCGCACCGTCTCCAGGGCATCTTGAATACCGAGGTCGGACAGCTTCTTGCGCAGGCGCGTTACGTTGACGCTAAGCGCATTGTCGTCCACATACGCATAATCATCCCACAGCTTCTCCAGCAGCGTCTCCCGTCCGACGAGCTTGCCGAAGCTCAGCAGCAGCGCTTCCATCAGCACGGTTTCCTTTTTGGTCAACTCGACCGATCGGCTGCCAAGCCGCAGCTCCATCTTCTCCAGATGCAGCGCCAGACCCTCGCGCTCTATGACACGCTCCTCCGTCGAGGCGGCATAGTCGCCATAAGCGCGTCTGAGCTGGCTGCGAATCTTGGCCATCACCACTTCATAGTGGAACGGCTTGGTCATATAATCGTCGCCGCCGTTCTCAATCGCCATGACCTGATCCATCTCCCCGCTTCTCGCAGAGAGGAAAATAATCGGACACGTAGACACGGTTCGAATCTGTCTGCACCAATAATACCCGTCGAAGCTGGGCAAATTAATATCCATCAATACGAGATGCGGCTTAAGGCTCTGGAATTGCTGCAGAATCTGCCCGAAATCCTTGGCGACAACAGCCCTATGTCCGTATCGCTCGATATGCGACCCTAGCAGCTCTGCAATTTTCATATCGTCCTCGACGATGAGAATGGTATAGCTCATAGCTTCCTCCTCCAGCAGCCTGGGTAGCTTCGGGCCGCTCCAACACTAGCTTTTTTCGATCTTGCGAAGCCGCGCATCCGGCGTAAAAAACAGTTTTTGATAGAGCATGCTTAGAATCATGCTCGTCATTGCGGCAGAACCGGTATGCGAGAACAGAATCAGCAGCTGATACCGTACCGCCTCCACCGGATCGGCTCCTGCGATGATCATCCCCGTCATCATGCCGGGCAGCTGCACCAAACCTACCGTCTTCAAGCTGTCGATCGTCGGAATCATGCTGAACTTGACCGCACGCTTCATCGGACCTTGCATCGACTGCGTGCTGCTGGCTCCAAGCGACAGCAGCGTCTCGATCTCTCCCCGCGAAGCTTCAACCTCGCGCTTGATCGATGTTGTGAACAGGCCAGCGACAATCATCGCATTGCCGATCGTCATTCCGCTGAGCGGAATGATGTATTGCGGAGTCGGCTCAATCAGATTCAGCCCAATCAGGAACAGCATCATGAAAGCTTCCATAGCCGCAATCGTTAGTGCAATCCGCCAGAAGACACCCCTCAGGCCTGCTCCGCGTCTTGACGCATTCCAGGTTGCCACCGCAGTCATGACGACAATAATCAGAATAATAATAGCCATATGATCCGTCTTGAACACATATTGCAGCACATAGCCAATCGCCAGCAATTGAACGGCTGCCCGTATGCTTCCGATTGCAATGCTTTTCTCAAGATCAAGCCTCTTCCAGAAGGATACGAACATCGTAATAAACACAAAGACGAGTGTACAGCTTAGCGCCAGCAGCGTCATCGCTCTCTCACGCTCCCTATAACCTCATTCTCCGCCGAATCGATGTAATGATCTCGGTTGCCATCCTCCGTTAAACGACCGTCCTCCAGCGTCCACATCCTGGAAGCCACCCTGACTGCCTGATCGGCTTGATGCGTCACCCAGATTAGCGCCGTTCCTTCTTCGCGATGCCAGTCCATCAAAACATCTTCCACTAATCTGGCACTAATGGAATCCAGGGAGGCGGTAACCTCATCCAGAAGCAGCACAGAAGGGCGAAGCAAGAGTGAACGAACAAGCGCCAGCCGCTGCTTCTCGCCCCCGGACAGGTCTTCCGCCGGCCCCTTCATGGGAAGATGGGCAAGCCCGCTTCGCTCTATCAGCCGCTCGGCAAGCGATTGCTCGTATTCCGTCCCATGAAGCCGGCTTACCGTACGCAAATTATCCTCGACACTGCCCGGCAGCATAACGGCGTGCTGTGCGACGTAACAAACCTGGCTCCTCCACTTCGCTGGTTCCATACTGCTGCAAGAGGCGCCGCGTTTATACATCTCTCCCTCATCCGCCGAATCGAGACAAGCCAATATCCGCAGCATCGTGCTCTTGCCTTGCCCCGAAGCGCCCATAATGGCGATGCTTTCCGGCTCCCGGATTATAGCATTTATATGATTCAGCAATACCCGTTCCCCAGTGCTCTCATAGGCCGAGGGAATTCGCTTGCTTAAGCCTCTTATTTCAAATAATGCGCTCAAATCTCTCATCTCCTGCTGCTATATTATCACAGGTAGGCTGCGGAACACATCAACCCGGATAGAGACTTCGCAACTCGCATATTTTCTAGCATTTATATAGATATGCACTTAAAATCTGTAGAAGCCATGCCAAACAGCCCTTTGCCGGATCTCATCCGCAAAGGGCTGTTTCATGCTTCCTTATTCTCGCTTCAGGATTCTCTCTCGGTTAATACACTTCGAATTCGGATACTTGCGCTGCCGGCCATGCGCTGTTCGACGTAATTGTCACTCTAATGTAACGGGTGTCCGCCGGCGTATCCAATACAATCTCTATCTCATTGCCCGTCTTCGGATCATACGTATATGGCGCCGAAGGCACTAATGTTGTGAACGTGGTACCGTCTGCGCTGCCCAGCGCTTCAATATCCTGTGTCCGGGACTCCCACGCATCCTGCGGCGGCAGTCTCAGCTTGATCTTGCCGACAGCATGCTCTTCGCCCAGATCCACCGTTAAGGATTGCGGGAATTTCTTCGCCGTGCTCTCCCAATAAGTGAACGGGTCGCCGTCAACGGTCAGCTTCGGATCGAATGCTTCCGCCGTAATCGACGTGCCGCTTACCGTCTTGCCAAGCGCGAAATTAATTTCCGCCTTCACTTTCGGGAATACCTCCGATGCTTGGCTGGCTTCCTTCGAGCCCATTAACTCGACATACCCGACTTTCTGTTCTTTAATCAACGCGATGAAATCGAAGATGGCATAATCGCCTTCCTCTTTCACAGGCAGATCAGCGATCCGGGTCCCGTTCGCCTCATAGGCAATGGCGGAGACATGCGGCCACTTGTCGCCTTTCTTCACCTTCAGCGTCGTATCGGAGCCGATCGGCTGATAGATTCGAATGGCATCCTTGCCCCGCATCTCAACCAGATCATGCTCGCCCTCGTCGAGATCAAGTCCGTTGTATCTTGTATAATTGCCCGCCCTGACGCTGCCGTCCTTCGCCTGCACATCGAAGCCGCCAACAGCAAGCGTCGTATGCTCATCCAGTACGTATGCGTCCGTCTTGCTCCAATTGGCCGTCACTTGATGCGTGCCGAAGTCGGTACGGGTTGCCGTATCTGTCAGTTGCTCATAATTTCGGACGAGCTGATCAGCATAGCCGGCAAGCACATGCTTCTGGAAGACGCCGATCGCATCGATCCATGGGCTGGTAACCCCGTTGTAGAAGTCGGCACTCAGGTTATAGCCCATCGCCAAATTCCAGCGCAGCATATCCTGATCGTCGGTCATCGTCTCCCCGGCGAGATTATGATGATAGAACATGACCTTGTCTCTCATCAGCATGCCCGACAGCGGGTAATATTCCGTATAAGGCGCGGTGTTTTTGCGGTAGCCGAGAATATCCCAGAGATAAGTCGATCCCATGAACCCAATGGAATCGTCCGCCAGCACATCAGTGCCGTCCTCGATATACATGCGATGGTTCAGCGCCTCAAAGTAATCGCGCACACCCTTGAAATAAGCCGTGGACGGGTCGGTCCCTTCCGGAATCGTCTTGTTGAACACGTAAGGCGAGTTGCGGATGCCCCATTGATCCTCGAATATGCCATCGAAACCGGCATCCTCAATCAGCTTGCGATGTTCTTCCGCTGTCCGCTCGCGGAAGAACGGATGGCCTGTATGGGCGACATAGCCGCTATGCGGACCGTAGTCCTCCTTCGTCACGGTGCCGTTCTCCTTCTCGACCATAATGTCGGCGAGCGTCGTCCCTTCCGGCAGACGATCCAGCGTCGGCGAGCTTACGCCCCACCAGCTCATATTCGTATATGGAACGACAATATTGCCTCTATCTTTCGCATTCTTCACGAATTGCTGGAACTTCGCGTTACCGCCCCACTTCGTATCGGGAGGAATAAAGTCCGGATAATTCTCGTCATGGCCTCCGGTCTGGAAGCCGACCAGATGAATCATGCCATTGTAATTCATCTTGTCGATAAATCCGGTCGTCAGATTGTCCCAATTCGCATCCTTGATCGCGGATATATCGGTCTTGTACAGCGGTAGCTCGAAGTACTTGGCCGCATCGTCGCCAAGCTTATCCTGAAGCGAACGGTACTCGCCAATCCCGTTCAGCTCCCGGTAGCTGGCAATAGAAGCTGTATAGTCGCCGCCAATCTCCAGCACGACGGTCGGACTGCTCCACTTCTGGCCGGCTTCTACCCATGTCCGGTAATTGTGTACAAACGAGGTTTTGCCGGAATCGTTGATCTGATGCTTGTAGCCGATCTCCGTCAGCAGCGTCGTCTCGTCGCCCAGATCGTACATGGCCAGATTGCCCGCATTCGTGCGCATCGCCAGATACGAAGCGAACATGACGCCCGGATACTGGTCGGAGAAGGAATTGCTCTCCTGGAAGAAGGCATTCTTCAGCTTGGCGCCAGGCAGCATCGGCAGAATCGCATCCTGCACGCCGCCTTGGTCGATTTTCAGCTCGTAAGGGAAGCGGAACGACTTCACCTTCTGACTCGTCTTGTTCGCAAGCGCTGCCGTCATATAGATCCGGTCGTCATCCCCGAACCGAACATCGATGTCTACCTCCAGCGGACCGCTGTAATGCATCTGCATCTCGCCTTCACGCTTCTTCCATTCATAAGTGAAGGATTCTGCGCTTGAGCTTTGCACAGACGTATCATCGCCCAGAATCGCCCACCACAGCGTCTGGTTGCCGGCGGACAGCTGCTCCGAAGCTCCCTGCTGCTTCACATAAGCAATACCGCCGTTGTCCTTATAAAAAGCCATTTCGTACTGCTTGTTGCTCACAATGAGCAAGCCTTCCTCTTCATTCAGTAGCATCTTTGCCTTACCTCCGCCGCTCAGCAAGCCTGAGAAGAATAGAATGCAGACAATCGCGACTACAATGACAATGCCTATCCATAACGCTAGCCATCTTGAATTAAACGCCAGCTTCGACATGTAACCACCACCCGATTCCTATGCTAAGCCCCCCCTCGATTAATCCAAGGAGAAGTAGAACGGGGCTGCCCCCGTAGATGCAGGCATCTACCCTGGGACAACCCCGCATGGTCTTAATTAAGGTTGGATTGTATCGTAGAATTTCTCTTGCATGAACTTTGCTGTATTGTCTAGCTGGGTTTTCATATCTACGCCCTTCTTCGAGAATACTTCCTGGATAACATTCGTCATCGCGCCGTAGAAGTCTTGCGTATTGTATGGCGATTCAGCCTTGCCGTCATCCATCAGTTTCATCGTTTCTTCACCGTATTGGTACACGTTGTCGTACTTGTTGAACAGAGCCGTTACTTTCGCGCCGTACTCAGCATCAGGCTTGAAGTATTGATAGACAGCCGGTACGTAGAATTTGTTTTCCTTCTGACGGTCTTGGATGTTTCTTTCCAGCGACTCCAAACCTTTGTCGGAGAAGTAGTCGAATGTTGCATAGTAGAATGCGATGGCTTGCTCGTCTTTGCTAGCGTTCGGGTTGATAACCAGGAAGTCGCCGCCCAGAACGCCATAATGCTTGCCGCCTTTTTCGTATGCAGGGATCGGGTACACCAGAATGTCATTCGGCGTCATGCCGCCTTGGTTAAGCGCCTGGTCAACCGGACCGTCCGGACCTGCGATAACCATTGCCGTTCTGCCTTGTGCGAACGCGCCTACCGCATCGCCCCAGCCAAGCGCCCAGTCCTGAGGAATAGCGTTCGCTTCCCACTTCAGCTTGTCATAATACTGGAGTGCTTTCATGCCGGCGTCTGAGTTGAACGTTGCCGTTACTTTGTCGCCTTCTACCTTAATGATGTCGCCGCCAGCCGTGAACAGGAAGTTGGTCCAGTTCCAGCCGGATTCGTTCCCCTTGCCCATCGGTGCGATACCAGAGATGCCGGCATTCGGATCGGAGGCTGCTTTTGCCGTATTCAACATGTCATCCCAAGTCCAGTTGAACGCAGGAATCGCAATGCTTTTGTCTTCCAGCATTTTTTTGTTAACCGTTACGCCCGTCGGATAGCCGCGTTGAGCGATGCCGTATACTTTTCCGTTAACTGTGAACAGGTCTTGCAGAACCGGGTTCATTTGATCCTTGTACGGGTAAGCGTTGAACAGGTCGGTAATATCTGCCGCCCAGCCCTTCTCCGCCAGGAACTTGCCCTCGGAAGCGTACGTGTTGAACAGCGTTGGCGCTTCGTTCGCCCCCATCTTGATGCCGATTTCGTTCGGGTTGTACTGCCAGTCGCTCTTAATGACTTCTACGTTCGGGAACACTTCGTTGAAGCGTCTGATCTTGTCATCTTCCAGCGCGCGGTCTTCTACGCGATCAGGAGTCGGGTAATAGATACTGATGGATACTTTCTTCTGGGTGATATCGTCCTCGGCTGGAGGAGCACTGTTCGTATCCGAAGGAGTGCTGCTCGGGCTCGGGCTTGGCGATGTATTGCCGCCATTGCTCTTCCCGCATGCCGCCAGGATGAGGGTGAAGGCCAGAACTACCGTAATCATCATCGAAATCTTGCGCATTTGAAAATCCCCTTTTCCTCTCAAATTTAGCTTACACGCTCATCATAATGTAGGCGCATTCATTAGGGCGATGTGTATTCCTATTCGGATCATGTGCAGATTTACGTTCTGTCAAAATCACACACATCATGACAATTAATCAGTTTTCAACCTTTAACCCCGCCAAGGTAAAGCCCTCTTAATATAAACTTCTGGAAGAAGAGGAATATAATGATTGGCGGAATCATGACAATAGTCAGGATCGCAAATCGAATATTCAGATCCAGTCGACGGGCGTTCAAGACAAAGTCCCGAATGGCCGCAGACAGCGGCTTGTTCTCTTGACTCAAGATAAAGCTTGGCCAGAACCAGTCGTTCCAGGCGGTCGCGAACACGAAGATCGAGAGCGTCGCGAAGATCGGAATAGACAGCGGGAACGCAATCTGGAAGAACCCTCTAATCTCCGAAGCCCCGTCAATCCGGGCCGACTCGAAGATCTCCACATGGATACCGTCCATAAAGGTCTTCAGCAAGAGCAGGAAAAACGCATTGGCACCTGCCGGCAGCCAGATCGCCGCGAATGAGCCCATCAGGCCGAGATCCTTCAGGTTGATAAAGTTCGGAATCATATACGTCGTCGCCGGGATGAACAGCGTCATCAGGAAGTAGTAATAGATGGCCGACTTCAGCGGAACCTGCATTTTCGACAGCGCATAAGCCGCAAGGCCAAGCACCATAACGGTGACGACCATATTACCGACAAAAATCATCATCGTGTTTTTGAAGTACATCGGAAGATCCATATAGTTCCATGCCTTGATATAGTTCTCGAAATGCCATTCCTTCGGGAAGAAGGTCGGCGGGAACGAGTTGACCTCGGTATTGGCCTTGAGGCCGTTCAGCATGGAGATCAGAATCGGATACACCATACAGCACATCATGATGACCACGAGCAGGTTCATCAGATAGTACATCCAGCGGGTGCCAGGCTTCTTCAAGTCATAGTTGGATATAATGGTGCGTTCTTGCGCCTTCATGATTTAACTCCCCCTCTGTTGTTGATCCGGTATTGAACGATCGCAAGTATGCTCAGCGCGAAGAACATAAGCACACCGAGGGCGGAGGCGACGCCGTAATCCTGTCTTACAAATGCATATCTTACAATGAGGAGGGCGTAGGTCAGCGTGGCATTGTTCGGTCCGCCTTCCAGCATCGCATATTGGGTCTGGAAGCCTTGCGACGTAGCGATCAATTGCAGCATGAGCAGCAGCATAATCTGGTTGCGGATCGCCGGCAGCGTAATATACCGGATGCGATGCCATATGCCTGCGCCGTCAATCTCAGCTGCCTCGTACCAATCACGAGGCACCGCGAGTATCGCAGCGAGATAGATCAGCATCGCGGAGCCGAAGCTTTGCCACGTCTCCATGATGACGATAGAAGCCATCGACCAGGCCCGGTCAACCATAAAGTTGATCTGATTCAGACCGATGCTCTTCAGAACGGCGTTGATCGGGCCAACTGGGTCATACAGCCATCTCCATACGCCGTACAATACGACGAATGGAACGACATACGGCAAGTAAGCCGCTACCCTGGCGAATCCCTGGAATTTGCGCATCTCCGAGATCGCCAGCGCGAACAGGATCGGTACCCAGAACCCGATCGCGAGCGCGAGCCCCATATAATAGAGCGTATTTCTCACGGACGTCATAACATCCCGATCCGCGAAGATGGTCTTGTAATTGTCGAAGCCGATGAAGGTGTTGCCTTTGACAAAATCGACGTCGTAGAAGCTGTTCAACACCCCTTTAAAGATCGGAAGCCACAGAAAGAGCGTGAAGGTGACAATAGCCGGCAAGATGAAGATAAATCCCCATATATACCGTTTGTACCTTCCTGGTCGCTGCGTCTGCGGCTTTGTCTTGCTGATTGGAACAGCCGTTGTTTGCTCCATTGCGTGGTCCCTCATTCCTTTAGTTAATCTACTATTTATTGTAGATAAAGAGGGTATCCCAGAACATGTGCATATCTATTCGGATGATAGGCAATCTTACTTTTTCATCTCGCTTGGGCTGATTCCAAAATATTTTTTGAAAATTTTGCTAAAATGCTCCGGTGATTCGTAGCCGACTTGCTCCGAGATTTCATAGCGGCGCAGGTCAGTAGTAAGGATGAGCCGCTTGCTCTCCTCCATTCTCAGCTTAATGACGTATTCCCATAGATTGTAGCCTGTTTTTTTCTTGAACAAATAGCTTAAGTAGTTGGGGCTGACGTGGTTTTTTTGCGCAATTTCATTCAAGGTGAGCCCCTTCTGGGCATAGTTCTGATGAATGTACTTGCTGGAGCGCTCCACGATCATATTATTTTGCGCGGCAATCTCATCCTCCGTCGGTTCCTCCGCGGTCTGCACACCCCACTTGAAATCGCCGTAATAGAACACATAATGATCCTTGTATTCACGGCTCCACTGAATCGCCTTGTCCGCTTGCGCATGCACCTCGCCCAGAAATTCGCTGCCCTTCAGGATCTGGCTGATGCCGACGACGCAATGGAAACCCAGAAACTTATGGACGTTGAAGTGCAGGCTTCGACCGATCATCTCCAACTGATTGACCTTGTCAACGCTGGAGTCGCCATAACGCGCCTCATTCCATTGAATGACGATGCAGATCGCCTGATCCGGCGAATAGAAGGACTGGTGATCCCATTCCGCGTCCAGCAGTTCATTGGATATATTAAGCGCCGCATATTGAAGCAACAGCTCGTCTCTCTCCTGTAGCGCACGGCTGTCGGAAGCAAAATCCAGCTTCATTTTTACAACTGCATAATAAGGCCCTTTGAGGTTCGTCTCGTATTGCTTTCTCAGCTCTTCGACAACAGCCTCGCGGTCATGCGTGTCCGCAGCCAACATGCGGTTCATCAACGCTGTACGGCCCGGCAGCGGCTCCTCCATATGAAAGTGCTCTCTGAGGTCCGACATCAGCTCATCCTGGTCGCGCACCGTCTTATCCATATGAAGCAGCACATGGCGAACCGAGCTCATGAACTGTTCGCTATTGAGCGGCTTGATCAAATAATCCCGGGCTCCAAGCCGGATCGCAAGCTGAGCATACTGGAAGGTCTCATGAGCGGATATGACGATGACCTGCACCCATGGCTTGATAATTTTCGCCTGCTGCATGAGCTCGATGCCGCTCATTGAACCCATTTGAATATCGGTAACGAGCAAATCTATATTTTCCATGCGCAAATAATCCAGCGCTTCATAGCCGCTATGTGCATTGTAGATATGGCTGATATTTATGCCGGATGAGGATAAAAGCGCGGTCAATCCTTCGCAAATAAGCGGCTCGTCATCCACAATCAGAATGTTGTACATCGTCTTCCTCCCTTTCCTGCACGAGCTATATGGAACTTAATCAAGCGGCTCCTCATAAGTCGCCGGCAATACAATAACAGCAGCTGTGCCTTCTTCCTCTCGCTTGCGATAGCTAAGCCCGAACGTATTGCCGAAGTGCAGCTGGATACGCTGATGAATATTGCGGATGCCGTACCCTAGTCTATGATCAACCTTCTCATCATTCAGCAGCTGGTCTATCGCGGCAATATTGGCTTCCTTGTAGCCGTTGTCCTCCACCTTGATCGTCACCCGCTCGCCTTCCAGCGCCGCCGATATCCGGATCTCGCCATCGTCTCCCATCAGCTTGACGCCGTGAATAATCGCGTTTTCGATCAGGGGCTGCAGCGAAATCTTCGGAATGCGAATCATTTTCACGGAATCCGGTATATTCCAGATGACCTTGAACTCGTAGGAATAACGCATCTGCTGAAGATTGACATATGCCTTGGCATGCTCAAGCTCCTCCTCAAGACGAATAAGCTCCCGCCCCCTGCTGAGGCCGATCTTCATCAGCTTCGACAGCTCCTTGATCATCTCTGCGGATTCCGTATTGCCCTCCAGCGTGCTTTTCCAATAAATGCTCTCCAGCGTGTTGTACAGCAAATGAGGATTAATCTGCTGATAGAGCAGTTGAAGCTGAGACTCCTTCGCCTTCAGGTCCATGTTGTACTTGTAATGAATCAGCGCATTCAGCCTGCGCGCCATATCATACATGGCCGACATCAGGACACCGACCTCGTCGCGTCGCCGCTTCGATGGCGTCTCCGGTACCAGCTTGCCCGGCTCATAAGTTCGGACGAACTGGGCCAGCTTCTGCAGCGGCGTCATGAGGGAACGCCAGAAGTAGACCATGATGACGGAGCCAAGCAGCATATAGGCCACCGTAATCAGCTGAATAATCCGCTTCAGCTCATTCTGCTGCTTGAGCAGCGATTGAACCGGAATCTGATAGACCAGCTTATGGCCGATCGCATCATTCTGGCTCGCAATATAGATGGAATCAGAGGTGATCATCTCATGGGTGCGGAACGGCTCCTCCAGGAATCCTTCCTTCTTGTGGCTTCTCATGCTTAGTCCATCAAGTAAGTCATCTGGCAGGTCCAGCAGCTTGCCGTTCTGCCCCGGGACCGTCGAGCTTAAGATGCGGTTGCCGGAATCCGCATACGAGATGACCCCGCTGGGCAGCGAGACGGAGCGAAGCGACTCCGCCAACTTGATGTCCATTTTGGTAGCAATCAGCACACCCAGAAATTCCTTGCCATTGTTCACATTGCCGACCGCGCGTATATAAGCCAGCGTATTGATTTTGGCAAGTCCAAAGTTGTATTCAATAATATCCATATAACCCGAGCCTCGCTTGCTTATCGCATAATCAAACCAGGCCGGTTTTGTTTTATCAGAGAAAAAATAAACGCCTGTCTGCATAATCTGACGCTTCGGCGCAAAAAAGTAGTAATCATTGGGATCATAAATATAAAGGGAGTAATAGACGGCTTCGCCGCCATTGATAGGGATGGAATAGCTATTCAGCATGCGATCGACGCTATCGAATTTTCTGACCCGTTCAATTACTGCATCCTTGCCGCTTGGAACGAGCCTTTGCGTAGTCGGATTCTGAATAATGGTAGCTGTCACCTTGTTGACTGTTTCGATATCCCGATTAATAATGGTATGATTTTGCTTGATTAACTCCACATATGCGTTCGTCACATGATTCTTAAGCAAATTCTCTGCCTGAAAGTTGCCATACCAGTGCAGAAGGAAGACAGGACTGACCATCGCAAGAAACAACAAGACGAGCTGCTGCTTCATGTTCAGTCTTGTAAGCGGGTTAATCGGGTTTCCGCGCATAACGGCTCCTCCTGTCAGTCTAGGTCGTTCGAATGTCCTATTGTTCAAATTAGAGTCATATCAGTACTATAGCAAAAAAACAGCGCTTACAGTGTAGTTAATTCTACGCTCTTCCCCCCCTTGCGGGGTCCGAATCGTAGAAATACACCTAAGCGCTTTTATCCACCCTTTTCCTACTCCGCCAGAAAGCGGAACATCTCTTCGTGTACCTCCCTCGGCCGTTCGTGATTAATGCCATGTCCGGTGTGCTCCATGATCCGGTAAGCGTATTGTCCCCGTCTGATCAAGTCCACAGTACGTTTCGATACGATGCGATACTGGTCACCCAGCAGAAAAAACAGCTTGTCCTTCACCGCCGCTCCCTTCGCCTCATCATACGTCTCCACCTTATGCGGGAACATCGCCCCCTGGTTATGCGACTTCATCATCAGCACCAGATGATTGGCCAGCTTGGGATGCCGATCGAACACATCCGATTGCGGCGCGCTCAGCCGTCTGACGATGCGATGCATGTTGCGTTCCGTAGGCATCAAAATTTCAGGGAACATGAGCAGCAATGTGGAGATCATGGACTTGATGGGACTGGTCACGATTCCTCCCTCCAGACACATCGTTTTCCGAATTCGCTCAGGATGCACAGTCGTATAATGATAGGCCATGTATGCGCCATTCGAGACACCCGCCATATATACCTGATCCAGCTCAAAAAAATCAATAACCTCGCTCAGCCATTCCGTCTGGCGGAAGGACTCCTTCGTATACTGCTCGTTAGGCACGCTCTTCCCCGGTCCGCCAAGCGTATCAACCGCAATGCAGAAGTACCGCTTCGACAACTCCTTCATATTAAGCGCCCACATCACCGCCGAGTTGTCACCCACGCCGTGCAGCAGCACAAGCGGTGGATTTCCCTTGTCTCCCGCAGTGAGGCAATGCGTGCTTCCCCATTTCGAGGGAACTTCATGTGACACAGTCTCCACGCCCCACATCGCAATCAACTCGTCATAGGATGCAAGCATCTTCCGGCGAGCCTGTTCGGATTTGAACACCTTCATCATTCGTGGCCTCTTCCTTTCGCTGCGCTAGCCGCATATTGTAACGAAGCTATTTCCTCATAAAAGCCAACACCACGTCAGTATCCGGGAACGGAAGCTCGCTTGTCGTCTGAATACGGGAGATGCCAAGCCCCTGAATGAACGAGAAGTAGGCAATCGCCAGCATAAGCGGATCGCCGTCTGCAATCTCGCCCATCCGCTGTCCTTCCATGACCATCGGCACAAAATGCTTGAACGGCTCGCCCATCTTTTCCTTGGCCATCCGCTTCGCCTCTTCAGGGATGGCGTCTGCCGCAGCCGTCTGCAGCAGATTCAGCCGCCAATGCTGCATAGCCAGACTGTCCGGCGCAAGGAACGCCTCCGTCAGCCATGTAATCCGCTGCATCGGAGTCCCCTCCAGGCGGGCAGCGAATTCGACAGCTCTGCCCGCTCCATCCGCAGCCTGCTCCACGATTCGGGTGAATATCTCATCCTTGGATCTAAAATAGTTGTAGACGTAACCCTGACTAAAGCCGGCACTCTCGGCAATATCCTTAATCTTGGTCCCGGCAAAGCCCTTGCGCGAGAACACATCGACCGCATGCAGCATAATTTGCCGGACACCATGCTCTTTGGCCCCGTCTTCGAAGCTGCGCTTGAAAAACTGCTGGAGCTGCTCGCTCTGAATAGACATGAAGATGCTCCTCTCATCGAGTATTGATATTAGACATTTAAGACAGTTAGAGAATATGAATGAACGTTCATTCATATTCTACTATAATATGGATCTTAATTGCTAGAACTATTTTCCTATACCTATTTAACAGCTCCCTAGACAACTCCCCTCCAACAAGAAAGGTCGGTGTACCACGAAGGAAGCAACGGATAAGTCATTCCCAAACGTTGAATGAAAAAGCCTTCAAAACCACCGAAAAGTGGGTTTGAAGGCTTCTCTCTTGCTTGAAATCTTGTCTACCATAGGGGCTGTAAAATCATAAATGACCTTTGAGACAGCTCCTGTTTTTGTTGGTTTATGAGTCGCAAGTTATTGTTTGGCAGCAGCTCCGGGGTAGCTCTAAGCCGTGTTTTACAGCTTACAGATGCTCGAGGCGCGGCCACGAATGCTCTAAGCCGACTTTCTCGGCTTGCAGACGCTCGGGACGCGGCCACGAATGCTCTAAGCCGGGTTTCTCGGCTTGCAGCTCAGCTTTCCTCTCGGCTCACACTCAGACTGACTCAAAAACTATCGTTAGATGACTGAGGGACGCCCCTTCTTACAACTAATGGCACAACCATTCGCTTTTAGGACAGTCTCCTCAGTTTCGTGTGAATTATTTCTTATTAAGCAGATCAAACACTTTCAAGATGACTTTCGCCGCTTCAGCTCTGGTTGTTTTGTCATCTGCGGCAAACTTGCCATTGCCTTTCCCCTCCATAATGCCCTGCTTCTGCATAGCATCAATGGCCCATTTCGCCCAGCTTGGCATGCTGGCATTGTCTGCGAACGAGGTTTGTGCGTTCGCTTGCTCCGCCGCATGTAATGCCCTGGCGATCATGACGGCCATCTCGGCGCGAGAGATGAGCGCTTTCGGACGGAAGGTGCCGTCCTCATAGCCTTGAATGATGCCGGCCTTCACAGCCAGCTGCACCGATTCTTTAGCCCAGCCGCTGATGGAAGTCTCGTCGGCGAATCCAGGCGCCGCCTGATCTTCCTTAAGTCCTAAGGCTTTTACAATCAGATGTGCGAATTCTTCTCTCGTAATCTGACCTTCCGGTCGGAAGGTACCGTCCGGATATCCCGTGATCAGACCCAGCGCAACCGCGCGTTCGATCATGCCCTTCGCCCAATGCCCGGTGATATCGCCCAGTACAGGCGTATTCGGGTCGACAGGATTAGTCGGTCCCTCGCCTTCCTCGCCAGGGTCCGTATTTCCTCCCGGCTCTGTACCCGTGCCCGGATTTGGTTCGATGCTTGCGACAAGCGTCTTGACCAGACGCAGGTTGCTGGCCTTCGATTGATTGCCCGCTGCGTCATAGGCAATAACCATGTACGCATATTGCGTGTTCGACTTCAGCCTCGTATCCCTGAATTTCGTATCGGTTGTCGTTGCGATCTCCACATCATCACGATAGATCTTGTAGCCCGCTACACCGAGATTATCCGTAGACGGCAGCCAACTCAGCTCGATCGACGAGGATGAAATAGCTCTGGCATTGTCAATAACCGCTGCGGTCGGCGCTTCCGTGTCCACAAGCACAGGCGTCCACCAGTTGCCGGATGTTACGATCATGCTAAGCAAACGAATGTTATTGCTGAAATATACCGTATCCTCCGTAGAAGGCGCTGCATTGTAGTCCCATAGGTCATTCAGCCACTTCTGGTTCGATGCGTCCAGCATTGCTCCCACCATGAACGGCGCGGTAAAGGTCAGGTCGGACCATTCCGCAAGCTCCTTTGTTCCATCCAAGGTATACCCGCTCTTAATGTTGGAAGGCTTATCTCCCGATTTCTTGCGAATCCATTCTGTCATTTTGTTCAATTGATCTTTGGCTCTGCTCTCCCTAGTAATAAGGAAGTCCGTTCCGAGACGCCAAGGCGTTCTCGCGGAGTTGTAATAGTAATCGCCGTCATTCTCCGATTCCAGGAATCCAGGCGGCGCCGGGATGAAGGCTTCGCCATCGCGAATGACGAAATCCGGGATAAGTCCCGTCTCCTTACTATGCGATTGATAAAGCCCGTTCAGGATGCTGTACGTACTGTCAATGACTTGATCCCAGCGCTTGTCGCCCGTTACTACGCGGAAGTCTTTCAAGTGCTGCAGCATCCAGTCCGATGGCCTTGTTGCGCTTCCCCACTTGCCCGAGGTTGCCCAATCCGCCAGTCGCAGCGTCCAATCGGACTTGTTCACTTCGCTGTCCATAATGGCGTTAATCAGCGTTTTTGCTTCTTCAAGATAGTTAATATCTCCCTTGCTGCCCCACTGGCTATGGGCCAATAGCAAGGCATAAGCGATATCCAAATCCCCGTCGGTTGCGGAATCCACGCCGCTGACGCTTAGAATTTCCGAGCCTGTATCGCCTTGCTTCCAAGCCATGAGCGCAGGATTGATTTCGCTCGGATGGGCTTTGAAGTAGTGGAACATGGCGTCAAAATCAGCCTTCGATTCTTCATCGTTCTGAGCCATTAATGCCAGAATCAGCATGCCATAGCCATGCGCTTCCGATACCGTAATCGGCATGAAGGTAATGTCGCCTTCCGTCTCTTCTTCAAACCAGCTTCCATCCGCATACCACACATACTTTTCAGTTGTTGTCGTATTGTACGGATTCGTCTTCAAGTATTTCGCTTTCCATTCCTTGAACAGCTTCAGCACAGTTGCATCCATCTGCTCTTGCGTCACATGATTCGGCTTGATGCTGCCCTCCGCATAAGCGGTATGCTGAGGGAACGGCTTGAACGGACCTTCCCCATCTTTACCGGAGAGTGTTTTAACCTCCGCACTATTGCTGGCGAGCGATTCAATATTTTCCGGGCTAAAGGCTTTGACACTATAACGATAGGTCTTGCCCGGTGTCAGTCCGTTATCGATATAGGACGTGGTATTCCCCGCTACCGTAGCGATCTTCACCGCATCCCGGTACACCTGGTAGCCGCTAACCTTCACATTGCCGGAAGAAGCCGTCCATGACAGGTTCACCTGATATTCCGAGACCGCAGTTCCCTTCAGCCCAGTAGGCGCGGATGGCGGCTCTTCGTCCACGGGACCATCGATGGTCGTCACCTCGACCGCATCGGAGTTTATTCTAGCCCCAACAGCTTTGACGATAAAGTCGTACTTTTTGGCCGGGTTCAGTCCCTTCACCTCAAAGCTGTAGGACTTCTGGCCAGCCTTCACAGGAATATATTCGCTCCAATGCGTCAGCACCTTATCGTTTTTCTCGTAGATTCGGAATCCTCTGACCGGCTCATCGCTGGTTGATGGCGTGTTCCAGGTCAATGTTGCCGTTGTCCCGTCAAGCTTCAACTCTACCGACTCTGGCACAGCCGGCTTCACGTCGGTTCTCTTAATGCCGTACTTGTCGTATTCCAACAAGCCGTTGCCTACCGTGCCTGCCTTCCCTTCATCGTCAACGGCAGCCGTATACGACTTGAAGGACAGCACCTCTTCCGTGATCGAGACATCGGTAAACATCTTTTTGGATGGCTGTTCATTCACATCCGCGAAGAAATGATCGTATAGAACCGGATTGCCGTTTTCGTCCAGCTTCACAATCGCATTCCAGTTCTCGTCGAACTCATACTGATATTCCGCTTTCTGATAAAACTTATTGCCCAGTGCATTCGGCATCAAATAGATCGTGCCTTTAGGATTAACCGCATTGCCGTTAGTATCGAATGTGAGCGCGGAACGCGGCACCACCTCGTTGCCGTACATCTGGAAGGAACGCATATACATATGGTCATGCGCCTCGAATACCATATCGATGCCCAGCTCATCGAATACCGGAATCAGATGCTGGCGGTAAAATTGTACGCGGGCGTCTTCGTACTTCGAAGAATTGTCGCCGGAGGCGTACGGGCTCTTATGGAAGGTGACAAACTTCCATTTCTTATCCGACTTCGCTACCGTATTGCGCATCCAATCGAGCTGAGCGCGGAATTCCGGATCTTCCCAATCGATGCTTTTGCCGTCGGAAGCCAGGCCGCCCTCGAATTGCGAATTGAATACCATGTACAAGGCGTCACCATATTCGAACGAATAGACGGAGCCCTCATGCGTGCCTTCTACGACCTGCTGCGGCACATTGAAGTGATGATAGAAATTGTTGCTGTCAGTCGTGACATCTCCGTCATAATCATTCACCTCATGGCCGCCAAGTACAGGCACATAAGGCACTTTCAGCAAGGTATCCTCGGCTACGCTCAGCATCCATTGCCACTGCGTCTCCAGGTCGCCGTTGTCCACCAGATCCCCGGCTACGATAATAAACTTCGGATCGCCAATGAAATCGGCAGCTTTCTTGAACGTATCGGCCCATGGCTCAAAGTTGGTCAGCGTGGACGCTTGCGAATCCGCACCTACGATGAACCGGTAATCCTGATGCTCGGCCGCATCCGTCGTGAATGTGCCGATCTTGCTCCAGGAGCCTGCCTCACCGTTGCCGAGACGGAACTTGTACGTCGTCCCCGGCTTGAGGCCGTCCGCAATCGCCTTATGGCTGAAGAATTTCGTCTTCGTATTGGTCGCCCGGTCTGCGGCGATCATATACGTCTCTACGATATCCTCTGTTCCTTCGAATACAAGCGTGCCGTCCGCAGGGAAGATGCCCCCTTGAACCTTGCTCGCTTCAGCAACCTCGGCAACGGTGCCCGTCGAAGAATCCGTATACCAGGCAAATCCGATGCTGGTGCGCGGGTCGCCGTTAAATGACATCGTCACAAGCTTCGGCTTAAGCGGCGACTCCGCCACTTGGAAGCTCCATACAAAGTCTTGATTTAACGGAACGCCATCAGCGCCCTTTATCATTTCTTTAGGAATCGTTACGGTATACGTCTCTCCGTAAGTAAGTGCAGGCGCCGTTATGTTCAGCGTATCCCGCTTGGCGCTGTCAACCGCAGCCGCTACATCCTTCACAGCCGCTTGCTTGGAATCCGCCAAGCGTACCTGACCGTTGCCTGTTACGGCAATCTCCTTGCTGAATTGAACGCTAAGAGGTGTCGCCGGGTCCACATTTATGGCCTTATGCGCTGGCGTTGCCAGAATCGCAAGCGTTGGGATTACGACTTCCCCACCGTTCGAATCACCTTTGATCGCCACATTGCTAATGTAGCTGGAGCCCGATGCTCCCACAGCCGCATTGCTCGCCGTGTTGGTCGGCGTCGTGGACGTGACGACCCAGCGGATGTAAAGCATATCGCGGTCGTCCGCCTCTGCTGGCAGAGGCTGTTCAATGAGCTGAGCAGTTGAGGCATAGCTGCCGTTCACAAGCTTCAGCTGCGTCTGCGGCACGTCCTTCCATTCTGTACCGTCAACGCTGTATTGCAGTTTGAAATCAGCAGGACCCGATCCCGATGAGCGCTGCTTGGACGATACTTTAATCCCCTCATGCCCTTTTGTCGGGAGAGCGGCCAGCCAATATTTCGACCCTGCTCCATTGTCCCAGCCTTGGTATTGCACGCTGTTCTCCGAGGAAGAGTTGGTCACTGCCTCATAGCTTGGTCCGCCTACGGTGCGCAGAGTAGCTGCGCTGCTGTATACGCCTTCCGTAGACTTATGGATGCCGATCTGACCTTCCTCGGCACGGAAGCTGGACCATGCAGCAAGCGTATCCGCCGCTTTATCCTTCGTCTTCACGATAACGGCAGCGCTTTTGCCCGACTCGTTATCTCTGGCGTCATAAGCACTAATCTCGTAGGAGTAAGAAGTCGCCAGCTTCAATCCCGAATCGGTGTACGTCGTGCCCGATGTATCGCCTACTTTCACATTGTCGCGATAAATAGAGTAGCCGGTTACCGCTTCATTATCGGTAGATTCATCCCATGACAAGGCAATCGACTGATGGGTCAAGGCCGTTCCTTTGACATTAGCGGGAACGGACGGTGCTTCTTCATCCACGATGATGACAGCGCCATCTATTGCCTTTCCTTTCAGAACGACATCATGCAGTGTGCTGACGCCCCATTCCCCGATTACTCCCCGATCCGGATTAGCTACATGGGTGGATGAGATCACCCAGCGGATGTAGACTTGATCCTGATTATTAAGGGAGGCAGGCAGCGCTTCATCGACCAGTCTGCACTTGTCGCTGGAGCATGTGCTGGACGGAGGCAGCTCCAAATCCTTGATTTTCGTCCAAGTTGTCTGATCTGTGCTGACCTCCACTGCAAAGTCCTTCGGCCCGGAATTGCCCGACCGCTGCCACGAGGACAATGTCAGATTTTCGAAGTTTTTGGTAGACACGGCAACCAGCCAATACTTGGTTCCTACCCCGTCCCGCCATTCTACATATCCAGGCTGACCCGGATCATATTTTGCACCGCCTGTAATGCTCAGCTCTGCATCTGCACGGTTGACGCCTCCGCTTGCCGGGCGGGCCGGGTCGGCGCCTAGCGCCGACCCCGTCCATTCTGCTATCGTATACACTTCATCCGCAGCGGGAGCCGCGTAAGCCCGGTTCATGCCGAAGCCCGCGCCGCCTATTGTTCCTGCAAACATGATAAACACCATGATAATAGCTATTGCGCGTGATATTCTATGAGCGGATCTCATGGGTATATACAAGATGATTCCTCCTCTTCTCATGGGGTTCAAATACTGCGTACCCGTGTGCCCTCGTATTCTGTTGATGCCTTGCTTCTAGGACAACTATAGCTCCCAACTATTACAGCAGTGTCAACCAAAAATAGAGATGTTGTAAAGGGGGAGTGCTGCATGCTGGCAAACGTGATGCCAGCTCTTAGCCTCCATTAATAAGGAGAACCGGACGTTTGGATGCAGTGGAGTTTTCTTTGGTCGCCAGAACCGCTCCGGCATCATGATCAATCCCCACTATACGGAACGAAACGGTGTCGCTCGATTGCGAATTGACGAAAGAAGTTACATCCAGGTAGATGTAGCCGGCCGTTCCGGTTGCCGTAGCCGAACCTTGGGATACGCCTGCTTCTGTCGGCTGATTCGCAAAGGTGATCGAAGCTTCAGACCAAGTGTTGTTATTGATGCCGAATGCCCGAATCGGCACAGAGGTTGCATTGCTATGCACGCTCTCCACATACAGCCTGATCTTGGCCGAAGTAATCGGACCGGTCACCGAAGATTTGATAAACTTCAAATAGCCTTGTCTTGCAAAAGAGAGATTCGGATCGTTCTTCTTCACAGTCATCGAGGTTTCCGTGCTGTAATTGATCGTGCTGTACGTGCCGCCTCTTACATACGTGTCCGATACGACAGGCAAGGTCACGCCGCTGGTCGAGCCGCCGCCCTGCGCAGTAGGCTTCCACCAGTTGCCTGAGATGTAGAGCAGGTTAAGCATATTGTACGAGTCGCTGAAATAGCTGGACTTCGCATTTTTCATATAATCCCAGCCTGCATTCACCCATGCCTGATTGCCGCTGCTAGCTGTAGCTCCGGAGATGAATGGAGAAGTGAATACAGCGGAGCTGTACGTGTTAAGCGCCGTGCCGCTAAGCGAGTAACCCGCCTTTACATTAGTTGGATTATTGCTTGTTGCGCCTTTTATCCAGGTCGACATTTTATCCACGATTGTCTTGCCGCGCGTCTCGCCGTACATGGCATAGTCCATGACCATTCTGAGCGGTACTCTGGCTGCATTGTAGTAATATTGGTTGGTCTGCTGGAACTCGTTCAGGAACCATTCCGGAGCAGGCTGAGCAGGACTGTTAATGATAAAGTCGGAGATTAGTCCCGTAGTCGGCGCATACGTATTGCTCACTTGGGAATAAGCCGTGTAGAGCGCATTGATGACATTCAGCCACGTATTGTCCCCAGTCACATCGTAGAAAGCGCGCAGATGGCTCATCATCCAGTCCGAAGGTCTGGAATTGTGAGTTGTCTTGGAATCCCAGTCTCCCAAATTCAGACGATTGTTGTTCGTTACGTTGCTCGATTTGATCGCATTGATCATCTTGGTCGCTTCTTGCAAGTAATTGATCGTACCGCCCGATCCCCATTGGTTATGGGCCAAAATAAGCGAGTACGCAATATCCAGATCGCCATCCGTTGCCGAACTGAAATTGCCCTGTGCATTCACATGGTCGGCTACGACCCAGCCCATCAGATTGGAGTTAACAGAGCTTTTGAAAGCTCTTGCTGTCTTGAACAATCCGTCATAGATCGTTTTGGCATTGGCATCATGACCGGCCATCAGCGCGGTAATAATCATGCCGTAGCCCTGTCCCTCGGAAGTGCCAAGCGGTACGAAGCCGCCTGAGCTGCCTGTAATCTCACCCTTGACATAGTAGCCGCCCGGCAAAGAGGCAAGATTGTTTTTCAGGTACTTCCCTTTCCAATAGTCATAGTAGGATGCGACCGACGCATTCATAGCTGCCTGGGTTACATGATTGGGCTTAATAATGCCGGAATAGGAAACTTGCTGTGGGAAAGGGCGCAGCTCACCCGCTCCATATGCTGTATCTACTAGCAATGATTGCGTTTTCATTAAAGTCATGAGCAAAGCCATTACAAGGCTTATCATCATGACTTTCCTCATTGTCTTACCTTTTTTCAAGTCTTTCCCGCAATTAGCCAGATTCGTGTTCATCACGACACCTCCAACGGTTTTTATGAGACTTGAAGAGAAGAAATCGAGCAAGCCTTGCTCATCGCTATGCTATTCCTTACTGCCCAGTGTGAATCAGCCTTCTCGTAGATTCTCTGACGATCAATTCCGGTTGAAGCTTGATATGCTCCACCGCATCATGTTGATGCTCTTCCTTGCTCCCGATCTGCTTGAGCAGCAGCTCGATCGCTTGTGCGCCGATCGATTCGACGGGCTGGCGTACGGTTGTTAGCAATGGACGAAGCTGAGTCGCGAACAACTGGTCGTCATACCCGACGACTGATACATCATCCGGTATACGGAGGCCGTTGTTCTTCAGCGCGTCCATCACGCCGAATGCCATCATATCATCCCCGGCAAAGACAGCCGTCGGAAGACTTCCCGACTTGATCCAGCGCTCCGCAATCTCGTATCCCGACGGAATATCGAAGTTGCCTTGCTCAATCCGGGGTTCAAGTCCCGCTTCCTTCATAGCTTCCTTGTAGCCGCGAACCCTCTCTTTGCTGCTTAGGAACGAATCGGAACCGCATATATGAGCGATGGAGATATGTCCAAGATCAATCAGATGTCTCGTCGCCTCGTAGCCGCCGCGGAAATTGTCCACTTGCACAGACGGCGCGAGGGAATTCTCCTGCTGATTGTCGACGAGGACGTAAGGGATATTTTTGCGCGTCAATTCTTGCTCATATCTCTCTTCGTTAATCGGGGACAGCACGATCATGCCGTCTACCCGATCCTCTTGAAATATAGCATTATGCATATCATTTTCATCTTCTTGCGAGATGAAGAGCGCCAGCAAGTAGTGATGCTCGGCCATCTTATCATTGATTTCCTTCACTACGGCATCGAGGAAGGAGTCGTTCAGCGTCATGATCGCAATGCCGATAACCCCTGTTTTACCCCGTGCCAGGCTGCGGGCAGCGGCGCTAGGAGAATAACCCAGCTCCTTCATGGCATGAAGAACCTTCAACCGATTCTTCTCCCGCACCGTTCCCGCGTTATTAATGACCCGTGACACCGTCACAACCGATAGTCCTGACTTGCGTGCCACGTCGAATATGTTCACTTTCATCCGTGCTTCTCTCCTTGCGATAGTCCGCGTATCTCTTTACGATATCACATTTTGAGCGAAGTTGGCAGTACCGCTGCCTGGCACGGATCGAATCGATGTCTTAGGCGCTCGCAAGCGTCCTTAGTAATGTGATGGCTTCTGCGCGAGTAAGCGCAGCATCCGGTCCGAACGGCTGCGATTGCGGCTGGAATAACCGGGCGCCCGCTTCGCCAAGAGCCAGAATGGATGGTTTGGCCCAAGCTGGTATAGCAGCATCATCCGAGAAGCCCGTTGCTGCAGATTCAGCCGACAGCTCCAGCTTCCTCGCGGATGCCAGCAATACGGCCGCTTCTGCTCTCGTCAGCTTCTGCGACGGCAGGAATTGTGCTCCGAAGAGGCCATTCGCAATTCCCGCTTCTACGAGCTGTGCTACATAGCGGTTAGCCCAAGGCGCGATGGCTGCCTTGTCTTCGAATGTCAGCGCAGCTCCATTGCCATTCAGCTTCAGCGACTTCGCCAGCATGACGGAGAATTCAGCACGGGACACGCCTTCATCCGGCTTGAATGTGCCGTTCGGGTAACCGTTCACGATGCCCTCTGCAAGCGACTTTACGATATCCGCTTCAGCCGCGTGGCCTGCAATATCGGTAGAAGCTACGCCTGTCGGCGACCACCAGTTGCCAGACACTACGATCATGCTAAGCAGGCGGATCGAGTTGCCATAGTAATAGCGCCATTCCAGTGCAACGGAGTTGGCTTCCTCTGTGTGGTAATCCCACAGATCGTTCAGCCACTGCTGATTGCTCTTGTCGATCATCGCGCTGACCATGAGCGGAGCCGTAAATTCAAGGCCGCCGTCCCACTCGCTCAGCTTCGTCTTGCCGTCAAGCGAATAGCCGGACCATACTTCATATGGTGCGGTATGCTTCTCAGATACAAATGTGTTCAACGTAGACAATTGATCATACGCTCTCTTATCGCCCGTCAGCAGGAAGTCGGACGCAATCCGCCAAGGCGTGCGGCAAGAGTTGTAGTTATACGCGCCGTCGAATTCCGACTCCAGGAAGTGCCCGCTTTCTGTCGTCCACTTGAATTCCGATACCGGCTTGTATGTGCCGTCCGCATCGCGATAGACGAAGTCCGGCAGCAATCCCGTTTTCGGGCTGTACGTCTTGTGTACATCATTAACGATGCCGTATGTTGTCTCAAGCACATTCAGCCAGCGCTTGTCGCCAGTCGCTTTGTAGAATTCCTTCAAATGCTGAAGCATGAAGTCCGAAGGACGAGTAGCCGGCTTGAAGCTTGGCTCGCTGTCAGAGATCGGAACCCAGTCACCCAATTGCAGGTGGAAGTGCTCTGGATGAACTTCGCTCTCCATGATCGCATTGATCACTTTGACCGCTTCACCCTTGTAGTTAATCGCGCCTGCGCTGCCCCATTGCTTATCGGCAAGCAGCAAAGCGTAAGCGATATCCATATCGCCGTCGATAGCGGAGTCGGTGCCGTTCACGTCGATGATTGCGCCATCGCGGTCAGCCTGCTGCCATGCCATCAGGTCAGGATGAAGCTCGCTCGGATGTACGCGGAAGAACCGGTACATGCCGTCGAAAATCCCTTTCGCTTCCGGATCATGTCCCGCCATTAGCGCAGTAATCATCATGCCATAGCCATGTGCTTCAGATACGGTAATGGCATCCCCGTTCCAGCCGCCGTCGTTGTACCAGATATAATACTGGCTGTTATCGTACGGGTTTTTCTTGATGTATTTCAGCTTGTATTGGTCGTACAGCAATGCAACCTCGGCATCCATCTGCTTCTGGGTCACATGGCTCGGCTTGATGCTTCCTTCCGCATAGCTCATATGCTGGGGGAAGGGCCTAAGCGGCTTATCCGACTCGCCCGAGCCGCTAGCAGCGCTTGCGGCATATCCAATCGGTGCCAGGGTAAGAGATAAGACCAGGGCAACGACCAGCACCATGATGGAGATAATCGCCACAGGTGAGTAAGGCTTGTAGGAATCACGAATCTTCATGTTCTTCATCACTGCCTTTCAGTAAATAGTTGAGAACTAAAAATTTAAGCGCTTTAACTTTTGATGTGCTTAACTCCCTTGCTTCTGAGCTTCTCTCACTCCCTTCGATATGAAAGCGCTTATATACGTATTGTAAAATCGTGCTAATTGAAAGTCAATAAGAAAATTAAAGCGTTTTAACTTTTCGTTCAAAACGCACAATAGACGAGCTATTTTTAACACTGCGCCAGGGCTGTTCCGATCATCCTATTCAAAAATAGCTTCATTAATAGCTTTATTATTTGATTCATTCATAGCTTCATTAATAGCTATATTTATGGCCCGCCAATAAAGATTGATAAGTTTGTGTAAAGCGATTTTGTTTGACAACCTGATTCGGAATGTGATTTAATATCCTATGCATATAATGAGAATGACTATCATCATCAACATCTACAGAAGGGTTGGCGTTCCAACAATGAGTCGAAAGTTACTTGCTCCTTTTATTCTTATGATGGTGCTGATCATCAGCGCCTGCGGAAGCAACAATACCGCTAGCAATCCATCTCCGTCCCCAAGTGCGAGTGAATCCACAGCCCCCGATGCTGGCAACAACGGCAATAGCGGGACGATTACTTATCAATCTGAGCTTGGCCCGGTAGAGGTCCCTGCTAATCCGCAGCGTATTGTCGCGCTATCCAGCGCACCAAATTTGCTCTCGCTCGGCGCTAAGCTCGTCGGGGTCGACGAGTGGACTTACGGCAATCCCCTCTTCACAGAGATGTTGACAGATACGGCTGTTGTGTCTGATACAAACCTGGAGAAGATCCTGGAGCTGGAGCCGGACCTGATTCTGGCCGGGGCTCAACTGAACAACATCAGCAAATTGCAGGAGATCGCGCCTACAGTTGTGTATACATGGGGCAAAAACGATTACCTGACGCAGCAGCTGGAAGTCGGCAAGCTTATCAATAAAGAAAAAGAAGCGCAGGCTTGGATCGAAGATTTCACCAAACGCGCTGAAGAACTGGGCAAGAAGGTTAAGGAGAAAATCGGCGAAGACGCAACCGTATCGGTAATCGAAGTTGGCGACAACAAGACGTTCTATGTATTCGGCAATAACTTTGCCCGCGGAACTGAGCTGCTGTACCAAGCGATGGGGCTGAATATGCCGGAAAAAGTAAAACAAGACGCGCTTGAAAGCGGCTTGTTCACACTATCAACTGAGGTGCTGGACCAATATGCCGGCGATTGGATTATCCTGAGCCGCAACTCGAAGGCTGACGTTTCCTTCATGGAGCTGGAGACATGGAAGAACATCCCTGCAGTCAAGAACGGCCACGTCATCGAGATCGACACAGAAGCTTCTTCTTATAGCGACCCTACTACTCTTGATAATCTGTTTAAGATTTTTGAAGAAGGGTTTTTGAAGTAAAGGTTCGTGTAAACTTGTGAAAAAGACCGAGATCGCTTAGCGAATCTCGGTCTTTTAATTTGTTTCTTTAAAACGAATAATTGGTGATCATTGTGCCTTCAATCAGCCACAGCTAACGTTAACCAAACTTCCTGTAAAAACGAAAAAATTCCTGTCCACTTCCCCCATTCCCTTCAACCCTACTCCCACAAGGTCTCACCGCCAATTCTGAGATAAAAAACCCTGTCCCAAAAAGCAGAGAAAAGTCCTGAAAACTGGAAGGAAACTGGTTCAATCGTGAACGAAAACGACTAATAATTCGTGTCCCTGAAGGGATAGAGAAGTGCCTGAAAAAGCAGGAATCGGCATTTAAAACGCTTGGGCAAGAGCCTGGGAAATGCCTGAGTAAAACCGTCTCTGCTTACCCCAAACGCCTTGATTAGACTGGGTTTCTGCTTGATTACCTAATCGGGATTGGGATGGAAAATCCCTACTGTGGTGATGTAATGGAAGGGAAAAAGACTGGAGAAGTGGCCCGAGAAAAACGGCAACCAGGTTCCAGTCTTTGGTGGTTTGGGGACAGTTGTTTTTAGTTAGGGAAGGTAATTTTGAAATTTGACGGGAATTTTTTATTTGTTAAATAGAAGAAAACTGTAGATTGTGATCTGAAAACAATAAAAAAGAGCTTAATTTACATTAGCCTATTTTACTAAGAGGAATCAGGGATTCCTTGCTTAGTCAGCTATGTAATATTAGCTCTTGAACTCAAGGTTAGTTATTCAGTAATTTGATTATAGTTTATTATTCGTAATTAGTCAATACTTATTTCAAGCCCCCCAAGAAAAGAAAACCTGTTCGGTGGTATCGCAGTTGTACCTTTAAATCGCATTATTCTAAGCAATTCCAACGGTTTATCTTGGGAGTTTGTAACTGCAATCACTGATTTCAAGCTATTTTTATAAAGATTATAATCAACCCTTTTATGATCGTTTATTTCAATTAAAGTTTTGGGTGTTTGTGAATCATGTAACCACGAATATGAAATAGCATTAATAATTGTTTCAACATAATACTTTAATCGGGAGTATGTATTATCAAGAATTTTTGAATCATTGACTCCACTATGGGCCAACATATTTCTTAATCGATACATTTGCTTTATGTCATTGTTAAGTATGTGCTCAAGTTGAATTAGAGATTTACCTGCGTGCTCAAATTGACTAAATGTCCTTAAAGTTTGACGTTCAACAAATTCACTACTCGCCAATGAAAATGAAAAACCATCCCACCACTTCTTCTTGAAGTTTTTATACAGAAGGAAGATGCACGATTGATCCGCGATGGTCAAATTATTTACATCGATTCCTGATGAATTCAACTTAGAAGATACATACTCAAATAGAACTTTTGATGATTCTTTGTAGTCCTCACCATACAAAGCAATTAATTTTTTGAAAAATGTCTTATTGATTTTTCTAAAATAAAACAACCCCATATATGGAATGAAGTTTCTGCAAACTGATTCCACTTTGTTATCATGAACAGAGTGGACCATCATAAACTCCATAATGCTCCATAAAATTAGAAAGGACGTTCTTTTATCATTAGACTTATTAAGCGTTTGTACCCATTCGTTTAATCTAAATAGTTCATCGCAAACATAACTATTTACCTCATTAAAATCTGTAGATTTCCAAAGGGAATCGAAATGTTTTATTTTTACACTATCAATTATTTTTTTATTATTCGCCTTAAAAATCTTCTTACCGTCTTTTCTAATAACAGGTTGAATAATCTCTCTGGTTCTCTCTTCATAAGCCAGTAGCTTTTCAGACAAGTCGTTTAACACCCGATCAACATATAATCCATCAATTTTATTTAAAGAGAAGTAAAAAATAATTTTATTTCCCAATCTCCTGCTTCTAAACAAGCTTATTCTCTTTTGCTCTTCATACATTCTTAGAATTTTCCTCACAAAACTACTTATGTTTTTCAAGTTTAAATCAGAAATTTCTATTGTTATGGAGCATTTAACCGAAGCCAGCTTATTATTATTTGGGTTTCCAATTTCCTTGAGATGCATAATAATTTTTCTAAAGACCTCTTGAGTATTAACAGGATCTTGCCTAAACCAGTTATTACATATTGCATAGACCTCAGCAATCGCATTGCCTCGGTACTCTAAATATTCAACTACAGAGCAAATAAGCTCATCGATAAAGGAATATTCGTCGAAGTCCTTTGCATTGATCCCCTTATTAATCACGTACTGTATAGTTTTGATTAAGCCTAAGTAACTATTATAATTTGAAAGAACCTCGAACAGATTAGGTATATATGTTGTTGTTTTTAATTCATTTATTAAAGTTAATGCTGTAAAGAGAGGTTTCATTTCTTTAACAGGAATATAATTTGCTGATTTCAATAGAAGACTGGAATGCTCAATAATTTGAGTTATAGATCCTTTCAGATATTCTGCCGATAATTCACGAACCGCTGGTGGCATTGAAACAAATTGTCTTGATAATTCAAGCAAACCACATATAGGGAAGTTATTGAATTCGATGTCACCATTTGATCTTAACATTTGGAGAAACCTTTCATTAAAATACTTTGTTTTCTCAATTTGTTTCTGATCATTCATTCGAGTTCCCTCTCAATTTCACTATAAACTTTTTTGTTGAGCCATAAGCAATCTGTTTAGATTTTCATAAACAATCTCCCGTAAATTTTCAATTCCTAAGAAGTGTTCAAAATCACGATATATTGAAGGAATATCTTCTGGCACAGTCTGACGATTATTATATTTGCTATACGGTCCATCGGTCTCAATTAAAATGTATCTTAAAGGTATACTTTGAATTATCTCCTTTCCTTTTTTTGTCCTTAACATTGAGGGATTTAGAGATAGATAATAACGTGATTCAATAACTTCCTGTAGATTCTTTATGCTTCCTGTATACCAATGGAAAACAGCATGCTTAACTCCAAACTCCTTTAAACTTGCTAATACATCCATTCCCGCATTACGTGAATGAACGGACATTATTTTATTCTTATCAGCGGCTTTGCGACAAATGTGGCGAAAAATTCTGGTTTGCTCATCCCGATTCTTAATATGATCTTTGGAAAAGTCCAGTCCGACTTCACCTATATACTTGGTCTCATCGAGATATTCATCAAAATCCTTTTGCTTGAATGGTCGAATGTTGATCATTTCTGGATGATAACCTAATGCTAATTTCACATATTTTGATTCTTGAAAAGTGTCTTTAGCTTTTTTAAAGACTTCTGGAAAATTTGTCACAAATAAAGCGTAGATTTTTTGATCATTATAGAAATCATAGATCCTTTTATAATTTTGGTAATAATCAATATGAACATGAAAATCAACAAAGTTCTTCATAACTTTCCTTTAGGTCCATATATTTTTTTAATCCTCCGCCATTAGTTGCTTCTTCGTAATCAATCATTTGTAGAATCTCTCTTAAAGATTCTCTGTAAACTCTCTCGTATGAATCTAATTCCTCACTTGTTAATGGTCCTTGAATGCGAAGTAGCCTTCTTATATATAATTGATCATTTCTATTTTCTACATACCTTTTTATCGTAAATAAAACAGCTTTTAGATCACTTGCTTTGCCATCAAGTTTTTGATTCTTCTCAATAAAGCTTCTATTCAACTCATAGTTTGGATTATACTGATCCTCAAAAAACTCATTAGAAATTAGCGATGCCCTACGTATGAGGCAAGGATAACAATAACCACAGTTTACAGGTGGACTCTCTCCATCATATCTGCCATGACATGGATGAGAACAAGATAAAGTAGCCTTATAGTTCTCTCGGAAGACGGGATTATTTTGATGTCTCTCCACAATTTCGCCTTTTGTCATTGACGAATAGACATTGGTCACTTGAGTAGTAACTCCAACTTCAATGAGAACCTCATTTAGCAATTTCAGAAAAAATGGGTGGGTTGTTCTGGTACTACAACTTCCACTTCTACTTTGTGTTAATGGTACATTTATGCCAATAAATCCATTTTCAGGTATATACACTGGGGTATTTTCTCCAATGATTGAAGCAACTGCGACTGCGCCTGTAATAAACAAGAATGATCTGCTTCTACTTGTACTTTCACCAGCAACACTTTTATTTATATTTAAAGGCTTACTTGGAGTAACACCAAATTGAACAAAGTCCGAATTCTGCTGTTTATAAGCTTCTTGAATTTCTTTGAAAAGTGATTGTTGCCTTCTAATGAGTAACGAGTATTCTTTAAAACCCAAGAAAAGTGGATTTTTCTTTTCTTCCATTAGCGTTAAAGCACCGCAAAATGAATCCAATCCTCCCGAAAATAATGATACACAATCAAAGGAATTTTTATTTTTAACACTATACTGATTATTAATCTTTTCGCCTCTGAATCTCTCTACCGTAGAATAGAAAGATATGTTCCAAATATCCCCACTTAAAAAAGACAGTGTTCTCTCCAGTTTAGTTTTTACGGTTAGCCATTTCTGAATCTCTAATACGGGGATATTTACGTTTAACTCTCTGCTCCATCCATCTTCAGAGAGCTTTCTGGATATCTTTTTATCAACCGTGAAGATTGCCATTCCAATTATTAAAAAATCCTCAATAATTGGAGATACATTCTCCAAACTAAACATTCGCCACAAGTTCTCTATGTCTGACTTAATATTAGACTTGTTATTTTTAGAGGACAGATTAAATGTTATACCTTGAGCCTCTACTTGTTGTTCATTTTTCACAATCCATACATCACTCATTCGGAATCACCCCACCGTTCAAAAATTCCCCATACATCTTCACACTTTCGTTCAATATACTCTCTTCCTTCTCTCCCTCTCCAATCCATATTCTTCATACCATCTCGTGTATAATTACTTGCAATTTCAAGCCTAATGAACTCCTTAATTCTCCCCTGCATTTTCAAAGCTTGTCCAATATCTTTACAAAGAGCGTTGATTTTTTCGGCAAAATTTGTGAAGAATGATACCTGAACATATTTTGTTAAAAAATCTTGTATAAACAAATCAGTCTCTAATTTAGCAAAAGCATCATCAAGTTCTTCTTTGCTTCGTACACTCCCCATCATTTCTGCCATATATTCTTGCATAGCCTGATCAGCAATCGATTGTTGAAGGGAATCTGTTCCTTCGGAAAAATAATCAATTAACCCTTCGAAAACTTTTTGTGGGCTTTGCCCTTTCAAATGACCTAAACCAACTTGATCGAGTGCTTGGTCTAACCCAATACTTCTAACAAGACCAGAAAAATTCAAAACTTTAGAGCTTGATCTTGAAATTTCTGAATTCCCTTGATTTCTATTTACTTTGCTTGCTTTTGAAAAACTTGAGACTGCCTTTCCTATAGAAGCACTACTATAACCATTTCTATTCATACTGGAAATAGCTCTTTTGCTTTCACTCCATAAATGTCCTGTTGGTGGCAAGTATCCTTTTGATGTTCCCATTGTACTCCCCCACTTAGTCTCTGATTATTCCACTCCAAAAGCTATCTTCTACAATTTTCTCCCCGATAAAGTATGCTTTCAATTCGTTATAATGCAAATCATTTTCCTTCTTAACTAAATTAAATAACAATATAGTTGCTGGAGAAATATCTACTTTTCGCAGTTTTTTGAATTCTTTCAAAAGTTCGTCTCTGTGGTTTGGAAAAAGAACATAAATTTGAACTAATATTTTCAGAATGAATTCTTTATTAGTTTGATACTTAGCGATAATACCTTTTATAACTTTTGAATGTTCGATGTTTGCGCGATTGAAAGCTTCAATATGTTGCTTTCTTAATGTATCGTGCAATCCTTCTGCACATATATCACTGATCCATTTTCTCTCCTCAGCTGTCAAGTTCAAAGTTGAGATATTCTTTTCTTTAATTGAATCTTTTGCTAAGTAAAAATATTGTCTTAAATCTTTCTCAGACAATAGGGTAGGTTCTACGATTAACCACTGTTGAACAATCGGTTGAAACCATGCACTGCTATAACGCTGTTTCAACTCCTGAATGTTTTCTGTTCCTGGATCAATAGAATACTTTTCTAAAGGGCTAAGTTCTTCAGGAATCCCTTCATTTTTAACATGCCAAGAATATAATTCTCTAAACAGATCAACATTGGTATATTCTAAAACCATCAACTTGGCCAGCATTCCTAAATCAAGTTCAAGATTTTGAATTTCAGAAAGCTTCTTTCTTATATAAAATGTGTTTAAAAAACGTTTTGCTTGCCGTGGGTTTCCTTTCAATGTACCCGAAATAACATCTGCTACTCTGCCAAAAATGTCTAACTGTAGCTCAAAATCTTCTTTGCTGTAACCCGCTTTAAAAAATATTTGGGAAATACTAACTTCTCGCTCTAATATCGAGCGAATCTCTTGTTGGCTAATAATCTCTCCTTTCACAAAAACCTTTCTATCTTTTAGTCCACGTAGTAATTGATCTAAATAAGTCTCATTTAAAAACATTTCGCAAACCAGTAGTAACAAATAATTTTTAACTTCAATATCTGATAATTCAGGTATTTTGATAGGCAACTGAACTATCTTCTCTATGTAATCTTTTGAAATATCAAGTGTAGCTTCATCTACTTTGGGATATTTTCTTTGTATCGCATAACTCATAACATCTTCATCAATTGCTATGATAAACGTTGTTCTCTTAACTGATAAAAATAATTTTATTGCTTCTATAGTCTCAATTATGCGTTCTGGACTACATCGGTCTAAATCATCAATAATAATAATGAGATTTTCCAAACCAGACTTTTTCATCATTTGTTCAAATTCTTCACGAAATTTTCTGATATTCTGTACAATATTATTTTCTGGAACCTCCTTTAAAAATTCTTTCATTTCAAGCAGTTGAGTAATCTTTTCTTCCGTTTGACTCGCATTCTTAGGAATTAACGCATTTACACCTTCTAATAAAATAGGAATTGGATTACCGAAAGCCGCACTTAAAAGCAAGGGTGTTCCCTTTTTCAGAACATGACCGCCTAACCTAAACCAATCCACCCGATCTTTTAACGTCTTGAGTTCACTACTTACTTTTTCTCGCACATTTGTATTTTCTTCTAAGGTTGTCAAAATCACTTCCATTAATGCCGTTTTTGCATCATCATAACCTTCAAACATCCAAGCATTCACAGAAATTGAAGCAAGCTTTTCATTTTTTTCGATTTCTATTTTCTTCTCAATTAAATTTAAAACAGTAGATTTCCCACTTCCCCAATTCCCAAACAACCCAATAGTCAGTGGATTTACTCTCTCACTTAATGCCATCTCATGTAATAATTCAGCATAGGGTTCAAAAGAAAGCATATCGATCTTGGAAGCATTATCTGCCCACATAAAACATCCTCTTTTCTCATTAGAAGGATTCATTTCTACGCATCTCAAAATTCAATCAATACCCAAAAGATACAAAAAGCTCCACCATTCTTATTGATTCGACAAATGGTACAAATGTCCTCCAAAAGGATAGGTATAATGTACTTAAAATTTCCGAAAACGATCCTTTTCGGCATAAATATCAACTTGATTTGTATATTCAAAACAAAAATAGAGCTGAACGTATTGGGAGAATTGTTAATTTTCATCTCTTGATTTTATTCACATTCAAAAATAGGTAAATTTGTATGCAAATAAAAAAGCCGATTGAATCCAATGGAAAATGATTGGAAACAGTTCGGCTTATAAAATAGTTGAATAATTAATCAATATCACAAGTAAAGTCAGCAAGTATCAAGTCGAAATAATTTTCAGATGTAACGCATTTCTAATGCAGGTTTATATTTTTAAAATTTTATCAAAAAACCCATATCTAATTCTCAATTGCAAAGTTTATTAATATCGCCTTGGTACGAAATGTTGATTCTTGACTGACATTTTGCACTTCCATTAGCGTTTTGACCGAGTTTTATTTGTTATGTTTTAAGTAGAACAAATCGAGCGGTAACAGAAATCAAACTGTATCCAGCTCGGTTAAATTTATTACCACTTAGTTTGTTCTATTATTCAATTTTTATAGTAACTTTTAAAATAAGTCGGTTAGTTGCTCGATGTCGGGTTCTTTAATAAAATCCTGCCCTTGCTCTTCTTTCAATCCTAATCTTATCTCTCTAAACACCTCCACAGCAGGTACACCATGTATCTCTCCATTTATAACTAACCCCATACACCTTCTAACGTGAAGTAACAATTTAAACGTTTTGTAATCTACGTCTTTCCTTAGTTCTGAATAAATAGGTATAGTATCAAACAATCGTATAAATAGTTTTGCAACCTTTTTGATTACTTCAGTAGTTATATCTACATCTTGCAACTGAGCTACTAAATCATTTAATTCATGTTCAAAATGAATCGCATGTTCAGGTAATCCATCTCTGTGGTTTTTGTTCAACAATTGTTCTGCAACCAAGTAAATCATCTCAAAAGAAATAATATCGAAAAAATCATCTTCTAATGGAAAAGCTTGATCGGGATACGGATTTAATAGTGAAAAGTCATGTTCTTCTCTCATTGTTTTACCCAAAGAGTATTCTCCGCCAGCCAAATCCCCATCTGGTTGATCATATTTCATCATCAGTTGAAGCGATAGATAATCAACCCACTTACCCTTCTTTTTATTTTTGCTGTAGTCATTATTTAAAGCCCATATAATAAAATCAATTACTTGAACACCAGAATTCTCTTTACCCACAACCTCAATATCTATTTTAGGATACTGGGCCGATAGCCAGGGATGAGTGTAAGTTGATGCATCAATGACCTCGTACAAGTTTTCATAAAACAGTCGAGCATTAGAATTTGAAAAGCTTGCTCTATGTTCGATAACGATTTTTATTTCCCTTACGAATTCAGTTGTTATTAAACTAACTAATTCTGTATTGATCCGATGTTTCTGTTCTACAGTTAAGTTGGCGTTATCTTCATGTGGTTTTAATACAACGTAGCTGACTTTAGCATTTAGCTGTTTACTAATTACACTGCATAAATGGCTATGAGCATTCTTACTATCGTCAGTCGCATGGAAATATCCTCGTGCTAATGTCCTTTTGTCCGACACTTTTGTATTTTCCTCATGAATATCAGGATCATTTTTTAGTTCCGTTAATGCCTTTTCAATGATATCATTACTCACTTCATGCTCAATAATCAACATCCCAACAGCGTAATAATCTTTCCCATCATGACTAAAAATGCTTTCATCAATATATAGAAATAATTTTTTTTTATTATTTTCCAACGTTACTCTCCTCCACGAAATTCAATTTTTTCAGCGAACTAATACAAATTCTAATCATTATTTGGTTCTTTACTTTATAAAAAAACTACCACAGTTACGATTAGAGCACATTTATTTCAATTTTCAACCCTAACCAGCTTGAACCGTTAAGATTTTTATGAAAGTCCTGATCCAATCCCACACAAGTTTATTCGGAAAAGGTATCTTTTCACCATAAATTAGAGATTTGGTCTCCGATATAAAGTGAAATGAATACCGAATCACAGTTCGGAGAAACATAGAATTTGCACAAAAAGCCGATCAATACTCAGGGGGATTCCTGAAATTCGTCGGCTCAGTGTTCAGCTCGTTATTTCTATGGGCTGTTTGTAGGAAAAAACGACTACCTAAACTAATATTGAAATTAAAGGAAATCTTATTAAGGTCATACAAACATTCCTCTGGAATTCTACTGACTCCAGCCTTCAATTTAATCCTATTCAAAGTTAGTGATTCATCGTTCGACTTCAATTCCCCGATTGCCCTCAATACTCTTCGTTTTTGAAACGCTTCAGTATCTTCTACCACCTGCTCAAGAAAGGTTCGAGAACGCGGCATCTTCTTTAAATGCTTAGGCATTAAACATTTGCTACCCATGATCTTTTGTATTCTTTCCAAAGTAATGCGGTGAGGCTTCCCTTCTTCACTCATAAACTGCTGAACAATAACAGCTACCTGGTCATAAATCTCCTGATCCCTAATTTCCCAGTCGTGACGCATAGAACCAGCCTTCGGTGGCAACTTTTCGGGCATGTGATTCATAAGGAACTCTCGGTCATATAAATAGAGCCAAGCATATACTTTGGGATTGAGCTTCCCCAGTTCTAATCTGCCTAAATGGGGATACTGGCTTCGCATTTGTAACCATGTCTCTCGCCTCTCCCCTTTTGCTTGATCTCTATATTCTTCAGTCATTGTTTTCTTCATTATTTTTCTCTTTGGCAGAGATGCTTTACTCGCATGACTATCTAACAAATCCGATGGTTCGTTAATAAATAATTCGTCCAGTGTCAGTCCTAAAAATTGCATGACCAGCAGATGACGAACAGGATGGAATCCCTTCCGATGCTTCTGGAAGATTTGCTTTAGCCAACTGCTTTCATCGTTTGCTGATGACTGGAGAATCTCCAGCAGTTCGACTCCGTAAAAATTAACAAAGTCCACTCTCAGACGTTTGTAATCAACTCTTCCCTTTTCAGAGGCATAGCCTTTCCGTATCAATTTAGCCTTGTAGTGATTGTAGAACCACTCCAGTGGATGATGGGAATATTTGAAATTAAGCAACTTCTCAATGTTGTTCACGATGCAACTGTATTGACTTAACATTTCTTTGTCAGCAATCTCTTGAACAGAATGATCAGAGCAATTATCTTGTGTCGGAGATGTAAAAACATGCTTCGTTCTTTCTCTCGTCGGAACAGAGCTTTTAGTAAGCCAAATGCCATGTTTAATGCAAATTCGAACGCCTGGGATTTGATTAATTCGTCTCCAATAGTATTCACCATGTCTCTCCATATCTAATTGATTGCAGAATACATAGTATTGGAATCGAACATGTGGCTGTATGGCTGATGACATCAAACCAATTATGATTTTTATCGACGACACCATGCTATCTCAATAAGGGCTATTGGTACGATTGGGTTTCGAAAGATGGGAAATTGCTCTTTCATCATGATCATGAGAGTACAGCTCCAAATTTCTACCATAAGGATCTTAACTCGATAATAAGAGGGATTGTTACTTTTCATCTTTTGATAGGTAAAACCCATGTTATTGAATAATTAAACAACCCACCCGTGACACGATATCTTTGACTAATTATACGTCGATACCTTCTGGTCTACATATTGAAGAATACTACGAAATAAGTTAATTACAAATTTAGCTTCGGGTTCCTTTATAATTTCTTCATTTGGATGAGAAAAAGACCTGTTGTTTCGGATTTCATTTAAGCTCTCAAGCATTTTGGCTATTGCATTAACAATTTGATTGATTGGTAAATGACTCTGGCTGTGTTCAATTAGAAATAACGGATGCTCTTGCTTTAGCTTACTCCAATAATCTTGTATCTTTGGATTACTCACCTGAATCTGTAAATCAGCTTTTTTGCATGTTTCCTTCAAGTAACCATGTAACGCAGTATGTGCTCGATCAATAGCACTCCTACAATTATGTTGGGAAATAAGTGTTTGACACTGATCAAGCGTATCTTGAACAAACTCGAAGTTATAAACCAGCTCATTGATTTCAACTAAACCTTGTCCATGTAATTGATAAATCCAACTCATTATGCTATCTAGAATTCGTTTTTTGTTTTCATATTCGGAGACGCTTATAATTTCATTTTCCAAATGATTCTCAAAAAAAGTTAATGGATATTTATCTACTATCCCTTGTAATATTTTCGCTTGGGATAATGGAGTTGCTTCACTAAGGATCTTCATAAATTTTTGTCTCGTTGTTCCTTCGTACTTATACGGATCAATATCCAACCCACAAAACATTGGATAAAATTGTGAATGGCTGGCATATGTAAAATCGCCTAAATAGCCACCTGTCCCACCTATGTATGAGAGCACAGTATTGATTTCCTTGCCAGAAAGCTTGACCATATATCCTCCTATTCTTCCACAAGTTTTCACTTTTCTAATTCCAATTCTATCATGGCGTAAGTTAAATAACTTAGATATTTTCTTCACATCTTCAAGAAACCATCTATCTGAGCCCCTCCCCCTCCAAATACCCATTATTTCACGTCCCAAGAGGCTTCCTATCGATTCCTCATCGCTTCCCAATTCCCAAGAGCAAAATAAGTTTGTCACTGAGACCAACAAATGTCCGAGAAGAACATAAAAAATCGAACAAAATCAGAGCCGAAAAAAGCAAAATAAGTTTGACGTGAAATCTTAAAAAAGCATTAGGATCGTACAGGGCTTAGGAAGAAATGAATCGGGTAAAAAACCAGGGAAATACGTCGAGGAAACAACTTGGAAAAAGCCTGAGAATGTGAGCGTTTTGCGGCATTCTTAATGTAGAGGATGCGGGGAAAGGTCTGGGAAATAAATCAATAAAAAGACAGGTTTTAGTAAAAATAGTGAGAAAAAGCCGAGCACAAATCAGGCGTAGATACCTGAAGTTCATCGGCTTACGCTCGTCTTTTATAAGCATTCTAAAAAGAATGTAGATTCCAAAGAAAATGGGTCGCATCTTGGAGGAGCCTTACTAACCCTTATAGAAATACTCTTTCAAGATATCTTGAGTCCTAATATAACTTACTTCTATTTTGTGGGCATAAGCACTTACTTCTTGGCTAAAAGTAATGACAGCACTAAACTGCTTTATAAATTCTTCCTTTTCTTCAGAATTGAAATAACAGTAAATAATATGCGGCTTCTTTTGGTTTGCGTTATAGAAAGATAACATTAGATTTCTTAAAACGTGCTGGTCGTTCTCGATGTTCATACCAAAAATAACAAAACTGTTTACTGAACTTTTTTCTATCAGATCATCCATTCTTCTTGAAAATGTCAACGTCTCTTTGTTTATATTTCCTTTGGATAAATGGTTTATTGCAGGTATTAGCGTCTTAAAAGTAAAGTAGTCACCAATCATGAGATCCGAAAAACTTACATATGCTTTGTCATATTTAAGTCGGAGACTCTGTGAGTACACATACTCCTTTCTGTCCTTAACAAATTCACCATGAAAATGATCAACAGGATTATCGACTATACTCTCCATAATATTATCATAGTTAAGTGAACATAAAGATTTGAACTCCATTAAAAACCCCTTTATTTTATCCAAATCAAGATTAGCAGAGTTACCCAATAACTCGAAATCCAATGCTTTTCCCTTTGAAAATATAGCTGTCGAAAATAGCATTCTATAATACGTAGTAAACCCGTTGAATAAAAGTTTCTCGTTAACCTCTTCTTTTTGGGGCAACAAAACAGTATTACTCTTGTCCCCAATATTTAAAATTGTTAGAAACAAATTATTTGAAGGGAATTCGTAATACTGGGGAGCTAAAGTCTTTATGGTGAAATAGAAATATATAAGAATTGTCCAGTGTTCTATATTTATATACTTCTGCCCTTTGTTTCTCCCAATAGTGCATATTTGATTCACGATGTCAATTTGGGACAACCCAAAAACGAGTCGTGTAATTTTATTTTTTCCCCACAGTTCCTCGATTAGCTGTTTATTATTATTAATTGAATCTGCAAAAATCAATGCATCATCAAAAATACTGTAGAAGTTGCGCTCAGTTATATTTCTTAAAAACCGCATGACACTATTATAATTATCCTTACATTTTTTTTCGAAATTTTTATTTGAAAACACCTCGTATTCTGAGTAACGCATCAGCTCTTTATGTGAATTATACAACCTATCGTAAATATTCCCAAAATCACTGTCAAAATTCATACTAAATCCGTTCCCACATAGAAAGGCACATCTGTTAGTCACTAAATGATCTTTAAACTCTAAGATATTTATTTCTCTCAAACCACTCAGTCCTCTCACTTCACAAATTTATCCATAACTTTTCGTGCTTGTCTAAGTATCTCCCGCATCACTATATCTTTACTTTCCCAAATTCAGCGCACCAGTGTCGATTAAGTCTTTCCGTTCTCAAATTTCCTTAATCTCACTTTCCTCAGTTTAGCCTATTTGTTATTGCTATGATCGTTCTTGGATTAGATGATTCTTGATTCCTATAAAGTCGTGTATATAGAGCAAAATTAATCAGCAATATCGTTACCTTTTAAACTGGATAAGTGCCTCGCAAATAACGCCCTGTTTCTTCCTCCATAAAGCCGCTACTTTGTAGAAGATTAAAAATAACTGTCCCCAAATCACCATCCCCACAACACGCCCCAATCCCTTACCCCACAAGGTCTCAACGCCAATTCTGGGATAAAAATTCCTGTCCCAAAGACGCTGAGAAAAAGACCTGAAAACTGGAAGGAAACTGGTTCAAATGTGAACGAAAACGACTAATAATTCGTGTCCATGAAGGGGCAAAGAGATACCTGAGTAAAGAAGGGATCAACATCTGGGTAAGAGCCTGGGAAATGCCTGAGTAAATGCCTGAATCGACTACTTTAAATTCCTCAAAAGCCTTGATTAGCCTGGGTTTCTGCCTGATTACCTATTCAGGATTTGTATGGAAAATCCCTGCTGTGGTGATGAAATTTGCTTCAAGGAAAGAGAAAAAGACTGGAACAATGGTTGGGGCAATCGTCAACCAGGTTCCAGTCTTTGGTGGTTTGGGGACAGTATTTTTGTTAGAGACAGTAAAAATATAATTGGACAGGAATTTTTTATTTGTTAAACTTCCGCTGCCGCAAAGCCTCGAACAGCAGTACCGTTGTCGCCATTGCGACGTTAAGCGACTCCGCGCCGCCCTCCATCGGGATGATGACCGATTCGTCGACGAGCGCCCGTACTTCCGGGGACAAACCCTCGGACTCGCTGCCCATCAGCAGCCATGTCGGCTGGCGCCAGTCGTAACCGTAGCAGCTATGATCGGCTTGCAAGCTGGTGCCGATCGCTTTCGCCCCAGCCGCTCTTGCTTGCGGAAGCATCTCCGTCAGGTCGCCTTGAATAATGGGAAGATGGAATAGCGAACCCATCGTCGAGCGAACCGTCTTCGGATTATAGAGATCGACACAGCCCTGCCCCAGCACAACCGCATCCGCGCCAGCGGCATCTGCGCTGCGAATTATGGTCCCGACATTGCCGGGATCACGGACCCCATCCAGCGCAATGACCAAACTTGTGGAGCCGAATAGCTTGTTCATCGGCATGTCCGGCTTGCGAAGCACGGCAAATACCGGAGGAGGCGTATCCGTGCCGGTACACTTCCCCATCACAGCTCGGGACGCACTGATCCATTCCGCATTTGACTTATCCGTCAAAGCCATGACCTCAAGCTCGGCAGGCATGCCGCGCTCTTCATCATAGACAATTTGCAGGACTGCCGCCTCAGACTTAACGGCCTCTTGTATGAGATGCACGCCTTCAATAATAAATTGACCCTCGCGGTCACGATTTTTCTTTACCATCAAGGAAGCCCAATGCTTGACCTTGTCATTCTGTGGTGAGCCAATGTATATATGATTCATCTCGCGCATCGAAAATAACCTGACCTTCCATCGTTCATTTCGTAGGTACAGTATACCATAACCTGCGCCACGGATGCCTTTCTCCGTTGCTGGGCATAGTAAGATTGCACAATTTTGAACCTTAGGAGGTACAACATCTTGCAAATCATCGATCTTCGCCAAGCGATTGTCAATCGCGTCCACGATAACACCAAAGAGCAGCTTACCGAGGTTATTGTCGATTCCGTCGATCACGACGAGAGGGCTTTACCCGGACTAGGCGTGTTGTTCGAGATGATCTGGAAGGAATCAAGCTCCTCGGAGCAAAACCAGATGGTCGAGTCGCTCCATCGCCATCTTCATCAAGTGGATGCAGGCAATCCGTCTCCGTCCTAATATCTGACATCCGCAGCATATACATGTACGCCGTCCACGATCGCATCAGTGACCCAAGGCATTCCTTGGAACCGGTCGACTACAATGAGGTCGGCGAATTTGCCCTTTTCAATCGATCCAAGCTGGTCGCTGGCGCCTAGCGCCTCAGCAGGATGCAGCGTTGCCATACGCACTGCGCCAGGAAGATCTGTTATGTGCTCATCCGCTAATTTGAACAGGGCAGCAAGCATGGATGAGGGGTGGTAGTCAGAGCATAAGATGGCTGCCGCTCCTGATCGGATCGCCTCCGAGGCACTTAGATTGTGATCATGCGAGCCTCCCCTTACGACATTGGGAGCTCCTACACAAACGGACATTCCTTGCTCCATGCCGTATATCGCGACTTCCATCGTAATCGGGAATTCGCTTACGGATACGCCATAACTCCGGTTATCATCGACCTTCTCCAAGGTATCATCATCATGAGAAGCGATAGCCATCCCTTTTTCTATGGCCAATTGGCTTAGCTTCCGCAATTGGTTCCAGTCTACGCTTTGCTGCTTCTCCATCAAATCATCGACAATTTGCCGGACCTCTTCGATGCTTACACCCTGATTTTTCATCACATAAGCCTCGAATGATCCCGGCTTGCGGTATTGACCTTGACCCGGAGAATGGTTCATGAACGATAAATAATGAATCTTGCCCTCTTCTATGAATCGTTCGATCATCGGCAGACCATCCCGGTGCGTGACTTCATAGCGCAGATGCACGCGATTGCGAATCATGGACCGCTGTTGGCTGTATCGGTGAATCAGCTCCACCATCTCCGTCAGCAAATGATCGCCTCTCAAGCTAAGACCGACTCCCAGCGACAAGGAATGATACATCGTCGTAATGCCATGAACAGGCAGCTTGCGCTCAAATTCCAGAAATGCCATATCGAGCGGAAACAGCGTATTCGGTCTCGGCTGCACTTCCTTCTCAATCGCATCACAGTGAATATCAATCATTCCAGGCATCACGTATCTCCCGACCGCTTGCAGAACCGCCGCATCCCCATTCCAGTGTTCGAACCAGTGCTTCTTGTCTTTCTCTTCAATAATCGCCGCAATTCGTCCATTCTCCACGGCAATCGAAGCCTGAATAATCCGGTCTTGCAGGACGACATTGCCATCTGCAATCAGCAATTTGCCGCCTGGACATGAACTTCCGGGATGAGAAGGCCTAAGCATGGGACTTCGCTCCTTATTTAAAGAAAATGTTAATTTTAGCATATCATAGTATTTATCCCATGCAAAATCAATCCATCCTATACCCTTCTATCCGCATAAAAAAACCGCAAGCTGATAGGCAGCTGCGGTTGTCGTTCCTAATCTTCTTTTGGAAAATACTGATAGATCTCTCCAGACTCGAATGAATCGATCAGACGGTCCAGCCATTTATAATATTTTAACGCTTCGTCGATTTTCGATTTGTCACTTTCAAGCAGTGTTCTGAAGGCTTCATCCTCATCATGCTCTGCAATAAGCGCATCGATCTCTTTCATACTGCGGCCAAGCGCGATCATGTTTTGTTCCAGGGCCTTCCTCCATTTAATAGAGAAGAAATCGGCAAAGTTCTGATGCCAATCCGGGACAACCTCATACAGATCCTTCCGCGAGCCTTTGCCCCATACTTTATTGATCATCTTCAAATCATGCAGCGTTCGCATCCCCGTGCTCATCGACGTCTTGCTCATGCCCATCGTCTGGCTCATCTCATCGAGCGTAACAGGAGTTTGATTGAAATACATATTCCCGTATAAATGGCCGATCGATAACGTGATACCGTATAAGTCCATGTTTTTGCCGATCGATTCAATGACGCGTCTTCTTGTATGCAGCAGTTTGGCCCGCTGCTCTTCCGTCAATCCCGCAAGCTCGTCCATATTGTCCCTCCAAAATCGTACGCCAAACCCCTTCAAACTTACTACAGCTATTGTAATCAATTGCCCTCAGAGATGTAAAGAAGGCAATCGGATCGAAAAACGGAGTTATACGGAGTATTCTGTACGTAAAGTTTGTAAAGTTATAACTGTACACTCCTCACGCTGGCTCACGCTCTTTGACCATAACAAAGTTATCCAACTACACTAGTAGAGTCGAATTTTTCCACGAGGGGGCACGAAAGGGGAACGTTAAATGGCGATTTTAGAAGCCAAACAGTTAACCAAGATTTTCGGAGATGATCCGAAAAAGGCCATACCGCTGCTGGAGAAAGGTTGGTCCAAAGAGAAAATATTAAAGGAATCGAAGCTGACCGTTGGCGTCAATCAAGCGGATTTCTCCATTGAATCCGGTCAGATCTTCGTCATCATGGGCTTGTCAGGCAGCGGCAAGTCAACGCTAGTCCGGCTGCTTAACCGCTTGATCGAGCCTACGACCGGACAACTGCTGTTCAACGGGAATGACGTCTTGAAGATGAACCCGGAGCAGCTGCGCCAATACCGCCGGAAGAATATCGGCATGGTATTCCAGAAGTTCGCGCTCTTCCCGCACCGGACCGTCATTCAGAACATCGAATACGGCTTGGAGATCCAGGGGATCGAGAAGAAGAAGCGGCGCGAGATGGCGATGGAGTCACTGAAGCTCGTCGGGCTATCGGGCTACGAGAACAGCTACCCGCATCAGCTCAGTGGCGGCATGCAGCAGCGTGTCGGCTTGGCGCGGGGTCTCGCGAATGATCCGGAAGTGCTGTTGATGGATGAGGCGTTCAGCGCGCTTGATCCGCTTATCCGTAAGGATATGCAGGACGAACTGCTGGAGCTTCAGACCAAAATGAAAAAAACGATCGTGTTCATTACGCATGATTTGGATGAGGCGCTGAGGATCGGAGACCAAATCGCGTTAATGAAAGACGGCAGCATCGTTCAGATCGGGTCGCCGGAAGAAATATTGATGCAGCCGGCCAACAAATATGTGGAGCGGTTCGTTGAGGACGTCGACCTGTCGAAGGTGCTAACCGCATCCCACGCGATGGAGAAGGCGGAGACGATTACGATCGATAAAGGTCCGCGCGTCGCCCTCCAATTCATGCGTGATCGAGGCGTGTCCAGCCTGTATGTCGTTGACCGTTCGATGAAGCTGCTCGGACTCGTGTCAGCTGAAGATGCGGCAGCGGCTGTGAAGGAAACGAAGGGTCTTGAGGACATCATGCAGAAGGAAGTGCCTGTCACTTCTCCGGACTCGCTATTGAATGAATTGTTTGAATTGATGGGCAACGCGAAGCTGCCTGTCGCAGTTATCGATGACACAGGACGCCTCAAAGGCGTCGTCATCAAAGGCGCTGTGCTTGCCGCACTCGCTGGCAATGGCAACTCGCTGCTGGATGGAGGTGGCTCCCATGAATCTGCCTAAAATTCCGCTCGCAAATTGGATTGAGAGCATCGAGAAGTGGCTCGAAAATAATCTGGGGCCGCTGTTCGACTTCATCGGCATGATCATCGGCGGTACTGTCAACGGGCTTGACGACGTGCTTAGAGGACTTCCGGCGCTCGTCATCATCGCTCTATTCGTCGTGCTGGCCTGGTTCCTCGGCAAGTGGAAGATGGCTCTCTTCACCGCTATCGGTCTGCTTATTATCGAGAATCTGGGCTTATGGGGCCCGACGATGCAGACCCTTGCGCTTGTCCTGACAGCCGCCATTATATCCGTCGTGATTGGCGTACCGATCGGAATCTTATGCGCCAGAAACAATGCGATGCAGAGAATCTTTACCCCCTTGTTAGACTTCATGCAAACGATGCCTGCATTCGTATATCTGCTTCCGGCCGTAACCTTCTTCCGACTCGGCGTCGTACCCGGCGTTATCTCATCCATTATATTCGCCATCCCGCCTACGATCCGCTTAACCAATCTGGGGATCAGGCAAGTACCGAGCGAGCTGGTGGAAGCGGCGGACGCTTTCGGCTCCACCCCGCTTCAGAAGCTGTTCAAGCTGCAGCTGCCTATCGCTGTGCCGACCATTATGGCAGGCATTAACCAGACGATTATGCTGTCCCTGTCCATGGTCGTTATCGCATCGATGATCGGCGCCCAAGGCGTCGGGGAATATGTCTACCGTGCGGTTACGCAAGGCCGGACAGGTGTGGGCTTCGAGGCAGGTCTTGCCATCGTCATCCTGGCCATTATATTGGACCGGCTTACGCAAAAGGTCGTTCAACGCACCGAAAAGCAATCCTGATGAAATGACGCTTACCAAGCCATCTTTTTATACCTTCGAAGCAGTATTGCTTCACAAAACTTTTTTAGGAGTGATTTGATGAAGTTGAAAAAATGGAGTTTAATCGTAGCGGTAGTAACAGCTCTAGCTTTGCTGGCAGCATGCGGAAACGGCGGATCTAACGGAGACGGTAACGGCACCGCAAAAGATCCGAAGAAGGAAATCAAGCTCGCTTATGTGGCTTGGGATTCCGAGATCGCCAGCACGAATGTCGTTAGGGAAGTATTGGAGCAGAAGCTCGGCTATAAGGTCGATATGCTGCAGGTTGACGCAGGCCCGATGTGGTCAGGCATTGCGAACGGCAGCGCTGATGCAATGGTAGCCGCATGGCTGCCAACGACTCATGAAACTTATGTGAAGGACAATGAAGGTAAATTCGAGGATCTTGGCCCGAATCTGAACGGTACGAAGCTTGGTCTTGTCGTTCCTTCCTATATGGACATTACAAGCATCGAAGACTTGAATGACGCTGTTGGCGATTCCGTTAAACACACCATAGTGGGAATTGAGCCGGGCGCTGGTCTGATGATGGCTACTGAGAAAGTTCTAGAAGAATACGGCTTGGCCGGTAACTGGAAGCTGCTCTCCAGCTCATCTGCAGCTATGACGCAAGAACTGGAGAAAGCCTATTCCAACGAAGAACCGATTATCGTAACGGGCTGGACGCCTCACTGGAAATTCGCCAAGATGGATCTGAAGTATCTGGAAGATCCTAAGGGCGTATATGGACAAGATGAGCAAATCCACACCATCGTTCGTAACGGTTTGAAAGACGATCAACCGGAAGCCTACGCATTCCTGGATGCGTTCGAATGGTCCCCTGATGATATGGCTGAAGTTATGATTCAAATCGTTGAAGGCGCATCTCCGGAAGATGCAGCCAAAGCATGGGTTGAAGCCAACTCGGACAAAGTTGACGCTTGGTTGAAATAATTCTATAACGCGTCATCCTATCAAAATGATTCAAACAAAAGAGGACACCGCAATCGCGGTGTCCTCTTTTTTGCTCTATAAGTGCCTGTTAAGCAGCTTCTTGCGCTTCAGCCGCAGGAGCCTCGGAAGGAGCAGCCTGTGCTTGCTGCAGCAGCGCAGCATAGATTTGATCTGCCGGAGAGAAGTTCAGCGAGAACAAGAATGCCGCTTCTTCCGCACGGTTCAAGATTTTACCAGACAGGAAGTCGATTGTTCCGTCTTCTCTCTGTTGTACCTCAGGTCCGTGAACTTGGAATGCAATCAATGCGCGTACAGCGTCGACAGCCCACTCATCTGTACCTTCAGCCAGCTTAATGCTTGCGAATACCTCCGGCGAGTATTGTCCGACAAGCATTCTCCACAGGATAGCTGCCGCTTCCTGACGGGTAATCGCTTGATCCGGCTTGTAGCTGCCTTTGCCATTGCCTTGAACGAGTCCGATCTCGAATGCTGCCTGCACGTAGCCAGCATTCGGATGGCCAGCCAAGTCCGTGAAAGCAGTCGGCTCCGTTTTGCTTGCCGGAACCGTGAACATCGAAAGCGCATTTTTCACAAATTCACTTCTTGTTACAGCCTGTTCTGGATAGAAGTTTTGGTTGCCTTTATTTTCGTAATAACCTAACGATTGAAGTCCATGGATGACTCGTGCGTACGGATGGTCGGCCGAGATGTCCGCATAGCCCGCCGCAGCGTCGCCTTTCTTCGCGTAGCCGAACGGATTCAGATACGGCTCTTTCATATAGAGCGCATTACCGCTCGCGTCAAGCTTGAACGCTGTGAACTGACCGGTTAGCTGATCAACAAACAGATTATCGTCCACTTGCTTCAACTCTCTCGTCCCTAGAAAAGCATCATGAATCGCGAGCTTTTCTTCGCCTTGAACGGCTGTCTTCAACACATTAAGGCGCAAGTCGGAGTAGAAGCCTGCGAACTTGGCCAGTTCGCCAGGTTTCGCCTCGTACGCATCCAGCTTAGCCGGAGCCGCATATTGCGGGAAAAAGGTCGAAATGAACTGCGGGTAGAGCAGGTTGCGCAGTGCTCCGTTTTGATTGTAGGTCAGGAATACACCTGTGTTTTGCTCAGGGATAAAAAATAAATAAGAGCTGAAGCCGCCCAAATCACCGGCTTTGGTAATCACTTTCGAGCTGCTGCCCGCGCCCGGAATCTGGAACGGAGCTTCAAAGCCGTATGTCGTGTTCGGGATAAGTTCATGAATATAGGAGCGGTAAACTCCCATCTGCTTCACGGAATCCTCAGACAGAATACGGTTCGTGCCGCCGCTTAGGAATGCCAGCATGAACTTGCTCATGTCCTCAGCCGTGGACAACATGCCGCCTTGCGGCATCACGGTTGGCGTCAAGGCATAAGGTTCGATTGGCGTATTCGCTGGTCCATAGCCGACAGCCAGGTTGTCCTTCAGCTTGCCTTCAAGCAGGAACCCGCTGCTCTCCATGCCAAGCGGCTTGAAGATATGCTTCTCTATGTAGTCGGCATACGGCTCTCCGCTTACCTTCTCTACGATCAAGCCCAATACCATGGAAGCATAATTGTCATACATGTAGGAGCTGCCCGGCTCTCTGACAACCGGAGGCACATTCGCACGGACGTAATCCTCGATTTCAACAACTTTCTCAAAATCTTGATGGATATCCTCTGGCTTCGGATCACGGATCTCAAATCCGGTTGTATGCGTCAGCAGATTCTCAATCGTAACCGGTTTGTTGAATGGATTTTGCAATGTAAAGTCGTTGATATGCTTCGTGAAATCATCCTGCAGACCAAGCTTGCCCTGCTCGGCCAGCTGCATGATCGCTGCCGCCGTAATGCTCTTGGACACAGAAGCGATACGGAAGACCGAGGTTGCGGGATCTACAGCTTTCTTGCCTTCCAGATCAGCATAGCCGTAGCCCTTCTGCGCAAGTACTTGACCATCCTTCACAATTACGACAGAAGCTCCAACATAATGAGGCTTGGTCGTCTCTGCCGCAAAGAGATCATCCAGGAACGCTGTTGCACTCGTGGCATCCAGCGTCTTGCCCGCCGCAGGCGTATCCGCTTCGGCAGCCGATGCCTGGAAGGCCGGTGTCAGAAGCGTAAGCGACAACGTTGCTGCTACGACAGATTTGAACCAGAAAGAGGATCGTACCGATAAAGTTTTCAATCTCTCACTCCATTCCTTTATTTGCTAGACTCTATCCTATCTACGAGATTGGAGCTGGAATCGTTTCATCATTTTGGCAGTAAAAAAACCGCCGGCGCTATGATTAGCGCCGACGGCTGAATTCCCGAGTTACTTTATTTTTTTAATAAACAACACCTGCTGCGAAGGAAATCGCATCCTTAATCAGCATGTACACATCGCCATTCGTCAGGTTGTTCGGGTCCTTGATCGTGGCTAGCGTAGCGTCAAGCAGCGTTCCGTTCGTCTTCAGACGCTCCAGAGCGCCTTCCTTCTGCGCGCCCTCTTCGAGCGACAGAGCGAGCGTGTATGCCGCCTGTTCCAGCGTTAGCGGCTGTTTGGCCGGTTCCTCTATGCCCCCTACAGAGGCATCTGCCGAATGAGGGAAGGCTTCAGCGAATGCTTTCTGCACGCCTTTCATATTCATTAGCATGCGCTGCGGATTGGATGCAGCGTCCAATTGGAAGTCATTCGCGTAAGCGCCTTGCGCGATGCCGATGCTTGCAGCCACTTTAAGCCCCTCATAAGCCGGATGGCTGATAAACTTGTACGGCTCCGTCTTTGGTGCTTTCAGATCCACGCCCTGCTCTGTGAGCAGCGTCCGCAGCGACTGCACCATAGCATCATCCGCAGCCAGCTGGCGAAGCGTCACTTTCTCATCCATTGCAATCTTCACAGCCGCACCGGCTGCTTGTCCCGTCGCCATGCCTAGCGGAACCACGCGCGCGCTGCCATGCGGAAGCGTATCGAAGCTCGCGGAACGGCCTACGACAAGCAGACCGTCAACCTCTTGCGGAACCAATGCTCCGAATGGAACGCCATACAGCTTCGGCGCCATCAGCACCGTGCCGCGATCCGTCTTCGCCGACGATGTGCTCTGAATATCTACCGGATAAGAACCGAATGCAATATCATCCGCATGCGTCCGCTGCTCCAGCAGATCAATCATATTCAGGCGATACATGCCCACCAAGTGGCGCGTCTCGCGAATGTACAACTCCGGAGCCAATTCGCCAAGCTCGATCGTCTCAAATTCAGGATACAGCTTCTTCGCATGCTCCAGCATAAGCGGGATTTCCTTGCGGGCAATTTCGTAAGCTTCTTCCTTCGATGCCGGGTCAAACGGGTCAACCCCAAATATTTGGACGGAGTTAACCAGCATTGTCTCATTATTTTGACGGCCGAGGTTGAAGCCACGCGAACGAATACGCTCAGGGTTCGTAGACGGGTAATCCCACATCTCAATGTAGCCCCATGCGCTCTGATCATTGGCGCCAGTACCCGGATATTCGTCGTTGTTTAAGCGATGCTTGATCTTGCCCCATACTTCAGGTGTTACATTCTTCAGTGTAAATACCGGCGTTACTGCCATCAGCAGTTTATTATCGCCGATATCTTCACGGCCGAATGTAAACTCCGCGCCTGCGGCTGCAGCAATGTCAGCGTCCTGCGTGGCATCGATAACCGCGCTTGCGCTCACATTCTGCTCCTTGCCGTCTTCCAGCGTCAGCTTGACGCCTTTCACGGCCTGTGTGCCGTCAGCTGCCTTCTCTACAATCGGCTCGATGGACTTAGCGCCCATGCGCACTTCAATCAGCTTCTCTGCTTCCACCAGCTTGTGGAATGCGTTAGCAGCTGTCGTAATATCGAAGGAATCGCCTTCGATCAGATCGAACCATTCCTTGAACAAGCCTTTATTGTAATAGTCCTTGCCGTCCGGCATGCGGTTCATGTCCAGGCTGTTCAGCCATCCGAGCGTGAATAATCCGCCCAATATCTCCCGATCCTTGCCGTCAACAAGCAGCGTCTTCAGGCCATTGCGCGCAGCGGATACCGCTGCCGTTACGCCCTCCGGGTCTGTACCGACAACAATGACGTCATATTGCTCTTGAGGTGTCTCCACTTGCGGAATCTCCGTAACACTCGTCGGCTCCGGTGTTGGTCCGGCTTTATCAGACCTTGTTGCGTACCACACAACCAAAATACATGCGGCAATGACCAAAATTCCTGCGGGTAATAACCATTTCATTTTTTGATTCTTCATAACGTTCCGTGGATGCACTCCTTTGTACTGCTCTATTTTCTGTACCTCTATCAGTCTACCAAAACATAGAGTGCCTGTGGTTAATATTTTCTTAAGAGATTTGAAGAAAACCTAAAAAAATCCTCCTACGGGGCATTTTGCTCCCGTTGGAGGATTGTTATCCTAAGCAAATTATGGAGCCGTCTCCAAGAATTTGGAGTTCGGGTTTTTGTCCATTGCTGTCCGCATCGCATATTCATTCTCGAACAAAGCGACATAGTTGCCCTTCTTATCCTTGACCAGCGTAGAGTTGATCCGGAACTTGGAGGGGTCAATCTGTTCATCCACAATCCATCTTGCGAATTGGAACGTCATCCGGTGCAGCTGGATATCGACGCCGTATTCGGCCTTCATACGATGCTCGAACACCTCGAATTGCAGATGGCCGACAACGCCCAGAATCGTCTCATCGAAGTTGCCCGTTGAGTAGAACACCTGAATGGTGCCTTCCTCCGTCAACTGGTCGAGACCCTTCTGGTATTGCTTATGCTTCAGCGCATTCTTCACCGTCACTTTGGAGAATATCTCCGGCGAGAAGGTCGGCAGCTCGTCGAATTCCACTTCCGAGCCTTGTGAGAGCGAATCTCCAATGCGGAAGATGCCGGGATCGAACAAGCCGATAATATCGCCCGGATATGCCGTCTCGACAATATCACGGTCTTGAGCCAAAAATTGCTGCGGCTGCGACAGCTTGATTTCTTTCTTGTTGCGGATATGCTTGACGGCCATGCCCCGCTCGAATCGTCCCGAGCAGATGCGCAGGAACGCAATCCGGTCACGGTGAGCCGGATTCATGTTCGCCTGAATCTTGAATACAAAACCGCTGAACTTCTCGTTCGACGGCTCTACAGGACCTGCCGTACTGTTCCGTGACGTCGGCTTTGGCGCAAGCTGGAGGAAGTTCTCCAGGAACGTCTGCACACCAAAATTATTCACGGCGCTGCCGAAGAAGATCGGCGTCAGCTCGCCCGCCTGTACCTTCTCATAATCGAACGGATCGCCCGCGACATCAAGCAGCTCCAGCTCCGAGATCAGCTGATCAGTCAAATAATCGCCCGCCATCTCGCGGATAATGGAATCGTTATAATCGCTGACCTTCCGCACCTCGATCGTAGAATGATCGTTGCCCTGGAACAGCTCAACCTGTGACTTCATGCGGTCGTAGACGCCGCATAGCTCGCGTCCCGTTCCGATCGGCCAGTTCATCGGCACCGAACGAATGCCCAGTACCTGCTCCAGCTCTTCCATCAGATCGAACGGACTTTTCCCTTCACGGTCCAACTTATTAATGAACGTGAAGATCGGAATGCCGCGCTTGCGGCAAACCTGGAACAGCTTGATCGTCTGCGCCTCGACACCCTTGGCGACGTCGATCAGCATAACCGCGCTGTCCGCTGCTGTCAGCGTACGGTACGTATCCTCGGAGAAGTCTTGGTGACCCGGGGTATCCAGAATGTTGACCCGGTGGTCCAAATAATCAAATTGCATAACGGAAGACGTAACGGAGATCCCCCGCTGCTTCTCAATCTCCATCCAGTCCGATGTTGCATGGCGGCTGGCCTTGCGCGCTTTGACGGACCCTGCAAGCCGAATGGCTCCTCCGAATAGGAGGAGCTTCTCGGTCAGGGTGGTTTTTCCTGCGTCAGGGTGGGATATGATGGCGAACGTACGCCTTCTGTCCACTTCCTGTTTAATTTCATCACTTAATGATTGACTCATGCTTGCCTTCCCTTCACTTTATGCAAGGTTTACGACAACGCATAGCTGGAATGCTATTTGCCGCTGTTCGTGATCCAAATGACATTGTCTTCTTCCTGGCCATTCACCGGCCACCAGTGGAAGCCCTCTTCATCCAGCAGCTTTCCTGCCTCTTCCGGGCCCCACGATCCTGCCGGATAGAAGGCGAGATCGCTCTTGTCTTCGCGCCATGCTTGCGCAATGCGGTCGACGAATTCCCAGGCATGGGACACTTCATCCCAGCGGGTGAAATACGTAGAATCGCCGCGTGCAGCGTCATGAATGAGACGCTCGTACGCTTCAGGCGTATTGATGCCGATCTGACAGCTTTGGCAGAACTCCATCGATACAGGCTGTACCGCATTGTCCGAGCCCGGCTTCTTGGCATTGATCTTGATATAGATGCCTTCCATCGGATTAACACGGATTACGAGCAGGTTCGGCGCCAGATCATGGCGCTGCGCGAACAGCACGTTATTAGGCATAGACTTGAATTCCACGACGACTTCCGTCGTCTTCACTGGCATCCGCTTGCCCGTACGAATGTAGAACGGAACGCCGGCCCAGCGGAAGTTGTCGACGAATACTTTCGCCGCAAAATATGTCTCGGTCGCTGATTCTGCATCTACGGAATCCTCTTGGCGGTAACCAAGCAATTCCTTGTTCCCTACTTTGCCTTCCGCATATTGTCCGCGAACGACATTCTTGCGCACGTCATCGCCGGAAGTGTAGCCTCTCAGCGAACGAAGCACTTTCACCTTCTCGTCGCGAATATCTTCGCCATGCAGGCGGCTTGGCGGCTCCATCGCAATCATCGTCAGCATCTGCAGCATATGGTTTTGTCCCATATCTCTCAGCGCGCCAGACTTGTCGTAGTAGCCACCGCGTTCTTCGACGCCTACCGTCTCCGACAGCGTGATCTGAACATTGGCAATATAGTTATTGTTCCACAATGGTTCGAAAAATGCATTCGCAAAGCGCATAACTTGAATATTCTGAACCATTTCCTTGCCAAGATAATGGTCGATGCGGAAGATTTCTTCCTCTTTGAACACCTGGTTCAATTGCTCGTTCAGCTTCTGCGCGGACGGCAGGTCGTAGCCGAACGGCTTCTCGATGACAAGGCGATGCCAGCCCTTGGACTCCAGCAGGCCCCCGTCACGAAGGTTGAAGGATACAGGTCCGAACAGGGAAGGTGCAAGCGCCAAATAGAACAAGCGATTGCCCGGAATGTCGAACTTCTGGTCCAGTTCCGTGGACAACGCGTCCAGCTCACGGAAGCCATCGACATTATTAATGTCGAGCGACATATAGACGAAGTGCTCTGTGAACCGATTCCATAGCTCGGCATCATCCGCTTTGTAGCGGCAAAATTCGTTAATGGAATCATACAGATCAGAGCGGAATTGCTCATTCGTGCGGGGACGGCGCGCAAGGCCAACAACCGCGAAGTTTTCCGACAGCTTGCCTTCTTTATATAAACTGAAAAGCGCCGGGAATAGCTTGCGCCGGGCCAAGTCGCCGGTCGCACCGAATAGATAATAAACGGCGCCATCTGGTGAGATCGAATCTACAGTCGTATTGTAAGTCATATGCCTCATTCTTTCTATGGAATTTTTATACGAATTACATGTTATGTAGTGTAGCATATTCACCCTTTTTTCGCCATTGAACGGCTCATAAAAAATAATGATAAGTTGCACAAGTTCTTCTGATTGCAGAATAATCAGATGTTTGTATCATTGCCCTCATCTCTATCTGCAGCAAAAAAGGCGTCAGTGGCGTCAAACAGGGATATTCCCGCAGCAGCACAGCGATTTTTCGTTTTCGTCGAGGACATGCCGTTTTAGCAGTAAGGGTTGCGCCCGGAAAGCTCCCGTCCTAGTAGGCAGCGGGCAGCTCGACGGCAGTCTTCTCAGCTTCTTCGACCGATTCAACAGCGCCGAATTCCCCCGTAATCAGCGGCACACCGAGCGTCAACTCTGTCATCCGCTTCTCCGTATGCTCATGAACCGCTATCTGAAGATTCGCCGTTCTCCCTTTGCCAATCGGCTTCGATGTCTGCAAGAGCGCTGAGCTGTATGTCGTGCTTTGCGTTCCGCGGTCCCGGTATTCCTCCAGCGCTTTGCCTTGCGACAGACGCTCAAGCCGTGAAGCCATCTCGGGGCTAGACACGAACCCATGCGACTTCACGCTGGCGGTTGCTGCTAGCGATACTTGTCCGATTCTTCCGGCTATTCCCTTTGCGTCGGCGAGCAGCGCATTCAACCGAACATCGCTGTCTGCATCGCGATCCAGCATCACGAGCAGGCGCGCGCCGGACTCTGTCTCCTCCACCTTATGCAGCGATAGCATGCCCCCTTGACCCGACCATTGTCCTTGCATCGTCTTCCCTTCATTCAACACGTTCCTGTCACTCGGCTTTCCATCTGAATCGGCAAATAATAAATCGGCCAAGCGCTCATAATCTCCCTCTCCGGCCACCTCTACCTGCCAGCGCAAATGCCAGTCTGCAGCTGAGGAACCACCTTGCATCGTTTCGTCGGCCCAACCCCATAGCTTGGTTAAATCATGCGAAAGCTGGTTTATAGCGGACTCGTTTTGGGTATCGGATTTAGAGAGAAGGAGCGCCAGGAGAATAAGCACCGTCAATAGAACGAGGGCGCCCGCCATGCCAAAGAAACGATTTTTACGGGCGGGCCTTCGCTTGGCGGCTTGCGCCGATGAACCAGCGCCAAGATGAAGCGCGGATTTTTCCGGAATATACATACCGTTGCCTCCTTATACACGTTCGCCCTGCGGGTGAATACACTGGTTGCAATAATACTGGCGAGGTGACGGTGATATGGAACAGATTTATCCATTGAGAGAAGAAGTGCTGTCGACGTATGGCGGGATGCCGGTGGTGGTGATCTTCAAATCAGGCTACAGGCAAATTGGAATTATACGCTCTTGCCAAAGCGGCAAGCTGGTTCTGGGCAATCCTTACGACGAGCCCGCTCATTACGGAAGAGTACCGTACAATGGCGGCTTTACTCCGACAGAGACGGACGAATCTCCAAGCAAGACCGCGGAAGAACAACCGATGTCAGCAGGCAAGAAGAACGGGAAAAAGAAAAAGGCAAAGGCGGCGGGACTGACCCATTCCACTACTAAATACGCTTCCGAGGACCATAATCCTTCCTTGTCCGCTCGCCATGAAAGCCCCAGCGACACGCTTAAGCTTGACCTGGACGACATCGCTTTTGTGTTCCTGGTCGTGTAATCGACAGAAGCCGCGCGCAAGGGGAGAACTTTCTTCCGCTTTCGCTTGCAAACGCCAAGCTTCGCCTCCGCCATTCGCCAGCCTTCTCATCTTGTTTAAGCTATGATGAGCCTAAAATATTTTTTGGGGGAGGACGGACCATGACCCTTTATACTCGGGCAATACGAGGCATTGAACGAACGATGCATTACACGAAGCTGCAGCCGGTGAACCGCTACGCGGCGTACCGGCTGACCAACTTCGAGCAAGCTTCCGTCGTGCAAAGAGAAGATTGGAATCGGATGTATAGCGATGCGGCGGATAGCGCGGCGGTATGGCTGAGGCATGCGCAAGAGGCGCAGAAGCGTCTCGACCGCATGCTTCAGGAGCTGGGCCGCGACAACGGCATACAAAACGCCTCATTCGTTCGTTCGCGGATCGATGAGCTGGTGGGAATGATGAATGAGCTGGAGAGTAGCTTCCGCTCGCATGAAGAACAGCTGCAGCCGGAAGTGTGGGAAGCGATGGAGCTGGCGCTGCGCCATCCGGCCAAGGAAGAGCTTGGCATTCGCAGAGATTCGGACGGCAAGCTGCGCTGGGATGGCTCCAGCACCGTCTCGTCGGAACGCGAAGGAGTGCAGGACAATCCTTCTAGGCGCGGTACATCTGGCCAAGAGCTGCCGGACATTCTGGAAGACAGCGGCAAGCTGCGCAGGCTGCTGCTCGGTGCAGACGGCTTTATCCAGGACTTGAAGCATGCCCTCAGCTTTGCGGAGCAGCGCCAATCCATCGATTTGCTCCGGCTCCCGTTCACGGCTGCATATCCCTACACGATATATTATGGCGCTATGCAATCCTATTGGCCGCTTCCGATGCGGGGAGTCCTCCTGAACAAATATTATTGAGGCAGAAACCATGCCTCTACAATGCGTCCCGCCTCGGCGCCGCTTGAGCCGGACGGAATGACGGCAAGCGCTTCCGCTTCCGCAATCGAAGCTGTCATGCTTGACTTGCCAAAGGCCAGCGGATCAGCGTAGACGCTGCCGTCTTCTCTGTACTGCAGCGATACGCGAAGGTAGCGGTCATGCGGACTGCCTTTCCCGATATCCCGGGCCAGCACTGCATGCAGCTTGCGGTGAAACGGAGAGGGGGCGCCCTGCATGGCGCGGAGAGCAGGCACGCCAAACAGCTCGAAGCCTACGAAGCAGGCTCCCGGATTGCCGGATAACGCCAGGACAAGCCTGCCGTCCATCCAGGCGGCCGATGTCGGGCTGCCCGGCCTCATGGATACACGATTAAACAAGAGCATATCCTGGGAAGCACCGGACTCTTGCTGCTCCCCCCCATAGTGATGCAGAGACCGAAGCAGAATCGCCATCGCATCATAATCGCCGACGGATACGCCTCCCGTCGTCACGATCATATTCGCTTCCCCGACGATGCCGCGGAGCGCCTCGCGCACCGCCTCCGGCTCATCGGGAAGCGCTCCGTACAGCAGCGGCTCGCCCCCATGCTGGCGGATCATGGCAGCGACCATCGCGCTATTGCTGTCGCGGATGAGGCCCGGCGCGAGCGGAGCCGCCACGGGGAGCAGCTCGCTCCCCGTGGCGAATACCGCGACGCGGGGGCGCCTGTATACGGGCACGTCGGCATAGCCGAACGTCCCCAGCAGCGCGATGTGGCCCGGCCGCAGCAGCTCGCCGGGCGCAGCGATAGGGCTCCCCAGGCGGAATTCCTCGCCCTGGGGAGCCACGTTCTGGCCGGGGCGGGCGGCGGCTTTCACCAGCGCCGTCCGCTCGCCCCCGGCCATGCCCTCCGCGGTCTGCTCCAGCATGACGACCGCGTCGGCCCCCCGGGGCACAGGCGCGCCGGTCATGATGCGCGCAGCTGTGCCCGGCTGTACGGCCGCCAGGGCGAGTCCGCCCGCCGCGACCGTGTCCACGACGCGCAGCGCCGCCGGGGCCTCTGGCGACGCCTGCGCCGTGTCTGCCGCGCGCACGGCATAGCCGTCGAGCCCGGCGCGCGCGAAGGGCGGCCAGTCGCTCGTCGCGAGCAGCTGCTGCGCGAGCCGGCGGCCGCCTGCTTCCGCAAGCGGCACCTGCTCGCTTGCGGTTTGGCCTGCAGCGGCAAGTACACGCCGCTGCGCCTCTTCTACCCTGATCGCGCGCCGGTTGAACCGGCCGTCGCTTCCTCCGCTCCACATGCTGTCCAAGCTAATCTCCTCCGCCACCCGGATTCCCCCACCCCTGCAATGTTCCCTTCCGTAATCCCTTCATGATTGCTCTTATTGTAGCATAGCGAGTGTACGATCTGGTCTGGATATCGTGTTCTTAAACAAAACATCGTTAGGCGGCCTCAACCTCGTATATGATACACTTGATCCACCGATACATATAAAGCTCTTACGCTAACTGAACATTTAGACGATAGCCATGAGTAATACAGATATCCTTATTTAACCACGAGGAGGTCCCTGCCCTTGCCCCATCATAGACCTTTTATTGTTCAATTGGTCGGATACAAAAACACCGGCAAGACCACCTTGGTCTGCCGGTTAACGGAAAGATATAAAAGTAAAGGGCATCGCGTCGGCACGATCAAGCATGATGCACATGACTTCCAGATCGATACGCCGGGCACCGATACCTGGCAGCACCAGGCAGCGGGTGCGGACATAACCGCCATCACCTCTGCCAGCCGTACCGCGATTCTGAAGTCGTCCGGCACCGAACTGGCCGCATTAATCGCTGCAATGGCGCAAGACGTTGACATTATTCTGATCGAAGGCTTCAAGACAGCGCCTTATCCCAAGATCGTCTGTGCCCGTGAAGCCTCGCAGCTCAGCTTGCTGCAAGCGGTCAGTCAGCCCTTAGCGGTGGTATGCTGGCCGGAGGCTATCGCAGCAGCCTGTTCCCGTGCAGCAGGAAGCCAGAGCTCTGCCCCTCTTCTGCCCGTCATCCCGATTCATGATGATGAAGCTCTGTTCACCCTGCTTGAAGATCGCAGGCTCAGCTTAACGCCTTAGTCCGCAATCCCTTGCTTATGCGCGTAGATCGCAGCTTGCGTGCGGTCCTCCACATTCAGCTTGTTGAAGATATTCGTAACGTGGAATTTAACGGTCTTCACACCGATAAAGAGCTCGTCTGCGATCTCCTGATTGGATTTTCCCTGCGCAACCCGCTTCAGCACATCCATCTCACGTTCGGTCAAATCATCATGCAAGCGCGGCTGCTCCTGCTTTGGCGCGCGGAAACGGTTCATCATCTTGGCCGCTACCTGCGACTCCAGCACGGATTGCCCCCTCGCAGCAGCGCGGATCGCTTCCGCAATCTCACTCGCACGGGAAGTTTTCAGCAAATAGCTGAACGCTCCCGCTTCGATAACCGGGTATATTTTGCTGTCATCAATAAAGCTCGTAAGAACAATGACTTTACAGTCCGGATGAGTCTCCAGCAGCTTGGCAGTCGTCTCCACGCCGTCCATACCCTCCATGACCAGATCCATCAGCACAACATCCGGCCTGTAGGACTGCGCCAATCGGATGCCGTCCACGCCATTGCTGGCTTCCCCTACAACCTCAATTCCATCCTCCGTATCGAGTACGGCCGCAAGTCCGATCCGAACCATCTCGTGATCGTCAACCAGCAACACCTTTATCGGTTCCTCCATATGTCCCGCTCCTTTCGCTATGCTTCTATCTTAACTCCCTGCCTTTTGTCCGTCCATCGGCACCCACAGATGAATCGTTGTGCCTTCTCCCGGCTGCGAGATCATCTGGAGTGAGCCGCCAAGCTCATTTACCCGTTCTTCCATCGTCAGCAAGCCATAAGACGTCTGCTTCTTCGCTTCCAGATCGAAGCCGACACCATTATCCTGCAAGGTCAAATGCACCTTATTGTCCAATCGAAGCAGCCGGATACGCATGCTGCCTGCCTTGGAGTGACGAAGCGTATTGGAGAGCGCCTCTTGGACAATCCGGAACAGATGATCCTCCGTCTGCGGCAGCAGTACAATCGATTCATCCACCTCTAATACAATTTCCATCGGCACTTTCTGCTTTAATTCTTCAACCAGCGTCGTCAAAGCCTGTCCCAGATTTTTGCCGTCCAGATGAACGGGACGAAGATGAAGCAGAAGCGCTCTCATCTCAGACTGTGCGACCGCGGCCATCTCCTCGATCAGTTGCACTTGGCGCTTCGCCCGCTCCCAGTCCCGCTCAATCGTACGGCTTACAGCTGTCGCCGTCATGGAGATCGCGAATAATTGTTGGCTGACTGCGTCATGCAGCTCGCGCGCAAGGCGCTGGCGTTCCTCCAGCACCGCCGTGAATCTCACCTTCTCGGTCCACTGCGGATCACTCTCCCGCTCGTGATCGTCATCCCCTGCGTCAGACGGATGATCGTTAAACGTTACGTTATAGCGTTTGCGCTGCTGCTCGGTAAGCCGCTTCAGCCTGGCTTTCAGCTTGGAATTTTGCAGATAACCGTTAAGCGCCGCCACCGCAAGTCCCGCACCGACTAGGCCAAGGCCTGTAATTGCCCATCTGCCCTGCAGAATGAACGGCTCGACGATATCAAGCCCCTGCAGCAAAATGATGACCAGACTTGCTATAATGAGCAGCCAAAGCAGCGTCTCCACCACGTTGCGTCTGCGTTCGGCCTTCCCTTGTTCTCCCGGTTTTTTTTCCTGATCTTGCATGCCTACAGCTCCTTATGTAGCCGGGTCATGATGCCAATAGCGCCCATGTCGACTATGCTAGCGAGTCCCCTCATAAAAGCATGAAAGAGCAGACCGGTAGCCGGTCCGCTGCTTCCATCCTTAGTATGGTCCTTATTCCGTTTCCGCTTTGCTAGGAGCCGCTCCGTTCAACTTGCTCTTGAGCGCTTCCAGTTGCTCATCCACCTTCATGCGTTTCTCAAGATCAGCCGCATTTACTGGGGAAGATGTGCTGCCGCCGCTGTAAGACGAGGAGTAAGGTGTGCGAAGCACATCCGCTTCCGCTTCCAGCTGCATGATTTTCTCTTCCATCCGGTAGAAACCGCGCGATGCTGTGCCGCTGTCGATGGTATGGTTCGAGCTCAGCTGAGCCATTTGCTTCTGAGCCTTCGCCACTTGAGCGCGGGACGCCAGCTCATTGCGCTTGTTGCGAAGCTGGTAGAACTCTTCTTTCATTCCGTGCAGCTGCCCAAGCAGCTCTTCCGCTTGACCTTTCGCCTGAGCATGAAGATCTGTGTATTCCACAACCTTCTGATCGAAGTACAGCTTCTCTTCCAGCAGCTTGCGAGTCAGTTCCTCCTGGCCTGCGCGAAGCGCTGCTTCCGCTTTGGACTCACGTTCTGCCGCATTGCGTACAGAGTCGTCCAAGCGCTGCTTCATGCGGCGCTCATTCGCCATTTGCTTGGCTACTGTTACTTCTGCTTGATGAATCTCCGATTCCATATCACGCAAGTATTGATTCAACATGACGACCGGATCTTCCAGCTTGTCCAGTACCTCGTTCATCGACGCTTTTGTCATATCCTTCATTCTTTTAAAGATTCCCATTATGTTATTCTCCCTTCTCTTGTTTCGCTAATTTTGCTTTCAGTTCTTCGATCTCGCGGCGCAATGCCTTTTTCTCCAGATCATCCATCATGCTATCGAATTGCGAGCCTGCAGCAGGCTCTTCCTTGGCGTATGAAGTGCCCCAATTGTTCGGAGGCGTATTGTTCTGATATTGGTTAAAGCCGCCGTTGTAGCCCGTGTGAGGACCATTCTGAGGACCGTTTTGAGGACCGTAGCCGCCGCCAAAGCCGCCGCCGTAGCCATTATTGTGTCCGTTGCCGTAGCCCTGTGGACCGAACGCGCCGTAGATGGGCGGTTCTTTCGGCACAACCATACCTGCGATAATGTAGATGAAGATGGCCATACCGCTCGATAGGACAGTGATGACAATGAGCAGTATCCGTATAAGTGTCGCATCCACATTCAGCATTTCACTTAGCCCGCCGCACAGGCCGAGCAATTTCTTATCCCGTCTGGAGCGATATAGCTTTTTCAAGACGACCAACCCTCCTTCTCAAGCTTGCGTTTCAACTCGGCAAGCTCGCGTTCGATCACGGACTTAACCGTATTGCCGACGCCGCCTTGGTCGAACTCTCTGCCCATTCTGCGCACATCCCGCAAGCTTCTGGCTTCCTGCTCCAGATCGCTGATGCGGTCTTCCATTTGGCGGAACATCGTGCCTGGGTGAGCTCCGTCGGATACGCCTCCCTGTACTCTGCTGTTCATGCGCTGCTGCAATCTGACGGATTCCATACGTGCTGCATAATATTCGCGCTTATCGTACACCGTCTGGTATTCGCTGCGCATCTCCCGCAATTGCTCTTCCAGATCCATCGTGTTTTGCCGGCTTTGCTCATATAACTCTCTGTACTGAGCGGAACGTTCCTCGCAGCTGGCCTTCTCATGAAGGGCAATCCGCGCCATGTTCTCTTCTCCAGCCTTGAGCGCAGTCATTGCTTGCTGCTCGCGGCGTTCCTTCTGAGCTTCAGCTTGCAGCCACTGCGACCGAAGATGGTTGCTGTGATTCGCATATTGCTGATGGAGCTTCTCCGCCTGGATGATATCCTCTCTCGTTGACCAGAGGAACTGATCAATCATCCGCACCGGATCTTCCGCTTTCTCCAATCTCTCGTTCAACGTTGCGACTGTAATGTCTCGGATTCGACGTGCAATGCTCATCTATATGTCCTCCTAACCCATTTATCTACCCTTATATTAATAGGATCTCTTGTTTTTGAACAGCGATACGCCGACTGCGATAAGTCCGATGGCCAGCAAGAGCATGAAGATTCCGCCGAGCTTGCCCAGCAGCATCACACCGCCAATCGCGATCAGGACGCCGCCGATTATTTTCTTATTGTTCATCCACCCTACTACGCCGAAGCCGATCAGGATGAATGGGAGCAAAAGTCCAAAAATCCAACCCAGATTAATATTGAATACGTTCAACACGGCCAAGCCGCCAATGACAATTAGCAGTACACCAAGTGCGCTTTTTCCATTCATGTCCAAATCTCTCTCCTTTCTTCTATTAGAATTCTTTCATTTTTGATGATTTAACCTTGTTCAGCAGCTCTTGCTTATGTACTTAGTATAGATCGTTCAAACCCTTTATAAAACGGACTTTCGGCGGTTTTTGAACTAGACTTAGGTCGAGTCGCCTCCCCGCCTTAAGAGGCGGAATTGGGCACAGGACCATATTTTGTGGGTTAAAACGGTTCCAAACCCTATGTTACGGTAGTTGTACCAACCAGGAGGTGCAAACAATGAAACAAAACATATTCGCGAAAACACTTATTGCAGGAGCCGTTACAACAGCATTGCTTGTAACAGGAATTACACCGCTTCAACATGGGGCAGATACGGCGTATGCCGCAACCGCTTCTAGCAAGTCAGCCAAGATTGAAGCAGCCATTAAGCTCGGCGGCAAGTATATGGGTACGCCTTACGAATTCGGATCGAACCGCAGCAATACGAGAACGTTCGATTGCTCCGATTTCGTCAAGCATATCTTTAAACAAGCGGCAGGCGTGACACTGCCCGGATCTTCCGCCACTCAAGCAAGCTACGTGAAGAAGCATTCCACTGTGAAGACAAGCTGGTCCAGCCTGAAGCGCGGCGATCTCGTATTCTTTATGTCCTACAAAGGCTCCGGCGCATCGAACTATTCCAAGCTCAACAAGTCGAAGCAAAAAGTAACGCATGTCGCTCTGTACTTGGGCAATGGCAAAGTATTGCACACGTATTCCAAGAAAAGCGGCGGCGTACGCGTCGACTCCATCAAAGGCACACAATGGGAACACCGCATGATCTTCGGCGGCAGCGTACTGTAGTAGCCTAATCATATTGACTGTCCGCCATCGCATTTATGATAACCTAAATTCCAAAAGAGCCGAAGGAGAGCGACTAATGCCGCTCCTTCGGCCCTTTTCTTATTTAATCGTAACGTAGCTCATCTTATCACGAGCAAGCCGTTTGCCTTCTGTCATTTTATAAGCTCTCAGATCAAGGGCGAGATAAGGCGAGCTGCTGTCATTAGCTTGCTTGTTGAGGACATATGTCTTGTCTTCACCCTTGTTCCAGTCGTTCACTACCCATACAAGCTCTTCGGAATATGAAGTAACGTTCATCCATAAAGCCATATCCTTCTGCAAAGTCATGGTTCGGCTCTTCATCTGAATACGGTAAATGATAAAGCGGATAGATCTCGAACACTCCTGTTCTTGGATTACTCCAAATATTGTAATCTCCCTAACTTATTGCACGATCATATAGAATGGGCCGCTTACTCGTCTCTTCATTTATGTACTGAGACGCAAAAACGCTGACCTATGTTGGATATAGTCAGCGTTACATGTTCTATAAAGGAGTGCATCTGTTCATACTTATCATTGAATTATTCGGAGTGTTGCTGTAACAATTCATTCATCGCTTGCCCAAAATGGTTATTGTTCATCTGTAGTATGGAAATGAGATCTTCCTTAGGCAAGCCGAATTTAATCATCAAAATAGCTAATCTTGCATCACCTTGCGCTTGCTCGCTGTAATGCTTTGCGGTCTGTTCATCAACATTTGCCGCCTTCATTACAATTCGAACGACTCTTTGACGAAGCTTGGCGTTCGTCGCCTTTACATTCACCATCAAGTTTCCGTATACCTTGCCAAGACGAATCATGACGGTAGTAGAAATCATATTAAGGATCATTTTCTGACTAGTTCCTGCCTTTAGGCGTGTAGAGCCCGTAATGACTTCCGGTCCTACAAACACTTCAATCGGACAATCCGCCAGAGAACCAATAGCCGTATCCTTATTACAAGTTACCCCGACCGTTAAAGCACCCAGCCCCCTGGCTTCTTTTAGCGCTCCAATTACATAAGGCGTACGTCCGCTTGCTGCCAGTCCGACAACAACGTCTTTGGAGGTTATTCGATGACGAATATCGCTGCTTCCCGCTTCTTCATCATCCTCTGCATTTTCAACCGCATGAAGTAAAGCGGCGTCTCCGCCTGCAATAATTGCATTTACCATATTCGAGCTGACTCCGAAAGTAGGCGGACATTCCGCAGAGTCCAGCACACCCATTCGGCCGCTTGATCCGGCGCCAATATAAAACAACCGTCCCCCTTTTTCCATTCGTTCAACAATTTGTTTAATCGCATATTCTATCGCAGGCAATTCCTTTCTAACTGCCACAGCCACCTTCTGATCCTCTTCGTTCATCGCCTGAATGATTTCGCCTATCGACATTTGGTCAAGCCCTTGGGTGTTCCCGTTGTTTTCTTCCGTAATCATCATACGATTTCCCTCATTCATCCTGTATTCCCCTTATCCATCAATCCAAGATTCTATTGCATTTTTTCTAATCTCATCATTAATCTCTATCCCGTGATCAAGCAGACCCATTATGCATGCGCCTAGTACAGGCGGAGTACGCAGTAAAATGGATTCCAAATTAACGTTATGAGCTGCCAAATGGCTATTGAATTTCGATATGAAATATTTATTTTTGAATAAACCGCCAACAAGCACAAGCCTCATAGGTGAAAGGAGCAGGCTCTGATCATGTTGCCAAACGTTTGCTTCATCCAGCTTCTTCTGAGCAGATACAATAAGTTTTCCAAGACTCGCAATTGCCTCATTAATAATGCTTATCGCTACGGAATCTCCCTGCTCTGCCTCTTGAAGTACGAGTGTAGCCAAATTCGCGATTACTTTACGCGCGTTGCTCTGCTCATAAATGAAATCAATTAACTGTATCGGCTCATGAATAGAAAAGAACTCTAATATGGCTGGCGTTAACGCCGTAGGCTCTCCAACTCCGTCCACGCTTCGCGTAACCGCTAGAAGCGCTTGTCTTCCGATGTCGAAGCCGCCTCCTTCATCACCGAGCAAATAGCCCCAGCCTCCCAAACGGATATTAAGCTTCCGCTCAGGAATCACTGCATGCACAATTGAACCGGTTCCTGCAATAAGCACCATGCCTGCTCTTCCCCATGTACCGGCCGAAAGCGCAGTCTCAGCGTCATTGTAAACGTTGACGCTTGTATGCTCAAAGAGATTGGGCTGAAGAAAATGAATCATTTTTTCTTTATCAGCAATACGATGCCCCCCTGCAAGCCCAAGCGTCACAGACACAATGTCCTTAAGTTCTGCGCCGCTCTGCCGAATCACAAGATAAATGAGCTCCAATAAGGTCTGTTCCACCTGAGCGCGGGGTCTTGATTTTACATTGCTGGATTCTCCAATTGCATAGGCTAAAATGTGACCTTGCTCGTTACACGCTGCACAGGCCGTCTTGCTTCCTCCCCCATCCATGCCGATAAAAATACGCTTTTCCTTATTTAACTGCACCAGCGGTCAGTCCTTCCATAAATTGCCTTGAAGCAAAGACGAACAATATAATAATGGGCAGAGACGCAACCGTTAACCCGGCAAACAACACACTCCAATCCGTGGAATATTCACCAAACAGAGAGGACATGCCAATCTGAATCGTTTTAACCTTTTCATTCTGTGTAAATAATAAGGGAAAGAAGAAGTCATTCCATACATTTATGAATTGAATAATCATAACCGTACTAAGTGCAGGCTTCATAAGCGGCACCATAACACGGAATAGAATACCAAGCTCGGAAGCGCCGTCAATTCTTGCGGCTTCTTCAATTTCTTTTGGTAAGGTATTAAAAAAATTAGTTAAGATAAGCAGTGCAAGGGGGATTCCTATTCCCGCGTAAATAAGAATCAAGGACCATATGGTATTAATTAAACTCAAATTTTTCATAAGCATAAATAATGGAACGACGCCAAGCTTGATTGGAATCATCATACCTAGCAGGAAATACATATATAGCGCCGAATTCCAGCGGAAGGAGTATCTCGACAAATAATAGGCGGCCAGCGAACCAAATACGAGAATCGCGAACACCGAAATCCCTGTCACCAAAATACTATTCATAAAATAAGTGCCATACGGCAATTGATTCAACAGCTTGGAATAAGAAGCAAAATTCAAACCTGTTGGCATGGATAACGGATTTTTGATAATTTCAATATTTGTTTTAAAAGAAGAAAGAACCATTAGAAGGATTGGGGCAAGCCCGGTTATTGAAAAGAAGATGATCGTTATATATTGAAAGATTCGAGTTGATTTGTTGATTTTCAATAGATTCGCCTCATTTAATGTTGAACTTGGTATTTTTTTGAGATGCTTAAAAACAAGGAAGAAAGCACACAGATAATGACGAACATAACGACAGCAAGCGCTGAACCGAGACCAATGGAAACAGAATCTCCGCCAGAGGTACCGCCAAATGCATTTCGGTAGAAATAAGTAGCTAGCGTATCCGTTGACATATAAGGTTCTCCTTGCGAGCCTTGCATCGCATACACAAGTTCAAATGCTTCAAAGGCATGAATAAACGTAAATACCGTAACGATCACAATGGAAGGAACAATAAGCGGAGCAATAATGGTACGTATAAATTTAAAGCCTTTAACCCCTTCCAATCTCGCAGCTTCGATAACCTCTGTCGGAATCGATTGCAATCCCGCTAGCAATATCAAAAGTGAGAAACCGACACCAAACCAGTTATTTACCATAATAATAGCTGTCAATGCGGTATCAGGATCGCCTAGCCATGACTTTGCCCAGCTCCCTAATCCAACTTCCCTGAGCAACGTATTCAGGACTCCTGAATTCGGATTCAAGATTAATTTCCATAAAAATCCGACAACGATAACCGATAAAAGCCTTGGCAGAAATATCGAGGCTTTAAACCACTCTGCCCCTCTGACCTTCGTGTAAATAATATAGGCTAAAATAAAGGCAATTCCATTTTGTACAATCATCTCTAAAATAAAATAGTAAGTGTTATGACCAAGGGCATTCCAGAACATATCATTATACGGCTTTTCAGTGAACAGCTTGACGAAATTGCCTAATCCAATAAAGTCGCCTCTTGTCAAGCCTTTCCAGGAGAATAAACTATAGCCAAATGCGGCCATCATCGAATATACGATAATGATGGAATAGATGATGATGGCAGGAATCGGAAACAAATGAATGATATACTTCTGCCACTGAATTCCGGATTTTTGCAAACCTGCGTTGCTTTTTGTCCCCATTGAATTGCCTCCGTGACTGATTAGTGCTTGATGGCCTCGCGAGTTCTCTCTATTGATTCGATGCTAGAGTCGTAATTTTGAATCACCATTCCTACATATAGCATATCAATGACATTTAACTGGGCGATTCTTGAAGCCATCGCGCCTTTTCTGAAGTTTTGCTCTAAAGAACTTGTAAATAATTGATAATCAGCCTGATCTGCAATTGGACTTGTTCCAAAATGCGTCAGAGATATAATTTTGGCTCCATTTTTTTTGGCTACTTTCAACGCATGCAAAACGTCATTATTGTTGCCCGAATATGAAATGCCAATAACGACATCCTGTTCATTCAAATTCGCGGCAACCACCGCTTGCATATCTCCGCTATAAGCGGTTTCGCACCATTTATTAATCCGGTTCACCTTTAATTTAAAGTCCTCCGCAATAATAGCTGAGGCTCCAACTCCAAATACCGCAATCTTTCTTGCCCGATTCATGCATTGTACGGCTGCTTCAACGATTTCCTCATCGATGACAGCCAGTGTATCCTTTAGCGACTTCATATTATTATTGGTAACCGACTCCATCACTTCTTTCATCAATTGACCAACTTGAAACGGCTGATATTCATGATTTTCTTCTCCAACCGCAGATAAATCGGCTGTGATGCGCAGCTTCATGTCTGTATATCCTTCAAATTTTAAGGATCGACATAACCGCATAATCGTAGCTTCACTTACCTCTGAAGCTGCTGCTAATTGCTGCAAAGACATACGAACGACTTCTGATGAATGTTGTAGTATAAAATCAGCAGCCTTCCTTTCCTTACTGCTTAGGCCACTTGCTGCCGCTTCAATACTTACTAGCGCGCCTTTCATAAATACTCCCCCATTAGGGTATTCAAGGGCTGAAGCGTCTTTCGGCCCTTGAATACCAAATTTACATGCCTTAATTCAAAGGCTTAAACCAGGTATCGACACTTTCTTTCACTTGTACACCAACGTCTGCAGGTTTCAGTTTCTGAAGCAGCATACCCTGAAGCGCTGTTTCCAACGCTAGCTTCGAGGATGGATTGCCTGCCGCAAAGTATACATTGAATAGATACGGCGTAACAGCGCTTTCATCATTTGCAAAGTTAGAGATTTTCTTCATTAAGGCATCTTCATTCTGTACAGCAGGCAGCGTGCTTTGCCGCAGCAAACGATTAGAAATAATGGTGCCAAACTCTTCCGTTAGAGCAAACTCAATAAATTTCTTCGCTTCTTCCTGATGCTTGGAGTTTTTATTGACAGCGAAGGAACCATCCACCCATGTTGCTACAATCGGATTGCCTTCTTTCGTTGGAATTGGAAATGCATCCAATTGCAGATCTGGATTCATACCGCGAATAACTGTAACTTCCCAATCGCCCATAATCATCATGCCCGCTTGCTCGGTTACAAGCATATTGCGCATATCATCCATAGAAATCCCTTCAAAGTTGTTCGGATAATATGGAATCAGTTCTTGTAGCAGTTGAACGGATTGGGTAAATTCTTCGGAATCAAATCCAATCTGTCCTTTCGTAATTTTATTAACAAAATCATTGCCGCCATATCCCACAGGGCCAATTCCGCCATGAACCAACGACAGGATCCAGCCTTCTTTTGCTCCGAAAGCAAAAGGCACTACATCGTTCTGCTTCAGTGTTTCCGCAACTTGAATCATTTCATCCCATGTCTTTGGCTCTGTAAGCTTTAAATCATCAAACATCTTTTTATTATATAGCACTTGAATACTATTTTTTAGAATTGGCGCTCCATATACCTTCCCATCTGAACCTTTTGCCGCAATAAGCAGTTCCTTAGGAATTTGATCCAAACCCTGTAAGCCGTCAAGCTCAACCAAATAATCTGAATCAGCAATTTGTTGGCCTGCTACATAAGGCCGCAGATGAATAATATCGGGACCTTCGCCAGTCATTAATTCTGTATTAAGTACTGTGTTGTATTCCGTATTTTTGGTTGGAGCAAATTCCACTTTAATATTTGGGTATTTCTCAGTAAATTTCTTAGCTGCTTCCTCGTAGGCAGCTTTATCCTCTGTTCTCCAGCTTCCAATTTTCAATGTGACCTGTTCTCCAGAACTTTCTGTTGCTGTATCGGTCCCTTTCCCAGGTGACGAAGTATTTCCGTTATTAGTTCCCTGCCCACAAGCTGATAATACAACTAACATCAAAACCGTCAACAATGAAGCAATTCCTTTTTTCATACAACTGCCCCCTAAATTTTAGTTAGTTATTACCACTGCCCCACAATAATGACTGCCTACATGACAATGACACCCCTTTAATAATAGAACTAATAATTATTTAATTCTGTTTATTCAAGAAGTTTTAATACTTCATAAAACGATTATATATACGAAGTTTTAATTTGTCCATTCATTCTTGCATTTTCATATAAAAAAGCCCTTAAGATTGACATCTTAAGAGCTATACAGCATGTTCATGATCGAATTAGTCAAAACCACTTCATTTTGGCTTTGATCTATATATTGAATTCTTCTATCGTGTCACTTCTACCGTACCACTTTGTAATCTCTGAACTTCCTCACAGGTTGGCATTCCCTCCCAGTCTCCGCGAAACTGTACGGCGAGCGAACCGAGTTCATTCGCCGTTCTTAACATTTGTGTCAAATGCTCCAGATGTGGCGCAATCAGATCGCCATGGTTCCTTTCCTTTAACAAAGTGGATAAAAACCCGACTGCAAAAGCATCCCCTGCGCCAACCGTATCGATGACCTGGGATACCGGGACTCCCTCGACTGCTACCGTTCCATATGGCGTATAGGCAATAGACCCTTCCGCTCCCAGCTTGATCACGACCACCTTAGGACCCATCGACAAGAACTCATTGCCCAGTTCATCCAAATCCTGCTTACCGAGCAAAAATTCAGCTTCATCAATACCAGGCAAAAAGTAGTCGCAATAAGGGATTAGTGCAGTTAATTTGCTGCGAGCTTCTTCCTCGCTCCAAAGTTTACGCCGCAAATTGGGATCGTAAGATATCATAAGCCCCATTTCTCTAGCAAGCTGCATCGCATATCGAATGGCTTCAAAAGCAGACGAACCAAGAGCCGGCGTTATGCCTGTCACATGCAAATGTCTGGCCCCTTCAAACCACTCCTTACGTACATCTTTTGGAGACAAGCCGCTGGCTGCTGAGCCTTTGCGATAATAATAAATGGAGGGATCAGCGCCGATCCCGCGGTACTCTTTAAAGAAAACAGCCGTTGGAGCTATTAAATCTTTGATGACAAACGATATATCAACGCCCTCCCCCCCCAGTGTGGATACGATCAGATCGCCGAACGGATCATTCCCCACCCTGCCAATCCAGCGCGCTTTATGGCCTAATCTGGTCAGTCCAATCGCTACATTCGATTCCGCACCCGCTATTGTCTTGGTGAACAAAGGCGCATAGCGAACCGATTCGCCTTGAAACGGCTGAAACAGAACCATGCTTTCTCCAATAGTTACGACATCCGTCATATGGACTCACCTTTGACTGCGGCCAAATATTGATTCGCTATATCGGTGATTTCCGCATATTTTCCCGCCTGGATCCATTGATGGTTAATCAATTGTCCGCCCACCCCGAGTGCGCACGCCCCAGCTTGTATATAGGCTGCCGCATTGCCGGGTTCAATTCCTCCCGTTGCAATAAGCGGTATCTGATCTAGCGGAGCTCGAACGGACTTCAAATAATCGATGCCTAGGACGGTTGCAGGAAACAATTTGACTGCTTGAGCACCGGCTTCCCAGGCAAGCACAATCTCTGTCGGAGTCATCGCGCCCGGCCAGACATGAAGCCCTTGTTCCACTCCATAACAGATCATGGCTGTATCTACATTCGCAGATATTAGAAATTCCGCGCCTGCTGCGGCTGCTTCTCTGGCTAATTGCACATTGGTTACCGTTCCGGCACCAATGTGCAATTGCGGAAGGCGTTCTCGCAGCATGGCGATACTTTGTACGGCTTGCTCACTGTTCATCGTTATCTCCATAAAACGAATACCGCCCAAGGACAAGGCCTCGGCAACAGGAAGCACCCGTTCAGGAGCAACCCCCCGAAGAATAGCCACGATTTTCTGCTGCTTTAATTGCTCGGTTAGGTTCATGGGGAGGACACCTGCTTCAACTCTACAATCATTTCAATCTCAACCGGTATATTAAAGGGGAGTTCACTCGTACCGATCGCTGACCTTGCATGTTTGCCTCGCTCGCCAAACACTTGCTCTAATAGCTCGGAAGCTCCATTGATCACATATGGCTGGTCAACAAATCCGGGAGCACTATTGACGAAGGCGAGCAGCTTTACAATTCGATGAATCTGATCCAGATCTCCCAAATGACTTTTTAAAACAGCAAGCAGGTTGATCATCGTCTGTCTGGCCGCTTCTTGACCTTGCGTAATCGTCAAGTCCTGCCCCAGCTTGCCCACATAAAGAAACTTGCCGTTCACCCGACAGTCATTACCTGAAGTAAAGACCAGGTTTCCCGTAGTCACTGCCGGAATATAGATTGCCGCAGGCGCAGGAGGCTCGGCCAATTCGATCCCTAATTGCTGCAGACGTTGTTCAATGATTCCCATACCGGTATTCCTCCTTCGCAATGTTAAACCCTATATTTATAGCACCTTGCTAAGAAACGCTTGTGTGCGTTCATTCTTGGGATTCGTGAATATTTCCTTTGGCGGCCCTTCCTCGATAATAATACCTTGGTCCATAAAAATGACACGATCAGCGACTTCACGGGCAAATCCCATCTCATGTGTCACGACAACCATGGTCATGCCTTCTTTGGCCAAATCCTTCATGACAGACAACACTTCGCCAACGATTTCCGGATCAAGCGCTGATGTCGGTTCATCGAACAGCATCACTTTCGGGTCCATTGCAAGCGCCCTGGCAATTGCAACCCGCTGCATCTGACCCCCGGACAAGCTGCTTGGATAAACGTCCGCTTTGTGACTCAGCCCGACCTTCTCCAGCAAAGACATCGCCTTCTGACGAGCCTTGTCCTTATCCATTTTCAATACCTTGATCGGTGACAATATGATGTTGTCTATGACCTTCATATGAGGAAACAGGTTGAATGATTGAAATACCATGCCCACTTCCTTGCGAACTTGATTAATATTCATCTTCGGGTCTGTCAGATCATGCCCATTAATCTTGACCGTCCCGCCTGTGATCGATTCGAGCAAGTTCAAGCAACGCAGGAACGTACTTTTTCCTGAGCCCGATGGTCCAATCACGCAGACAACTTCATTCGTACGTATATGGCAATCTATACCCTTCAGCACATCGACTTTCCCAAAACTTTTATGCAAATTTCCCACCTGAATCATAGGCTGTTCCTCCTCGGCCATCATTGACGTTACGTGTTTGTCCGCGCCATCTTTGCTTCATAATATTGTGCCAATCTGGAAAGTGCGTAGCAAATGATAAAGTAAAAGACGGCTACAGCCAGGAACGACTTTAACGGATCAACGGTTAAATTGCTGACGACTCTTCCTGCTTTGGTCAAATCAATAAATCCGATTGTTGACACGAGAGAGGAATCTTTCACCAAGGCAATAATAAAGCCGATTCCCGGCGGAACGATCACTTTCATCGCCTGCGGCACAATAATGTATCGATATTTTTGAAAATAGCTCATGCCAAGGGCATCTGCCGCTTCAAACTGTCCTTTGTGTATGGACTGAATGCAGCCTCGCACAATTTCACCCATATAGGCTCCGGCATAAACAGACAAAGCGATGACTGCTACCACTTCTTTCGATAAATCCATACCCGGTACCAGCAGAGGCAAGGCGAAATAGATAAAAAAGATAATGATCAATAATGGAATACCACGAATCAGATTAATATAAATAGCGCTGATCCACCGCGCCCATCGATTGTCCGATGTAGCACCCAATCCCAGCAACAGACCGATTACACCGCCCAAAATAATAGAGAAAAAACAAAGCACAACGGTAAACCAAGCACCTTTGGCAATAGGAACCAAATGATGCCACCCAAAATCTTCGAACATTTGTTCCCACCTACCATCTAAATAATTTCTTTTCGATTACTTTCGATAACATTGCAAATATAGATGAACTTGCATAATACAGAATAGCTCCAATCGTTAATATCTCGAAAGTTCGGAACGTTTTTGAATCAACATTCATGATTTGATAGGTCAATTCTTCCAGAGAAATGACAGAAGCCACTGACGAGAACAGAAAAAGCAGAATCAACTGGTTGGTCAACGCTGGAAAAACGCTGCGAATAGCTGGAGGCAATATGATGTGCCTAAAAATCTGTGTTGACGTCATTCCCAAGGCACACCCTGCCTCCCTTAAGCCTTTGGATACCGAATTGAACCCTGCTCTGAATATCTCCGCCGTATAGGCCGCATTATTTAAGGTAATGCCGATCATTGCCGACCAAAGCGGATTAATATTGATTCCGAGCTGACCCAGGCCAAAATAGATCAAGTACAATTGCACCAATAGCGGTGTATTTCGGATGATCTCAATATAAGCAGAACTAATTTTTCTTAATACTTTTGACTTTCCCGTTTTGGCCAAATTGACGAATACGCCTAGCACACTTCCAACAAGCATGCCGAATACGGTGATATACAAGCTAATGGCTAATCCTTTCAGCAATAGGGGGATGTACGGAAATACATCGCCAAAATAAAAAGTCATTGTCCACCCCTCGCTCCTACTTTTGGCGTGAATGAGACGATCCATTCGCCTCATTCACCCCAATAGATTTTCTATTCCGAATATTCAGATTAATAATTGACCAATTTTGGCAAATCTCTTCCGAACCATTTCTTGTACAGCTCTGCATTATCGCCTGAATTGTTAAAATCGCGAATGAAGTTGTTCAAATAATTTAACCAGATCTGATCGCCTTGCTGCACAGCCATCGCAATATAGCCGGGCTTGTACGGATCAAGCGGAAGCGCTTCCATTTCTGGGTTTTTGTCAGCAAACTCATAAACGATCGGGTTTTCCTCAATTAATGCATCGACTTTACCGGTCTTCACAGCCATAAATGCATCTGCAATCGTATCAAAACGTACAACCTCAGTATCTGGAAAATACTTCGACATGACACTATCGTTCGTGCTGCCCCGTGTCACTGAAACTTTCTTGCCAGCCAAATCATCATAGCTTGTGATCGGATTGTCCTTGCGGTATAAAGGCAACGGACCTGCTGCGGCATAAGCTTCCGTAAAAGCAATCGATTTCGCTCTTTCATTGGTCGCAGTGTATGAAGCGATAACAACGTCGACCTTGTCTGTCTGAATTAACGGTAGACGATTGGCTCCATCCGTCGAGACAAACTCAACCTTGAGCCCGCCCATGGCTTCAGCGAGTCTGTTGGCAATATCAATATCATATCCTTCAAAATTTCCTGAAGCGTTCAGAATACTCCATGGCGGATTGTCAGGCAGTACGGCCACCCTGATTTTCTTCGTTTTCATCATTTTGCTCAAATGACTTTCAGCAACCTCTCCGCTTCCTCCAGACGTGCATCCTGCCAAAGCAAAGGCCATGACAAGCAACGGCAGTAAAAATAACTTTGCAAACCTTTTAGTCATTTTTCATTCCCCCTGGTGTTTTAATTATATCGTCAACAGCTTCTTCAGCTGCTCCGAACTGTTATCGACGATCGGCGCTTCTTCTACAGGGCCAAGGTTATTCATATCCTTTAATCCATGTCCTGTAAGAATAGCGACTACAACATCGCCACTGCTGATTTGCCCCTCATGCAGGCTCTTCGCTACCCCGGCAATTGCTGCTGCTGCTGAAGGCTCAACGAACAACCCCTCATCCTTGGCCAACCATTGCTTAGCCTCCAATATCCGTGCATCGCTGACATCGATAGCGAAGCCATTGGACTTCCTGATCACATCAAGGGTGAAAGCACCATCTTTCGTATAGCCCACAAGCCCATCAGCAATTCCTCCGGCGATCGTGTTGGGAGCGGGTTCTGAGCCCACTATCGTGCTCCCTGACAGAAAGGCCTTGACAATCGGATTGTTTCCTTCCGCCTGAACGCCTACCATTCGAGGCAAACTTACCTTCCCATCTGTTTGCTGATAATCGACAAATCCTTTATAGGTGCCAACGAGCAAGGGTCCTGCTCCAATCGGCACATAGATGGCATCCGGCGATTCTTTCATCTGCTCGAATATTTCATATCCGACCATTTTATCGCCTTCAACCGTGTAGGGATTGTAAAATGTGGTTGTCAGATTGTACAGCTCCCCGGACTGGGACAGCTCTTTAGCTAATCCAAAACTATTGCTATATGGCCCCTGTACCCGAATGACCTTCGCCCCATAAGCTAGAGTTTGCATAATTTTCTCTCCGGGCGTTGAGGCAGGCACCAGTATAATGGCCTCCAGGCCCGCCCGGGCCGCGTAAGCGGCCACGGAGGCCGCAGCGTTGCCGCTGGAAGCGACAACGACTTTGCGATACCCGAATTCAACCGCTTTTGCAACCCCGATGGCAATCGGACGATCCTTGAACGACCCGGTAGGATTCGTAAATTCGCATTTCAACAATAACCTGCGAAGACCCAATCGTTTCGCCAACTGACCCGCTTCAATCAAGCTGGTATTGCCTTCTCCCAGACTGATCGCCGTCTCCCGACGAATGGGCATCCATTCGTATGACTGACTTAACGGAAGCTGAGTCTTGTCCTGTAATTGTGCATGATCGTAATATACTTCGAGAATTCCCCCGCACTTAGGACACTCATAGATCGGATTGAGTGAAAGTCTGCAATCACATTGTATACAACGCAGACCTGATGCTGGCATAACGACCCCACCCTTATCTTCATTATTATTTCATCAACAGTTGGCACACTTATGTCTACAGGGCTGATCTAGCTTCGCAAACGCATACTGGGAACATAGCCCATCCTTCTGGATATTTGTTCGCCGCTCTCAACCACTTTGGACAGGATGATCTCTTTACTCGATTGAACCTGGTTTGTTGGCCCTGCACAACTGATCGCCCCAACCACTCTTCCGGAATAATTGAAAATCGGTACAGCATAACAGGAAAGCCCAATCTCCCCTTCTTCATTATCCGTAGCCCATCCTCGCAGACGAGTGCGGCTCATTTCCTCATGAAACAATTGTCGATCGGTAATGGTGTTGATCGTTTTTCCTTCCATGCCTTTATCCTCAAGAATGCGATCCAGCTCTTCCATCGAGAATGTGGAAGCGATTGCTTTGCCGAGGCCTGTACTATGAAGTGGACGCCGCGATCCCAGTTGAGCCGAAGTGCGGATCGAATTCGTCCCTTCTACTTTGTAAAGATATACAATCTCTCCTTCGTTATAGACGGCCAAAAAAGCGGTTTCCCCGGTCATTGTGGAGATTTCCCTCAAATAAGGAGCAGCGGCGTCGACAATTTCAATGTTGATCAAGCCAGTAACCCCGATCTCGATCAGTTTCAAACCGAGTGCGTATTTTTCTGTATTCGGCTCCCATTCTACGTATCCCCGTAATCTTAATGTTTCCAAAATTCGATGGACTGTGCTTTTGGGTAACTCGACCTTCTGTACGATTTCCGCCAAGGATATGCTGCTCTTGCAGTTCGCCAGCAATTCAAGCAGGATTAATGCACGCTCCACACTTGAGTTTGTTTGAGCCTCTCCATCTTGCTTAACAGACACCATCTTCTCCCCCTTTCAATAAAACGCTTTCATTAACGATTAAAAAATAGTTGCATGCTGGGCATACAGTTCCTCACGATGAATATTGTCCTAAATTAGGATAACGGGACATCGTTCCATTATTATGATGTAAGTTCATAATAACGGGATGCCATTTCACTTGTCAATGGAAATGTTTTCAATCAAAAAACAGGCTTCTTAATGGCAGTTGCTGCTGGCCATCATGAACCTGTTTGATCTATTCCCCCCGGCGATTGTGTTCCGCCCCATCAATGGTATCATAACAATCATATGGACTATTCTTAATGGATTGAGGGAACCTAAACGATGTGGAAACCTGACCGACAGAGCAAAAAACCGCTATATGCCCAAATAGCGGATCATCTGGAACAGCGCATATCCTACGGCGAGTTTCCGCCCGGCAGTCTGCTGCCTTCCGAGCGCAAATTGGCAGAGCAGTTGGACGTGAACCGGAGCACCGTCATTCTAGCCTTCTCCGAGCTTCGCTCTATGGGCATTATTGAAGGGAGATCCGGCAGCGGAACACGGGTCACTATGACCAAATGGGGAGCGACGCCCAAACATACGCCGAATTGGAAACGATATGCGGAAGGGGGCAATTTTTTACCCAATCTGCCGTTCATGAGGAGGATTCGGGAAGCGCTGGCGCAATCTCCATCCCTGATTGATTTCGCCAGCGGAGAGCTGTCTGCGGATCTAGCGCCAAGCGAAGAAATATCAAGCCTGATGAGTCGCCATGAGTATACCGCCTATCTGGGCTACGACCATCCTCAAGGCTACGTTCCGCTCAGAGAGGTGCTGGTCCCCTATCTGGGCAAGCATCGGCAGATCCATACGACCGAATCATCCATCCTGATCACATCAGGTTCACAGCAATCCCTATATCTCATTACCCAATGCCTGTTGTCCCCAGGTGACGCCGTGGCAATCGAGGACCCGTCTTATTCTTACTCTCTTCCGATGTTCCAATCCGCCGGCCTCAGGCTGTTCCGTCTGCCCGTTGACCGGGATGGCGTATGCCCAGAGGATATACGCACCTTGTATAGACGGCATCGGATCAAGATGGTCTTCCTGAATCCGAACTACCAGAATCCTACGGGTACCGTACTCGGCATGGAGCGCCGCAAGCGTCTGCTGGAGCTGGCGAGCGAGCTCGCGCTTCCCATCGTGGAGGATGACCCCTTCAGCCTCACTTCATATGCAGGCATGCCGCCAGCACCGCTGAAATCCATGGATTCGACCGGTTCCGTGCTCTATATCGGGTCTTTTTCCAAGATTGCGGCATCCGGTCTGCGCGTAGGCTGGATGGTTGCGCCGAATGCCATAGTAGAGAGGCTGGCGGATGCCAGACAGCAGATGGACTTTGGCTTAAGTGTTATTCCTCAGCAGGTCGCCGCCCAGTTTTTGAAATCCGATTATTTCGAGCCTCATCTGGCGCGGCTGCGGATGCAATTGCAATTCAAACGTGACTTGCTGATCGCTGCTCTGGAAAGGGAGCTTCCGGGTATGATTTCCTTCACAGCGCCGGAGGGTGGATTACATCTGTGGTGCAAGCTGGCACCGGAGGTCCATGACGGCAAGCTGCTGGAGGAATCCATCCGCAGAGGCGTAGTATTCGTGCCGGGCAGCGTATATGGCTCCGATTCCGGCTATGTCCGTTTCACTTTCGCCCGGGCCAAAGCCGATGAAATCAACTCCGGCATATCCCGATTCGCAGAAGCGCTGCGTGCCTTGCTTGCGGAAACGAATCCCTAAATCGAACTAACCGCCGGGCTCTTAGCCCGGCGGTTTCATATATCGGAGCGTGGCCTCCATCTTAAGCCTGCTCTTATAGCCATATTAAGATAGCCGCTACGATAATAATACCGACAACGTAGATGACGCCAAGTCGCAGCCATTTGCGCCCGGTCTGCTGGGAGTAGCGCGGGTCCTCTACCTTGTTGCTTGCAGAGCGGCCGATCCATATGGTCGAGATCAATCCAACTGCCATAACCAGAATAATAATGAGGTACAACCATTCCATAATTATCACCTGCCTATGAATGATTATACTGCCATTATAAAGAGACCTTACCCTTCGCACACCCGCCATTGCAGGATTGTTTCTACCATCCATTTGGAGAACCGAAAAGACTGCCCTACATTATACAAGCGGAAGCTCAACATGTACTTCCGTTCCAGCATAAAGCTTGCTTCTTACATCGATACTGCCCTCAAAATGATCCGTCAGCTTCTTGACCATAAACAACCCGATTCCTTGACCGCTTTTGTCCGTATTCATCTTCTCATATTTGCGGAACAGCTTCTCCAGCTGTTCATTCGTCATGCCGACGCCTTTATCTCTAACATCGAATTGCAGCATCCCTTCCCGGACATTGGCATGCACCGATACGGATGAACCTTCGTGGCTGTATTTGATCGCATTGCTAATGAGATTGGACACAATGAGCTTGAAGCCGATACTGCTACCATAGATCTGCGCCTCCTGCACGTCAATCTCGGCGTGGCATTCCACACCTTGCGTGCGTGCCTTTGTCGTCATCATGTGCAGCACCTCATCCAGAAGCGGCTTCACGTTGACCGCTTCCTTCTGCCACAGCGTATCTGTCGAGAGAAGTTGCTCCGTATTAATAATATGGGCGATTTCATGATCGATTACGTCCACATAGTCGACAATCGCTTGCAGCTTGCGCATATGATCTTCGCCCATCTCTGTTCGCGGATTAAGCATGAGCATCGCATACGCCCGAATTACCGTAAGCGGATTGCGAACCTCATGCGATACGGCATGGGCAAAATCAAGCTTTTGCTTATACAGATCCATCTCCGACTGCATCTCCATATGAACGGCAGGAGACGGAATGATGACCGATCGTTTGCTATCCCGGTAAAACATAGAGGGAGCGAGAGAATCATCTGTCATAAAATATTCATGCGATCGCATCATCTCATTCTGAACATGAGCGGGTATCGTCTTGGCGTCATAAGCACATACCCCCAGCATCTGAGCGTTCAGTATGGAAGAATCACAGCGGTCCTCATACATCAGAAGCTGTTCCTCCATGTTTCTGTTCTCATCCCACGGCAAGTGGCCCCAAGACCGGATTGCTCTGGGATTTTGCTGCAAAGGGGCAAACAGTTTCGCAAAGTTGTTCATCACATCGGACACAAGCAGCTTGCCGTGCTCATAATAAAAGTCGATATGATTGACATAATGAATCCGTTCCAAGGCTTCGCTTCCAACGCGACTGGCGAGTGAATGTAACACTTCCAGGTAATTCGGTTCGCTATCGATGAATACGACATGTTCGTCTTGAATAAGTCCGTTGATGAGAAATGATGTGGCGTTTTTAATATAGGCATCATGATCCGTATAATAATAGAGAATATGTGCTCCATTGGTCACGTCGACTTGATCCATCAGAGATATCGTATTAGGGATCATCTCAAACTTCCTTCGCATTTAATGTTGTTATTCTCCTATCTCATTCTACGTGTGGACACTCTTCCCTTTATTGCCAACCAAAAAGACATAAAAAGATTGAAAAATTCATATTTATTTCTATTTATTTCAATAAAATGAAATTATATTGTGGAGATTTTATTGCTTTAGTTCTCTATTGCAATTCCTGCTGGTCGTCATAATGAGAATAGAAGAAGAAGCAGGCATGAGGAGGACCCGTAGTCCTCCGCACCTGCTTCTTGCCAACTTTCGTATTGCCGAATGACTTAATCGGTTTCGTTGTCTGTGTACAGCCTCATCAACAGCGCAATTGATTCCGAGCGCGTGATGTTCGCTTGCGGCATATACTGGTTCGCGCCGCGACCGCCGATTATCCCTTCAAGGCGGAGTGCCTCGATCGCTGCCTTGGCCCATGACGGAATGCTGCTATCATCCGCAAAACCGGTGCTTGCCGCGCTGCCTTTACCAATGCCAAGCGCTCTGGCAATGATGACGGCAGCTTCAGCTCGAGTGATGGATTGGTTCGGACGGAAGGTACCGTCATCATACCCTTGTACCCATCCCAGCTCCAGCGCTTGAGCGGTTGCATGCTCCGCCCATGAGCCTATCGATGCTTGATCCGTAAATTCATGAGTGGTGCCGCTCCACTTAGGTTGCAGCAGCTTCACCAGCATGACGATAAACTCTGCACGGGTAACGGATTGATTCGGCCGGAAGGTTTGATCTGGATAACCATTCACCAGTCCCAAGGCCACCGCTTGCTTAATCTGATTCTCAGCCCAATGTCCTGCGATATCAATCAGTTCCTTGAGCGGCGGCTCTGGCTCGGATGCTTTGCGCTGAATGTTCAGTCTGTATACGCGCTCTGTTCCATCTTCCGCAATGATGGTAATAGTAAATTTGTTTTCACCTGTTTGCAGCTTCCATAGTTTTCCGTTAATCTCTTTGCCATCCTGGAGCACCGTTGCCTTCGCTCCTTGATGCGCGAACTCGAAGGTAATCTCCAGTTCCTCCGCTTCTGTCTCGATGGTGTAATCGGATATGGACGCCGAGAAAGCAGGAACAAGCTCGATACGGCTGTTGCCGGCCATAATGATTAATTGCTTAAGTTGGTTATTGCTGGACCGCTCCGGCTCAGCAGACGGGCCGCCTGGATTGGTTGGTCCAGGCTTGATGACAGAATCATCATAGACAGCCATGGCCTGCTGCAAAACAGATGCAGCTGCGTCTATCGCTACCTGCAGGGAGTCGGTCTTATCTACTTCCGCTTCAGCCGTAACTATAGCCATTGTCAGCGCGGTTCGAGCACTTGCTGGGTATGTTCCGGGACGCGTACCTTCTCTGGTATCCGCTAAACGCTTCTTCGCTGTCTGAATTTGTTCAAGAAGAACTGTTTTGTCCGCCAATGTGACAACTTCAACGGATAAGCCTATGCTCTCTCCCGCGTCATTATATGCTTTTACCATAAACGTATAGCGAACGCCAGAACCGAGACGGTCGACAAGATAGCTGTTCTCTTGTCCGGCTGCGATTTCGGCCAACGGTTCTGGATCGTTATTCAAATAAATGCGATAACCCGTTACACCGGAGTCAGCCTTTGCTTCCGGCCAAGTAAGCTTCAGGGCTGTATCTGTCACTTCCGATACCTTGGCTTCGCCGCTCGTCCATATCGGTGCGTCGGGCTGAGGCACCTCCGAAGCTCGGTACGTTGTGAGCGCAGCGTTCAGATCGGTTCGTGCTTGTTCTACTTGGGCAGCCGTCGCCTGCGCGTTTGAAGCTATAGCTTTTGCTGCCGTGATCGCTTGGCTCAATGCTGCTCTAGCACTTGCCGGGTATTGGCCTTGGTTGGTTCCTTCCTCTGTCGAGGACAGTTCCGCTTCGGCTTCCGCAATAACTGCGTTCAGCGAGTCTTTACCCGCTTCCG
>NZ_JBHVQB010000007.1:333410-334914 GCF_042887015.1 Paenibacillus sp. NPDC057967
CCTTTCCCCGCTTCCGGCACTTTGGCTGCGCGGTACGTTGTGAGTGCAGCATTTAAGTCGGTGCGAGCTTTTTCCACTTGTACAGCAGTCGCTTGCGCGTCCGTCGCTACTGTCTTAGCAGCAGTAATTGCTTGGCTCAATGCTGCTCTGACGCTTGCCGGGTATTGGCCTGGATTGGTTCCTTCCTCTGTCGAGGACAGTTCTACCTCGGCTTCTGTAATAACTGCGTTCAACGCATCTTTCCCCGCTTCCGGCACTTTGGCTGCGCGGTACGTTGTGAGCGCAGAGTTCAGATCGGTACGTGCCTTTTCCACTTGTGCAGCAGTCGTTTGCGCGTCCGTCGCTACTGTCTTAGCAGCAGTAATTGCTTGACTCAACGCCGTTCTGGCATTTGCCGGGTATTGGCCTGGGTTGGTTCCTTCCTCTGTCGAGGACAGTTCTGCCTCGGCTTCCGCAATAACTGCGTTCAGCGCATCCTTGCCCGCTTCCGGCACTTTGGCTGCGCGGTACGTTGTGAGCGCAGAGTTCAGATCGGTGCGAGCCTTTTCCACTTGTGCAGCAGTCGCTTGCGCGTCCGTCGCTACTGTCTTAGCAGTAGTAATTGCTTGACTCAACGCCGTTCTGGCGATTGCCGGGTATTGGCCTGGGTTGGTTCCTTCCTCTGTCGAGGACAGTTCTGCCTCGGCTTCCGTAATAACTGCGTTCAACGCATCTTTCTCCGCTTCCGGCACTTTGGCTGCGCGGTACGTTGTGAGCGAAGCATTCAGATCGGTACGTGCCTTTTCCACTTGTGCAGCAGTCGTTTGCGGATTAGAAGCAATAGCTTTCGCTGCCGTGATCGCTTGGCTCAATGCTACTCTGGCATTTGCCGGGTATTGGCCTTGGTTGGTTCCTTCCTCTGTCGAGGACAGTTCCGCTTCGGCTTCCGCAATAACTGCGTTCAGCGAGTCTTTACCCGCTTCCGGCAATTTGGCTGCGCGGTACTTTGTGAGCGCAGCGTTTAAGTCGGTGTGAGCTTTTTCCACTTGTACCGCCGTCGCTTGCACATTAGAAGCGATAGCTTTCGCTGCCGTGATCGCTTGACTCAACGCCGTTCTGGCGATTGCCGGGTATTGGCCTGGGTTGGTTCCTTCCTCTGTCGAGGACAGTTCTGCCTCGGCTTCCGTAATAACTGCGTTCAACGCATCTTTCCCCGCTTCCGGCACTTTGGCTGCGCGGTACGTTGTGAGCGAAGCATTCAGATCGGTACGTACCTTTTCCACTTGTGCAGCAGTCGCTAGCGCGTCCGTCGCTACTGTCTTAGCAGCAGTAATTGCTTGACTCAATGCTGTTCTGGCGATTGCCGGGTATTGGCCTGGATTTGTACCTTCCGTTGTCGAAGCCAGTTCCGCCTCGGCTTCCGCAATGACTGCATTCAGCGCCGTCTTATCCGCTTCCGGCACCTTTGCTCCGCGATATGTTGTGAGAGCGGCGCTCAGATCGGCACGCGCTTGTTCTACCTGAC